>CAZHBZ010000001.1:0-10137 GCA_964530925.1 uncultured Candidatus Saccharibacteria bacterium
ATCCCGAAAATTGGCGGAGAAATCAATTGAACGGTATAATTTATACATGCTTTGGAAATGGCTTTTATATGTCACAAATAACGAGAGCACGTCTCGGCACGAACAGCATTTTGATATCGCCTTTTTCATCATAAACACCTTAGCCGGCCTCTTTGGAATAATAATGTTCATAATCCACGAAGAGCCGCAATGGATTCCGATTCTAGTGATCGAATACACCTGGGCCTTGGACAACATGCGCCACAATCGACCATAACTAAAACCCGGATAGTCCATGCCTGCCTGCCGGTAGGCGGGGACTATCCGGGTTTTTGAATACACACACTATTTCACCTAAATTCCAGTTCCGGATGGAGTTGCTTTGGTCTCCAAGTCGGAGGGATAGCCTCCCATCATCCAGCCCTGTTCATATGGATCGGTATTGTAGAAAAATTTATTCCTCATCATATCGGAATATTTTCCGCTCATCATTCCGCGACCACCATCAAAGCCGTAAAGCGCGGATTTTAGTTCGCCCAATTTAACGCCAGCCATAAACACCAAACCCACGATTACAAGACCTACAAAGATACGGATTGCCGCGTGGCCCATTCCACACCTCCTGTGCCACCCTCCGCAACCACATTGCTGGCCTTGGCCATAGCCGAAGCACGCTCCACTTTCGCACATTCTGCAATTCTCACAGCACCTTTTCATTTCCTTCTTATCTTCCATTTTTAAATTAATGTTCTTGAACCTTTCCGTCTATTCTATCATATTCGCCTTCAAATATTCCGCGAATTTCGTATCGTATTTTGGAATATGTTCCAAAAGCCAGGTCTCCATAAAATCAACCATATCGAATATCGCCACGGAAGAATTCTCGGACTTATACTTTTGTTCAAAGTATTCAATTTGCTGAAGCAAATTCCCATGTTCTTCCATGTGCTCGGCAAGACCAGGATATCCGGCGCGCTCCATATGCTCCTTTTCGGTTTTAAAATGCTTCTGAGCGTATTCGGAGAGCTGCGCCAAAAGAGAGGATATCTCTTCTTGCCTGGGTGAAGAGCCCATTTTAGTTTGGATGTTTTTAAGCAAGGCGATGAATTCCACGTGTTGAACGTCGATTTCATAGATTCCTGTTTCGAATTGTCGCGGCAAGCCGGTCATTTTGGTTATTTTTAGATTTTGGTCTTATTTGATTCTTAAAGTATCATATTTGTATGCGCGGTCATACTACCAAAAGAATTTTAGCTTTGGCAACCCTTATCTTCGCCTTGGTCCCAAGCGCGTCCTTTGCCGCCCCTCTTAAATATTCCGCTTGGCTTCCGTTTTGGAAGAAGGGGGAAGGAGCCCGGGATTTTGCCCTTAGAATGGAGAAATTTACCTCTATTAGCCCGTTTTCGTACGAAGTGAACCCCAATGGCACCCTCAAGGATTCCCTTCGAATAGAAAACGGCTCCTGGGACGGCTGGCTCGACGCCGTAAAAGACGGGGGGATTAAAGTTATCCCAACCATCGCGCTTCTAGACGGCGACGCGGTCCACGCGCTTCTCTCCAATAAAGCCCGACGTATCAAGCACGAAGACATCATCGCCAAACTTGTTAAAGACAATAATTTCGACGGCATAGATATCGACTACGAGGACAAGTGGGCGAAGACAAAAGACTATTTCAACACTTTTATTTACGGACTCTCTATCCGGCTAAAACCGATGGGTAAGACCCTGACCTGCACCGTTGAATCGCGAATGCCCTTGGCCGATCGCTTTAAAAATCCGCCGAAGACAATGGAATACGCGAACGATTACAAAACTCTCAATAAATATTGTGATGAGATCCGGATTATGGCCTACGACCAGCAGGCTGTGGATATCACGTTGAACGCGAAGAAGGGGAATGGGGAACTCTACATGCCCGTCGCCGATCCGGACTGGGTGGAAAAGGTTATTAAGGAAACCATAAAAATGGTGCCGGCCAAAAAAATAATGCTTGGCATTCCGAGCTACGGCTATGAATACGAGGTTTCCTGGAACGATGGCATCGCGACCTACAAGCGCCTTCGAAGCCGAACTTTTGTGCAGGCGATGGCGCACGCGGATAATCTTGGATTACAACCCACGAGAACTTCCTGGGGCGAGCTAGCCCTGACCTACGCCACGTCAACGCCGATAGATGTTTCCAAAAATCTGATCTATGGATTGGCTTCTCTTACCGCGCCCAAAGGATTATTTGAGACGCCCACCGTAACCAGATTTCTTACAATAAGCGACGCGGAAGCAATGGAAGACAAAATAAAACTTGCGAAAAAATATGGACTTAAGGGAGTGGTCTTCTTCAAAATGGACGGCGACATAGACCCGGCCGTTTGGAATCTTCTAAAGTAATGCGAAGGAAACGATGCCTTTGGGCCGGCGAAAGCGATCCGCTCATGCTCGCTTATCACGATAAAGAGTGGGGAGTGCCTGTCCGCAATGACCGCAAGATCTTTGAGTTTCTTATTTTGGAAAGCGCCCAGGCCGGGCTTAATTGGCGAATGATTTTGAATAAGCGGAAAAATTACGAAAAGGCGTTTGCCAATTTTGATGTTAAAAAAGTCGCCGAATTCGGAGCGAAAGACGAAAAAAGATTGTTGGCCGACGCGGGCATAATCCGTAATCGATTGAAGATTTACGCCGCTATCAATAACGCGAAAAGATTCTTGGAGATTCAAAAAGAATATGGAAGTTTTTCAAAATACATGTGGAGCTTTGTAAAAAATAAAGCTATCTGCCACAGAATAGTAAAAATTTCCGATTATCCGATAAAAATAAAAGAAGCTGAGGTCTGGGCCGCGGACCTCAAAAAGAGAGGGTTCAAATTTTTGGGTCCCACCGTTATTTACGCGCACATGCAGGCCGTGGGAATGGTCAACGACCACATGGCCTCTTGCTTCCGCCATAAAAGATAAAGAAAAAAAACCGGCCTGCGCGAATGCGTTTGGCCGGGGCACGAGGGGGAGGGGAAAGGGCGTTAGTGCGCGATCCCTTCCATGATCTTGAGCTCGATCGCTTCCTGCGTGTCGCTCGGAAGCGCGATGGCGCAGCCAGCGCCGTCGAAGGAGACGCAGTAGGGTCCAAAGACCTCTCTTGCCTTGTTCTTCATGAACGCGGCGAGGGTCCGGACGTCCTCAGGGTTGGTGGGAATTGGGAACTCTTCCTTGGCCTGGGACATGACTGCCTCCTCTTCGCATATTCAGGTTCAGCTGATATTATATCATATATATCTACAATGTCAATGGATAAGATATCAACTAACTGACGACCGCTAATTAGTTGATATTGCCGGAGTGGTTAAGCGCCATTAAAATCCAATATGTTAGTATGGAGATAATCAAAAACTAAATAATAAATTCAAAAATGCAAAAACCATTTGAACCAAAAAAGTTAGAAATAGAAAAGGATTTGGAGGGACTCTCGCTCAAAATGCTTCAAAATCATTACAAGCTTTATGAAGGCTATGTAAAAAAGACTAACGAAATTCAGGAGAAGCTCCTGACCGCGAATAAGAAAACCGCGAACGGGGTATACAGCGAATACGGAGAACTCCGACGGCAGGAGACTTTCGCGGTAAACGGAATGAAGCTTCATGAATTTTACTTTGCCGCGCTAGGAGGAGACGGAACGCCCAAGGGTGCTCTTGTCGAAATGATCGAACGGGACTTCGGTTCAATAGATGCCTGGAAAGAAGAAATGATCGCGACCGGAATGTCTGCCCGAGGCTGGGCGGTACTTTGCTACGACTTTGGAGATATGAAACTCCACATCTACGGAAGCGACGCGCACAATGTGGGTTCCGTCTGGAACTGCGCGCTTCTCTTGCCTCTAGACGTTTACGAGCACGCTTACTTTATCGATTACGCGGTAGACAGAAAAACTTATATAGACGGTTTCTTCAAAAATCTAAATTGGGATTTCTTGAGCGGCCTCATCACCAAATGGGGGATTAAATAGTAAGTAGCTGGTAGTAGGTAGTAAGTAGCTTCGGATTAAATACGCAACAAACCTTAAAAATATAGTTTCGCGGGTTGCGGAGTCTTGCCTTCCATTTGAACCGAATCCAATTCGAGCCGGCCGTCTTCGAGTTTCGCCGAAAGAAGTTTGATCCTTTTTCCGTTTTTAAGAGTCCAAACTCCGGGATCAGGATTTAAAGCCCGAATAATTCGGCTCACATGTTCCGCCTCCTCTGGATCCTCTCCGGACGAGACTCTGGCGAGCGTTTCTTCGCTCACAAATCCGTCTCCGGTTTTGAATTTTTTGGTGAGCGTAGCTTTCTCATGATCCTGTTCCACAGGGGTTATTTCACTGTTCGCGAATTTCGGCAGAACCTCCACTATCATTTCGCCTCCTATTTTTGCAAGTCGCTTTTGAAGCTCTAAATAAGTTTCATTTTCTCCTATTTCCGTTTTGCGTTCGGCAAAAACCGGGCCGTGATCCACTGCCGCGTCCATTTTGTAGATTGCGACTCCGGTTTCTTTTTCCCCGCCCAATATCGCTCCCTGGATAGGAGAAGCTCCGCGGTAGAGAGGTAAAAGGGAGGGATGAACCCCTAAAGCCCCCAAGGGAGCCGCATCTATCAACGCCTGGGGGATTAT
Organism: uncultured Candidatus Saccharibacteria bacterium; assembly: GCA_964530925.1. GTDB lineage: Bacteria > Patescibacteriota > Minisyncoccia > UBA6257 > 2-01-FULL-56-20 > LiPW-15. The sequence continues at coordinate 4,613 of CAZHBZ010000001.1, forward strand.
TTTTGAGTACGCCGCGACCACAAAAGCTTCCGCTTCCAAGGTCTTAATCTCCTCAATGAATTCTGCGCCAATTTTTTCCGGCTGAAACACAGGAATGCCATTTTTCTCCGCCAAAAGCTTTACCGGCGGGGGAGTAATTATCTTTTTTCTTCCGAAGGGCCTGTCCGGATTGGTTATAACGGCAACCGGAGGAAATCCGGCCGTTATAAGCTCGGAAAAAATTGTTCCCGCGAATTCCGGCGAACCGAAGAAGATATAGCGCATAGTTTGTAGTTGGTAGGTTATAGGTTGTAGTAAATTGAATTTTATCTGTGCGCGCTCGACAGCTTATACTGCGACACTAATCCGTGTCGCTAGTTTCGTATTCGTAAAGTTGCTTTGCGCGATCGATAAAAACGATGCCGTTTAAGTGATCGGTTTCATGTTGGAAAACTCTAGCCAAAAGTCCCCAAGCCTTTATTTTCACAAACTTTCCGGTCTTGTCTTGTCCGGTAAGCGTAACTCGGCTCGGCCGTTCCACCTCGCCATAAACCAAAGGAACGCTCAAGCATCCTTCTTCTACTTTATTAGTTTCCTTTCCGTTCTTTTCCACTTTGGAGTTAAAGAGCGCGTAAAACTTTTTACCGCCGGATTTTTCGTCAGGAACTTCGGCCACAAACATATGGAAGGGAAGTCCTACTTGGTTCGCGGCAAGCCCTACGCCGTTGGCCTCACGCATCATTTTACGCATCTTAGTCACCATCTCTTGAATTTCCTTCCGGCTCATGGATTTGAAATCAAAAGGAACCGCTTTTCCTCGAAGCAGTTTTTCTTCTTTTTTATCGGCTAATTTCCAAATGTGATCCATTAGAAGAAGTAAGTAGTAAGTGGTAGGTAGTAGGTAATAGACACACAATACAGAAACACAATGAGAGTTCAGTAGCGGGAGTTTTTGGCGAGCAATACTTTTTTCCTGGGTTTCGCAATCTTGGACTCCTTCCAGACCTTCATGAAATATGCGCCCATATTTTTAACGTTTTTCCTGTCCGCGACATCTTTGGCCACCTCCATAAGTTTTTGCCGGGGATTGGTCTTTGCGAGCTTGATATATAACGATTTGTGCTCACGGTCGTCCAAGATGTCGGCAATCTCGAGGCCCGTCAGTTGAAACTCCTTATAGACCTTGGAATCCTTCTTTCTTTTCTTTATTTCTTCGAGATAGGAGGGGTCTATGGGCACGCTCGTATCATAAGAAATTTAAGTCTTTTTTTCAATTTTTGTTTTAAAACGAGGTTGGGTTAGACCCCGCACCGAGCCGAGCGTCAACCCTTTTGTTAGTGACGAGAATTAATATATTTAATGTTCTCATACTTAGCGGCATTTTTGAGAAAGTCATCGTCAGGTCGGGCAAGAAAAATAATTGCGCTCGATCTGGTGACGGGGTAAAATTAGTCAATGCTTAAAAAGAAGATAGTATCTTTTGGACTGGTCATACTTTCCGCGGCGGCGCTTCTCGGGAGCGGTTATTATTGGGGCCTTGAAATTGGGAAAAGTATTCCGGAGGTGGTGATAGCGAAAGGCGTAAGCAATGTGGAATCCGGAGAAACTCTGGCGGATTTCAGAACCTTCTGGTCGGCTTGGAAAACAATCGATGATATTTATCTTCGGGCGGATAACGTGGATGGCCAGGCGCGAGTTTATGGCGCGATAAGGGGCTTGGTTGGGTCTTTGAATGATCCGTATTCGCAATACTTTAATCCGGAGGAAGGCAAAAAATTTATGGAAGATGTTCAGGGAAACTTTAGCGGCATTGGCGCCGAACTGGGGATAAGAAAAGGACAGCTCACAGTTATCGCTCCCTTAAAGGGTTCGCCGGCGGCGGCGGCTGGGCTTAGAGCGGGGGATTGGATATTCAAGATTAACACTACTTCTACCGACGGCATACAAATTGACGAAGCGGTTAACCTTATTCGCGGACCGGAAAATACCGAGGTTGTCTTAAATGTTTTCCGCGAAGGCTGGACGGCGGCAAAAGACATAAGCATCAAGCGCGGCATAATTGAAGTTCCGACCGTGGACTTTGAGATGAAAAATAAGTTTGCCCATATCTCCCTGCGCAACTTTAACGGCAACGCGAGCAAGGATTTTTATGAAGCTCTGAAACAGGCGGCTTCAAAGAACGCGGAGGGCATAATTCTTGATCTTCGGGACGACCCGGGAGGATTCTTAGACGTGGCTGTGGATTTGGCCGGATGGTTCCTCAAGCCAGGAACAGTGGTGGTCAGCGAAAATGACAAAACCGGGCCAATAGAAACGCTTAAAGCCAGCGGGAGCGGAGATCTTTATGAATTCCCAACTGTGGTTTTGATAAATAAAGGTTCCGCTTCGGCTTCGGAAATTCTAGCCGGCGCCTTAAGAGACCAAGCTAAAATACCCTTGGTCGGCGAAACGAGCTACGGAAAAGGAACAGTCCAACAACTCAAGGAACTTCCCGATGGCGGTCAACTTAAGCTAACTATCGCGCACTGGGTTTTGCCTTCCGGGCATATACTCGAAGGCAGCGGTCTTAAGCCTGATTATGAAATCGAACTTTCGGACGACGATATAAAAAATAGCCGGGATCCCCAACTCGATAAAGCGATTCAAGTGTTGCAAGACAAGATAAAATAGCAAATTATACTAATTTCTAATTATTCTAAACCGGAATGTGCCAATTAGGTCAATTAGTACAATTAGGTTAATTAAAATAATTACATGAAAATTATACTCTTAACCGATGTGCGTGGAATTGGAAAAAAGAATGATGTGAAAAATGTTTCCGATGGATACGCGCGGAATTTTCTCCTGCCTCAAAAATTAGCCAAAGTCGCGGACGAACAGAACTTGGGCGAGCTCTCCTCGATCAAAAAGAACGACCGGGCAACCGAGGAAAGGCTTAACCGATTGGCAAAACTTTTATCCGAACGAGAATTCCAGTTTCGCTTGAAAGTTGATAAAAAAGGCGCGGTCTTCGGCTCCGTGAATAAGGATGAAATTCTCAAAGGCTTGCGCGACACAGGGCTCATAACCAAAGACCGAGTCGAAGTTAAAATATCCAAACCTCTCAAGGAATTAGGGGCGCACGAAGCGGAGGCGCATCTTCCAAAAGGGATAGTGGCCAAGTTAAAAATCAAAATTGAGGCGGAATAACCGTTTGACGCGAAGCGAACCAAAAACCCTCCGAAGTTCGGAGGGTTTTTGGTAAGATGCTTTTTTACTAAACAACGGAAACCATGGTTGCCTTTCTGCGATTCCCATCGAACTTGGCTTTCATCGTCATAGTGAACTTAACGATGCCATTTTTCATCGCGAAGATTGTGTCATCGCCGGCGAGCTTAACATTTTTACCCGGAAGATAATGGGTTCCGCGCTGGCGAAGGATTATTTGCCCAACCATCGCTTTCTGTCCGTCTTGGATTTTTACGCCCAGTCTCTTGGCCCGAGAATCGCGGCCTAATTTTGTAGAGCCAAGCGCTTTTGTATGTGCCATATTTGTCTAAAATTTATTTATAAATTTTAGCTACAAATATGAGCATCCCGCTGTTTCGCTCGCGAAACGGGCGGGGTAGCCGTATTTATAGCTATCCTTGCGTCAAACAGAAACGCAACGTTCATCTATTCTATGCTATAGTTAAAATCATGTCAATCTTCAGGGAAGAGGGGAGCGGGAAGACTTTGTTCAATAAACAGATGGCTTTTTGGGCCGTATTGGCTGTTTTAGCCCTAGTTTTGAGCTTTTATATCGGGGAGCTTTACGGGAAAAAGAATTCGCGTTCTCCGATAATTATTGAGAAGTGTTCCACAACCGCTAACCTTTAATAGCTTCGGCGGCTTGACGAAAAAATAGGAACGGGGTATCTTTTTCAACAGTTCCAAATTGGAAAGGAGGGTCAAGGATGCACATCAAGATTCGAGGATTCTGGGATAACCGCGGGAAGCGGTACTCAGCGACCCTGCATGTGAACGGGGTCGATATCTCCGGTTCTGACGGCAGGAATCCGACTGAGGCTGTCGGAAATTTGCTCCTCACTCGTCCCTATCTCTTTGGGACGACGATTCTCCCGGTTGAGGAAGCCGAAGAGCCTCCCGCGCCCGAACCCCCCGATTTCATTCCGGAAATTCAGTACGGTTGCTAACAAACATCCCCGCCATTCGGCGGGGTTTTAATTTTATAACTAAATATAGCCGATACGTTTTAGCCACTCTTCATTCTCTCCCGATTCATCCTGCGCAAAGCGCAGTTGATGAATCGTGGATCCTCGACCCGATTATTAATCGGGTCGGAACCACATATCTCATAGATATCCCACCTTCTTAAGCCATTCCTCGTTCTCCCACTCCCATAACCTCTTCGCCCCCAAAAAACCTTGAAAGTCGTTTTTCCAATAGGGGAATTCCTGAAGCTCCACAATGCCCTTTGTTTCACTCCAAACATGGACCTCGCAAGGCTTGGAACGTCCTCTTTTTACTTTTTCCCGTCCGCCCTTAGTCCTCATTGTCGCTCCGCAGACATTACAAACTTGCTGCTGATCAATGCGCAATATCCAGCGGGTTTGAATGTTCGGAAAATCTTCGAGCAAAGCTTCTACATAAGCCGAAGTTTGCAAATTATAATCGCGGTAAATTCCTTGCGAGGTTTTGATGTCCAGTACGCCAAACTTCCCGTCCATAAGCGCGAGCGCGTCTATTGTGCCGGCATAACGATGATCGGCATGCTTAATTCTCCTTTCTACCCACTCCGGAGCGGTTTGAATGTTTCGTGTTTCCACAAAATCCAAATAGGCCTGTACCGCTGGCGCGACCAAAGGATCAATTTGCGGAGTTTTCCCGAGCATCAGGGCTTCCACCGCCTCATGCACGAGCGTGCCTTCCTTAGCGGAATTTTCCGTACTCTCTTGCGCGGCTTTGAAGCTCTTCGCTTCGCCGTAAAAACGATAAAGGGCCGGTTTGGATTTTATGCCGACAATACGCGTAACCCGCGGATACCAGATGCCGTCAATCGTATAGCCGTTCTGCTCTTTATAATCTTCCTCGTTTTTATAGTTATCAAACATTTGGAATTCTAGATTCAAATTATATCCTTTTTTGCCATTCTTCTAAACATTGCCTATAATCGTAAAAGTTCCATTTTAGCCCTTAAGGAGGGGATTATGGCCGAAGACTGGGCCGGCAGAAAGGTTGTCTGCCCGAGATGCAAATCGGAAGATGTCGAATATCTTACCGACGAAGATCATGACGGCGGCGAATGTGAAGTCTTTCATTGTAAAAAGTGTGGAAAGCTGATTCACGTCGAGCTTCCGGATTAGGCAGAAGCAAAGCCAGGGGATAACGATTTCCCTGGCTTTTTTACAATACTACCTGTCGCACAATATACCTTTTGCGACAGGTATACCTGTCGCAACAAGGTAACCACGTTTAGCGACAGAAGAAATAACTAATCTGTCGCGGAATGTGGTTTTGCGACACTAGTATGTATAGTGTCGCAGCAACATTTACGGCAGATTATA
>CAZHBZ010000001.1:10237-43211 GCA_964530925.1 uncultured Candidatus Saccharibacteria bacterium
TACGAATAGATCCTTGTAGCACATAGCATATATGCTATGCGAACCCACAAACAAACCATAAACATCTCCCTTATAATAATGTTTGCCTTTGTTTTACCCTTATTTGCCCCTAGGAGGCGTTTATACGAAAAAAGACGCCCTAGGGGGCGTCTAAATGTTGATCTTCAATTCGGATTTCTGTTCGCCGGACCGTCCGCAGGAACCTCGCTGCCATCTTGTCCATCCAGGATCTCGCCGGTAACACCGGAAACTTCTTTGCACTCCGAAAAATCTTTCTTCTTTAGATCTTCGACGGTCGCCGCGATATCGAGAACGAATTGATTCACCGGACAATCGAAGTCGCAGTTTCCCAAGAAAACAAGATACGTGTCTTCCGTGAGCCAGATCGCGTTCACGTGGGTCATGTTTTCACCGCAGTTGCACTTGGGCCCCAGCGGCCTCATCCGAGTATAGCCGGGCTTAGACGTATCCGCCATAAAAACTCCTTTTCCCGGGATAGCAAATGCTTATAAGAGTTTCACACTTATACGCCCCAAGGTCAAATGAGTCCGGCAAAGAAACCGAAGAAGGCCTTAACTAGACCAAAAACTTTTCCCAAAATCCACAAAATCCCGTTTATAAGTTTGAATAATTCGGTCGCGTTGCCGACTATCTTCAAGATAATGCCGGCAAAATAAGACAAAACGGATTTGATTATCCCGATAAGTCCCGTGAACAGGTTCGAGAAAAATACGACTCCCCTCTCCAAATAATCTTTAAAAACATTTTCGTTCACGTCTCCCAAAAGATTTAAAATTTCTTTTTGGAAAAGATAAATTATCGCGAGAGCGACGAGGATTAAAACTAAAGTTTGGATTATTTTTCCCTTCATTCTAGAGATAACCTAGTGGATTTAAGTCTCCACCATAAGGCATTGGTCCGCAGCTCTTTGACGGGCTTATGCCTTCCGGATACTTAGCCGTGGCCGGCGGAATTGTGGCTGTGGCGAAAACCGAGAAGTGCAAATGCGGTCCGGTCGCATAGCCGGTCTTACCGGAATAGCCTATAACCTGCCCTCTTTCTACTTTTTGTCCCGGGGAAACTATATATTTTGAAAGATGGCCATAAAGGGTGGTCAAATTATTTTCGTGTTTTATCAACACAAATTTTCCGTAAGCGCCTTTGTAGCAGAACTTATCCTGATCTCCGGTCGCGAGCACAGTCCCTGATTCCGCCGCGAATATCGGAGTTCCAAGCGGTATGCCAAAGTCTATACCGTTATGCCATTTGCCCTTATATCCGTATGCCGCGAAAGCCGTCGCTCCATATGATTGTGTGCAATTTTGAACATCACATTTCGTTGTTTGTGATGCCATCGTTCCTTTTATGGGCATCCCCAAAATCCCGGAAGAAAGCGGCGGCAAAAACTTTGGATCAACCTTGCTTCGAAGCTGCGCGTCCATAGCCTCCACTTCATTCGCGATATCTTCCTGAAGTTTTTTCAGTTCGGCCAGCTGTTTCTGATAAACACTTTCCTTTTCCTTGGTCTGACTAAGAAGCGTGGCTCTTTCTTGCTTTGTTTCCTCGGTTATTTGTTTACGATTTTTCAAATTTTCCTCGTGATAAACAAGTTCTTTATGTTTGACTCCGAGATCTTCCATTTTTTGCTGATATTGGTCCTTGAGCTCCTTAAGCGCCTGGATGTCCACGACAAGCTGTGAGCGGATATCCTCGAGAGACTTGGTTGCCAAAAGACCCTCGCTTATGGTTTTGTTCTCCAAAAATATCATAAGAGTGTTTTTGTCCTGATTCCGCTGCAACTCTCTAAAAAGATCGGAAATGGAACTGCTTTTCTGGCTAATGGAGGCCTCAATTTCTTCGACATCCATATCGATAGAATTGATTTCGTAATTTATTTTTTGCGCGTTCACCTTGTCGGCTTGAATATTTAGATCCAATTGTTTTAGGGATGTATCCAAAGTTTTTACTTCTTTTTGAAGCGTGCTTTTTTGACCCTGAACGTCTTTCAGGGTGTTCTGGGTCGTCTGAATAGCCTGATTCAGGGTTTCAAGCTGTTTGGATCTGTCTTTTATCTGCTGTTCCAGCTCTTCACGCGTTTGCGGCGCGGTTGTCGCGCTCAAAGAATTGGACGGACCCATAATAATTACAAGGGTAGCAATTACGCAAAAAGTCTTTTTCAAAAGATCTATCATTGTTCGTTTACGGAAGTTTTTTGATTGCTTTTTCAACGCGGCGAAGCGTTTCTTCTTTGCCCAAAGTTTCCGCGATAGAAATCGGATCCGGCGAAGTTTTCTGTCCGGAAAGGGATACCCGAAGCGGCCAGAAGACGACTCCCCTGCCAAGCTTCTCGGCAAGCGGAGCTAAGGCGTCGCCTATCTTTTCTTTGGTAAATTCGCCGCTTTCAATACTCTCGAAAACCTCTTGCGTCGCAAGAAGCGATTCTTTTATCTTTTCTATAGGCTCCTTATTCCAAACGAGCAATCCCCACTCGTAGGCAGGCAATTCGAAAAAGAATCCAGCGATATCGGTAAACTCCCTTAGTGTCCGAAGTCTGTCTTTTTGCACTTCCACAATCTTAAGTAAAATTTTCTCGTCCACCTCGCCGAACTTTGGAGTAACGTACGGCTTAAGAAGCGCGGTTAACTTTTCCGTTTCCATAGAACGAATATGTTCGCTATTAAGCCAGGAAAGTTTTTCTTCATTCCAAATCGCGCCGGCTTTTTGAACGCGTTTTAAATCAAAAGCTTCGATTAAGTCCGGAATCTTAAACACTTCGCGGTCCCCCTTCGGATGCCATCCCAAAAGAACGAGGAAGTTTACCATCGCCTCCGGCAGATATCCTTGCTTCTCATATTCGATAAGCGAAGTTTCCGCGTAGCGTTTGGAAAGTTTGCTCCGATCGGCCGAAAGAATAAGCGGCAAATGCGCGAATGTCGGCTCTGAGAAACCCAAAGCCTTTCCGAAAAGTATTTGCTTTGGAGTATTCGAAAGATGGTCTTCGCCTCTTATGACGTGAGTTATTTTCATAAGTTCATCGTCGACGACTACCGCGAAATTATAAAGCGGTGAACGAAGATCTTTTGCTATTGGAATATCTCCGAAGAGAGACGCGTCGAAACTCACCGTTCCGCGGATCATGTCTTTAAATTCAACTTTTACTTCCGGGGTTTTAAACCGAATCAATTCCGGTTTGCGATCGGTCGGCGGCGATTCCAAGTTTCTGCAGCGCCCGCTATATTTCGGAGGCAAACCTTGCGCTATCATCGCCCCCTTCTGCGCCTCAAGCTCCTCTTTGGCGCAATAGCAATAATAAGCCTTTCCGGATTCCAAAAGCTCTTTCAGATATTTTTCGTAAATTGGTTCGCGTTCGCTCTGACGATATGGTCCGTATTCTCCGCCCACGTCAGGGCCTTCGTCCCAATCAAGTCCAAGCCAGCGCAAGGACTCGAGTATCCCCTCCTCGTATTCCTTTTTAGAGCGTTCCTTATCTGTATCTTCTATCCGCAGGACAAAAACGCCTTTTTGCTGGCGCGCAAAAACCCAGTTAAAAAGCGCGGTTCTGGCGCTTCCCAGGTGAAAGGGCCCTGTGGGGCTCGGAGCAAACCGAACCCGGACCGATTTTTGTGGTTTCGGCTCCATATTTGGAGTATAACATGCCGGTTTAGGCCTTTAAATAGGCATTTTAAGCCCCAAAAATGGCCTATAACGAGCCTTAAGCAAGCTTAAAGACTTCCGCCGCAATCAGCTCGGCGGCCTGCGGTTTAGCGAAATTTAAGGCGGCTTGGGACATAGCCTTAGGCAGGTCTCCCCCGTCTATGAGCCTCCTTATTTGGGAAATTAAAATATTAGGAGAAATATTGGACTCTTCGGTTACATAGGCCGCGCCGGACTGGGCGTAGGCGTAGGCATTTTCCCGCTGATGGTCCCCGGCAGATGTGGGAAGCGGAATGAGTATGGATGGCTTGCCGAACGCGGCAATTTCAAAAATAGTGCTCCCGGACCGGCCTACTATGAGATCCGCGGCGGAAAGCGCGTAGGTCAACTCCTTCCCTTCGAGAAACGAAACAGGCTTATAGCGGCTTTTCGCTTCCGCGGAAACCGCAACGTCCACCAATGTCGCCTGGGAAATTTTTTGCACCAACTGATAATTGGCCGCGCCGGTTTGATGTAATATTTGAACCTCTCCGATGATATCTTTTAAAATTGAGATTATAAGATCGTTAACGCTTTCCGAGCCCTGCGATCCGCCCAAGACCAAGACCAAGGGCAGGTCGGATGAAAAACCAAGAGCCTCTTTCGCGGCTCCGCTTTCCAATTTTTGCTGAAGAATGGATGGCCGCACCGGATTTCCGGTCAAAATAGTTTTTCCGGCGACAAAATATTTCGACACAGATGGATAACTGATAGCTATTCTTTTTGAAAAGCGGGCGGATAGAAGATTGGTAAGCCCGGGATAAGCGTCGGACTCATGTATCATAACCGGAACTCTATGGAACCAGGCCGCCAAAACAACCTGTAAAGCCCCGGGGCCTCCTTTGGAAAAAACTTCATCGGGCATTATAAAATAAATCTTAAGGAAGGCCTGAATGAGGCCGATGAATATTTTCGGGATATCAATTAAGTACGCGAAGGAAAAATACCTCCGGAGTTTTCCGGTAGATATTTTATGCATTTTAATACCCGCCGCTTTTATCTCCGCTTCGAATTTCCCCGGCGCCCCGACAAAATGAAGTTCTAAAAGATAGCCGTTTTTTTCGAATATTTTTTTTAGCTCTTCGGAAACTGCGAGAAGCGGATAAATATGCCCAGCGGTTCCTCCGCCCGCGAGAACAATTCTATATTTTTTTGTACGCGCCATGTTAATAGTTTAGAGGTTTTAGATTATAGGTTAAAGGGGGTTAGCCTGTATATTTTGAAATATTTAGGGAGATACCGCCCATAGTCATAAAGATAGCGAGCGCAGTTCCTCCGTAGCTTATAAACGGCAACGGTACTCCGGTTAAAGGCAAAAGCCCCGAGATAGCGCCCATGTTCACGATAGATTGCAACGCGATGATAGACCCGAAGCCTACCAACATATTCCTTCCGAATTTATCGCGCGCTTTTTTCGCGAGCCAGAATAAACGAAAAACAAGCATGCCGAAAAGTATTGTAATCAGTCCGGTTCCCAAAAATCCCATCTCCTGGCCCACCACCGCGAAAATTGAGTCGTCGATGACCGCAGGCAGATAATTCACTTTTGCCATGGACTTCCCGTAGCCCATGCCGAAAGCGCCTCCGGAACCCAGAGCTATAAGCGCCTGGTTCACATGATAATTTATAGTCTGGGTATTTGATGATTTATCCAAAAAACCCACGATTCTTTTCATCCTGTATGGCGTGAAATATATAAGCGAAGCGAGGATAACGATGACAAGCCCGGCAGCCATAAAAATATATTTCCATTCCGCCCCGCTTAAAAAATAAACTATTCCGGCCGAAGCAAGAAGAATTATAACTGTGCTGGTAGCCGGCTGAAGAAAGAGCATTCCGGCCATAATTCCCGAAGCTATAAGAAAAGGGAGAAATCCGCCCCAAAAGCTCGCTGTACGCTTTGCTTGGCCCCCAACCCAGGCGGAAATATAGATTATGAAAGTAAGCTTCAAAAGCTCCGCGGGCTGGAAGGAAATCGGTCCGAATTCAAGCCAGCGGCTCGCCCCTCCGCTTGAAAGACCGAATTTGGTAAAAACCAAAGTTAGAAGCGCGAGGTTAAAAATGAAAAGCGGAAAGGCTATTTTTTTAAAATTTTGGTATGGAAAGAAAAAAGAAAAAATAAGTCCGATTGCTCCCGGCAATAGCCCGTAAAGCGCCTGATGTTTTAAGTAGTAATAACTATCGCCGAATTTTATACGCCCAAGTTCCGAAGAAGCGCTCGCCAAAATAAATAATCCACCGAGGACAAGCAGGGCCAAGAGCGCCATTAAAAATATATCCGGTTTGCGCCCGGGTTTTGCTCCTTTAAAAACCATTTTTCGTGCGCAATTTTGGCTCGCCGAAGAGACCGGTTTCTTCTCCGGGACGGTATGCCAGGTTCCCGCCGAGAATAGTGAATTTTACCTCTCCGTTCTTGAACACAGTAAGATCCGCGAAATATCCTTCGCCAATCCGTCCCCTGCCTTTAAAGCCTAAAACCTTCGCCGGAAAACCGGAGACTTTCCAAACCGCGTCTTCAAGCGAAAACAATTCTTCTTTCTCTACCCTTCCCAAGAAATGCATCAATGTGGAGTTGGAAGACATGGCCTTGGGCGCGAAAGTTCCGACCATAGCGCGCGGATTCTTCCAGGTGGCAATTAAAAGTTTTGGATCCAATTCTCCCAAAGTCACCGTCGCGCGCAACCCGGTCGTAATCATAATTTTGCGAAGAGTTTCCGCGAAAGTGCTAAGGCCGAAAATTTCCATAAGTTCCTTAAAATTTTTTCCTTCAAGACTTTCGTTCTTGACGGCCTTAAGTATCCGAACTTTTTCCGGGTCGAATTGCGGGATATCTTTCATAACCCGCGAAGACAGCCATTCATCCTTTACGGAGTGGAGCATCTCTTCAAGACTCCCTTTCTGCGCCCAACCGGGCAACATAAAATATATCGGCACGATATTTTCTTCAAACGGCCTAGCCGTGAGATAAAGATCCGTTTGCGCCGGCAAATCATAAAGCTCCGCCAAAACTTTTTCATATTCCGATTCCGCTCCGATCATAGGAGAAAAATGACTAACCAAAACTTTTGCTTTCGCAGCCTCCGCGAGTGTTTTAACCTCCTCGAAAGCTTGGGCGATTTCTTTATCCCGCCTCCTAAGATGCACGGCGCAAATTCCGTTCACTTTCGCGACAGATTCCGCGAGCATTTTTATCTCTTTAAACGGGGTTCCCTTGCCGTGCGAATACTCAAGCCCAAAAGAGACACCCGCGCTTCCGTGGGATAACGAATCGTCGATTACTTTTTTAAAAACCGAAAGTTCATTCTGGGTAAGGTCGCGCTCGGCGTCCCCGACAAGTTCCTGCCGTACGGTCAAATGCCCGGTGAAAGTCGCAAAATTAACTCCCATTTTCCGCTCCTTAAGACTCGCGAAAAATTCTTTCATCGTATGCCAATCAATATTCAGTTTATCCACATCGGTCCATTTACGGATCATATCCAATCGCCCGTAAAGCAAAGGGGCCAAAGAAAATCCGCACTGCCCCCCCACAATAGTCGTTATTCCTTGCGCCAAAAGATGTTCCGAGGAGGGATCGTCGAAAATATCCAGGTAGTGATCGGCTGTGGAGCCTATATCAATAAAGCCCGGGGCTAAATATCCGCCCTGCCCGTCAAGAACCAAATCTGCGTCTTTCTGCGGGAAAGTTCCTATCGCCGAAATTTTGTCGCCCACAACAAAAACATCGGAGTGATCGCCAAAATCCTTCACTCCGCCCAAAACTTTTACGTTTTTAATAAGGAGCGTCATCTTTAATACATTATATCATCATAGCCCCTCGGGGCGGGACGTCTTTACCTACCTGCCTCTTTCGGTAGAAACTTTTAATTCCCCAGCGCCGAAAAGCGCGGAAATTGTGCCGAAAAGATCGGTTCTTAAAACCGGAATGTCTCTTTCGTCGAGAGCGTTTAGCGCCTCCTTGGATGGATGCCCGTAGCTATTTTTGCCGACCTCTATGACCGCGAGTATCGGCGAAACCGCCGCCAAAAATTGAGCGCTCACGGAATACTTTGACCCATGATGGGCGACTTTTAAGATATCAGAGTGAAGTTCGTTCCCCGGCAAGGAGAGTTTTACTTCCGTTTTCTTTCCGATATCGCCGGTAAAAAGAGCGGAAACTCCGCCCACCGTCGCCCGCGCGACGAGTGTCGCCTCGTTTTCATCTTTTCCCAAGAGAAGCGCTTTATCCGGAGAAAGTATTTTAACGCCGTCCTCCCCAAGCGTGATTGAGTCCCCTTTCTCGAGCGTTACCATCGGGATGTTCTTTTCATTTAATTTTTGAATTACATTCGCCCACTCCGCGGAAATTACCTGAGGCTCACGCCCATTGGTTAAAACCGCGCCAACATCGTAAGAATCCAGCACATATCTCATCCCCCCGTAGTGGTCCAGCTGGGGATGAGAAATTATAACGAGGTCAATATATTTTTCCGTGGGTCCTAAAATCTTGCCGAGAGCGCCAACCACCCGCGAGCCCTGCCCGGCGTCAGTCAATATCTTTCCGCCGTTTTGGGTGATTATGAGCTCCGAATCCCCCTGGCCGACATCTAGAAAATAAAATCCTTCCCTTGGACCGGAGGCAGAAATATTTGTCCGCGCGAAAACGCAAAGCCCCAAAAGCAGGATTGCGGCAAAAACGAATGTTTTATTTTTTAGTTCTGGTAATCCCCGCATATACAAAAATTATAAGACATATGTAATAAATAGCCGCGGCGTAGGGAATGTTCAAAAAATCTCCGAAGGGCAACTTCACCCTCGAGAAAAACTCGATTATGAATATAAAATATTTCATCGAGATTTCGGTAAAAAAAGCGAAAAAGAACGCCAGGGCGCCTGAAAAGAAATTAGCAACGGCAATAAGAAATCCCAAAAACATCGCGTAGGGAACAAAACCGGTGATAAGCGAATTCGATATTATCGCCGCTAGCGAGAATCCGCCGAAAGTTTTGATAACGATTGGCAAAACCGCCGTCTGGGCGGAAATAGTCATAAGCGCCGCCTCCGCGACTCCTTTTGGATTTTTTCTCGGTAGAAATATGTTTTTAACCGCCGGAAGGACGTAGACGATTCCCGCGAGGCTCACGAACGAAAGAATGAAGCCGATATCAAAAACGTTATTCGGATCCCAAATGGTCATCGAAAATCCCGCGAAAGCTATCGCGTTCTTCGGCGAATATATCCTCCCGCTCTCTTTCGCTAAAAGAAGCAACGCGCCCATGATTCCCGCCCGGACAACCGAAGCTTCCGCCCCGACCATCACAATAAAAAGAACGATAATAATTATCGAAAGTGCGAAACGCAACTTGCGGGATAAAAAAGAACCGAGGACGAGCGCTATCGCGTTTACAAGTATTGTGATGTTGAATCCCGAAAGCGCAATCAAATGAGTAGTCCCACTCCCCTTCATCGCGTCTTTAAAATCCGCGGAAAAACTATTCCTGTCCCCCAAGAGAAGCCCGCCCATAAGCGCGGATGAGGGCGGCGATAGATGTTCTTTTAAGGAACTTAAAACTTTCGACTTAAAACTTAAAAGCGCCTGCTTTACTCCTGAGCCATTGTTTTTGGAAATTATTTCTGGCGAATATATCCACGCTCCCGGGCGAGTAGAATACTTGTCGGGGTTAAGCGCGGCTTCAAATTTTACTCTGTCGCCATATTCTAAAAGGACTCCTTCATTCGAGATAAGGTCTATCGTCCCGCCATACGGAGACAATAATTTTGCCTCTGTCCTCTGAACCGTTCCATTTACCTTGGTTTCGCCCATGACAATAGCCTCCATAATAGTTTTCTCTCCGAAGCCAGGATAGTTCGCGCTTGCGAGTTTCCCATATAAAACAAAGTAGAAAAAACCTAAGATAAATGCGATTAGGGCGACGGCGAAGTATTTAGTTAAGTTGCGCCTAAAAAAATATGTAGTGGCGGTTATAACAAAAAATCCGACAATGCCAGTATATATATTTACTCCCGAACCGCTCGCGATAACGCCCAAAATAAATCCCGAGAAAAGCGAAAAAACTATTTCCGCCGCCATTATTTTTTAAAGTATACCAAGTTCCATATACCAATTTCTATTTCCTAATAACAATTATTCTGCTTGGTCTCCATATGGAGACCAAGCAGGGAGGGGCAATTATTGATTTTGAAAACGAATCAATCTTCGTATATTATTTGAAGTAGACTGACCAAAAAGTTTTAAAATGTTCCTTCCCACCCTGGGTCTGCCCGTTATTTGTTCCTCCACTCCTCAATCTTTTTGTGATCTCCCGAAAGCAGGACCTGCGGGACTTTTAGTTTCTTTTTGCCGAGCTTGAACTCCTCGGGGCGGGTATAGACGGGATAGGAACCTTTGAGTTCCTCAAGCGACTCGAGTTTGCCCAAAAAGCCCGGCAGGAACCGCGCGACGGATTCGGAGAGCACCAAAGCCGGCAATTCGCCGCCCGAGAGGACAAAGTCCCCGATAGAAACCTCTTCATCGGCCAACGCTTCGGCCACCCTTTCGTCTACGCCTTCGTACCGGCCGGAAATCAAAATCAGTCTTTCATATTTGGAAAGTCTCTTGGCCATCGCCGCATCCAGCTTCTTCCCCCTCGTAGAAAAAAGAATTGTTCGCGTCTTCTTATTTGAAATTTGTAATTTGGACTTTGAACTTAATGATTTGAGCGCCTTATAAATTGGCTCAAACATGAGCACCATTCCCGGTCCCCCGCCAAACGGCCGGTCGTCAATTTTTTTATGCTTTCCGGTCGCGAAATCGCGCAAATCCATCATTTTGAATTTCAAAATCTTTTTGGCGATAGCACGCTTAAAAAGCGATTCGTTAAGATAGGAATCAAATATCTTCGGAAAGGCGGTCAAAATTACTATCTCTTTTGTTTTCATCCTGTAGTGAAATTACGACTTTTGTCTTTGTCTGAAACCACTAACGATCAACTACTTATCCCGATATCGTTTACGATATCGAGGATCCTCGATTTTGTCGAGCGAATAAATTCGCGGACAAAATCGGGACTATTCACCATCTACTATCTTCTATTCACTATTCTCGTCTTTCGGAGCGGACATCGCATCGCTTATCATTTTTCTTACCGAATCGATGTTCACCTGTTCGGGTGTTTTACGCTCTCTTTCCTTCGACGGAAAAGTTTCTTTGCCCTCGAGGGCCTTAAGAGAGATAGATTGCTTTGGGGCTTCGCTTCTTTCCATCATTGCTGGCCGGGGATTATACGGCCTCACTTCTCTTTCCGCCACAGCGGGCCGAGGGCTATACGGCCTCTCTTCTTGCCTCATCGGTTGGGGTGAAGTTTTAAAAGACTGCGCGCCGCCGCTCGATTGCATCACATTGCTCCATTCGTTAATCTCTTCTTCCACCGCGTAGCGGGGCCTCGCGTAGCGTTTCCTCGAAGCCTTTATCACATCCTCTTCCGGAGCGGCTTCAAACTGCGTCTTTATGGGAGGCAAGGTGGCGGCCGAGAACGGCCGGGAGGTCACACCGTCTACCATAAGTTTCAAATATATCCTGCGGTTCGGGAGATTCACCATATCCTGCGGTCCGAATTCCGGCTCCAATTCTTTGGCCAAAAAATCCGCATCGGCCGCACCCACTCGCATGACTATCTGCGTTCCCACGTTACCGAAAATCGCGTCCCTGACCTTGGTGGACATATCCGTCACTAGCTGACCGATATATTGATGAGCCATGGTAAGACACAAGCGGTATTTGCGCGCTTCGGACAATATATTCGCGAAAGAATCCGTGGCAAAGTTTTGAAACTCGTCGACATAGAGATAGAAGTCCACGCGTTCTTCTTCGGGAATCCTTATCCTGTCCATCGCCGCGAGCTGGATCTTCGTGATTATCATCGCGCCTAAAAGCGAAGAGTTGTCTTCTCCTATCCTTCCTTTGGATACGTTGACCAAAAGGATTTTCCCTTGGTTCATCAGCTCGAAGATATCCATAGTGCTTCTCGCTTGACCCACAATATTCCTGATAAGCGGAGTCGAGAGGAATTGGCCGACTTTGTTCAAAATAGGAGTGATGGCTTCGTTTCGGAATTGCTCTTTCCAGGCTTCGAATTCCGACACCCAAAAAGCTTTGACCACCGGGTCTTCGATATTCGCTACGATCTTCTGCCTGAATTCTTTATCCACCAAAAGCCTAGTGATACCCAAAAGCGTGGAACCCGGAGTATCCAAAAGCGCCAAAACCGAATTGTTGAGGATGTATTCCATTCTGGCGGACCAAACTCCCGCCCAGATCTTTGTAAAGATTCCCATTAGCCCCGAAGCCACAAGATGCTTGTATCTCGGGTCGGAAAGCTCGAGAGGATTGAACCCGATAAAATAGTCGGGGTCGGAAGGATTGAAATAGAGAACATCGTCCAGGCGATTCTTGGGAATCATTTTCAAAAGGTCTTCCACGACTTCTCCGTGCGGGTCTACTAAGCAAATACCTTCGCCATTCGCGATATCTTGGATAAGCATATTGCGAAGCAAAGTGGTCTTACCGGTTCCGGTCTTTCCAATAACATACATATGCTGTCTCCGGTCGGCGCGCTTAATACCAAAAATCCTATCGGAGTTCCTAAAATCCGTTTTCCCGAAAAATACTACGTCTTTTTTTTCTTCTGGCATTATTGTTCGATAATTACCTTAATTTCTTTTAGGAATTTTTCATAACCCTTTAGCGATCTTTCGGCGATATCCTGGGTGAGATTAAAATTCTCTTCGTGGACCAATTGGTTCCTTATTTTGTGCGAACGCCAGAGATCCTCGAAACTCGCGAGCTCTCCCGGCTCAATATTGTCCAAACGGTCGGCCATGTGTTCACCCGAAAGTCCCGCGCTCTTCAAAATAGTATCGACAAGCGCGTCTCCCTGAATAAGGGCCACCTTCATGCTGTCTGGCTTGCCTTCATTGAACTTTTTCTTGATGTCGGTCCATTTCTCGAGAAGCTCCGCTTTCTTCACTGTCATAATTGGTTTTACGTCCGGATTGGCTTTAAACCTGGGCCTGAGTTTTAACGCTTTATTAAGGGCGTAGAAAAACAGGCCTATCAAAAGCGCGTCCACGACGATCATGCCAAGCCGGAAATATTCAAGAAGTTTCCAGACGGTAAGTTCTTGCATTTATTGAAAGATTTCTAAGTCCGAGCTCTCGCCGAAAATAGCGAGTCCCGAAGGAGGCCCGACTTTGCGGCTCTCCACGCGTTGCATATAAGGCCCGGTCAACACCACGTTGGTCGGCGGATGGTAAATAGTTGCCAGGCTTTCCACGGAAAGCTCCGAGAACTTGGAATTAACGTTGTGATGGAAGAGGGTGGAAGTAAAAAGCTTGCCGAGGCCCGTCCACTGCGGAATATCCCGATGCTTGTATTCGTGCAAAATATGCTCCTTGCGATGTTCATTCTTTTTCTTCTTGAAGAACCAGGATTTTGCCGCGCCCACAGCCACGCCGTCGTTCTGCTTAAAGGAATTAAGATCGGGCGAGCTGTATTGATTAAAAGCGGAAAGTATCCCCTGCTTCGCGTAGTTATCCTGAAAAATTGTTTTTGGAGAAACATAAATTACCCGAATGAGCGTGTTGAACATCGGTTTCGAAAGATTTTCTTCCACCGCCTTTGCCACTTTTATTTCCGTCGCGGTTTTGGGTTTCGGCGACTCGCCTTCTTTTTTCGGCGGCTGCTCCTTCATTTTATCCAGAGCGGGTTTATATTTTTCCTTTACCGCCTTGGTCTTAACGGGCATAAGTATCATCTGAATTCCGAGTATCTCTTCTTTTTGAATACGTCCCAAAATTTCAATGAGAACTGAGATGGGATCAAAATTCTTACCATCCGGCTTCTCGCTCCCGCCGGTTGAAAATTCGTTATAAGAGCGAATAGGCAAAATACCGTCTTTGTCCAAAATAAGCTCCGTTCCCCAGGCATCCAGCCCGCGCGCGTAAAGTTCCGCCGTATTCGACGGGATTCGAGCCGCGTAATCTTCATCCGCTTCTTTGATATCCACGTCCTGATAGAAAGAAAAGAACGCGGACTCCATAAGGTTTTTAAGTTTTTCCTGAACCCTTATATAGAAATGTATCTCGCCGCCGAAGCTTGCCACTTCAAGCGATGTCCAATCGGTATGCTTTCCTCCCCAGCCGTGCATAGTCGCGAGTATCTGCTCCATAGCCTGCGGAGTCTTCTTAATTTCCCTGGAAATTTTGATGTCCAAAAGCGACCAGCGCGCGGAACGCTTCTTGGTCTCATGATTTATGAAAACAAAAAGCGAAGCGATAACCGGCAAAAGCAAGATGGGTAAAAGCATCCACCAGGCAGAAGCCAAAAATATCCCGAGAACTTCGGAAATTAATCCAAAAGACATCTATTTAATTTTAGCACAAATAGAATGCTGTATAAGTCTAAGCCTCGCGAACTTTGTAAGTGCCGTCCCCCAAACGTTCAAAAAGTTCCTTATTCTGAAGATTTACCAAAATAGTGTTGTACTTAAAAAAGCGCTTTTCCTGAACCGCGGAGACTATCTCCTTGGATTTCATGGGGCCGGCTTTGGCGAGGATGGTCTTAATGACATCTTTGGCGGTGCCGGGTTCAAAACCATGTTCAGAAAGGGCGTAAATGCCGCGTCCGACAAGGACGAAGCGAGCGTCTTTAATAAGTTCGTTATGAACGGTGGAAGCCAGGGCGATCCGCTTATCGAATTTAGCCTGATTCACCAAGTTGGCGATTTCCGCGAAATGCTGAGGTTCGCCTTTTTTCTTGAGCGCCAGATATATCCTGTCGCGGATGGTTTTTGGACGGATTTCCGGCCAGGCCACAAGGCCTTTGTCGCCATAGGGATTCATATGAATAGCCTTAGAAATGCTCAAACAATTTTCGAGATATTCCGCGGAAAGATTCTTTTCTTTCAAAAATTTCTTCAAATTGGTTTCGTAACCGCCGGAAAGGACTTCGCCCTTCTTTTGGTTCAAAGTCAAACCCCAGGAAGCGATGAGTTTCACCGCGTCTTTCAAGCCATTCTTATCCAGATAGTAGAAGGGCCAGAATTCATTGTCTTCGTTATAGGAGTTGAACGAACCGGAGATGGACAAAAGCAAGCTCAAATAATTTTCGTTCAAACCTTCGATATCTTTGGAAAGAAGCTTGACCAGGTTTTCTTGTTTGGCCACGCCTCCCATTGTCTTCAAATACTTCTTGCCTTTATCCATGGCCGAAACACAAGCCGGGATAGCTTCGTACTTGGAAGCCATAAGAGAAAGGGCGGAAGCCTCAATCTGGCGAACCCGTTCGCGGGTAACGCCAAAACGCTTGCCGATGGCCTCCAGGGTCTCTGGGGAGCCGTTTTTGAGACCAAAACGTCCGGCAATTACTTCAATTTGCCGATCGGAAAGGTCCTTGACTAACGCGGTATAAATCTTTGAAATCTGCATGTTTTAAGTTGTTGAAGAATTATAACCTTTTAGCCCCAAGGATGTCAAGCCCAACCCAGACAAAGCTCTCCCCGGTCTCTTATAAGAGACCGGGGAATAAAAAGGTTTCGCGGGCAAAACAAAAACCGCCCCGGAGGGCGGTTTTTTTGTCGTTTACTATTTGTTCGTAAACTTATGCCAAACGTAGAGCAAGGGCGAAGCCACAAAGATGGAAGAATAAATACCGACGGTCACGCCGACAAGCAAGGTAAGAACAAAGTAGTGGAGATTCGCGGGACCGAGGAACAAAAGCGCCAGAAGCACCAAGATAAGAGTCAAAGAAGTATTGATGGAGCGGGCTATGGTTTGGTTCACAGAATCGTTGATTATCTCCCCGAATTCCTTTTTGGTTCTATAGAGCAAAAGATTTTCGCGGATTCGATCGAAAACGACAATGGTATCGTGCACAGAAAAACCCACAACCACAAGAAGAGCGACGATGAAGTTCACATCGATTTCCGCTGTGCCAAAATAGCCAAGAACAGCCAAAAGTCCAGCGGGAATCGCCACATCGTGAAGTAAAGAAACCAGAGTGGTTACGCCATACTTAAAGGAGCTAATCGGCTGATAAACTTTGCGGAAAGCGAAAGCGATATAGAGCGAGATTCCAAGGAGCACAAGAATAAGAGCCAAAATGGATTTCTCTCGAAGATCCGCGCCGACTGATGGGCCGATGGAAGAAAAAGTCATTTCTTCAAAACCGCTGTATTTTTCGGAGAAAATTTTAATATAGTTTTGATGGTCGGCTTCGCTCATATCTTTAAGCCGGGCGAAGAATATTCCCGAAGACTGGTCAAAAGTCAGTCTGGCGTCAGAAACTTTGAGATCTTCCGAAAATGCCTTGGAAACTTCTTCAATCGCTACATTTGGCGCTTTGAATTGCCAAAGGGTTCCGCCGGTGAAGTCTATCCCCTGCTTAAAGCCGAAAATGGCTATCGCCAAAATCGCCGCCCCGGCTAAAATACCGGAGATCGAAAGGTAAATTTTTCTTTTGCCGATTACGTCAACGTTAAGCATTTGTCTGTTTTGGTTTTCGATTTTCGACGAATACCTGAAGAAGAAGCCTGGTTGTGGTTATGGCGCTAAACATAGAAACAGCGACACCAATGAGGAGCGTGAGCGCAAAACCTTTTACGAAGCTCGTGGTCAGAAAGTAAAGAATGACCGCGGTAATAATAGAAGAAGTGTTGGAATCCTTAATGGACGGCCAAGCATGGCGGAAACCTTCGTGCACCGCTGCAGCCTTGGACATCCCCTTCTTTAATTCTTCCTTAATGCGCTCGAAGACCAGAATGTTTGCGTCTACAGCCATACCGATTGTAATGATGAAACCGGCAAGTCCCGCGAGAGACATAGTCACCCCGATGAGCTTAAAGACGCCCAAAGTTATAGCAATATAGATAAGAAGCGCCGCGGCGGCAAAGAATCCCAAACCGCGATAATAGATAAGCATGAAAAGAATTATGAGAATAGTTCCCACAAATCCCGCGAATATCGCCTTGTTCAAAAAGTCTTCTCCAAGGGCCGGACTTACGGTCTGCTGGTTCACAAGGCTTATCGGCGCGGGCAAAGCTCCAGCGTTGAAGCGCTCCACAAGAAGTCTCGCTGATTCAACGGTAAAGCGGCCGGATATCTGCGCTTCGCCTCCGACTATCTTTTGCTGGACCACCGGCGCTTCAATAAGTTCTCCGTCCAGGAAAATGGCGATGGTCTTGCCGACGTTCGCTCCGGTCATTTCTTCAAATATTTTTGCTCCTTCCTCATTGAAGGTTATGGATACCTGCGGAGCATTGGTGTTCGGATCGAAAGTAAGCTGGGCGCCGCTGATATAGCGACCCGTAAGATTGGTCTGGATAAATTGGACATTCTCCCCCTCCCCTTCAACTTCGCGAAAATCCAGCATCGGAGTAGTTCCGATTTCTTTTATCGCCTGGCTCACATCTTTAATACCCGCGAGTTCAACGATAAGTTCGGACTTTTCACCCGACTTGCTGATATTGACCTGCGGCTCGCTCACGCCAAAAAGGTTAACCCTGCGCTCAATAACATCGCGAAGGCCGTTTAAGACAGAATCCCTGTCGCCAGAGTCAACTCCGGAGAGATCAACTTCGTAGACCAAGTGGCTTCCACCGACCAGATCCAAGCCCAATCTCCAAGGGATATTTTTAGCTCCGAATCCTTTCGGATAAGCGAAGAAGGCGGAGGCTATGGCGACCAAGACGATTAGTGTTAAAAAGAATCCAGAATATTTACGCATTGAAACTCAGATTATCAAGAAATATGCCCCGCGTCAAAACTTTAGAGGAAACTTGCCGATTCTAAAAAATTAGGTCAATATACGGGCAGCAATCGTTAACAATGGAGGTGTGAAATGAACTTTCGCTACTGGCGGCGGTTCTTTGCCCTCAAGCTTCTCTTGGGCATAGTGATTTCGACGGGATTGCTCATGTATTGCATCGAGCACAGGGAATCGGTCTTCGGCGCCGTAGCTCTTGCTATCGGAGCCCTTGCGCTCATAATAACCAACGCCTATGTTATCAAATTTGTGCTTTTGGACGCGAGAAGAAAACAGCGGAATCCCGACATCGGAAGCGAGAGGGGTAAAATCGTACCTTATGAAAGATTTAAGAAAGCCAGGGAGAATCGCGGGGCCATGTAGCCCCGCTTTTTTGTTTTGTGCCCCAACAAAGCACAGGCGCTCAAGGAAATCTCACGATGTTTCTATTAATTATGGAGGCAGTCTATTTTGGAGAGGGCAAGACTTGGCCTAGCGGCCAGCCTGCCTGCCGGCAGGGAGCGCACTCTTCAAAATAGGCTGACGAAATCTGTGCCCCCACAAGGAATCGAACCTTGATCAATTGCTGCCTGCCGGCAGGCAGGGCTTACCGTCAGTAGCGAGGCAAAAATATAAATAGATGCGTTTCGCGCAGCGTGCCCCCACAAGGAATCGAACCTTGATCAATTGCTTAAAAGGCAACTGCTTTACCACTAAGCTATGGGGGCACGCTGCGTACAACGCAGCAATTCATTTATATTTTAAACGAGCGAACCAGTGGGCAAGGTAAACCTTGCTAAGGGCAACTGCTTCCCGCCCGAACGTACCGTTCGGTACGGGCGGGTACCACTAAGCTATGGGGGCTAACGGGAAAATTGTAGAATAGAACCGAAAATTAGTAAATCCCCAGCCAAGCATAAACCTTGACAAAACCGCAGATTGCGTGTACCATTGCGCTCAGTACTAATCCGATTCTGATTCCAATCTGAAAGGAGAACGACGACAATGAGGATGAATGAGATGGTTCGCGAGGGCCGCAAGCATGCCGCCACGATCCTCGGTGAGAATCTCGCTCCGCTCACTGCGGAACGGCCCAAGGAGCACGACGACGGCAGGACCATCGTCCTCACCTATTCCGGGGAGCGCAAAATCACCCTCCGCTTCAGGAAGTGCATGCCGGATCCTCTCGACGCAATCATCCCGCCTTTCGAGCGCACGGACAGGGACCTTCGTACCATCGAGGTCGCGGAGGTCGTCTACCGCTCCCTGAACTTCGTGGCTCGGCCGAAGGAGCAGACGAAGGCCACCCGGAAGAAGCGCGTCGCCGCCTAGCCCCACCGCCCGGACAGTCCATGGACTGTCCGGGCCTTTTGTTATCCGAAAAGCCCTTCCAACAATTCTTTATCCTTTCCGTGCGGTTTCTTAGGAGCTTTCAAAATTAAATTCAAAAGCATATCGCCTCTGCCGGAACGGCCGAAGCGGGGCATGCCCTCCCCTTTTATCCGAATATTGGATTTCAAATCCGTTCCCGGTTCTATTTCCGTTTTTACGGGTCTACCTTCTATTGTCGGAAGCTCGATTTCTTTTCCCAATAAAATATCGCTAAGCTTCACTTCTTTTTTAATTATGAGGTCATCTCCGCTTCTTTCAAAAACATGGTGCGGTTTTACTTTTATTTTTACGTAAAGTTCGCCGGACGGACTGCCTCTTTCCCCGGCCTCACCGGCGCCCCTCACCTGAACCATCTGCCCGTCTGAAATTCCGGGAAGAATTTCCAAAGATATTTTTCTTTCGCCATTAACCCGTCCCGCGCCTTTGCATGCCGAACATATTTTTTTCGGCACTTCGCCGAATCCCTGGCAGGCAGGGCAAGTCTTAACCTGCGAAAAACTTCCAAAGAATGTTCGTCTTTCTTCGTTTATTTCACCTCGCCCGTTGCAAGTCGAACAACTCACCATTCCTTCCGCCGGGTCTCCACCTTTTCCTTTGCAAACATCGCAAGGAACCGCGGTCCTAAGCCTTATCTCCTTTTTTGACCCGTAAAAAGCTTCTTCCAAATCCAACTCCACCGCAGTCTGAAGATCGGAACCATGGCGATAAGTTTTTCTTTTCTGCCTCTGGCCGCCCATTCCCCCTCCGAAAAACGATTCAAAAATATCGCCTAAATCGCCAAAATCAGCCGAGTTAAAATCAAACCCGCCCATATTTTGTCCGCCAAATCCAAATCCAGCGAAAGGATTGCCTCCGGCATGCCCAAAGCCCGCTCCCGGCTCGGCGCCGAAACGATCATAATATTCTCTTTTATTTTTATCGCTTAGAACTTGATACGCCTCGTTTATCTCTTTGAACTTGGCCTCATCGCCGTGTTGTTTATCCGGATGATGCTGATGGGCGAGTTTCCGAAAAGCCTTTTTTATTTCTTCAGCTGAAGCGTTTTTATCAACTCCTAAAACTTTGTAATAATCTTTCATCTTTCACAGATTGCAACACATATACGTAATACATATTGCGTAGGTTGTGCGTGGGACACGTCTCTAGAAAAATTCCACTATCTCATGCGGCTTATTCTCCGTTTTAACCCGAATAACCCCAAAGGCTATAAGCGCATGATAAACAAGAAACGACACGAAAGAAACCAGATATCCAAAAAGAGTCGCGAGCCCCCGAACGAACACAAAAACGGCTATTGCCCAGACCGTGACAAATGTCGCCCCAAACTTGCCCTTCAAATCTGTGAGCGACTTATTGGCGAACGCGAGAATGGCGTCGCCAAAAGTATTTTTCGCGTCCAAGGAAAACCCGAAAAACTTGCTCAAATTACCCATAACCTGTTCGCTAAGATCGCCTAAGGTTTTTTCTTTTATGGCTGTCGGCAATAAAGAAAAATTAATGTTCCTTTCGAGCTGGCTCTTAGCCACGCTCTTCGCGAACGCCCCCAAATCGGAATCAAGCCTATATTCCGGATAAAGCCCTTGGGCGAACTTTACCGACCACCCATATATAGAGCTGAACGTAGACTCGGAGACAAATATCGTCTTTTTATTCCAAACCGGAATATAAAGGATTACTGCGACAATAGCTATCGCGGTCAGCATCTTACTCAAAGGCCGCCTGATTACACGAAAGAATCTTATCTCCACGCTATTTTCCGCGTCCTCCCGGCTCAGATATTCCCCCCACACCAGAAGGATTATCATAACCGCGAAAGATGTCCCTAAAAGATTCAAGGGCGCGCCGATGAACGGCAAAAGAAAGCCTACCGACTCGAGAGCAATTACCGCAAATCGATGCCACAGATTTTTTGTAAGCAAACTTCCGAGAACCGAGATTGCCATGAATACTCCAGCGGATACAAGTGGCCAGACAAAAGGTTTTTCACCGGCAAGATAAGAAGCGAACAGAACTCCGGTTATTACCGCAAACGCCACAATCACCGCGTCTAAAATAATAGACTTAATGAGATGTTTTGGCGCGGTCAAAAAAGGAGCCTTAGGAAGCTGACTCAGCAGGTCCTTGCCCCGCATCTGGGCCGGGCTGATTTTCTCCATTTCCTCCATCTTTATTATTATAGACGGATTGTCCTATTTTTTGAATTTCCGAGGATAGGGCGTCGGACGCGGACTTGATTGCCTCAATATCTTCGCCGTCCTTAACCTTCTTCAGATTCTCAAGTTTTTCGGTTATCGACGCTTTAACATCTGCGCTTAATTTATCCCCGGCGTCTTTCAAAGATTTCTCGGTGAGATATGAGATTGATTCCGCCTGATTCCTAACTTCGATAAGCTCTTTCTTCCTTGCGTCTTCCGAAGCAAACTTCGCGGCATCTTGCTTGAACTTTTCTACTTCCTCTTTAGAAAGATTGGTAGAAGCTTCTATCTTTACCGACTGGCTCTTACCGCTCGCTTTATCCACGGCTTTTACGTGCAATATCCCGTTCGCGTCTATATCAAAACTTACTTCGACCTGCGGAACTCCGCGCGGCGAAGGCGGGATTCCATCCAAGATGAAACGCGCCAGGGTTTTGTTATCGGCCGCCATCGGACGTTCCCCTTGAGTCACGTGAATTTCCACGGAAGTCTGATTATCCGCTGCGGTCGAAAATATCTGAGACTTAGAAGTCGGGACTGTGGTATTTTTTTGAATCATCGCAGTCGCCACTCCTCCCATTGTTTCAATCGAGAGGCTCAGGGGAGTTACATCCAAAAGCAAAATGTCCTTAACGTCGCCCTGAAGAATTCCGGCCTGGACTGCGGCGCCGATAGAGACAACTTCGTCCGGATTGATTCCTTGGTGCGGGTCTTTCCCGAACAATTTTTTGACCGCTTCCTGGATGGCCGGCATGCGAGTCTGGCCGCCAACCAAAATAACCTCGTTTATCTCCTCAAGTTTGAAGCCCGCTCCTTTCGGGGCCGCCTCGGTGACAGTCTCGCGCGTCAACTCAACGGAATGATCGATAAGATCTTTAACCAAGGACTCGAGCTTGGCCCGGGTCATTTTTATCAAGAAATGCTTTGGACCATTAGCGTCCGAAGAAATATAAGGAAGATTTATTTCGGTCTCCGCGGCGGTCGAGAGTTCATGCTTGGCGCGTTCCGCGGCCTCCTTGAGGCGTTGGAGGGCCAGGGCGTCCTTCGAAATATCTATCCCCTCCTGCTTCTTATATTCCGCGACCAAATATTCCTGAATGAGCTTGTCGAAGTCATCTCCGCCCAAATGCGTATCTCCTCCGGTGGATTTTACTTCCACGGTGTCATCGCCGACTTCCAAAACAGAAATGTCGAAGGTGCCGCCGCCAAAATCGTAAACAACTATTTTTTCGCTCTTTTGTTTGTTCAAGCCATAGGCCAAGGCGGCCGCAGTCGGCTCATTGATAATGCGACGCACTTTTAGCCCGGCAATTTCCCCGGCGTTCTTAGTCGCCTGTCTCTGAGAATCGTCGAAGTAAGCCGGCACGGTTATAACAGCTTCCTCAACTTTTTCTCCAAGCTTCGCTTCCGCGTCTGCCTTAAGCTTTCCCAAGATGAATGCGGAGATTTCTTCGGGAGAATACCAAGCTTCCCCCATCTTTACTTCCACACCACCCGAAGCGGAGGCTCGGAGATCATAAGAGAGCCAAGCTTTATCGCGCTGGACTTCCGGATCATCGAACTTCCGTCCGATAAGACGCTTAACCGAGAAGATGGTGTTCTTCGGGTTAGTTATCGCTTGGCGCTTGGCCAAGATTCCGACAAGCCTTTCATTGCTTTTGCTCATCGCCGCGATAGACGGAGTAGTTCTCACGCCCTCGCTCGACTCCAAAACCTTTGGCTCGCCTCCCTCGGTCACCGCGACCGCGGAGTTAGTCGTTCCCAAATCGATTCCTATAATTTTTGGCATATTTTATTTGTTTATGATTTTACCAACGATGACTCGCGCTGGTCTGATTATTTTTTCGAACAATTTGTATCCGGGTTCGATAATCTCCACAATCTTACCGGGCATTTTTTCCGATTCCGTTTCGGCTACCGCTTCCGCGATTCTGGGATCAAAGTCCGAACCGACCTCCACTTCTAATTTTTCTAACCCACGTTTTTCCAAAAGGTCTTCGATCTGTGACCGGATCATATAAACCCCTTTCTCGACGGGTCCATTCTTTTCGAGCGCCGTTATCGCGAGATCAAAACTATCAAGAACGCTTATAAACTCCTTCATAAAATCCGCAAACCCATACTTAGCCAAATCTTCGAAACGCTGACTCTCGTCTTTTTTATAATTCGAGAAGTCCGCTTTTGCTCTTTGCCAACCGGCCAGATATTCGTCTCGCTTGGCCTCCGCTTCTTCTAATTTCTTTTTAAGGTCTCTGGCTTCGTCAACTCCTTCGAGAAGCATTTCTCCGGATGGAGCTTCCAGCTCGTCTTTCAGTTCAGTTTTAGGCTTATTTTGTTCGTCCATTATATTTTTGCCTCCCACCTATCAAGCAATTTGCTCGTTCAGTATGAGATTTAAATTTTGATTTATTTTTTTACGACTCTTTTCCCTTCTTTCACCCGCCCGGCGCCGGAAATACTTTTGCTTGATGGGTGGGGGGGTGATTTTTGAGCTTTGACCCTGGATTTTGTTTTGAGACCTTTCAAAGCTTTGGCGGTTTTCTCATAATCCATTCGCTTCGGGCCAATAGCGAAGAAAAATACTTTCCGGCCGCCAACGTCATAATCCGCGGCCATAACCGAAAGATGATCGCTCGCGGTCAGAGGATTTCTACCGACAAGAACTTCGCAGAAATCTTCTCCGAACATATTGAGCGCTTTCGGCAGATGCGAACCAATGTCTTCAAAATCTTCCACAACTTGCGCGAGCTCTCCCTGGTCCTCGGCCGGATCGAGATTTTCAAAAAGATACCTTAACCCGGCGCGATGGATATCCCGTAAAGTCTCGTCCACCAAAACTCCGGCCATACCCATGGTCTTTGAAAAGTTCTCCAAAAAATCATTCCAGTTATGTTTCGCGAGCATCGCTTCCCACGTTTCGGAACGACGATCGGCCGGAGCTTCTTTCAGCATCTCCTCAGCGAAGAATTTATAACCCCGATCGGTCGGGACGCGACCCGCGGAATGATAAGGCTGTTCCAAGTACCCAAGGTCGGTAAGGTCCAAAAGCTCCATACGGATCATGGCCGGTTTGATACCAAAATCGTAGCGGCCGTAAAGATCGCCGGAACTTATCGGTTCCCCGGAATGGATAAACTCTTTTATAGCCGCTAAAAGTATTTCCGCGCTTCGCTCTGTCATTGATTCAATTTTAGCGATTAGCAGTCTCGTGTCAAGATTGCCAATCTGCTCATACCTCCTTTTGCGGGGTCGGTGTCCGTTTGCTCCAGCGGCAAACGGCACCTGTATCTCGGCATAACAATTTTGCTTCGCAAAAACCAATCTTGTTATGCCTGCGATGCACCCCGCAAAAAGAGATGTTTCGCCGGAGGGTAATACGAAAATGCTCCGAGAACTCCCGCAACATGGATAAACTCCGCGGGAACTGAGACGAATCAAATAAAAATTGACTTTTTGGAGATATTCGACATAATACGAGCGTTCTTAATCGGACCTTGAAAACGGAAGGAGCAGGAATGGCCAAGAGCAGAATCTACTGGGCGCTGTTTCTTGCGTGCGCAATCCTTCTTACCGGGTGCGAGAACCTTGAGAAGGCTGGCCCCGAAAACCCTCGGATCACCGTCGAGAAAATGACCTATGTAAAAGATCGACGGACCAATCAGTGCTATGCCGTCTTGATGCCAGAAACCAAGTGGGAGAAGAATTCTTGGGGACCCAAGATCACTTGGGTGCCCTGCACCCCGGAAATCGAAGCTCTAGCCGCGAACAACACAACTCCCGAAGAAAAGCAGAAGTAGAAAGGAGAGTTCGCAATGGCAACGAAAAAGATTCCTTGGAACCCATTGCTCGACCTGGACGGCATAGACAATGCCGACGCTACAGCACAGGAAATCGAAAAGCTCGCCGCAGAGCTGGCCCTTCAGGAAGGGAAAGAGGCCTGCTATCAGCTGAGTGCAAATAGCGTCGTTTCTTATATGTCGCTTGCGGATGCCAAGATCCTAATCGGCAAACACTACGACGAGGTTCTAGAGGAGATCAATGAGATAGAGGAAAAGAGAAGCGAACTTCTGATGCTCAGAGCCGAAAAGCGACGTCTTAGGGAGCTCCTCAACCTGGGCGCCAAGCCACCCAAGGCCGAGGCGAAGAAAGGAAGGTAGCCATGTCCGAGCTGTTCATTGAAGTCACCGAAAAGAAGAAGGCCTCTCCCCTCCTCGTCTTTGGCATCCTGGTCGGAGCTGCCCTTCTTGTCTTCTTCCTGCTCTACAAACCGGAAGTCGCAAACATTCCTCCGGGAGATTCCCCGGTCGAGACAGAGACCGCGAAGTAATCCGCCCGCCCCTACCTCCAAGGCAGGGGCTTTTCATATCTGATTCTTAAATTCGAAACGATTGCGAATATAAAAATGTTATAATCAATATCAATGGAGCGCACTTTCGGAGAAATTACCTGGA
Organism: uncultured Candidatus Saccharibacteria bacterium; assembly: GCA_964530925.1. GTDB lineage: Bacteria > Patescibacteriota > Minisyncoccia > UBA6257 > 2-01-FULL-56-20 > LiPW-15. The sequence goes on from CAZHBZ010000001.1 coordinate 35,743, forward strand.
TAGATCTCATAAGACCGACTCGGAAAAATCTTGACGACCTCCGAAGAAAATTCCGGCTCCATGAGGTAATCGTAAAAGAGCTTGAAGGACCTTCGGCCAGATCAAAAGTGGAGGTATATGGCGACTATCTTTACCTTATATATTATTTTCCCGTATTCGATCCGAAGGAACAGACCTCTACGCGCAACGAAATAGATTTCATTATCACCAAAAACACGGTAATAACCGTCCACTACGAAGACGTTGAACCGCTTAAGTCCGTGAAAGATGGATTCCCGACATTCGCAAGCTCATTCGACCTTACCTACCGCATCCTTTCTTCTCTTTTAAATTATCAGGACAGACAGCTTCGCCATATCCGGGAAAAAGTTGAAGCTGTCGGACCGATGCTTTTCAAAAACAGGGAACGAGATGTCATGCGAACGATTTCCCGGCTCAAGAGAGATATATCCGAATATCGCATAATTTCCCGCCATCAGAGTCCGATAATCCATTCGCTTATTTCAAACGCCAAATTTTTTAGAAATGAAGAAACCAACCGTCCCTACATGGGCGCGCTTTTGGGCGACCACATAAAGATATTGGACATGATAGAAGATTATCGAAATGCGGTTACGGACTACGAAGACACCAACAATCAGCTTCTAAATCTGCAAATCAACGACACGATGAAGACTTTTGCCATAATGTCGTTTATGACCTTCCCATTCGTTTTATTTGTGGCTTTGGTAGACATGAACGTGATAGACAATCCCTTCCGGGAAATGGGCGGCGCGTTTTGGATAGTCCTGGGCCTAGTTGTCGCGGGGATGATTGCGCTATATAACTACTTCAAGAATAGAAGACTTTTGTAAAGTTTGTAGGTTATAGTTTTTAGGTTATAGTTTTAAGGATGCGAGTTTTTAATAGTCTCTCCGGAAAGAAAGAGGAGCTCCTGGCGCCAAAAAATAGAACGCTTAAGCTTTTCGTTTGCGGACCGACAGTCTACGACTATCCGCACATCGGCAATGCCCGCACTTTTCTTTTTTTCGACATTTTCGCCAAATACTTGAAAAGCCAGGGGCTCAAGCTCACATATCTCCAAAATATCACCGATATTGACGATAAAATAATTTTGCGCGCCAAAGAAGATAGCGTCGGCTGGAATTTAATTTCCCAAAAATTTGAAAAGGCTTATCTCGAAAATATGCGTTCGCTCGGAATTGACTCTGTTGATATGTACGCGAAAGCCACCGATCATATCGCCGAAATCGTAAGTCAGGTAAAAACTTTAATTTCAAAAGGAAACGCGTACCTGATAGAAGATGACGGCTACTATTTTGATCTTAAAACTTTCCCGGAATACGGAAAACTCTCGAGACGCACCGTGGAACAAGCCGAAGACGCGGTAACCCGCATAGACACGAGCGATAAGAAAAGAAATCGCGGAGATTTCTCGCTTTGGAAATTCTCTCTCGAAGACGAACCCGGCTGGGACACGGAACTCGGTTTCGGGCGCCCTGGCTGGCACATTGAAGACACTGCCATTACCGAACATTTCTTCGGGCCCCAATATGACATTCACGGAGGCGCGCTGGATTTAAAATTCCCTCATCACGAAGCGGAGATAGCCCAGCAGGAATCTGCCTCCGGCTTTAAGCCTTTTGTAAAATATTGGATGCATGCCGGATTCCTGACAGTCGACGGACAAAAGATGAGTAAGAGCCTTGGAAACTTTGTGACCATTTGTGAATTTTTGAAAGAAAATCCTCCGGAACTTTTTCGAATGATGGTCTTCATGCATCACTATCGCTCCCCTCTTGATTACACTAAAGAACTAATAGCGACTGCGAAAAAGAATCTGTCAGACATCGGCGCCTTCGCTAAAAAACTGGAACTTTCAAACGGCGAAGATAACGGCGTCTATGCCGCGGAGTTTAAGGCGAAATTTGAAGAGGCCATGAACGATGATTTGAATACTCCAAACGCCTTGGCCGCGGTCTTTGAAACCATGAACGTGGTAGCGCCGAAGATATACAGCCTTTCAAAGAAGTCCGCCAAGAGCCTTAAAGCCGCATTGATTGCCACTTTTGCTTCCGTCGGCATAAATCTGCCTTCTCCCAGGATACCGATTAAAATAAGGCTTTTGGCCCGCAAGCGGGACAAATACAGAAGTTCTAAACAGTTTATCCAGTCTGACGCTTTGAGGACGCGCGTACATGCGTTAGGATACACAATTGAAGATACCCCGAGAGGACCATTCATATGGCCCAATGTCTAAGTCCTAATTACAAATTTCCAAACTGTCCGCCAAGGGCCGAAGAATGGTGGCTATTACTTTTTGAAATTAGACATTAGTCATTGGAAATTTTTGCCGCTGGGGAGTCCGACACTGGAAGAATCACTGAAAACATGAATACTAGAACATCCGCCGGAAAGGCAAACCTAAAGATTCCTCCTCAAAACATAGAAGCCGAACAAACTGTTTTGGGGAGTATTCTCATAGATAAGAACGCGATTCACAAGATAGCGGATGTGCTCGAAGAGCGCGATTTCTATAGTCCCGCTCACGAAGAAATATACAGGGCCATCATCGAGCTTTATATCAAACATCAGCCGATAGATATCGCGACCGTCACGAACGCGCTTAAGGAATCTGGAAAGCTCAAGGACATCGGTGGCTCAAGCTATCTTGCGGAGCTCACCAATTTGGTCACGACCGCGGCCCATGCGGATCATTACGCGAAGATAGTCAAAGAGAAAAAGGTTCTCCGCGATCTTATCCGCACTTCCGCGGAGATAACGGAAAACGCTTTTGACCCCGGAGAGGATGTGGAATCTCTTTTGGACGCTATTGAGCAAAAGATATTGAATATCTCGCAAAGTTCGCTCACCAAAAACTTCGTTCACATAAAAGATGAACTAAAAGGAGCCTATGAGCGCATCGAGAAACTTCACGCCGGAGGCGAAGGCATGCGCGGCGTTCCGACCGGTTTTCCAAAATTGGATAACATTCTCTCCGGCCTGCAGAAATCCGATCTGATCATCCTAGGCGCCAGGCCGTCTCTCGGCAAAACTTCTTTGGCGCTCGACATTATGAGACACGCCGCGTTGAACGCTAAAATACCGGTTGGTTTCTTTTCGCTCGAAATGAGCCGGGAACAAGTTATCGACCGTATAATCTCCGCGGAATCCCAAGTTCCGCTCTGGGAAATTCGCACCGGAAAAATTCGCGATGACGTGGAGTTCCAGATGATTCAAAGCTCTCTGGACAGGCTCTCCGAAGCACATATATACATCGAAGACACTCCCGCGATGAATATTCTCCAAATGCGCTCGATGGCCCGCCGGCTTCAGGTGGAACACGGGCTTGGCCTTATCGTGGTGGATTATCTTCAGCTCATCACCCCACGCACCAATTCCGACAATACCGTCCAGCAGATAACCGAAATCTCCCGCGGGCTAAAAGCCTTGGCTAGAGAATTAAAAACGCCGGTCCTGGCTCTTTCACAGCTCTCCCGCGATATCGATAAGCGCGACTACAGCGCCCCAAAGCTTTCCGACCTCCGGGACTCCGGTTCCATCGAACAAGACGCGGACGTGGTTATGTTTATTTCGAGGAAAGATCGCGCCGGACAGGATGTTCTCCCGGAAGAACAAGGCATCGCGACTATCCATGTCGCAAAACACAGGAACGGCCCCATCGGCAGTCTCCAGCTCCGTTTTGATCAGGACTTCGCGACCTTCAAGAACATAGACACCCACCGCGAATTGCCGCCGGATATATTCTAAAGACACAGTAAGTAGTTAGTCGTTGGTCGTTAGTAGCAAAGACAAAAAACAATTTGACTTTCCTGCCTGATTGCCAAAAATAAAGTTACTCACTACTCACTACTCACTACTCATGCTTCGCATCCCTTCTTCGCTCAAAGCTTTTATCGACGAACTATCGGACCTCCCATCCATAGGGCCAAGGCAAGCCACTAGACTCGCCTTTCATTTAGTGGGTAAGGGCAAGCAATCTGTCGCCAACTTGGCGGATAATTTGGACAAGCTTAAAAATATAAAAGTTTGCGCTCGTTGTTTCTTTATTCACGAAAATCCCGGAGACCTTTGCGAGGTGTGCGCCGACAAAGAGAGAAATCAGAAAATGATAATGATTGTAGAAAAAGAAACCGATCTAATTTCCATTGAACAGACCAAAAAATATTCCGGGAGATATCTGGTGCTTGGAGTGATACCCAAAACCGGAATATTGGATGACATCCAAAAACTTCGGCTTCAGAACTTGAAATCGTTTATCCAAAAAGAATTGGGGGGTAAGGCAGAAGAAATAATCCTGGGATTCAACCCCACAAGTGTTGGCGATTGGAACGCGGGAATATTGCGGAAGGAGTTGGATGGCTTCGCTAAAAAGATAACCAGGCTTGGACGCGGTCTTCCGACCGGCGGTGAAATCGAATTTGCTGACGACGAGACACTGGAAGGAGCTCTGGGCGGTAGAAATTAAAAAGCCGCCCCGGAGGACGGCGAACTTGCCATCTTATAATCTCGGCCTCTTTTCCGCGTGGAAGCCAGTTTGCGCAATCCGCGGCGGCAGCGGCTCATCGAGACACCGTTCGCCGCAATCACCGGAACATTCCCAAGCAAGGACTTCTCCACCCTCTCCGTCATCGATGGAGCGGCTGACGCTAAGGTTGAAAAACATATCCCTCTTATGTCTCCTGCACCACCCCAGGCGGGTTTTCTTCTCCCCGGTCATTTTTATTCCTCCTTGCGTAAGGTATGCAACACTGGGAGAAATTTTACAACTGGAATTATATTTCGTCAAACTATCCGTGTCTCATCGCCATGACCCCGAACAAACCGCTTCGCAATTTAACGGGCACGCATCTCCCTTCAAGCTACCCATGTCTTATTACCATCACGTCTCCGTCCTTAACCATGTAGTCTTTGCCCTCCAAACGAATCAATCCTTTTTGCTTGGCTTGATTCCACCCGCCGCATTTTATCAGGTCCTCGGAAGAAACTACTTCCGCGCGGATAAAGTTGTTTTCAAAATCGGTATGAATTGCGCCGGCTGCCTGCGGGGCTTTTTCTCCGCGCGCAATAGTCCAGGCCCTGGTCTCATCTTCTCCCGTTGTTAGAAAACTTATTAAGTCCAATATCTCGTAAGCTTTTTTAATAAGCTCCGGCACGGCAATCTCTTTTCCAAGATCCGCTACCACATAGTCCGCGTCAATTTCTTTAATTTTTTCCAAAAGTCCGGGCGGGATTTCCGACTCCTCGCCGTTTAGCAAATAAACCTGCCGTTTGGCGGTTAAAAGGGTCAGTTCTTTTACAATCGGCTCATCTCTGTATTCGAGCGCCAATCCCCCGTTCTCCAACGTGGATTTTACCTTGCTTATAGTCTCCAAAGCCTTTAGCGCGGCCTTATCGCCGGTACGCGCTTCGCCTTCCAATTTCTTCAATCGTTTTTCTATAGTATCCAAATCTTTGAGGGCGAGCTCGCTATTTATAATTTCTAAATCGCGCAAAGGATCGGGCGCTCCTTCAACGTGAATTATTTCCGGGTTTTTGAAAATCCGCAGCACCACAGCAATCGCTTGAGTATCGCGGATGTGGGTCAAGAATTGATTTCCCAAGCCTTCGCCCTGCGACGCGCCCTTAACAAGCCCGGCGATATCGTAAAACTCCACTACGGCCGGAACTATTTTTTTGGAACTAGAAAGTTTGGCGAGCTTCTCGAGCCGCTCATCGGGAACCGCGACCACGCCTACATTCGGATCAATAGTCGCGAAAGGATAGTTCGCGATATGAACTTCGGATTTCGTCAGATTTTTGAACAGCGTAGATTTGCCAACGTTGGGCATGCCCACTATTCCGATGGATAATTTCATACTAGATACCCTACCAAATCGGCGCGCCAAAAACCAGCCTTTATTCATACTCCCCTGCGATTATCACTCGCGGGTTTTACCAAAAAATCCTAGAGTCGGTGTGGTTATGGCCTGGTGTAGGTTCCCAAAAGCTCGGCTTTTTCTATTAAATGCTTTTCTATCTCCGGTTCAAGATCCTGGATAGTGGAATCGAGGGACAAGGAAAGCGACGAGTCAAGAGCGTAAAGCTTAAAACGATATCGGTGTGTGGCGCCGCTCGGCGGACAAGGACCCCCATAGCTGGAATTTCCGAAATCATTTCTGCCCTGAGTCGCTTCCCGCGAGTACTGGCCCTCCAACATGTCGGTAGTATCGGCAGGAATATTCCAAATTATCCAATGCGTGAATGCGCCTCCTCGGGTCGCGTCCGGATCGTCCACGATAAGGGCGAGGCTCTTGGCGCCGCTTGGAACTCCGCTTATTTTAAGATGCGGGCTCAAGTTCCCCGCGTCGCAACTTAAACGCGAAGGCATCGCTCCACCCCCATCAAAGCTCAAGCTGGTTATTTTCATATTCGTCTGAGGCCGCGCGTAGATAAAAACAAATCCTACCGCCGCTAAAATAAATATAACAATAAATACCGTTCTCATCTTTATTTCATTATAGCGAGTCCTGATCTAAATTCCTTTAATATCTCCTCGGGAAGCTTTTCGCCGGGCTTGGTCTTGCCTGGGTATCTCCAGGCGCTTATTACTTTTCTACGAACCCTATCGTCCGCTACCATTGTCCAGATTTCATGCGAATTTTTCGGTCCGCGCTGGGTTTGCATCATGGCGACCGTCTCCGGAGCTATACCAGTTTCGATGCGCTCCGGAGCGTTAAGAACTCTTTTAACCCTGCCCTCGGAAAGCCTATAAAAAAGCATTTTGCTCCGCGCGTGCGAAGTCCAATGTAGCTGTCTTTGTTTTTTGATTGTGAACATTTCTACGCCTTGCCTAAACCAAGCACTTCCGAAACAGCTTTCCTGTATTTGCAGTAGTCGCAGTCATCCCCTGGCGGCGGTAATTCCGCGCTCATTAAAGTCTTCTTTATCTGCCGCACGGCGCCTTCTACCCAAGACGGATTCCCCTCATACGGAATCAGTTTTATGGTGAATTCTAATTTCGCGTCAAAAGCCTCTTTGTCCGCGTCGCCGTTGCAGTAAACAAAATATCCGACATTCGACACTTCGAATCCGTTCTTTCTAAAAAGCCACTGATAGACTTCCATCTGCCGCTTGTAGCCTATCTGCCAATCGGCGTCCAAACTAACCTCTCCGGTTTTAGAGGTCGCTTTGTAGTCCACAATTATCAATTCGCCCTTCGGGCTTACCCAAACATCGTCCACTCCTCCGGTTATAGTTAAATTTGTTTCTGGATCGGTATAAGTTATTCCTCTTTTCAATGAATCACGCCATTCATCCATTTTAGGATGTTCGAAAGGCACAGCATCTACCCCATAGTTTTCCATTAAAGGATGCGGAGTGCCCTTTGCCCGATGCGCGTCGAATTCTTTTTTGAGCAATTTGTCGACCGCGGAGTTCAGGGAGAAGGGATATCCTGGCGGCTGGCC
>CAZHBZ010000001.1:43311-51179 GCA_964530925.1 uncultured Candidatus Saccharibacteria bacterium
GCCAAATATTTCGAAAGTTCTTCCCAAACATTGGCGTCCGCTATTTCATACGCGGGCATCTTATAAGTTATGCCAACCTGATAACCGGAGATGTAGGCTTCTAGGTGCCCTTTTACTCCGCAAGCCAGGCACATGGCTCCGTCCGGAACTATTATCTGATGTCCGGGCTCAAAACCAAAGGAAGATTCGTTTATTTTCCCGTCGATTATCCTCGCGCCCCCGACTCCGGTAGAAACGGTAAGATAAGCTACAACTTTTTGACCCTTTCCTTTGCCCTCATGCGCTTCGCCAAGACCCACGACCGCTGAGTCATTTTCGAGCCGTATGGGGCAGTTTAGCGCGGTTTCCAAACCCTCCCTGAGCGGCTTCCAAGCCCAACCATCAAGATGAGGGGCTCGAGCTAGTTCGGATTTCGTTTTGTCCAGAACTCCAGCCACTCCGCCCGCTGCCGCCGTAAGTTTCTTCCCGGCAAGCATCTCGCCGACTGTCTCTCCGATAAGTTTCATTCCATCTTCAAAAACTCTTGGCGTGTCTATTATCCTCGGCTCGCCGAGCAAGGTCTGTTTGTCTTCCGAAATTCCAAGGCGGGTTTTAGAGCCGCCGATGTCGAATACTAAATACATGGGGAAATAGTTGGTAGTTTGTCGTAAGTCGTCAGTAGCGACAATTTATGATAAATTTTGCATGTTTACGACTCACTACTTACGACCGACTACTCACTTGTTTTTATAGCAGTTTCTTAAATTTTTCGACCAGAGGAACAGCTTCCGGATCCGAGCCGTACTCTTTTGCCAGAAAATAAGATGTCCAATCCGCGAGCATGACCGAGCCGAATACTTTTTGGGCCAAATTATCTCCAACAAGCTCAAGCTCATCCACCTCAAATCCTTTTTCCCTAAAAATATCTTTAAAAATAGTTTTTCGCTTGAGGATTCGCGGGTCATCCTCGTTGTCTCTTATCACCAGAAAATGAAATTTCTTCGCGAGCTCAAGCGATTCACCCGCGCCCTCAAAACCGGTCATTTCGTTATGATTCAGTTCCGGAAAATAATTCGCGAAAGCCGGAGTCTTAGAAGTTTCATTAAAACGAATTTTCCAGACATAGCCCAGACCCGCATCCCCTTCCGAGGAATAAACGAGCGGGATCTTGCCCTTTATTCTTTTAGCGAGCGCTTCGCCTTGGGCTTTGAAAGTCTCCGGCTTAAGAGCGCCGGCGAGTCCCTTAATCATAGCTAACGCGCCGTCGTCTCCAATAAGCTTCAAAAATGCTTTGAGACTAAACCCCAGGGCCTCTCTGGGCTGAATTCCGGCATTTGGAAGCTCCACATAAGGAATCTGTTTTTCTTTCGCGAGTTCCAAAAGTTTTCCGCCGGTCGCGATAACAGCCACGGGCATTCCCGCTTTTATGGCTGACTCAAACGCGTCGATAGTTTCTTCGGTATTCCCGGAATAGGAGCTTGCGATAAGCGTGTATTTCTTAAGATCTTCCGGCGGACAACTAGGCAGGCCGTAATTCCGATGAACGATCATTTTGAAATTCGGCTGGCAAATCGCAAAAAGCGCCGGGGCTAGGGCCGATCCGCCCATCCCGGCTAAGATTACGCCGTTTTCCGGTCGAAGTTTATCCGCGTTCACCACTACCGGCTCATATGCGAATTGCTTCGGAAAATCCATTATTTTTTCCTCCATCATCCATATATTCTAGCATATAATCCGCAAGGCCCATACGCCAAAAAACAAGGTTTTGTTAGTCCCGCGCTATGACCCAAAAGGTCCTTAGAACGGCTATCAACTATTAGTTATTTTAAGTTCAAAGCTTTTTTAATCGCGGGCTTATCAAACCCGATGATGATCTCCCCGTCGATTTCCGTCACCGGAATAGACAAACTGCCAGTCTTCGCGACCATCTCTTCCCTTGCCTTGTCGTCTTTTTCTATATCGACTTCGTTATACGAGATTTTGTTTTCATCCAAAAACGCCTTGACCATCTTACAATACACACACCACGGAGCGGAATATATTTTTATGTTCGCCATTTAAATAATTAATGTTTGTTTGAGTCCAGTATAACACGACCGGGAAAAGGTCAAAAATAAGACGATCCAGGGCATCTCAACATACCAACATTCTCAAGTATGTTGGTATGTTGAGGTCCATCGCGAAACTCAAACCTATATAAAGTGGGTCTCTATTTTTCCAATTTCATCGATAATACCTTGGAGGTTCCATCCGCGTCCAAGGTGACTCCATATAAAACGTTCGCGGCTTCCATGGTTGCGTCGTCTCGCCCCGCGAGACTCCCTCACAACCTCTCGGTTTTGAGGGATTTCCTATACGGGAGAACTCCCGTTCCCCCGACCCCCTTCCCGCAACCATGGAAGCTTACTCCATTTTCATTGATAAAACCTTGGAGGTTCCATCCGCGTCCAAGGTGACTCCATATAAAACGTTCGCGGCTTCCATGGTTGCCCGATTGTGGGTTACCACGATAAACTGGGTTTCCTTGGAGAACTCCTTAAGCATTTCCGAAAACCTTCTGGCATTCCGTTCATCAAGTGGCGCGTCTATCTCGTCTAAAACCAGAAACGGCGGCGGGGAAACGGAAATCAAAGCGAAAATCGCGGCGATGCCTACGAGACTCCTCTCACCCCCGGAGAGCATTTCCAGAGAGTTAATACGTTTTTTGGGCAAACTAAGATTTATCTCTATTCCCTCCTCACGCTCTTCTTCCGCTTCCGGCTCGGTTTCAACCGCCTGATCCTCTTCGCCCTCTGCTGGCAAAATTCTTTTTTCCTTTTTCACAACTACAAGCTTTGCCTTGCCTCCGCCAAACATAAGTTCAAAGAACTTCTGAAACTCATCATTGATATGGACAAGAGCCTTGTGGAAATCTGTTTTTATCTTTTCATTAAGATCCTTGATGAGTTTTTTTAGGTCGTCCTTGGCGGACATAAGATCTTTGGACTCCTTTCCTAAAAATTCATATCGTTCTTCGGTTTCCGATGCCTCTTTCAAGATAGCTTCGTCCACCTCGCCTATAGACGCGAGTTCTCCGCGCAGCCGAAACATTCTGCGTTCCATTTCGGCAAGTTCAGTTTCATGGTGGACGGGTCCGTCATATTCTTTAAACTCGGAAAGATGCCGGGTTGTTTGGGAAATTTGCCGATGGAGCTCCTCGAGACGCATCTGTGTTCGTTCTTTGCCTATCTCCAACCCTCGCGTATCCGCAAGCCATTTTTCCGCTTTTTCCCTCGCCTCACGAGAAGCGTGCATTTCCTTCTTAAAATGTTCGTAAAACGTTTCTTGGCCGGACTCCAAACGCTTCTCCTCGTTTTTTAGAGCGATCATCTCGTCTTCTAAATCTTTCAATTCCTTTTGGAGCTTATTAAGCTTATCAGAAAAACTATTTTTCGAATCTTGAGCTGATGGAGGCGTTGGAACTTTTTTCTCCGCAGCCACAAAAACCTCTTCAATCTCCGAAAGGAGAGTTTTTACGATTCTACGCAAAGTGGATTCATCTTGGTCCATAACCTCTCGAAGCTCCTCGCGAATCCTTTTTGTGAGAGACAAAAGTTTTTCGTGCGGAACCGCAAGATTTTGCGGACGGATTTCGGCGGTTATCTCAATCTGCGCCTCCAAACGCCCCAAATCCTTCTGAAGCGCTGACCGCTTTTCAAGAAGCGAGGCGGTTCTGGACTTTATTTCTTGTATCGCCCGACGCTCCCCCGGTTGGTTGTTTTCCAAATCCTTCAATCTCTTTTCCGCGGAATCCATCGCGTGATTAAGCTCTTTCTCGGTCACGGCGCGAGATTTTAAATCTTCCTCAACCTTCTCCAATTCCTTTTGAAGCCCGCCGAGTTTCGAGCCGAAAAAACCATTTTCTAAACTTTTTAATTCTTCTTCAAGACTGCCTCGTTTTTCCCACTTTCCGGTTTGGCGTTTTAAGGAGCGCAAGTGCGGCAATATTTCTTCGATAAGAGCGTTTACCTTTTCAAGGTTTATCTCCGCGTTTTTGAGTCTCCGCTCCGCATCGGTCTTCTTTATCTGATACTCCCGAAGCCCCAGCATCTCTTCTATCATTTCCCGCCGCTCGCGCGGAGAAACCCGAATAAAAAGATCGCTGTTCCCCTGGGTTATAACGGTAAGCCCCTTACTGCCAAGACGCGCCTGCGCGAAAAAATCAATGATGTCTTTTAGGCGAACTTCGCTTTTATTCAAAAAATATTGGTTGTTCCCGTCCCGGCTTACCTGCCTTGAGACCGTTACTTCTGTAAGTCCGGAATTCCAGATTCCTTTTTCTTCTTCATCGCTCGTAGAGCGCGGCTTCATCAAATGAAGATTCTCGAAGTAAAGACTTGCCTGGCCCTGGCCCATCCTGGGCCGCTTCTCTGTGCCAGCAAAAATAAGATCTTCGGATTTAGCTCCGCGCAAAGACTTTGCCTCTCTTTCTCCAAGGAGCCAACGAATGGCATCTATAACATTGGACTTGCCGGAGCCGTTCGGGCCCACAATGGCAGTGATGCCCGCGGGAAAATCCAAAATGGTTTTCTGCGCAAAAGATTTAAATCCGTTTAACTCCAGTTTTTTAAGAAGATGGGGCATGGAAATAACTAATTACCAATGACCAATTACTAATGACAACTCCAAAATAATTTCTTTTGGAAATTGGACATTAGTCATCGGAAATTTTTTTGAGCGCGTTCTTTGCCGCTTCGGCTTCAGCCTCTTGTTTTGAGGTTCCGGAGCCCTCGGCCTCTGGGGTTTCATCTTTAAAATAAACACCGACTCTAAATTCCCTCTTATGCGCCGGGCCGGATTCGCCAAGCACCTTATAGCTTGGGGTCACTTTAAATCTATCCTGAACAATTTCCTGAAGCTCGCTCTTTGGATCTTTGTAGCTCTTACTCTTCAAAATATCCGGTAGTTTTACAAGGACCTTGTCGCTTATAAATTTTTCCGCGACTTCATAGCCCCGATCTAGATATATCGCCCCAATAAGAGCTTCAATGGCGTTAGCGAGTATAACCTCTTTTGCTTTCGAATTATCCATTTTTTCTCCGCGCGACATTAAAATAAACTCGTCCAAATAAAAGCCGGAGGCCACGGAAGCCAGAGTTTGATAATTTACAAGAGCCGCGCGGTAAACCGTTAAGTCTCCTTCCGGAGAAGACGGGAATTTTTTATAAAGCGCCTCGGTCACAGCAAGCTCCAAAACCGCGTCACCCAAAAACTCTAGCCGCTCGTTGTGCGGTAGAAGCCATTTGGGATTTTCGTTCAGATAGGAGCGATGAGTCAGAGCTTCGTTCAAAACATCCCTATCTTTGAAAATTACATCGATATTTTTTTCTAAAATGCTTACGTCTTTCATTATTTGTTTTCGGGGCGGACATGCGTTTCTCGCTTGGCGGCCTCTTCCGGATACTCTTCCCGGAAAACGGTTCCAAGAACTCCGTTTATAAATCTGCTGGAATTCGGACCTCCATAATTCTTAGCCATTTCGATAGCCTCATTTATGGCTACTTTCGGCGGGACTTCGTTCTTGTCGGCATATAAAAGTTCGTAAAGACCGATGCGCAGAATATTCCGGTCGATGACGGCTATCTTCGTAAGCGGCCATTCCGGAGCGGTTTTAACTATGCGAGCATCTATGTCCTTTATGTGTTCGGCAATACCTTTCAATATCTTCCAAGCGAACTCCGGCTCGTCTATGCCGGGAGCGAACTCCTCCAAATTCCTTTCAAGAACCTTCGTTATATCGTTTTTGCGGTCATAAAAATCCCATTCATAAAGGGACTGCAGTACAACGGTTCTAACAAGGTGCCTGGTGGCCATGCCGGTTTTATGCGAAATGAAGCGAGCTAATAAAATCGAGCGCCCCGCCCTCTGGGCGATCGAGAATGTCTGCTGGGAAGCTTTCTTTTTGTGATTTTATTGACAGCATACTTCGGTTAGCAAAGTGCTCAGAAGGCGGGGTAAAATCGCTCCGCTCTTATACTTTACCGCATTCGGGGCAGGCGCGATGAGCCATCTTCGGAGCTCCGCAGTGCTTACAAACCATAAGCTTCTGCTTTTTCATGGCTAAATGCGAACGCCTTCTCCCAACCTTGCCCTTTGTATGATGTTTTATTGGTACTCCACCCATGTGAATTATCTTTCCCTTAGGATATGTGATTTTTACGCTTTGGTCAAACCCGGGACTAGATTATCTTTTTGGTAAAACTCCGACGATGGACGTCGCTCAAACCTTGTTTTTTTATCGCCCCAATATGCGCCCTGGTACCATAACCTTTATGGACCTCCAACCCGTATCCAAGGTATTTCTTGGAAAGTCTGGTCATAAATCTGTCTCTCATAACCTTGGCGACGATAGAAGCCGCGGCTATAACCTTTACCTTCTCATCCCCCTTCACAATAGTCAGGGCCTTTGGTAAAGATTTTTCTTTGCTCTCCAAATAAAGCCCTCCGTCCAGAAATATGTTCACATCTTCTTCCCGCAGGTTCGCTAAAAAAAGAACTTTCTTTAAAGCCCTTCCCGCGGCAATGTTTGCCGCGCGACTTATGTTCATTTTATCTATAACCGGGGGCGAAACCTTTGCGATCGCGAAAATAGTCTCTGTTTTTTTGAGATACAAAAACCACTCTTCCCGCATCCGAGGGGGCGTTTTCTTCGAATCCCTAAGCGCTCCCAATCTTTTATTGAAAAATCTTTTCCCCTTGACTGCGAGGGTCGCGCAAACCATAACCGGACCGGCAAGACAGCCCCTCCCGACCTCATCTATTCCGATGATGTATTTTTTTGACATAAATTACGCAGCTCGCTCTAAAATTTCGCCGGCCTGTTTTTTAAGGTAATACTCCCCATTCTTTAAAAAGCGCGGACTAAATTATCAGCGCGCGCCAACCCAATATCGCGATTAGCCGCGGCCCCCAAATCGCCGCCGGTATGGCTGCGAGAATCATCGGGTATCCAATCGTGGTTAAGCGTTGCTTTAAAACCGCGATACGTATTATGGATGTCGGAATTATCAGAAAAAATACCAAAGGTAAAAAAATAATGAAGCTGGGGTACCCTACAGCCAATGCCAAAATCCACCCAAGCTCAACCTCTCCATCTTCAAAAAACCTATCTTTGTATTTACGAAGAGATTTTAAAAATAGGAAAAATAAATAACCCATGACTATCGAGGCGAGCGCCGGAAGCCAAAAACGCGAGAAAGAATAGAAAGTAAAATATCCACCGCTCCACTTAAAAAGCGGCGCTAAAAAACCATACATTGGCAAAGATTTGTCATCGGCCGGAAGAGTTAAAAAAATACGAGTCATCTCGCTCTGGCTCCAAACCGAATACTGAGCCCAAGTCAAAAATCCGGCGCAGGACACTCTCGCCCAAATCACCACCTTCGCAATCAGCTTATAACGCCGCGGAAGCTCTTGCGCGCCGAAATATTCCCGATAAGCGTATAATCCGATTGCCAACAACAAAACTATCCCAAGAAAGATATCCCCGAGACTCCAAAACAAATCGCTCGCGAAAAGTTTACCCGAAAGCGAAATCATCGCCGATTAAATTATGATGCCGCGGAAAGCTTCCTGTAAACGAATGCTCCCGCAATCATGACCGTGGGCATAGCGGCAAAAAGTCCTATTCCGAAAGCCAAAGCGCCCAAAATAGTAATACCAAGCATCAGAAGGCAAAATAGGAAAAGCTGGCCTTTCTGGCCCATGGTTATCTCCCCACTGCGCTTAAAAGACTCCATTATTCCCATCTTCTTGTCGATTATAAAATACCTCGCAAACTGATATTTTAGCGACCAAATAATTCCCGGAATAATGAACAGAATCAATCCGCCAACGACTATTAATCCATA
>CAZHBZ010000001.1:51279-70008 GCA_964530925.1 uncultured Candidatus Saccharibacteria bacterium
ACCAAAACCCCGGCAAAAAGCCAGAAGTTCTTCTTCATCCCCTCCCAGCCGAATTTGATCGCTTCTCCCTTAGAGAATTTTTTATTCATAAATTAATTTTACCCCCGCGCCCCTCGAAGAACAAGTCAAACGTTTTTGTCGAAATTGACAAAATTTAGCGATATCAGGAAACCTCTTTTTGGTTTTCTGCTGCGCCAAAAATGGCCTCGCGGTCGCGGATAAATGCTTTCAAGTCCGCCTCTTCAGGATCGGTTAAAAGAGCTACCTTGCCCACTATTTCGGCAAAATTGTCGGGGTTTACTTCTTTAAAACGTTTTAAAAGAACCGGCCGCAAAAGATTATAGACCATTCCCCTCCTATCTTCGTTTTCGTCCGCCAGATAAAACTTGGAGTATTTAACCAAATCCTTCCAGTCCTCCGGGTTTCCAAGTTTATAAAATTCTCCGACGTCCTTAAATTTGATTCGCTCTTTGGCGTCAATTACATTACTATCCGCCTTTTCGTTAAACTCGTTCATTTTTCTAGTTTAAATCTTTTTACCTCATTCCGAAAATTTGGCCGCGGCCGCCAGCTTGTACCCATAAAATTAAAAGTTTTTTGCGCGGCAACTACTCGCCACCCCCGTTCCTCCGGTCCAGCATTCCCGGAATTTTATTAAATTCGTTAAACACACCTTCAAATTCATCTCCGGTCTGTATGTTAATACGATATCTTTTTTCGCCGGTTTGAAGTATCTCCAAGCCTTTTTTCAAAACCTCCAGAGAGCTCGCAATATCATACGCAAAAGCCTTCACGGAAACAGAGAAAATAAATATAAGCTCTAAAAGCATTAACCCGCAACCCAGCAAAAACATTTGTAGGCTGACGTTTTCTTCAAAGTAATTCCAAACCAAAGGGAAAAGAAGCGAACCGGCCATGAGCAAGACGCATGAGCCAATCATCATCACCTTCCCGCCGATAGATAAAACAAGCTTGGGATGCGAAACCTCGCCAAAAGAATAAAGGACTTCATGCACTCCGCTTAAAAAACGCCTCGAGAGAATATACATAAGCAGAGCTATTATTGGGGATATCGCTAGACCGATAAAAATACTTTTGACTGCCGCCTCGCTTGTTGTGTGACCCCAGAATATTAACTGCGGCGCGGAAAGCAGATAGCCTCCAAAAGTAAAAATAAATCCTAATCTGCCGACTTTAAGGGGGAAGCTAGATAAAAATGCGGAGAATTTATCCGTCCGTTCGTGAGTTATCGATTTAATATTAGAGCTATAGTCCCTCAGGAAAAGTCTTACCCGCCCCAGGAGGCGCATAACTATAAAAAGAAATATCCCGCCAAAAAGCACAACTTCAAAAGAATACAAAAAGGCGGAAAAACTTATTCCCCGGTTATCAAGGTTTAAGGTAAAAAAGGACTGCAACGGACCAACTACCCAAAGAATAGCCACTATCAACATGCTGAAAACACTCAAAAATTTACTCGAGATATCTGGAGAGTCCTTCCCCGGCCATAAGAAATAAAAGAAAATTAAGGCAAGAATAATTTCCGGAATCAACAGAGCCGCAAAATGCCCCCAACCAAATGTATCGCCGCGTGAAAATGCTTCAAAGGAAGACATTGACACCCAGGCCCAATACGCGAAAAAAAGAACGCCGGAAATGATTTTGCCTATCATTTTTATCTTCATCTTTATAATTATGACACAATGCGTCTGAACACTACGGCGTCTATTTTTTAGGCTCAACCAAAACCGCGGTTCCGTAGGCCAAAACCTCAGTCACGCCTCCCATAATTTCCGTCGCGTCATAGCGCGCCCCGATAACCGCATTGGCGCCCATTTCCGCCGCGTGCTCGAGCATTAAATCGAACGCATCAGAACGAGTCTTCTCGCAAAGTTTTGTAAAAAGAGAAATGTTGCCTCCAACTATGGTTTGCAAACTCGCGCCAATCGAGCCAAAGATGGATCGGGAGCGAACCACAATCCCTTTCGCGACTCCCAGATTTTTAACTATGCGATAGTTCTCAAGTTCGAACGCAGTCGTAACCATTGCCGGCTCAACCGTTTTATTATTCATTTGTTGATTGTGAAGTCTATTGAATTTTATTTAAGAAACGATGCTAAATGTCTTATCGCTGCTATCATGAACGACACTTACAGCAGATTCAACGCTAATTGAATACTCACTCGATTCCGGCAAATCTGTCACTCCAAAAACCTCGGCGTAAAGCTTTTTAACTGTCCACTCATAACTGCCGGTATTTGGAATATCGGAGGCGACGGAGGCGCTAAAGTGCTGACTATCCGGATTGCCCAAAATATTTAACCGAATATTTACGGACTTAATATCTTTACTGCTTAGCCAGGTGATTTTTACTGTTTCACCGATCGTCCATCTTTCCCCTCCGTTTGGCGAGACGACAGTAATGAACGGAGTTTCGGACTGCGCGCCCAAATTATTCGCGGAATTCGAATTTTTACCCGCTTGGTATACAACACCGCCCGCGACCAAAACAACGGCGACCGCAAGAACTATCGCGATTGGAGCAAACCCTTTTTTATTCATGCTTTAATCTTACCACAACACCGCTTCGAAGACGGTGCTTTTTGTTTTGTGCGCGGGAGAGGGAGTTGAACGTCGCTTCGCTCCCTCAAAACCCACGGTTTTGAGTAATTTCCTTCACGGGAGGAATACCTTTCCTCCCGACCCCACCTTTCAGTTCAAATCCTCTTCTTCCATGCATGAAATAATAAAACACCATCACAAGGACGGTGTTTTATTATTTGTGCGCGGGAGAGGATTTGAACCTCCAAGGGGTTGCCCCCGCTACCACCTCAAGGTAGTGCGTCTGCCAGTTTCGCCACCCGCGCATATATCTATCAATAACGAAGTTATCTTAGACCAAATCCTAAAAAATTTCAACAAAAAAAGACCGGGCGCAGGCCCGGCGATAAACTACTTCCTCTCCCAATCATAAATTGAAACAAACGGACGGTCGGGCCTCGCGAGAAAAAGGATTGCGGGACGCCATCCGTTTTTCAAGCAAATCTTTTCCGCTTTTCGAATGGCGAATTGTCGCCCGAGGTTTTTTGGCGTGGAAAACGAAGTTCCGCCAAACTTACTTCCCCTGCCACCCCCATAGAGCAAAACATATTCTTTCTCCAATCTATCCTCCTTGAAACTAATAATACTCTCCGAAGATTAACTTAATTTGCCAATTTTTCAAATATTTGAGAAACTAATCGCAGCAAGGAGGAAATCATGGGCGCCTCTTGGAAATCTTCACCGCTATTTTCCGGCTTCATCGTTTTCCTTGGAATCATCGCCGCCGTTTACCTGGCAATCAAAACCCCGCTCCTTTTCCCGCTGGTTATCATCCTTATTGCGATGGCCACCCTCTTTCTCCATCGAAAGTTCAGGGGGTGAATCAAATGAAATCAAAAAAATACCCCGGATCATACTCCGGGGATTTTGATAATAAATTAAAGCCCCGCGTTTTGCGGGGCCGGGAATTACGAGACAAGTTCATTAACAGACGCGTAGCAAGCTTCGCAAATTGCCATAAACAAAAACCCGCCCAACGCTGATGCGTTTAAGGCGAGTTTTTATTTCAAAATATTTATACTTAGACTGAAACTCCAACCCGCCTGTCGGCAGGCAGGTTTTTTTCTTAGACAGATACCCCTATCTTCTTGCGCACTCTCGCTCCGGACATGTTGCGAACGAAGTAAAGTTTGGAACGGTGCACTTTTTTAGGAGAACTCAATATCTCAACCTTGGTGATAGTCGGGACGTTAATTGGGAAAACTTTTTCTACGCCGACACCGGCAACCTGAGCCCGAACGGTAAAAGTCGCTCCGGTTTCTTTGCCGTGCTTTCTGGCCAAAACCAAACCTTCAAAAGGAGTGGTGCCTTCAAAAACCTTAACTTTCGCTCCCGGTTTTATTTTTTTAAGAATTTCCTCTGTTATCATGTTTTTAAATTTCATGCTTGCTGCTGCTCGGCTTGAGGTCCCTGATTTACGATGTCCGTTAGAATTTTAACTAGGTCATCCACCGAAGTCCGAACTTTAACATAATAGTCCAACACTCCAAGTTGCTTTGCTTTTTCTATATCGCTCTCCTGCCCAAGATTCGAAGCCACAACGACCGGAACTCGATTCAGATGCGGGTCGGAAAAAATAGTTTCCAAAAATTCAAAACCTGAAAGTTTCGGGATGATAAGGTCCAAGATAATAAGATCTGGAGCTTGCTCCCTGGCCATAGCTAGAGCTTGTTCGCCGTCAAAAGCCTGGCGAACCGCAAATCCCTGCTTTTCCATGCGTCCCTTAAGAATCATGGAAAAAAACGGATCATCCTCAACTATCAGAATATTTTTAGCAATTCCTTCCATGCGACTATTCTAGAGCATTTTAGCAGTTTGGTAAACCGCAAATGGAATAATGGATAGCGAATCATGAAGTATGGGTAGCCCTTCTTCATAATTCCTGCCCCCTTATTCCGTATTTCCAAAGAGCTTTTTAGTTGTCCCAATCGTGCTGCCCTCTTCTCCGCCAATTGGCAGAAATGGAGGGACTTCAGCAATTCATGCCTCGCTTCCAGCCGCGATCGATTCACGATCGGAAGCGAGACACGTTCGACTAAGTAGTTTAATTGATTCACGCACAGCTTCCGCTACGCGTGCCTTGTTACGACTTCGCCCATGTCACCGATCCTAGGCTGATTCGCAAAACGAACTTCACCTATTACCGGCTCCCTTGGCGTGACGGGCGGTGAGTACAGGACTCGAGAACGTATTCACCGCGGCGTTGCTGATCCGCGATTACTAGCGATTCCGGCTTCATGGGGGCGAGTTGCAGCCCCCAATCCGAACTGGGGTCAAGTTTTAGAGATTGGCTCCGCCTTACGGCTTGGCAGCCCGCTGTCTTGACCATTGTAACATGAGTGTAGCCCAGGGTATCAAAGGGCCATGCGGATTTGACGTCATCCCCTCCTTCCTCCCAGCTCCAAAAATACAAGAATTTAGAATGCAGGAAGTAGAATGTAGTAGTTTTTATTTCTACTAGATTCTATATTCTAAATTCTATCTTCTATTCTTGGAGCTGGGCAGTTCCACGTGACACTTGTAACACGTGGCAGGGGTTGCGCTCGTTACCCCAATTAAGGGAACGCCTCACGGCACGAGCTGACGACAACCATGCAGCACCTGAACTAGGCGTCCTTGAGAGAGGGCCAATGTTTCCATCGGCTTTCACCTAGAATTTCAAACCCTGGTAAGGTTCCTCGCGTACCGTCGAATTAAACCTCATGTTCCACCGCTTGTGCGAGTCCCCGTCTATTCCTTTGAGTTTTAAGCTTGCGCTCGTACTTCCCAGGCGGCCTGTTTAACGCGTTAGCTACGCTACCCCGAGGGTCGATACTCGAAACAGCTAACAGGCATCGTTTAGGGCGTGGACTACAAGGGTATCTAATCCTTTTTGCTCCCCACGCTTTCGTATCTCAGAGTCAGGAAAGTCCCAGTACACTGCCTTCGCCTTTGGTGTTCCCCACGATATCAACGGATTTCACCCCTACACCGTGAGTTCCACGTACCTCTAACTCCCTCTAGTCTTGTCGTATCCCGGGCACTTCCACCGTTGGGCGGTGGGCTTTAACCAAGGACGCACAAAACCTCCTACATGCGCTTTACGCCCAATAAATCCGGATAACGCTTGAGGTCTACGTATTACCGCTGGTGCTGGCACGTAGTTACCCACCTCTTTCCGTAGGGTACCGTCACCGAAGTTCTTCCCCTACTACCGCAGTTTACGATCCGAAAACCTTCTTCCTGCACGCGGTGTCGCTCGATCAGACTTTCGTCCATTGTCGAATATTCTCGACTGCTGCCTCCCGTAGGAGTACGAGCCGTGTCTCAGTCTCGTCGTTGGGGGTCAGGCTCTCACCTCCCCTACCGGTCATTGCCTTGGTAGGCCATTACCCTACCAACTAGCTGATCGGACCTAAGCCGATCCCAAAGCGCCTTGCGGCTTTCGTCTTGCGACAATATCGGTTATTACCCCGCCTTTCGGCGGACTATCTCCGTCTTTGGGGTACGTGACTAGGGTGTTACTAACTCGTTCGCCGCTAAACTAATAAATCCGTCGCCTTGATATAATCTCAACTTCTTCAAAATTAGTTCCGCTCGACTTGCATGCCTTATCCACACCGCCAGCGTTCATCCTGGACCAGGATCAAATCCTCATAAAAATCTTAGAGTGACCCGAAGGCCTCTCCCAGATTCGCTCTCAAAATAAATTTTGAGGCAATTTTAAAACACAACCCACGCCCACCAAATTTTTCATTCGGGTGGCGGGGTCCTCGATTTTGTGATTCCTCGTTTCCTCGGAAACAAAATCGGGATTGGGACAACTAAAAAACTCTCTTTTTTATTGAACCTTTACCTATTAAAGTGTCAAAGAAACAAACGGACGGCACAGAGCCGCACGTGAGGATAAGTATATATATTAGTAGGTCTGTGTCAACCCCGCTCTGGGGACCAAGCGAAGCCCGAGACCCACTTGTAAATCCAAGGCTTAAAGCCTAGACTTTCGGAAGTATTTCCTAATCGAAAAGGAGGATTGAAATGACTACGGTCACGCTTCCGCTCGGCAAGACCGAAGACGGCAATCCAGCTTTCCGCCTGAAGCTTACCGCGGCTGAACCCGGCGATGCTGCTTGGCTCTCGGATCTTCGCTGGCACACGCCGACCGAAAAGAACAATTGGTCTGTGGAGAGTTTCGTCGGAACGAATACTTATGTCACGGAACTCGTCCTCGTCCTGCCCATCTTTCTCCTGAAATAGAACCTAGCGCAAGGAGGCTATAATGGCTTATGAACCCAAGTCCCCAAAACGAACGCGCGCCCATTTCGTTGAAGTAACCGGCAAGGAAGCGGATGAGCTTCGCAAGTCGTATCGCAAACTGAAATCCAAGCCCAAGAAGCCGGAGAAGTCGACGAGGCGAACACGCATCCCAGTCCCGAATGTCAGGCCCTTCATCGTCAAGACACCTTATCCGTCTCTTGAGAAAATGTTGCGGACATTCAAACTGCCGCAACGAGAAGCGGAGGCGGTTGTCGCGCTTGTCACGATCTTCGCTCTCCATCGCGCCAGAAATCAAGAAGAAATTCGACGCATTCTGGACAACCACATCGCATCGCTTCTCGAAATCTGGCGCTACTATAAAGACAAAAGAAAGTGAGCCACGCGCCCCAAACGGGGCGCTTTTTATTTTTCTCGGCCAAGTAAATTTTAAAAGCAGTCCGAGACGGACTGCTTGAAGTTTCGCGCGAGATTTAACGACTGGGGAATCTCGCCTCAAAGTCGGAAAGTTTTTCCATGCGCTCCCTTTCGCCGGGATTTGCCAAACGAATGCTCTTGAGCCGTCCGACTCCATTTGCCCAATAGAACGCTACATTCTCGAAACGTTTGGCATACGCGAGAGCGAAAGCTCCGTTGTCTGCCGAAACCAGAAATATTTTTTCTCCGGCAAATTGCGTTGCCGCGAAGGACGCCACAAAATCCATAGGCCCCTCCCGATAGATTGCTAGCTTAAAGCTAAACTTCTCAAAATATATGTCAACAAAAAAGCAGCCCTTACGGGGCTGCAGGCTTCTTAGAAACGAACCGCCTTCACATGCGCCGGGACTGCAGGCTTGGCTGGCACCGCCGGCTTGGCTGGCTCGGCAGGAACCCACTCCATCCTAAGAATCGTCTTCTTCAGTTCGAATTCAAGAACGGATTCTTTGTCGGCCGAACCGTTGACTCTCGGATCGTGCTTCTTGTTTTCCTCAAGAAATTCATTGATGATCTTCTCGGCCGCCTTGACCGCGATAGCATCATTCGTTTCCGCCAACTCCTCTTCCAGCTCTTCGCCCTCAAAGTAATCAGGACCATCATTGGTGTTCACTATGTAACCGACGCGTCCAGTAAGCGTATAACTATATCTCCTTGCCATTTCGACCTCCTCAAGTTTTCTACCGGTCAGCATAATTCAACCCGCCAGATAATTCAATACATCTTAAGTCGGATTTTCTATTCGCTATACTATATATATGGATGACTCATTCCCAAAAGGATTTTATTTTGGCGCTTCTACATCATCACATCAGGTTGAAGGTGGAAACAACAACAACTGGACGGAGTGGGAAAAGATGAACGCCGCGCGCCTAGCCCATGAATCCAAAAAATATAAAAGGCTCCCTTCGTGGCAATTCATAAAAACCGAGGCTAAGAATCCGGAAAATTATATTTCCGGCATTGCCGCGGACCACTGGAATAGATTCGAGGAAGATTTCGCGCTAGCAAAAGAGCTCGGCATCAATGCTTACCGGTTTTCCATAGAGTGGTCCCGGGTAGAACCGGAGAAGGGAAAATTTGATGTTGAGACGCTGGATCATTATCGCGCAATGATAAGCGCGATGCGCGAACACGAACTCGAACCATTCTTAACTGTTTGGCATTGGACGTTGCCCATCTGGCTCGCGGAAGAAGGCGGAGCGCTCTCCAAGGATTTCCCCAAATACATTGCCCGCTATGCCGGGAAACTCGCCCAGGAATTCGGGAGGGATGTTAAGTTTTGGATAACTCTGAACGAACCGGAGATTTTTACCCGCAACTCCTACCTTTTCGGGATATGGCCGCCGCAAAAAGACAATCCTTTCGCCTATTTTAAGGTTTTAAAAAATCTAGTCCGAGCCCACCGGGAAATGCATCGCGCGATACGCGCCGGAGCCGAAAATGCTTCTATCGGTTTTTCTACCAACCCAACATATTTTGAATCCGCGGGAAGCAAATGGGATAACTGGCTCACAGCTAAAGCGAAATATTACTGGAACGATTGGTTCTTAAATCGCGTTTCGAATGATTTGGATTTCATCGGAATGAACTATTATTTTCATAGCCGCATAAACTTTATTCCTAATCGAAATCTTAACGAGAAAGTCTCGGATATGGGCTGGGAACTTTATCCCCGGAGTTTGGGAAAAATACTCGTTGAATTCGCCCACCACGGAAAACCGATTTACATAACCGAAAGCGGTTTGGCGGACATGAATGATGTCAACCGCGGTTGGTTCATTCGCGAATCGCTCACGGCGGTAAAATCAGTTATAAAAAAAGGCGTGGATGTCCGCGGATATTTTCATTGGTCTCTTTTGGACAACTTCGAATGGGATAAGGGGTTCTGGCCAAAGTTCGGACTAATAGAGATAGATAGAAAAACCCTAAAACGGATTCCGCGTCCAAGCGCGGAAATATACAAATCGTTAATCACAGACTCGACGAACGCCTCGGGCGTATCTCGGAATAAATCATTATAAAAATGGGAACCGGAATATTTTGGGCGCTCTTAGGACAACTTTTTTTGGGCTTATCTCTTGTCATCGATAAGATACTTCTGACGCAAAGGCCAAAAAAAGATCAGGTCCTTAGCTATATTTTTTGGATTGGCCTTTTGAATTTCACGGGGCTTCTTTTCGCGCCATTCGGATTCTCGATCCCCTCCCCGGCGACAATTTTATTATCATTACTCGCTGGAGCGATATTTTTGATATCACTCGCAACTTACTATATAGCTCTCGCCAAAGGCGGAGTTTCAAGTACCCTGGCGATCATCGGAGGATTTGCCCCCATAGCAACCTACTTCGTAGCCGGATTTTTTTCTTTTTCACCTTTCAATGCAGCCGAAGGAATTGCCTTCGCTCTTCTAGTTATCGGCGGACTCATTCTTTTTTTCACCGAAAAAATTGATTTTAAAAAAATATTCTTTTGGATCATTCTGGCTTCTCTTTTCATCGGCTTATCCGACGTTTCTCAAAAGCTCGCCTTTAACACCGCTAATTTTGTTACCGTATTCGTTCTGATGAAGCTTTTTACCGGGATGATTGCCTTGGGACTTCTCGTGATTCCGTCTCTCAGAAAAAAAATCCTCACCTCCTCTATTGATACCAGTCACAAATACCGAATTCTCTACTTTCTTAACCGCGCGTTATCCGGCGCAAGCTCATTCCTAATCTTTTACGGAATATCTCTGGAGGCCCAGCCGGCGCTTGTCGAATCTTTAAGTGGCGTTCGTTTCGCGCTTATTTTTCTCATAGCTTTCGCGATTTCGAAAATAAAACCCGCTTGGCTTAACGAAAAATTTCATGGCTGGGTTCTCGCCGGAAAGATTGTCGCCACAATCCTAATTCTCCTTGGACTTCTTGGACTTGGACTTCAAAAGACCTACGAGAACCATCCAATTCCTAAGCCCGAAGAAATAACCTGGGGTGTGACCTTTTCGAAGCAGATGAGCGAAAGTTTCGGTTCGGACTGGCGCGAAAATTTGACGGCGATATTGGCCGATTTAAAGCCAAAAGCGATACGCTTGATAGCCTATTGGGACGAAATAGAACCGGAAAAAGATAAATATGATTTTGCCGATCTAGACTGGCAAATGAATGAAGCGCAAAACGCCGGCGTGCCGATTGTTCTGGTTGTCGGTCAAAAAGTTCCCCGCTGGCCGGAATGCCATTTCCCCGCCTGGCTCGACCCAAATGACAGCAAAAAAAGTAAGGAGCTTATCGCCTACGTTGAGGACATTGTAAGGCGTTATCGCGATAAAAATATTCTTTATTGGCAGGTGGAGAATGAACCCTTCCTTATGTTCGGAGAATGCCCAGGTTCGAACGCAAAGCTTTTGGACAAAGAAATCGCCGCGGTGCGCGAATTGGACCCGAACCGCAAAATATATATAACCGACGGCGGAGAATTCGGCGATTGGTATCGCTCCGCAAAACGAGCGGATGTCTTCGGCCCCACGCTTTACCGCAAAGTTCATACAAAATTATTCGGCTACATTACCTGGCCAATTACTCCGGAGTTGTATCCCCTACGCCGCGATATAACTCGCGCGCTTGTCGGTAAGCCAGATCAGGAATTTTTGATAAGCGAACTCGGGCTCGAGCCCTGGATGGTAAAACAAATATACGAAGTGGATATTCCGACTCAGCTTAGTTTTTTCAATTTGGATGACTTCAAAAATAATATCGCCTACGCCCGCCGGACAGGCTTCACCAGCTTTTACACTTGGGGAGCGGAATGGTGGTATTGGCTAAAAAATCAAGGGCATCCAGAATTCTGGAATGCCGCGAAAGAAGTTTTTTCCGAAAAAATATAAAAGCCTCCGGGTATTAATCGGAGGCCTAGGCTTGTCGGAGTCTAACGCAGTTTGACGGCATCTTCGATGATTGTTCGAAGATCCCATTCTCCCGAAAGAACTCGGGCCAGAACGATTTTCGCGCTCTGTGGAGGATATTCCCCAACGTAGTCTTCTGTGACGTAATTTGAAAGCTTTTTGGCGGCTTCCTCATCGTTCTCCGCCACGAACGGCGAAATCACCTTGCCGGTGTGCGTGTTGATCGCCATGTACTCGAACATATACTTCTCCTTTCTTTAGCTTACAGCAATATAATCCCCCGAGTCTTGCCAGGTCAAGCAAATTATGTATAATTGATTTCACTATGGTTCCGATTCCGATTTAGCGGAATCGAGAATCCTCGATTTCGGGAAACCGAAATCGGGACTAAAATAAACATTACATAAAACATGAAAAAAGATATACATCCTGAATACTTCCCCAAAGCTAAGGTGCTCTGCGCCTGCGGCAATTCTTTCACGGTCGGCGCGACGAAAAACGAGATAAAAGTGGAAATCTGCTCCAAATGCCACCCGTTCTTCACCGGCGAAGAAAAGATGCTTGACGTAGCGGGCCGTTTGGAAAGATTTAAGACTCGTCGCTCCAAAGCGGCTGAGCCGAAAGCAAAGAAAGTTAGGGTAAAAAAATCTAAGTAACATCGATCCGGACAGTCCATGGACTGTCCGGATTTTGTTTGCCCCGAAAATATTTTTCGATTAAAATTAACTCACAACAATGGACAAGATAATTCTAGTCCCGAACAAAAGCTCCGCTTCAAACGGGACTGCGAATATCGCTATAATAAACTCATGGACAAAGTAATCCTTGAAATCAGAGCGGGAGCCGGAGGCGATGAGGCCTCTCTTTTTGCCGGCGATCTTGCCAGGATGTATCAACGCTATGCCGCGAAACGCGGTTGGGCTTTCAATATAATGGATTCAAATGAAACATCTCTTTATGGTTATAAATCATTTGTCGCGGAAATTTCGGGCGTTGGAGCGTATGATGCCCTAAAGCAAGAGTCCGGCGTTCATCGGGTGCAGAGAGTACCTAAAACGGAAAAGAGCGGCCGGGTTCATACCTCAACCGCTTCGGTTATTGTTTTAAAAGAAGTGGAAGCAAAAGAAGTGCATATCAACCAGGGAGACTTAGAAGTGACTTTCCAGCGCGCCGGAGG
Source organism: uncultured Candidatus Saccharibacteria bacterium (assembly GCA_964530925.1). Taxonomy (GTDB): domain Bacteria; phylum Patescibacteriota; class Minisyncoccia; order UBA6257; family 2-01-FULL-56-20; genus LiPW-15. The sequence goes on from CAZHBZ010000001.1 coordinate 63,666, forward strand.
TCCGGGCGGACAAAACGTTAACAAGGTTGAAACCGCCGTGCGAATGCTTCATAAACCAAGCGGCATTGTAGTTTTCTCTCGCGCCGAACGCTCACAAAGCGCGAACCGCGAAAAAGCCTTAAACCTTTTGGCCACCAAGTTGAAGGATGAACAGATGCAAAAAGAAATGGCCGCGGCCGGCGCCTCAAGACATGAGCTCGTCGGCACCGGAGACCGTTCCGAAAAAATAAGAACCTACAACTTCCCCGATGACCGCATAACCGATCACCGAATCGGAAAAAAGTGGCATGATATCCCCAAAATTCTAGAGGGAAATCTGGATAAGATAGTTGAAGCCTTCCAAAAACAATAAATTTAAAAAACAACCCTATGGGGTTGTTTTTTAAATTTTCACCGAAACGCGCGCCTATTGACAATAGCTTATTTAATGGCAGACTGATGCCAGTTTCTATAACAACAAGGGAGATGCCATGAGCAAGTGGAGAACCGAAAACGCGACCGCCTGCGGCCACGAAGTCCACGTTCACGAAGACTGGGATTCAATCCCGAAGTACTGTCGCGAGTGCAAAGCTCTAAACGACGAAAAATGGTACGACGGCACCGCCCAAGTCTGCGGGCACGTCCAAAGGATGTGTAGGGACTGGGAGAGCCAGCCGGCATTTTGTAAAGAATGTCGAAGCGCCTATCCGCCGGAAGAGGAGTTTTGCGAACTTTGCGGCGCCTCATTCACGATTTCCACGAAAACCAAATACAACTGCTCGCTTAAGGGATGGAATCTCCCGAAGAAGTGCCACCGTTGTCGCAAATGCGTAAAACTAATTCGCGACGCGTTTGAAGGTCTCAAAAATAAGTATCCGGATAAGAGGCTGTATCTAAAGATCGAGATGGATCATAGCCTGGTGAGTGAAATCGGCTCGGCGATAACGCTTTCGCCAGTGGCCCCGGCAGGACTCGTAAGTTTGCGCGGCGAGAAATTCGCGAAGATAACCACTTTCCCCTTCGGCTCAGATTGGAGCGCAGATACCATTCTTTGGTAGCTCCGGACTCATGCCCCTTGGTTCTTTGGCCAAGGGGCTTTTTTATTTTAAAAATTAAAACCCGTTCCGAGAGGAACGGGGGTGTTGTCATTTCTTCTTTTTTGCGCCGAAGAGGTCGCTGTCCATGAGATTTGAGAGGTCTTTGAAAAAGTTCTTGAGCGCGGACGAGGAACTACTCCCGATCATCTCAAATTTTTCGGCGAGCTTTCTCCGCTCAGCCGCTTTCATCAACTCGCCTTTCCGAAGGCGAAGAGTCGCGCCACAGAAGGGACAATGAAAGACGAATTCATTCGCGAGATCAGCCTTCTTGTCGCCGCCAGCGAAACCTAAGGTGATTGGCTTGTCCGGGCATTTTGGACACAGAATCCTTCTCCCGGCTAGCCAGGATGGAATGTTCATTCTGCCCCCCTAGATACGGAAGTTCGCATCGTCGTGTGAAGTGAAGATGATTCTCAAAAATGAAAACTGGCCGCGGCTCGACTCAACACAGTCCCAAATCCGCTTCCCGGGAAGATTTTTCCAACAATCCTCAACCGGGTAAAGCCTGTATCTCGAACCGTCTGAGAGAGCAACGACGACGGAATACATCGTCTCAATATGCGCCTCGGCAACTACGAGTCCAGATGGCCTTCGTGTCAAAAAATCCGTGGCGGAGAGATACTCCGCGGCTGCGCTCATCAACTGCTCCTTCCTTACGAATGGACTGAACGGATATTAAGTAAAAAGCAATCTGTTGTCAATACTATTCTCTCTCCTCTTCTCCGTAAACAAAATTAAAATTCCCGTGAACATAATCGATTATCTCCTCGTCCTTGAAAAATCTTTTTATCTCCGCCTCGGCGGTTTCTTTGGAGTCCGAAGAGTGAACAATATTGGCCTGAGTAGACATAGAAAAATCTCCGCGAATAGTGCCCATATCCGCTTCCCTTCCCTGCGTCTTTCCGGAAACCATTCTGACCACGGAGATGGCCTCGATTCCCTCAAGAACCATAGCGACTATCGGGGCCTGCATCATAAATGATTTAAGCTTGGGGAAAAATGGTTTTTCTTTGTGGTGGCTATAATGCTCATCAAGAACCGCGTCTCCAAGCTTCATAAGTTTAAGCGCGACTATTTTTAAGCCTTTCTGTTCAAAACGCTTTATTATTTCGCCCACGAGCGCTCTCTGGAGCGCGTCCGGTTTGATTAAAACCACTGTTCGTTCGTGTGTCATGTTCATTATTTATCTTTGGATTTTATTTTTATTTCTAAGCTCAATTCCCCCAACTGCGACTGCTCTACGCTCGAAGGAGAATCCATCATCGGGTCGCGGCCGTCTCCGGTTTTCGGGAAAGCTATAACTTCGCGAATGTTCGGCTCGTTTTGCAGAAGCGAGACAAGCCTATCCAAGCCCCAGGCGATACCTCCGTGCGGCGGAGCGCCGAAAGAAAGCGCTTCAAGCATGTGTCCGAAATTTGATTCAATACGCCCGTCTTCGAAACCCATTATTTTAAATACGGCCTTAAGAGCGTCCGGTTTATGGTTTCGGATGCTTCCGCCTCCGATCTCCAAACCGTTCAACACTACATCGTATTGGGTGGTTAAAATGCTCGCGACAACACGATCATCGTTCCAGTCGTTAAGCAAACGATCCATATGTTCCTTTTTTGGGGCAGAAAACGGGTTATGAGTAAATGTCCATTTCCCGCTTACTAGCTTATTGTTTCCGGATTCATCAATTTTTTCTATATAACCATCTTTGGAATCAACTCGCTCGAAAAACGGAAAGTCTATTATCCAGCAGAAAGCCAGGAGATTTGGATCGTTTTTGTCAGTCCTTAAGTCCGGCCGGTCGATGCCATATTTTTCCATCGCGTCTTTGTAGGTTAGCCGCGGGAAAGGTTTCTCCTGAATTTTCTTTTCCGGATAAAGTTTTTCGATAAGCTCTATCAAAAGGGCCTCGTTCAAAGCGATAACATCTTCCCGCTCCACAAAGCTCATTTCGAGGTCTAGCTGGGTGAATTCCGGTTGACGGTCGCCCCGGGTATCTTCGTCCCTAAAACACCTCGCAATCTGAAAATATTTTTCAAGACCCGCGACCATCAAAAGCTGCTTATATTGCTGAGGAGACTGCGGAAGCGCGTAAAATTTTCCAGGATAAATACGGGAGGGCACCAAATAGTCCCGCGCTCCTTCCGGAGTGGACTTCGTAAGTATCGGGGTCTCCACCTCCACAAATTCATTCTCATCAATCAAAAAGTCGCGAATAAACTTGATAACTTTGTTTCGCGCCAAAAGATTGTTCTTGAGACGCTCCCGGCGAATGTCCAAATATCTATACTTCATCCGAACCTCCTCATCTATCTCCATTCCGTCCGTATCCACGGAAATCGGAGTAGCTTCGGAGGCGTTTAATATTTCCAGGGTTTTTGCTTCAAGCTCATATCCGCCGTTCGGGCCTTCCGAAACCATGTTCGCCGGCCTGGCCTTAATAAGACCGGTGATTTTCACCGCGTATTCCAAGCGCAAGTCTTTAGCTTCGGGAATGGACGGGGTGAAAACCACCTGGACCAACCCGGAACGGTCCCGCAAGTCTATAAAAATAATTTTTCCGTGATCGCGCCGAGCATGAACCCAACCGGAAAATTCCAGCTCTTTCCCCTCGCTATTTTTTACTTCGCTAATTGGTATTCGCATTTATAGGAATCGCGTATTTTAATTGTTTTAATTTCCACATGACCTCTCCTTCAGTTTTTAAGAAGCCATCTGAAGCGTTTTGGGCCTGGTCCCCGAAGGGGGTCAAAACGCTTGACCTGCCTGCCGTCAGGCAGGGATCGCAGGCGGCTTTGGCCGCCGGGGAAAAAGACCGCTGATTCTTAAAGACTGAAGGCAAAAAAAGAACCTTATGATACAATAGAAAGTATAAACACATGCTTACATTTTCTCAACTACTTTTAAGGTTGGTAATAGCAATGGTCTTGGGAGCCCTCATGGGATTGGAGCGTGAATTGGTCGGTAAGGAAGCGGGAATCCGCACTGCAATGGTGGTTGCGGGCGGCGCGGCAATTTTTACCATGATTTCGCTTATGATTCCTTTTATGTCGCAGGTGCCGGTCGAAGAACTCAAAAATACGATTCCTGACAGGGTGATATCCAACATTGTCGTTGGCATTGGCTTCCTGGGGGCCGGGATAATCATCAAAACCGGGGAACATGTCCGAGGGCTCACCACTGCCGCCCTTATCTGGACTGCGGCCGCAATTGGCACCCTGGTAGGCCTAAACCTCATAAAATTTGCTGCCGTGGCGACAGTAATTATGTCCGGTTCGCTATATATTTTGCGGAAGATTGGTATTACCGAGAAAGTTCGTCCGATGCTGGATTAAGTTGAATTTAGGCTCAAAATAGCGTTTTCTTGAGTCCCGATAAACCCTTGTAAAATAAGGGTTTATAGATGTTTTTGCCCTAAAAAGCTTGACTTTCCCGTGGCACCATGCTAAACTTACCCAGCAAAACTGAATAACAGGTTATGTGGGCAAGACTCGTTGTATGACGAGTTTTTTGTTTCTTTGGACTTCGGAAGCAATCCGCCACCACCCGTTCTTCAGCCCATGCACAACTCATGAATATATTGTTAATAAAGAATCTGGTTGCTGGCGCGCTTATGGCATCCGTTGCCAATACGAGCCCCGTGACCATACTCTCTTCCGCTGTATCCCAAAGCCAGTCCCCGGCGGGAACAACCTCGCAAAACGCTCCTGACGCGATGGATATCTGGCTTCAAAAGCTCATCCACAAGGAATCTGAGGGTCGGGAACACATTAAGATTCTGGACCACAACAACCAATACTCATATGGTTGCCTTCAATTCCAAATGGCGACTTTCCGCTCCTACGTTCGCAAGTATAAGCTTCTTTCGAACACGGAAGACGCGGAACTCGAGAATATGATCTATGACTGCGAGTTCCAGAAGACTCTTGCCAGAAAAATGATCGAAGACGATTACTCGAACTGGCGAAACTGGTACACCTCGGTTTCGATAAGGAACCTTGGTCTGCCCCCGAGGGTCTCTGCCCAACTGGCAGAAAAGTAGTCGAATGCAAAAACCCCCGCCTTCAGCGGGGGTTTTTGATATCTTGCCCCGACGATTCTATCGGGACTTCGATTTTGTAGGCACTCGCTTTCACTCGTGAACAAAATCAGTCGCTGGCAATCCGTAAGCCGGATTCTGTGCCGATTTCACCTCCGAGTCTACGAGGAGCTGTGGAATCGAGCATCCCGCCATGGCGGGATAAGCCCGCGCCTTCGGCGGGGCACTCGATTTTGATGTTCCTCGCAAGCTCGGAAGCAAAATCGGTGACAATCATTTCTCTGGGCCAGAGATTGCTCTGTGGCTCAAGCGGGCACAAACTCCGACGTTTCGGTCGAAGAGTACGACCCTTGCACCCAGTAAGGATTTTGCCGTTTCACTTTCATGTTGCCATGAAATTCGCCCCAAAGTGATAGCCTTACGGCATCAGACGGGGCGCCTCACCCTTTCGGGTTTCGGCGTCACTGCTCGCACCTCTATCCTTGCGGACGACGGCCGTTAGCCGCTACTTTTTCCGCCATAACAGCGGAAGGTGTCCGGACTTTCCTCCCACTCGACCTCCGGTCGAGAACAAATAACTTATGACTACAACCAATAGCGAAAAAGCGTTTCGTTATCAGTTATTAGTTTAGAGTTATCGGTCCTTGTCCGAAGGGCAAGCGAGCGATTGCCTGTATTACCAGCAATGTGATTATACTATATTTATAAAAAAACGCAACTATATTGCGAAAACGGGCAATTTAAAACCCGGCCCCTCACCAGCCAACTTCCTTTAACGATGGAATCCTAAATCCGCGGGATTATCCGCGCCGGAAATACGAGAGACAACTCCGCCTTCACTTTCAAACTCCTCGCGAAGAGCGCTGACTTCTTCCGCGAGCTTGACTGTTTTCGGGGCAACCTCCTTTCGCTTTATCTGATATTTGGACCAGTGGTCTATAACCAACTTACTATCGCCGAAAATGCTTTTTTCCTCCTCCTTTAGCGCGAATTTCAACGCGTATTTTAGGGCGAGAAGCTCGCCGTAGTTATTGGTAGCGTCAGCATGCGCCACCAGATGTTTCCCGAATCGATTGAGTTTTGCCCGGGGTAAAACTTTTGGAAGCAAATTGACCCCCTTCTCATCCGTCACACTCACTTCCACGCCTTCGCCCCTGCCTGTACCCGCGTCAAAATATACGCCTGGTAAAAGTTTTGCCTTAACTCTCGGCGGCTTTTTTTCATATTCCGCGCCGGA
>CAZHBZ010000001.1:70108-83530 GCA_964530925.1 uncultured Candidatus Saccharibacteria bacterium
CTGGTAAAAGTTTTGCCTTAACTCTCGGCGGCTTTTTTTCATATTCCGCGCCGGAGTGAAGCCATTCGGAAGCGGCCTCGCGGGAATCAAAGGAACGATATCTCGCCCCGTTCACGCCTTTTACGTGCCGCTCGCATTCCAGCCAGCTATCGGTTATCCCTTGTTTCTCTTCCCCGGGAGCAAGGTATGCGTAAAATTTAAGTTTTTTCATCCCGTTAGAGATTTTAGCGAACGACTATTTTTAATATTTTTGTTCAATTGAGAAATCATTAGTTTGTCCATGGGGTCAACTTCCTAAATCTCTAACGGGATTCATCCCTTCTATATCTGTTAAATTTTCTAACGGGACAAGTCCTCTTGTTTCAAGATCAACTACCCAGCCCTCTTACGGGATTCATGTCCAAGGCAATTTTTTAAAATTCTTAACCACAAAACCGGCGGAGCGCGCATGCCCTCCTCCGCCGAATTTTTCGCCGATTTTTGCTGAATCTATCTTACCCCCCGATCGCAAAGAAACTCTAAGAGTGTCTTTGCCGTCAATATGCCAAACAACGCCAAGAGGCGCTCCCATTTTCTCCACTAGATAATTCCCGACCCCACTCGCAAAAACTTCCGGGGCGTTAACCGCGAGAGCTTTCACTCCGGAAAGCCGTATGCGAACCGCGTGGCTTGCGATTTTTTCTATCAATCCGTCAAAAACGCTTTTCGCTATTTTCCCGTCCTTTATACACTGCGCGCGATATGCGGGCTTCTCGAAATCTGCCACAAGTTTGCTGAAACCCCGAAATGTCCAAACTGCTTCGTTTGAAAAATTAGTTCCGGAAAGTATCTCCCTGGCTTTGGGCATTTTCCAGCGCCAAAGATCGCGGTCCTCGATATACCGGAGAAGCAAAGGTATTCTTTTCCCCGGATGAAAATAATTCCAAGAAAGCGTGGCCCCGGAATGGTCTAACGAAAAACTCGGGGCCTCGGTTATCATCGCCGTTTCTTTCGCGGAAATATGATGGTCTATACAGGTCACCCGCTTGTTTTGGTCGATAAATCGTTCGGTTTCCTTCCTCGTCAAAGTGTAATCGATAAAATAAACTATTTTACCTCTTAAATCCGGCGCCGACTTGTCGCGATACATGGCGATATAATCGGCCCTATTGCCGAATTTTTTCCACGCTGCCCACGCCCCGCCAAAGCCATCATTGCAACTGCCATGGTATAACACCGCGATCCCTTTTTCGGGGGCGCGAATTTTATTTCTTCTTTCTATCATTCTTGCCATTTTTTTCTAAAGCTGTTATTCCCGGTAATTTCTTTCCGGCTAAAAAATCCAACATTGCTCCGCCCCCGGTAGAAACAAAGCTGAACGCTCCGGTCATCTTGTATTTTTTAAGAAATGCCACGGTTTCCCCTCCGCCGACTATGGAAAATAATCTTTTGTTCTTTTTAACCGCTCGAGCGATGGCCAAAGACCCGTTAGCGAAAAGCTTGTTCTCGAAATATCCAACCGGCCCGTTCCAAATAAGGGTTCTTGCCTTCCTTATTTCTTCCATGAAAATTTCTTCCGTATGCGGTCCGATATCGAAAATAGAATTGCCGCTTCTCCTGAAGTCTATCGGCAGCACCAAATTCCTATACGCGAGAATTGCCCTGAGCGCCCCGAGCCTTTTCTTATCGCCCTCCACTAACGACCTCCCCACCCTGACCCCATCGAGCATAGAGAGCGTATTCGCCGGAGCTCCGCCTAGCAGAAATTTATCCGCTCGGGTTTTTAAAAATTTTAAAACTCCAAGCTTATCCCCCGCTTTCCCTCCGCCCAAAACCACGACGAGCGGTTTTTTTGGCGCGTTCATCACCTTACAAAGCACAAGCGCCTCGCGGGCAAAGCCTAACCCGGCATAACTTGGCAGATATCGGGTTATCGCCGAAACGGAAGCGTGAGCTCTGTGGGACACCGCGAACGCCTCGTTCACATAATAATCGCCCAAAGACGCGAGTTTTTTTCCGAATTCCGCGGAGTTTTTTCCCTCCCCTGGCAAAAACCTTAAATTTTCCAGAAGAAAAATAGAGCCGTCTGAAGCCTTATTTATATCATTTTTTATTAGCTCAAAATCAAAACGAGGAATGAAAGTAATCTTGCGATGTAGAAGTTTTGAAAGATTTTCCGCATCCTTCTTTAGGCTTAAGTTCTTTTTAAATCCAGTAGGCCTCCCTTTGTGGCTCATGATTACCAAAACCCTCGCCGAACGCAGAAGATAGCGTATGGTTGGAATTGCGGCCATCATCCGCCAGTTTTCCTCGCTGTTAAAATCCAAGCGCAAAAGCGCAACGCCTCTCAATTTTTCTTTTGGGGTCTTCTCGATAAATTTCATCATGCGCGTAGCCGTTTATATATTTCCTCCTCCACCAGATTGCGCTCCATCCCATATTGGAGCCGAGAGAACTCTTTAAGCTTTTCGGTTGCCTCCAGGCTTCCTTTCGGCGGGAATCCTTCTTTGATATTGAACGGGCTTGCCGGATGGCCATTGATAAGAATTTTTGCGTGCGCGTTCAAATTCGGAATATTAATAAGGTCATTAACGTCAAAAACAGGCTCGAACTGCTTTACCAAAAATTCCGCGTCTTGCACACCCACACGGAAAACTATCTGCGCGCCAACATTGCCGAAAACTGAATCTCTTATCTTTTCGGTCAGCTGGGCGATAAATTGGTGCGCAATCGCGAGGTTTAAGCGATATTTGCGCGCTTCGGAAAGTATCGTGGAAATGCTGTCGGTCGTGAAATTCTGGAATTCATCGATATAAAGGTTGAAATCTTTCCGCGCGTTCTGATCGGCGATGTCGACGCGCGAAAGCGCAGCCATTAAAAGTTTTCCGGTTATAACCATGCCCAAGAGGTTGGCGTTTATGTCGCCTATCTTACCTTTGGATAAATTAATAAGGAGAATCTTTCCAGAATCCATTACCTCCCGGAAATTGAAAGAGGACTTGGCCTGTCCGATAATCGGACGCATATAATCGTTGGAGATAAAGTTATTGAATTTGGAGGTTATATATGGCGTCATATTCGCAAGCGAGGCGTCGCCTCCGGCCTTCGCGGCCTCTTTCTCCCAAAAGTCTATTACCGTCGGGTTTTTTATTCGCGCTAGTTTTCGCTTTCTAAATTCGGGATCGGTAAAAACGCGCGGAACTTCAATGAGCGTTGCCGGTTCGTTTACCATATCTTCCATAAGAAGAAGCAACGCGTTCCTCATATATTGCTCGAACATCGGACCCATCGTTTCCTGACTGAAGAGCTTATTGAAGATGCTCTGCATCTCGTTCACGATAAAAGTCTTTTCTTCCGGGCGATCGAAATTATACTCAAGCATATTTAAGCCAAGAGGCCTCGCGAGATCCGCCGGGTTGAAATAAATAACGTCTTTCATTCTTTCGGGGGGGACATTGGCGAGAGCTGCTTCGGCCAAATCTCCGTGCGGATCAATTATCGCGAGACCCTTCCCCCTCGTGATGTCTTGAACTACACAGTTATTTATAAAGACAGTCTTACCAGTTCCGGTTTGACCGATTATATAAATATGCCGACGGCGATCTTCATCGGTTATGCGGATTGGTTTCTTTTCGCCTCGAAAAACGCTCTCGCCTATCAAGGTTCCTTCCGCCGGCAAATCCGATGGCGGCGGAGCTTCTTTGGATTTCAGCCAACTCATCCGAGGGGTCTCCGTTGCCGAAGTCGGGAAATGATAAAAACTGGCGATTTCCTCGGAATTCAAGATAACCTTTTGGCTTTCTTCGAAGGAACGGAAGACAAAATTAAATATCAGGTTCCCTGGATCTCTCGGCCTTACAAGCTTAAATTGATTTCCCTGAGGCAGCGCAAACTGCTCAAAACCGGTTGCGATACCCCCCAAAAGATTGTCAGATAACGCTTGAATAGGGGCGCTAGCGGCAATGCGAACGTTCGCCTCAAAAAGGGGCTTCCCGGTTTTTGCCTGGAGCATTTTGATAGCTTCCTCATCCAGTATCTTCGGCTCTTTTTCTTTATCGTCCTTCGGAGTGGTAGATTTTATAGCCGAAGAAAATCCGCTCGCGAATATCTGCTTCCTGGTCCAGCCCTTCTTAAACGAGGCAAGATGCGAATTCAAAATTTTGCGCGTCTCGCTTCCGGCCGGCCTCAAAACTATTTGAAGCGACGCCCCCTCGCCGATTTCGCTCATTTTCGTAAATCCTCCGAAAATAGCCGCTGCAGTGTCCACTCCCATTTCCGCGTAAGTTTTTATCGGTAAAGAAAAATTTTCTTTCTGCGCAAGATAGGCAATGGAAGCGGCGCCGGTAGAATTAAAAATATTATAATCTTCCTTCACGTCTTCAACGCTCGCCTTGGTCCAAATTCCCTGGATCTGGCGCCTGGCCATTTCCACAAACTCATTTGGGACGGAAATATAAAAAGATATTTCTTCTCCGATATGCGGAACCGCAACCTCGAAAGTCACCTGCTTTTTAAGCCCCTGGAAGCTGCTCAAAAATTCTTCAAATTTATTTATCTCCGCCTTCGGATCCTGGCCTTCCTGTCTTTGGCTCTTTGGTAAACGCACCAGGAACAAGGAATATTCCATAGAATCTTTCATGGTCCGTTTGCGATGAATGGAACGGACAACAAAAAACAACACTCCAAAAAGTATCGCGGCTACCAAGAATGCAAAAACAGCGGTGAACATTATTTGATTAGTCCTTTTTCCTTCAAATATGGATAAACCTTTGCGGCTAACGCATCATGAAAAGCATCCAAAATAAATGGCGAAGAGCGCCTCGCTTCCTCTGCGGCCTTAACCAAACCGGCGCTCGCCGCTATCTGAAGCAGGTTTTCTATTTTTTGCTTAATCTCTTCCGACTCTTCGGCGGTATACGCGGTTAAAGGATTTTGCGTGGCGTCCGAATTTACACCCCGTGGAATCGGGGATGTTTGCGCGACCGATTGTATCGCCTTCTTTATTAAATCCTCGCCCTTCATTTCTTTTCCCTCCTCGGCTTCGGCATGGAGCTTCGCCGCCTCAACAAGCCGACCTTCATCCGCCGCGGAAATAAATTTCTCTAAATTTTTATTTTCCATTGTTCTTTTTGTTAGAATGTTTATATGAGTAAATCAAAAAGCCTGTGGCTTCTTGTTCTTATCTTAATTATAGCAGGCGGACTCCGCCTCTACCATTTAACGGAGCTTCCCCCCGGCTTATATCCGGATGAAGCCATGAATGGCAACAATGCCCTAGAAACTTTAAATAGCGGTTCATCTCCTTTATTTGGCGGAAAGGTGTTTTACCCCGAAAACAATGGCCGCGAGGGCCTTTTTATAAATATCCAAGCGCTTTCCCTGAAAATCTGGGAAACCGTTTCTCCTTCCGGGACTTCCTCTGCTCAAATTTCAGAGGGCAGGCCTTGGGCCCTTAGGTTCCCGAGCGCGATATTTGGGATATTTACCGTTCTTGGCCTTTATTTTCTGGGAAAAGAGTTCTTCTCAAAACGGGTGGGGCTTTTGGCCGCATTCTTTTTGGCTACCAGTTTTTGGCATATAAATTTTTCTCGTATCGGCTTCCGAGCCATTATGGCGCCGTTCTTCCTGGTTTGGGCATTATATTTTTTCTTGCGCGCAATCCGCCGCGACTCCGGCGAAAAAAGTTTTCAAGCTCTTCTGTTCGCTGGTCTAGCCGGATTATTTTTCGGATTAGGATTTTATTCGTATATCGCTTTCCGAATAATGCCGCTCCTTTTCTTCGCCTTCATCCCATTCTTCGGCAAGCGCAAAGGATTTTGGAAATGCGCCGCGGTTTTTGTCGCCGTGACGTTCTTGGTAGCCGCTCCGATCGGTCTTTATTATCTTCAAAACCCCGCGGATTTTATGGGCCGCACCACGCAAGTTTCGGTTATGAACTCCGAAACCCCGCTTAAAGATCTTTCGCTTAATATTTTAAAAACAGCCGGAATGTTCAATTTCGTCGGCGACTGGAACTGGAGGCACAATTTCGCCGGTCGGCCGGAAGTATTTTGGCCGGTAGGAATACTTTTGTGGATAGGGACGTTGTTAATGATCCGAGCGGTATGGAAAAAATTCGCTCACGAGGAAGATAAGGGCTACGCGCTACCGGCGACGCTGACTCTCGCATGGGCGCTTTTGGCGGCTCTTCCGGTTATAACCTCAAATGAAGGATTGCCTCACGCCTTGCGCTCCATCCTTTTTCTTCCAATCGTAATGCTTTTGGCGGGCTGGGGCGCCAGCTGGTTCTACGAAAAAATACTTCACCTCTCCCGTATCTCTCGAAACGGCAACCGGCTCGTAAAAACCATTCAAATATGCGGAATAATTCTTTTCGCGCTTTTAACCCTCGAAGCGTCAACCACCTATTTTATTCTCTGGGGTAAAAATCCTAACACCCAGGGAGCTTTTACCGCCGACCAAGTTAGGCTTGGAAAAGAATTATTGGCATTACCCCGGGAAACTCCAAAGTATGTCGTAATCGAAGCCGGCGGAGTGGACGTGCGCGGGATTCCGATGCCTTCGCAAACCGTAATGTTTATAACCGATACTTTCACCGCCGAAGGCCAGGCCAAGAAAAACATTTATTATGTTTTGCCGAAGGATGAAAACTCAATTCCCGAAGGCGCGCTGAAATTCTATATACGGTAATTAGTTGGTCGTGAGTCGTTAGCAGCAAATAGTGGACAACTTTGCTATTCCGAGCTCGACCCGGAATCCATCATTTATATATTTCCGGCTTTCGGAAGACTAAAAAGCCTTATTTTTAGGGCTTTTTGGCCACTATTGACATTTCCTTTTGGCCATGCTATAATATCCTGGCAAGATTGAGTTCTTTTAAACGATTTGGTTCCGGAGTAAAGCGGGGAGTTCTTTAATATATTAAATTTATCCCCGCTTCATTCCGGAACTGAATAAAAACGAAGTGAAAGAAAGAAGGAGAAAGAGATGAGCACGAACGCCATCCTCGCCAACACCATCGAGACGATCACGGTCAACCTCGTCGACGCCTGCGCCCTCGTCGGTCACGTGGCGGAGACGCGGGTCTTCCCCGCGAACCTCTCGATCGAGCAGGTTCGCGAGGCCATCGGCCTGGTCGCCAAGCGGCTGGGCGACAGCCTCGCCTGGAAGGCGAAGATCGCCGCGGCCAGGGAGGTCCTGGCCGAGCAGATCGACTCCATGGCCAAGGCGAACGCCGCCCGCCGCAAGGCGGAAGCCGCCGCCAGGGCCGAGGAGGCGCAGAAGCGCCTCAGGATGGTGGCGGAGGGCCGCGAGGCCCGCCACCGCCACAACCTGGAGCGCCAGGCCCGGAAGCGGGCCAGGAGCTCCCAGGACCACGCCGCGACCATGCTCGCCAAGGCGAGCGGGACGCGCGGCGGCCCGGTCGTGAACCACGGCAAGGGCAAGAAGCACTAGCTTCTTCGCCCCACCCCACGCGGGCACATCATGAAACACTGATGTCCTCGCCCGCCGGAGAGGGGCGGCTCCCCTCTCAAACGATCGCGTTCTGACCCAATCGACGGGGCGGGCGCGGGAAAGGGTGGTGTGAACCAACCGACAACTGAATGGCCGTCAAGCAAGACTAGCAATCGAAAGTGCGCGAAGTCTAGCGGGTCATTCGGTAAGCCGGGTTGATTTCCCGGCAGTCGGCGGACGGACGAAGCATTCTGAAAAGAATGTCGCTCCCCTTGAAAGGGAGACGGGCCGGAAGCCCGTTCTGTTCGAAAGTAGAATCATCGAATTCTTTTTCTCTTTTCTCCGAATAAAATCGGAGTTGCCCCAAAATCCGGGGGTGTAAAAAAAGGTAAAAAGCTTTGTCCCCGTTGCGCTTAAAGCAATGGAGAGCCAAGAGGAAGCAGAGCCTCAATCGGCGCCCGCAAGGGCGCCTCTTTTTATTCAAAAATTTTGAATTACAAAAACTCCCGTGGATTACGGGAGTTTTTGTATCGGACTAATTTTTATATTTTTACAATTTTGCCGATTTTTCCCGAGAGCAAAACGATTGGATGAAAAACCGAGCATCCCGCCTCTCGGCGGGACCATTTATATTTTGACTATCTCTAGTTCCGTAAACATCTGCCTATGACCCTTCCTTTTCCTATACCTGGTCTTCGAGTGATATTTGAAAACGAGAACCTTATCGGCCCGGCCTTGCTTCAAAACCTTTGCCTCCACGACCGCGCCGTTCACGTTAGGAGTTCCAATCTCAACCTTGTCGCCATCGGCGGTCAAAAGAACCTTATCAAACTTAAAGGAATCGCCTTCTTTGGCGTCCAACTTCTCAACTTTTACTTTTTCTCCAGGGGCTACCTTATATTGTTTCCCGCCGGTTTCAATAACTGCAAAATTGGCCATAATTAGTGTGTAGTTGGTAGTTTATAGTTGGTAGTCGGCTCGCTATCTCAGTTGACACTAATAATAGCCGATACCGCTATAAAAATCAATATGGCCGCAAAAAGGGTAGCTCCGGTCAAAAGACGGCCCAAAAAGCGCTCCCTGTCCTCCAATAAGTTCGCTAAGAAAAAGTTAACCAGAACCAATACGCACCCTGAAGCGCCGAGAAACACAAGCTGGGCGACATCCCCCGTTTTGGTGATTCCGCCATATTCGCTAAAGTGCAAAATAAGCTGCTGAGAAGAAGAATGAAGGGCGACATAGGCCCAAATCGTGGAATAGGTCGTAAGGAAAAAACTCGCGGCGAAGATTCCGCTTATGAGACGATGTTTTCGGGCAAGTTCCAAAATGCTCATTTCTTTTTAGCGCTTCTCAACATCTTCGCGGCATTATCCGGATCGATGGTATTTATATCTATTCCCGTGCTCCACTCAAAACCGCCCAAAAGCGACATCTTCGGAATAACTTCCATGTGCCAATGGTACATCCCATATTCGCTCGCATCCCGAAATGGCGCGGTGTGAAGGAAGAAATTGTAATCCGGGTCGCCAAGTTTTTCGCTTATCTTTCGAAGAGTAAAAGCCAGAGCCTCTACCGTTCCGCAAAGTATTTTATCCGTGGTTTTTTCAAAATGAGAGAAATGTTTCTTTGGGAAAATCCTCACCTCAAAAGGCTGCTTGGAAACAAACGGAGCGATAGCGATAGCCTCGGAATTTTCATAAATTATTCTTGTCTTATGTCTCTTCTCATACTCAAGCATCACGCAATGAACGCATTTTTTATGTTCGCGCGCGTAGCGCACAGAACCTGAGAGGGATCGCCGGATATCCGGTGGAACTATAGGTAGGGTCAATATTTGATAGTGAGGATGATAGATTGAGGCTCCGGCCGATTGACCCCAGGCGTGCCAAAGCGAAGAGTAGTTGCTATGCGGGTCTTGGGATAGCACATTCAAGCGGTGTTTAAAAACTCGAAATAATTCCGTTGCCTCCGCGAGACTCATCTTCGGGATATTCTTTTCGTGATCGCGGGTAATAATAAGTTCGTGATGCCCGATTCCGTCAATTGTGGAATAAGGTCCTTGGCGGCGCTCCGAAGGACCCGCCATATTCGGCGTAAGCGCCGGATATTTATTCGGCGTAACGGCGATTTTCCAATCATCGCCCGGCGGAAAAAGCTCTATCGGCTCATTGCCGGATTTTACCAAGTCTTCAAAGGGACACTTATTCTTTGGCGTCCTTGAACGTTTGGACTTCTTCTTCCAATCGTGCGGCCGCTTAGCGCGATCGCTCGCCAAAATTATCCAATCGCCGGAAACTAAATCTTGTCGGAGTTCGCTCATACCAGTAGATAGTATAGTTAGTGAATAAGTAGATAAAGCTAGGATTCGTCTAAAATTATCCTTTTTTTAAATCCTCCTCTTTCTTCGGCTTTCTTGGACTTGATCGCTTCGACTTCGTCCTTTTTAAAACCCTTAAAGTCCATTATGGCGTCAATGACCTCGAGGACGTCGGCCATTTCTTCTTGGGTTTCAGCTTCTTGAAACTCGGCCACTTCTTCGGAAAGCTTCTCTTTAAGTTTTGACCAATACTCCTCTTCGCTCGCGGCATGAATTACCGGTTCAACGCCCTTCTGCCGAATTATTTCTGGGATATTATCACGCACCAGTTTATCGTATTTCATTTCATGTATTCACTACTCGCTACCAACCACTCACGACTTACTTTTTTAATCTGTTCTCATAATACCACGCGAAAACATCCTTCGCGATAGGCACAGCATTCAAACTCCCCTCTTTCGCGTGTTCAATAAGCACCAAAATAGCTATTTCCGGATCATCATATGGCGCATAGCCGACAAAAAATGCGTTCTCGGAAGCGTTATTTTGAATCTGAGCCGAACCGGTCTTGGCCGCGACTTTAACCGGCAAATCATTCAAAAGATGGGCTGTCCCCATAACCGAAGTTACGGTCGCGCGCATTCCCTTTTGAACTTCTGTTATCTCGGGCAAAAGCGGACTCAAGTCAATACGTAATTTTCCAATCTCGGCGAAATTCAAGGTGGGAGTCATAATTTTTCCATCGTTAGCGATACCGGCTATATAATCGAGGAGTTGCACTGGGGTAGTCTGTAAATCACCCTGGCCTATCGAGGTGTGATAGGTGTCGCCCAAAAGCCATGGGCCACGCCCAGAACTTTCTTTCCAATCCGCGCTCGGCAAAAATCCAGCCGCCTCTCCCGGCAAATCTATCCCGGTCTTGCTCCCCAATCCAAACTCGGCCCACCAGTCCCGAAGCCTTGAAATCCCCAGGCCCTTAATATCAAATGCTCCTCCGCCCACTGCGTAGAAATAAACGTTTGAAGACTGCGCTATAGCGGAATAAAGATTTATAGAACCTTGATAGCGCCAATCCAAGAACCTAGTTGGCTTATCGGGATCGTAAGGATTAGGAACATCCAGATAACCCGGAGAAAAAACCGACTTTTGAGGATCGACCACGCCTTCAGCCAAGGCTGCGACTCCGACAAGCGGCTTGATTGTCGACCCAGGAGAATATGCGCCGCTAACAGCCCGATTGAAAAGCGGACGAAGAGAAGATGTCAGGAGCTCTATCCTCTCGGCGCTTTTGCCGCTTTCGTGGAAAACATTATTATCGAACGAGGGCAAGTTAACCATTGAAAGGACTTCCCCGGTTTTGGGATTGAAAGCCAATCCCACGCCGGTTGTACGGCCAAGACTTCTGAGCCCGCTTTTCATGCGGTTAAAAAAGTATTTCTGAAATTCTAAATCGATAGTTGTTTTGAGCGGCTCCCCGATCTTGGCCTCGGTGCTTTTCCCGGGACCGATTACCTCCCCTTTGGCATTCCTAAGTTCTGTAACTATCCCGGGAACGCCCAAAAGTTTTTCGTCATAAAACGCTTCGAGCCCCGCCTTGCCAACATAATCTTCCCCGGTTAGTTTCGGATTTTCCTCCAAATCTTTTCCGGTAACCAAACCGACATATCCCAAGATAGACGAAAGTGATTCGCCCTCTGGATAAAAACGCTTATAACTTTCCTCGATCATAACCGCCGGAATCTTCGCGCTTTTAAGGTCCAAAAGTTCGCTTTGCGAAAGGTCCTCGGCGAGAATTACCGGCTCTACCCGCAAATCTAAATCTGTGTTCTTTTCGTTCACCATGCGCCAGACATCCTCCGGCTTAAGACCGAGGGATTTTTCGACAGCGGAAAGAATCTGCGCTTGTCTTTCGGGTTCGTACAGGAATTCTTTAACATCCAGTTTTGCGGAGAAAACGGCTTTGTTGTCGGCGAGAGCGATTCCTTCTCTGCTCAGTATCTCTCCGCGCGGCGCCGGAGTCCTGTCCACGCGGTTTAAATTTATATCCGCCCTTTTTGCGTAAGCCTGCCCCATCCCAACGCCCAAAAATAATAACCGCCCCCCAAGCACAGCCCCTATCAAAAAAATAACCAAGCCCAACAACAAAAGCGGACGACTTTTTAGGGGCACCTCTCTTACCCCAAGATCGCGCGACCAATCGTCGCTCAACGACTCTTCAAAAGCAACAATATTGTAATCCTTATCTTCCATCGTTATTAAGCTTACCGAAAAACCCGTAAAGCCCCCAGGCGAAAGCGAAAGAAACGACGATATTCGCAGCGAAAAAACCGATTCCGTTCGCGAACATGGGAGCCCTAACTAGCGCGTAAAAACCTAAAATTCCAAATATCGCGGCTAATAACGGCTCAAACCAGGATTGCCAAAGAAGAACTTTTTTTAGAATAAAGACAGCGAATGGAATAGCCAGCAAGGCAAGCATTTCACCTGAACCAAATGGATAAATTAATCTGGAGAGAAATGCCGTAAAAACTCCAAAAAAAATGAGTTCGATTGTATCCAGAAAAAAAGCCGGAATGATTATGGCCAACAGGAAAAAATCAAAGGCCCAGCCAAGCGAGGCTAAAAATCTTAGTTCAACAGCCAACGCGAGAAGTAGAACCAGGATTGCCAAAAAAACTTTTGTAAGCGGAGTTCGCATGTATCATTTTGTCTTGAGAGAAAGATAGCGGATGTCCGAAGGATTATAGCCAAGAATAAGAGGGGCTTCGGAGAAAACATTTGTTCCGGATATAGCTGGCGTACCGGCGGTCCCGAGAAGTAGCCCATATTCGAAATCCGCTGACGCGGAATAAACCAAATCCCCCGGAGTAATATCCGCGTTTTTAGGAATCATAGTAAGCTTCGGCTCCACCCCCCCAACCAAAAGCGCGTCGGTTTTGCTTTTACCTATCCTGACCGGAAGGCTGAACCCAGGATCGAAAACGGTTTGAATAATAGTCGTCTCGTCTTTGACTTCGATTATCTTGCCAACCAACATTCCTTCAAAGATAGCCGCGCCGCCATTTTTGACACCGTCCTTCGTCCCCGCGTCAGCCAAAAGTTCATTTTTAAAATTAAAAGGATATCTGGAGTAAACATCCGCGACCAACATATCTTTTTCCGCGTAAGGACGCGCCGATATTTGAAAGACGGAAACATTTTCCGCCGTTATATTTTGAATATTTCTGAAGCCGAAGTTCAGCACATGCGCGACTCCTTGGAAAACTGAGGTCGGCAAAAACAATAGACCGGCAAACACGAGCGTCAAACTCAAAAGTATAATCTTTTCTCCGGTCATCCCATTAATAAATTATGTCGACTGAATATTCTGTTTGATAAAATGGCATCTGATAAATTTATTAGCGGGACAAGTCCCATTTCAAGAAGTTTCTAATCAATCGCCAAACCACGGAAAAATCCACAACCTCCCTATGAAAGCGTTATATTCAGGGGCTTCAGAGGATTATCCAATAATTCCCCGTAGCGCTCGAAGTTATCAACCATCATGCCCAGACCTCGAGCCAAGCAGGTTAGAGGCTCATCCACAATATGGGTCTCAACCTGCGTCTCTTTTTCGATAAGTTCATCCAAGCCCCGAAGAAGAGCTCCGCCACCGCAAAGATAAATCCCTT
>CAZHBZ010000002.1:0-73559 GCA_964530925.1 uncultured Candidatus Saccharibacteria bacterium
CGCTTAAGATAGCGACAATCGCCAGAACTACGAGCAATTCTATTAACGTGAATGATTGCCTATTGTGAAAGATATTCTTCATCCGTTAGATACTACATTCCACATTCTAGATTCTACATTCTGCATTTACTGGTTTAACGTCGCGATATCATCTTCGAAGATATTTGCCTGGTCAATAACTTTTTTCGCATAGACATTGGTGCAAACATATCGGTTCCACCGTCCGCCGCAATAATATTTCGCCGCCGCAGTTCTCTCGCTTGTAGCCGCCCCGGCATCTTTAAGGTAAAGTCCCGCCGCCACAAAAGCATCCGCATTGCTCCAGGGGCTAACCGCGCTTTTCCCGGTCACCGCGGAAATTTGAGCGGCATATCCCGCCCAAGTGGAAGGCATAAATTGCGCCGGCCCCATCGCGCCCCCATACGCGCCGTCGGCGTTATGGCAAGAAACAGAAACGCTCTCCGGATTTTCGAACCCTAAGGCCTTAGTTATCTCCAGAAAATAATCCACCTCGCTCTTATAGCTTCCATCGGGTCGCTTTATCTGCTTCGCGTTCATTGGCGCGGTCTTATAGGTACATCTGCCGACATTCTGGCCCAGGGCGGATTCCCGATCCAATATTGCCAAAATAAATGCGGGCCTGACTCCGGTCGCGTCTCCAGCCATTTTCGCGAGCTTGTAAGCGTCGCCGAAGCTCATTTCTCCCCCGCCCAAAAGTTGGAAGATTCTGCTTCTTATCTCTGCGGCGGTTTCCTTTGTCTTCTTCAAGAGATCTTGGTATTTGGATTCCTGACCCTTGGTTATTTCCAAAAGCTCGTTCTTTGTCGCTTTAGTTTTATCGGTCTCCTCTTTTTGTTGCTCCTTATAGACCTTCAAGGTTTGCGCGTCTGACTTCGCAATGCCTAAAAGCTCCTGCTCGTCTTCCAGGTTGGTTTTGAGATCCGCTATCTGATTTATGGTGATGCGCAAGTTATCTTGAAGCGAAGTAAGGTTGTTAATATTATTAAAAAAATCAGAAAAATTTTGGCTGTTCAAAAAAACCGAAACGACGTTTATCTGGCCATTTTGATAAATATTGCGCAAGATTTCTGAGAGGTTCCTTTTTTGAACATCTATATTTCCTTCAATCTGCGTTATCTTTGCCTGATTATCCTCCATCTGTATATTGAGCTGCTTCAGCCGATTCTCGCTTGCCTTGATTTCCAAATTGGCCTGGGCAATCTTCGCATTCAGCTTTGCGATTTCCCCTTTTAGCGAAGACCCCTGCTTCTGATAAGCGGAAACTTGCTGTTGATAAACCCCGATCTGCGACTCAAGGTCTTTAAGCTGGGCCTCAAGCGCCGCGCGTTCGGCTTCGGAAGCGGCGGTTGCCGCGAGAGTCTCTGACGTTGGAGCGGCTGTTTTCCCAAGAATAAGCGCGAAAGCAATCGCTAAAACGACCCCTGCCTTTATAATTTCCAAAAACGGAAACTTTTTTCGCTCCTTTGTGAAGCTCAAATTGACCCTCCGCGGGATGAGAGAAAAGACACTCCCCCTTGAAGGCAATATATCGGATAATATCTTTGGTTTATTTCTTGTATTCATGAAATGGTTCAAAAAACCGAGAGTTTAACCCTCCCTATTCCCTATTAAGGATAACGCAATTCCTCCGCTTAGGCTACGCGGACTACGAAAAACCCGGATAGTCCATGGACTATCCGGGCCCTATATTCGTTATTCCTTCTCTTCTACGGCCTTCTCGGCATCGCGTTCGGCTTTCTTTTCCTCGGATTCAACTTTTACTTCGGTAAGATCAACTGGGGCGACTGGGGCGACCTCTTCTACTCTCGGAGCCGCTATGCCGATAAGCGGCAATTCGCCGTCCAAAAGTATTTCTACGCCTTTCGGAACCTTCAAATCTTTTACATATAAACTATCGCCAATCTCTTTAAGGGAGGTTATGTCTATCTCAAAAGAATGTGGCAGGTCTCCCGGAAGAGCCTCGACTTCAACCTCGTGCACAGTTTCATTCAAAACGCCTCCTTTTTCTTTTATCGCCGGAGCTTCGCCATTATAAATAACCGGAACTTTCGCGGTTATCTTTTCATCCATGCGCACCCCGTAAAAATCGATGTGCATTATTTCTCCCAGAATCGGATCCTCCTTAACTTCATAAATGATAGCCGGAATCTTTCTATCGCCGAGCGAAAGATTCACAACGGTGCTTTCTCCGGCCTCCTTAAAAACTTTTCTAAATTCGTCGGCTTTGACGGCCAAATGCTCGTTCTTCATTCCATGGCCATAAAATTCGGCCGGAATAAGTCCGCTTTTTCGCAAAGCATTCATTTTTTTACCCAAGTTTTCGCGTGTTTGTACTGCTAATTCCATGGGGGTAATGGTAGCAACTCATGGCCAAATTGGCAAGCTTAGAGTCCGGCAAAGAGCTTAAGTCTGGCCTTCACCACTTCTTTTATGTCTTCTACCGCGTCCGGAAGTATTTTGTAGGGCGCGACCTCGTCCGGCGCCTCCCTAAGCCCCTCCTCTACCCCCCTTCTCCAAGCAAGACGCAGCTCGGTATTTACATGCACTATATTTATCCCGGCTTTAATGCCCGCGATAAAATCCTCGTCCGCGGTCCCGCTCCCGCCATGCTGAACCAGGAAACATTTGCCGGACTCTTTTATTTTTTTGATAAGTTCGATATCCAGCCTTTTTTTAACTTCGCCCTTTACCATAGATTCCAAAAGGCCGTGCATATTGCCAACCGCTGGAGCCAGCGCGTCGACACCGGTCTCATTCACAAATCTTTCCGCCTCCTCGGGTTTTGTAAACGCTTCAGGCGAAAGCGCCGCGCCTTCCGGGGTCTCTTTTAAGATTGCCGAAGAACCTCCGATGTATCCTATTTCCCCTTCCACAAAAATATCGGGGCTTATGGAATGGGCCAATTCCACCGCTTTTTTTGTTTGCGCGATATTCTCTTCTATGGAAAGTTTTGAACCATCAAACAAAACCGCGTCAAAACCGGCCTTAGCCGCTTCTTCTATCCGCGCGAGCGAATGCGTATGGTCGGCGTTCAAAAATATTTCTATCCCCTTCCTCTCCCGCACTACCCGCACCAGCGCGGCGGCTTCGTAAACACCGACGAACTCCCGCTCTCCTTCGGAAACTCCGATAATTACCGGAAGTTTTAATTCCTCCGCCGCTTCGGCTACCGCGTTAAACCCGGCGATATCCGAAATATTAAAATGCCCAACAGCCACGTGGTTGACTTCTGCATCTTTCAAAACTTCTTTTAGTGTCCTCATTCGTTTTGTTTTTAATTTCTTCTATATTCTAGATTCTACGTTCTAAATTCTATTTCCTACACCTCAAAGTATCCCTGCAACAAATATTTTCGCGAATACTCTTCGATCATCTTTCGATCAAAGAAAGAAGTGAATATCTTGTTCCAGAACGCCTCCTCCTGATGATAAAGATATTTGGTCATCTCTTTTTGCTTTACCAAGGACATTACGGTATCCACCAGGTTAAAGCTTACAAGCACATCCACGCCGCTCTCATCTTTAAAATAATCGCCGACCCAAGAGAGACCGCTCCAAAACATAAGATCTTTGGAAAACCCGTCCATCAAGTCCCCTACCTTATATATGCTCTCTTCCGCCTTCCTCCAATGTATGGCTTCCGGATTAATGTGTGGAACAAAAAGACGCCAATCGTTCAAGTCCTCCTTGGCTAGATACCGTTGAATAACAAGCCAATGGGATTTCGCGGCGACCTCGCTAAATCTCTCCTCGGAAACATCTCCGCGCAACAGCGAAGTAAGGGCCCGAGGGAATTCCGTTTCATACTGGGATATCTCTTTTATTATGGAAGAATAATAAGGAATCTCGTAAAGATAGTGCATGATGAGCATGAACATACGCAGAATTTCTCCGGAAATTCCCAAAAGCGCGGGGATAATAAAAATAATTCCCAGCTCTTTCAGGTGGCTGATGTTGTGCTTTTTCTTGCGCACAAATTCCTGGGCAACCGCGTCCCATTTTGAGCTCAAAGCAATAACCTGGATATCACGCTCTTCGAAATCTTTCGCGGTCAGTTTTTCGTACTGCTTGAAGAAAACCGCGTTCAACCATTCGCTCCCCTCTAAGAATCGCAAAGCCGCGAATATTTCAAAAATGTTTTCTTTTTCCACCATTTCCGCGGCGGATTTATAACCCAAAAAATCTATTACTTTTTGCGGCGGTTCGGCTATTACAAGCTCCTTGGCCTTATCCACCCTTAAAAACAATCCCGTGGGAGGGTCAACAACCTTCCTGGCGATCTGGCCGATATTGTGACAATCGTCGATGCTTTTACAGCTTGGGCTCCCCAGGGCGTTAAATATTTTGAAGTCGTCCGACTCAATCTTCGAGATGAGCGCGTCGTAGACCTCTTTGGCCGAGGCGTCGCGCCGTACTCCGAGCGCGAGCATCCTGTCTTCAATTAATTTTTCATTTTCCGCGAGAATGTCCTCTAGTACGTTTTTCTTGCCGGTTATCTCCTCGAGATGCGCTATCGTTTTCTCGATAGTGTGTTTGTCGACCCGAAGCATTCTTGCGACTTTTTCGATAGATTTATCCATTCTAAAGAGATGTTTTAGTGATTTTAAGAGAACGCCACCTGGATTGACCTTCAAACTCCCCCCTCTTTAAAAGTCCATCCTGAGCTCCAAACGATTCCACCTTGGAAGTGGCATTCGCGGACGCGAGCCTAATCGCGCGCTCAATAGTTTCCGCGGAGAAAGAGGCCACTCCATTTTTGGTTTCGGATTTAGCCTTCATAAGACCGGCGATAAACCCGCTTCCGAAAGCGTCTCCGGCCCCGGTCCTATCCGCCATCTTTTTTTCTTTATAGATTCCGGCGGAAAATATATTTTCTCCGTCAGAAACAAGAACTCCCCTCCTGCCATCGGTCATGACCGCTACTCCATCCACAAGTTCGTCTAATTTACGGAATATTTTTTTCTCGTCTTCGTATTTCACCCCGGTGAGATACGAGGCCTCCTCCCTGTTCATAATGACCACATCCAATCGACTAAGAATCGGCTTCAGTTGTTTCGCCCCGAGCTCGATATAATACCTCGAAGGATTCATCGCTATCCTGGCCCCTTGGCTTTTTAGGTGAGCGACGAGGAGCGAGATAACAGAAAAAGGAATCCTTCCCGGAACGATATAGGCCCAGCGCGCTTTTAATTTTTTAAATGGAACTTCCTGCTTTGAAACCTCCTCCGAAGCTCCGCGATAATTTAAAATTGTTCTCTCCCCCCCCGCGGTTAAAAGCACCACCGAAAAAGCGGTTCCTTTGTCGGCGGAAAAAAGAGGAACCGCGGTTATTTTTTCCTTTTTAAACTCCGAAAGTATCGCCTCGCCCGCGTCATCTTCGCCAATCTTCACAAGCGCTCCGGTCTTATATCCCTGTCTCGCAAAAGTGACCGCGGCATTGGCCGCGCCTCCCCCACAAGCGACAACAGGTTCCCCAACTTCTATTTTCCCGCCCAAAGCGAAACATTCCGCTTCGCCAGTCTTGAATCCGAGTTTTTCCAAATGCTCCGGGTCCCGCAAAACCTTAAAAGCGTCGCTTTTAACGAAAACGTCCCGGGTCGCCGTGCCAATGGTTAAGATATCGAACATTGGATTAAGTATACAAAAAAACCGCCCAATGGAGAACCTGGGGGCGATCTTTCTTCTTTTTTGCGCCTTATAGCCCTACTTCCTTCTCAAAACCTTTTTTACTGCCGCCTTAATATGCTTCGCGGTCATCCCATACTTTTCCAAAAGTTCGGAAGATGAGCCGGATTCCGCAAAGACATTTTGCAATCCAACAAATTCCATAGGAACCGGATTATGTTTTGCCAAAAGCTCCGCGATTGCTCCTCCGAGTCCTCCGGATATCTGGTGCTCCTCGACGGCAACGATTGCCCCGTATTTTTTCGCTAATTCCAAAATTTTCTTTTCATCCAGAGGCTTAACGGTGTGGGAATTCAGAACCACAGTTCCAATTTTTTCTTTTTCGAGCTCCTTCGCGGCGAGAATCGCCTCGTAAAGCAAAGCTCCGCAACCAATTATTGCCACTTGCGGACGCTTGGATTGCCAAAGGACAATGGCTTTACCGGGAACGAACGGAGTTTCTTCCGTGGTAAAAACCGGAGTCTTCTCCCGCTGGAACCTCAAATATACCGGACCCCAAATCTTTGCCGCGACCAAAGTCGCCTTGCGGGCCTCAATGGAATCGCAAGGGACGATAACTTTCATGTTGGCCATCACCCTCATGGTCGCGATATCTTCCACCGCTTGGTGGGTCGCTCCGTCCGGACCCACGGAAATACCCGCGTGATGTCCGGCAATTTTTACATTGGAATCGTTATAAGAAATAGTGGTGCGAATCTGTTCCCAATTTCTGCCCGGAGAAAAAGTGGCGTAAGAAGAGATGAAAGGAATCTTGCCGGAAGTTCCAAGCCCCGCGGCGATGGTCGCCAGGTTCTGCTCCGCCACGCCAACCTGGAAAAACCTCTCCGGAAATTTTTTGGCAAAAGCTTCGGCCCGGGTAGATTCCGTAAGGTCGGCCGAAAGCGCGACCACGTTCTTGTTTTCCTCTCCGGCCAAAACCAACCCGTCGCCATAGCCGTCTCTAGTCGGCTTTTGGAGAACGTCTTTATCGAATATCTTCCCGCTTAATTTTGCCTCCGGATTTAACATTTAATTATATTTTCTTAGCTTTATACCCTAGAATCAACCTTCGGATTATCAGAATAATTCCCGCTCCAAAGAGAACGAGGCCTATCCATTCTCCGCCAAAAATGTAAAACAGCATATAAGTCGGATATGGCAGTACGCCAAGGGACGGAGTAAAATATAACGCTGCTCCTAAAAAGAGCAGCAAAACCCCGATTACCAGAGAAGCATTACCGGTCTTCACGGTAAGAGAATTGTCGACTGACTCACCAATCCCCTGTTCGGTTTCAAGTTTTTTGAATTTACGTTTCAAGAAAAATCCCGAAACCACCAAAAGGACCGAAAGACCCATAAAACTGCCCAAAATCGTATAATAAGCAGCCGGACCACCCGTTTTTGCTCCGAAACCGAGATCCATGGCCCCGGTAAAAAGAGCGATCACCGGCGCTAGAACCAAGGATATTACAAGCAAACCAAAACCGAGCCACATTAGAAAATTCGCTATTTTTATGTTTTTCATTTTATTTATTATTCTCTACCTGCTACTCACTACTTACTACCCACTACCTAACTGCGCCTACTGGTGTTCGCTTTTAATTTTTCCGGCCAGCGTCCGAAGCTCTTTTAGCGCAATCTTCGCCTCCTCCGGCTTTGGCGGCTTGCCGTGCCAAGTGTAGTCGTTTTCCATAAAATCCACACCCCTCCCCGGAATCGTGTGCGCGATTATCATTGTGGGTTTTTCATAAATTGCTTTCGCCTCCGCGCAGGCGGAAATTATCTGATGAAAATCGTGTCCGTTAATTTCCAAAACATGCCAGTTAAAAGCCTCGTATTTTTTCCGCAGGGGCTCCAGGGGCATAACCGATTCCGTCACGCCATCAATTTGAATGTTATTCCGATCCAAAATGGCCGTGACATTTGAAAGCCTATTTTTACCGGCGAACATAATGGCCTCCCAAGTATTCCCCTCCTGGTGCTCCCCATCAGACATCAAACAATAGGTGCGATACTTTGCCTTGTCTAATTTTGCCGCGAGCGCGAACCCAATAGCCTGGGAAAGGCCAGAGCCAAGCGGTCCCGAAGTTGTCTCTACTCCCGGCAACGATCCGCGATGCGGGTGTCCTTGAAGCCTTGTTCCTAGCTGTCTTAAGGTTTTAAGTTCCGCCGGCGGGAAATATCCGGCCCGGGCAAGCGTTGCGTAAAACACGGGACAAATATGGCCGTTTGAAAGCACCACCCGGTCCCGCCCATCCCAATTCGGTTTTTTAGGCTCATGATTCAAAATGTGAAAATAAAGGGCGGTAAAAACATCCGCCATTCCCAAAGGTCCAGCGGAATGCCCGGAGCCGGCAGTCACAAGCATCTTTATAATATCCTCGCGTATCTGCGTGGCTTTCTCTTCCAAAAATTTCAATTTATCGTCGTGAAGCGCTTCCATGTAGATTGATTATAACATACCCTCGGTAGCTATTTTCACGCGGGTTACGCCGCTAACAATTCTTCGTAAGCGATTTTCGGATCTTTAGCCTCAAAAATAAATGACGCGGAAATAAGTATATTTGCGCCCGCCGCTTTCACGGCCCTCGCGGTTCCCAAATTGATTCCTCCGTCCACCTCAATATTTGCTTTTGGAAAACTTTCCCGCAGAAATCTTATTTTTTCTAAAACTATCGGCAAAAAAACCTGGTCCGGCAATCCTGGATAGACTGCGAGTATTTGATATTCGGAAAATCTTTTAAAATATTCCCGCCCCATTTCAAGCCTCGTTTCCGGAGAAAAGGCGAGCATCATTTCCACGGCATGCTCTTTGCCAAACTTTTCTATCTCTTCCGCGGCCTCCGAGGAAAGTGTTTCGGCGTGAACGATAATTCGCTCCGCTCCCGCTTCTATCCAATCCATAATTTGCTTTTCCGGTTCTTCGACCATCAAATGGACTTCCAGTTTTAATTTGGAGTTCAAAGCTTTCCATTCCTCGGGCGAACCCCAGGTCTTGTTAAACGTAAATCTGCCGTCGGCTATATCCAAATGGATCCAGTCGGAAAACCCTTTGGCTACTCGCGCTCTTTCCCGGGCGCATGCCAAGTCTTTGAAGCGGCAGTTAAGAGAAGGTATGACCTCCATTTGTGATAATTTTAGCACATTGCGGGACTAAAACCCCCGCGAACGCGGGGTGTGCTTCAGTCTGCCGGGATAACCCGATAATCGCCATTGCGATTTTTCAATATTTTTATTTTTTCTCCCTCCCTGGCCCCGAGACGGCAGATATTTTTTGCTACGCACATCTTCCCGTCTTCAAAATATATGGCCAAAGCGCAAATCCTTTTCTGTCTTTTGAAAACCCAGAAATTCGTGGAGTAGCTAAAATGCATATGCATATATTTCTTTAGTTCCCCTTCGGCCACAAGCGAATAATCCGGTTTGCGACGCATATATCTTGCCAAGGAACTGGCTAGAAGTGAAAAGAGCACGAAGACCGGCAACCAAAGCCGATCCCAGGGAACGCTCCTCATTCTCCACCTCCGACGCGAGCTAATATAAATTATATACTACGCGCTCGAAAAAACGCCCGTCCGGGCGTTTTCCAATTAAACCTCTTTGAATATCTCGCGCAAACGCTCCCGATGATAGCCCACAAGCAATTCGTCTTCTATTTCTATGACCGGCACAACTTTCGCTCCGGATTTTTTTATCATCTCCTCCCTCGCCGCCATATCCCGGGAAACATCTTTTTCTTCATAGGCCACACCCCTAACGCCAAAGAAAGACTTCGCCATCCGGCAATAAACGCAGGTCGGAGTGGTGTAAAGAGTAATCTTCTTCATAGCTTTATTATACACCTCTTGGCTCAGGATATTTCAATCGTTTTTTCCTTGGATTTTACGCCAGAGACAAGCCGCACCCGGCCCAACCCTACGCCGAAATGCCGGGCAATAGCCTCCAAGACCGCGAAGTTCGCCTTGTTTTCTTTGGCTGGTTCACGCACCCAAACCGCGAAGGTATTGCTCCCCAAGTCTTCAATCTTTTCCTGCTTCGCTCCAGGTTTAACTTTTACAGTTATCCGCATTTTATTCGGGGCTAACAATAACGGTCACGAACCGCTCGGGTTTAAGATATTTCGCGCGCAGAGCTTCGGCATCCGCGAGCCTGGACTTCTCTAAATATCTTTTCATCTTCTTGTACACTCCGGGAACATCTTTAAGCGTTTTCCCGGTCATCAGCCGTTCCCAAACAAAACCCTCCCAAACCCCAAGATCGTTATCATCCTCAAGGCTCACGGCATCCAAAGCTCTCTCCCGCGCGTCCGCGAAAGCCTTCTTATCGGTAAGCGGAATATTGATAAGCCTCTTCATGAGCGCTTCAACCTTCGAAACATTTCCTGGCTTCGTTTCCGCGTAAAAATAAATATAACTGCCGAGCCCGGCGGCGGATGAAACCGACCCGCCAACGGCGTAAGCCAAGCCACGCTTTTCCCGTATCTCCCGATAAAGCCTGGAATTGCCTCCGATCATTAAAAGCCTTCCAAGGAGCGATGAAGCCGCGTCATCTTTGTCGGAAATATCAAAAGGAATTTTGGCCGCCATCATAACTATGGCTTTGTTCCTTTTTGGTTTTTTTATCTCCACCCTTTCTGTCATCGGCGGAAGATCCAACTCCTCATCCCATTTTTCGTGGCGCAATTCCCCCCTCTTCATCGGAAAATTTTTATTGACGATCTTAACCAATTCCGCGTGCGCCAATTTCCCGGCGGCGAAAACAAGCGTGTTCGCGGGGATGTGCCATTTTCCTTTAAGTTCCAAGAGATCCTTTCGGGAGATATTTTTCATCCCCTCTTCCGTCCCGACGCCCTCCCTCCGCATTGGGTTGACCCGCCAAAGGGATTCGCGAATGGCCCGATGAGCGAGGTAATAATCCTCGTCATAATTCCTGGCGCGTTCTAGGAGAACCGCGTTTTTTTCTTTCTGTAATTCTTTCGCCGGATAAGTTGAGTTCAAATATATGTCGCAGAGGAAATCCACAATTAGCGGAAGTTTCCTCGCGACACCGGTGCCGTAATAGTCCACGGAAAGCCTGGCGGTCGAAGCGTTGGATCCCAGAAAGTTTTTGGCTTTGAATTCGGCAATATCTCTCGCGCTCCTTTTCTTCGTCCCCTTAAAGGCCATATGTTCGAAAAAGTGGGATAGCCCGGACTTGTCCTCCGGGTCGTACGCGAATCCGGCCATGCAAGTCACGGTCACATAAACCTTCCTTTCCGTCGGAATGCCCGCCGAGATTATCCTGAGCCCATCTTTGCGAATTGTTTCTTTTAATTCCATAGTTTAATTATAACCCAGACCAGGACCGCCTGTCTTTTTATAAGAGGCCCAGAAGACTATAATTTTTTTATGAAGAAGTTCCCGGCAAAATACAGAAAGGATTTCGCCGTCTTCGAGAAACTCATCACTCCCGCGAAAGTCCAGGATTTTATAAACAAGATCCCGATAAATTTTGAACCCCAAGGCGAGACCTGCCGCTCTCCCCTTTCGACCCTCAAAGCCAAGCGCGCCCATTGCCTCGAAGGGGCGTACCTCGCCGCAGCCGCGCTCTGGTTTCACGGACACGAACCCTTGCTCTTGGATCTCCGAACCGTCCCCCGAGACAGCGACCATGTTGTCGCCCTGTTTAAAGAATCCGGCCGCTGGGGCGCGATAAGCAAAACCAACCACGCGGTCTTGCGATATCGGGAACCGGTCTACGCTTCCGTCCGGGAACTTGCCATGTCCTATTTCCACGAATATTTTTTGGATGATGGCAAAAAAACCATGCGGGATTATTCCGCTCCATTTAGCCTTTTGAAATATGGAGATAATTGGCTTGTCTCCAAAAAGAATCTTTGGGATATAGGCGCAGACCTGGACGACTCCAGGCATTTCGGGATACTCCCCAAAAACTTACGCTTGCGCCCAGCGGACAAAGTAGAAATTGAAGCGGGGAAAATCACGGAGTGGAAAAGGAGATAGATTTGTCGGGATGGACCCCGGCTACATCAAAATTGTTTTTATAATTTCCAGAATATCGTGCTTGTGATTGTCGGACAAAACACCAAATATCTTCAAAACTTCCAAAAAGACTTTAATGTTGCTTTCTGTGATTTCGAAATAGGCCACTTCTTTCGCGCTGGCAACTCGCCCAATTAAATTACTTTCCGCCTTAAGTTCCGAAATCGGAAAACACAGATACAGCATTGGCTGAATTCCTACCGCATACTGCTTCTCGGTAATTTTTATTTCGGTAACAATCTCATACCCGTTAAATTTATGGATTAAAAGAGGATATTTAACCTGAGTATATTCAAAATCAAATCCGTTTATATTTTTCGCTATCGGATGACTGCGATCAATTTGCAATTCGGAATTATTGCCAATCAAATTATTACTTGGAATCGAATCAAGATAATCAACAACGGCTTCTAAGTCCTCCCCAGAAATAATCCCCCATTTATAAAAGTGCCAAATATATTCAGATAGCTCATAAAGCGCCTTGGTTTTCCCGTTCGCACCCGTAAATTGCGTATCCGGCAATGACGATTCCGAAAGTTTTTCGGCTTCCGCCTTAACGACGTCATAACCAATCTGCCATTCGACATAATTGCTTAAAGCAAATCCATCCCTCCTAACCGCAACAGGCGTTCCATATTCATTTAAAATTGAACGGTTCTTAATGCGGATTTTCCCACTAACAGCAGTTAGCAAGATTGGGACTTCAATTTTATGCTCTTGTTGTTTAATTAAAATTTTTGGCATATTTTTCGCCTAATTTGCTTCCAAGTAATTCCCTAAAATAGTTATCTATTTTCGGCTTGGCATCTGGAATTTCCCTAAAATTAAATTTATTTCTTAGGACTGGATTTGTGTGTACGCTTTGGGCGATAAAACATTCTTTAATTTCATTGAACTTCTCATTATCGATGATCACATCGCAATTTCCAAGGAAATAGGGCACTTTATCCGCGTATTGTTTGAAGACGTCAATATAACAATAATATGGCAGTTTTTCCATTAGCACATAGACGGTATTGTAAGTGTCGGAGTCAATAAACGTTCGATTGCGTTTGAGCGCGTTTATATCCCTAAGTGTCCAAAACTTTGCTATTGGCTTATCGTTTTTATTTAAAAATTTTTTATTCGGATACTTTTGGACATAATTGACTACAGTATCAAAATCGCTTAAACGGAAAAGCCCATCATCTTTTACTTTAAACTGATAATTTTGGATATAATCGTAGGTCATCCCTTTCTGATCTTTTTCGTAAAGGGCAATTAAAATCGGGAAGGCCATTCCACGAGACGTATCGGAAAACTCGTGACTACTTATGATTATTCCATCGATTAATTTATAGTTTTGGGAAAATTTTGAAAGTAAGGCAAAATTGGCTTTTTTAATTAAATAAGACAAGGGGTGTAAAACACAAACGTAGTCTGCCCCTAATTTATCATAAGAAAGCAAGAACGACATTCCCAGGTCCCTGGTTTTTATATCAGAATCAATCCCGTTTTGAACAGAAGTGTCTTTTATAGAATTACGAATTATGGATGTAGTGTCGTTGTATGGCGGGTTGCCTATGGCTATAAGTTTTTCTTCGCCCCTTATGG
This sequence comes from uncultured Candidatus Saccharibacteria bacterium, assembly GCA_964530925.1. Classification (GTDB taxonomy): domain Bacteria; phylum Patescibacteriota; class Minisyncoccia; order UBA6257; family 2-01-FULL-56-20; genus LiPW-15. The sequence goes on from CAZHBZ010000002.1 coordinate 13,319, forward strand.
CTAAATTATCGCGACAAACATTCGAAAGAGAATTTTGGTGAATAAAATTCGCGCCGCTAATTGTTTTTTTTGCTTCAAAAATAGCCTTTTGATCGATATCCGCCCCCACAAATCTTTTCGCGACCCCTCCCCTTGCCAAAAATGATCCGTAGCCGCAAGACGAATCTAAAATTGTAAAGTCTTTAAGGTTCGTGATGTTTTTTCGCAAAATGGAATAGGCCAGATCAACAATGGTCTCTGGCGTGTAATAAGAGCCGAGATTGATAGTGTCGGCGTAATTTAGGTGTTTCTGATTCCTGTCCATCTGGGTTCATTATACCAGTTTTCAGGTCTCAATAAGAATAAAAAACGGCGCCCGCGAAGGGTGCCGTTTTTTGCTAGCGGAGGGGGAGAGATTCGAACTCTCGGTACCTTGCGGTACGCCACCTTTCCAAGATGGTGCACTAGACCACTATGCGACCCCTCCAGGGTCTCGGCCACCAGTAAAATCTAAGCTAAATCCTAAAAATTTACAACCCGCGAAGCGAGCTTCTAAATTCTACTTTTCCCGATATCGGTTACGATATCGAGGATCCTCGATTTTGTAGCGCAAATAAATTCGCGGACAAAATCGGGGCTACTTCCTACATTCCGGACTCTGCGTTTTATTTTCTACTACTTACTATGTTTTCACCATCCCCCGCTTGCGCCTCCTCCGCCGGAACGTCCGCCGCCGAAACCCCCGAACCCTCCGCCGCTGTGACTTCCTCCGCCAAACCCGCCAAAGCCTCCGCCGCCTCCAAGCCAGGGGCCTTTTCCGCCGCTGTCCTTCCACATCTTATAGCTTTTAGAAACGAGAAAATCGAAAAGCGCGCCAAAGCCTCCTAAGAAAATAATTATTAAAATCCGCCAGACCATCCCGCCTATCCAAAGCCAAAGCAAAAGACCCAAGAGTCCGCCCAGCACTCCCCCGAGCCACCAGGACTTTGTCCGCCCCAAAAAGATCGCGAATATTCGCAGGATCAAAAACGGAATAAAAATAAATATCCAGCCACCGTTGGAGAATAAAAGCTTCATTATCCAAGAATCCTTTAGTTTCTCGCCGCTTTCGGAAAATCCCGCCTCGCTTTTTACGGCCAAAACAATATCGTCCACCGCCAAGTTCAATCCTTTATAGTATTCCCCCTCTTTAAAGGCCGGAACAATATCCTCGTTTATTATTTGCGCGCTTTGTATATCCGTTAGCGCTCCCTCAAGTCCATATCCGGTTTGAATGCGCGCCTTTCTGTCTTCCAAAGAGACCAGGACGAGCGCTCCGTTGTCTACTTTTTCTTTACCGATTTTCCAAGTATCGAATATTTTTTGCGCGGCATTTTCGATCGTGTCGCCATTCAAGGATTTTACGGTCACCACCGCTATTTCTATTGTTGTCGTGGCATTAAAATCCCTGAGTTTCAATTCCAGGGCGGAAACTTCTTCCGCGCTCATCATTCCCGCGAAATCGCTCACGAACCCTGCGGGTTTTTCGGGGACAACAAAAGCCGCGAGCGAAGCTCGCGGCGAGATTGCGACCGCGAGCAAAAGGAAAGTGAATGCCTTAAGGGCGGTCTTCATCTTCAATTTAAATTAGAAAGCGACTTTTGGGGCAGTCTCCGCTCCGGAAGCCGCCTTGAAAAGTTCCCTCGCGTCGAACCCGAAAATACCGGCGGCAATATTCGACGGGAATCTCTGAACTTTTACGTTCAAGACGCCAACCGCGTCGTTGTAGCGTTGTCTTTCGACCGCGATACGATTCTCGGTTCCCTCAAGCTGGGTCATAAGATTTTGAACAGTGGCGCCGGAAGTAAGCTGCGGGTAATTTTCCATTATCACCAAAAGTCTGCCGAGCGCGCCCTCGACTTCGCTAGCCGCGGACGCCTTCTCATTCACGCTCTGCGCTCCCGCGTATCTTGTCCTCGCTTCGGATATAGCGCCGAATACTTCTTTTTCCTGCGTCATTATCCCCTGGACGGACGCGACCAAATTCGGGATAAGGTCAAATCTCCTTTGAAACTGCGACTCTACCTGGGACCACTGAACATCCACCGCGGTATTCAAAGAGACAAAGCTGTTATAGCTCATCCAAAGATATCCGCCGACCACTACAACTATCGCAAGCGCTATCCAAAGTGTTTTTTTCATATTTTTTTGTTGGTTTCTGATTTCTTTGATTATACCCTAAACCCATATTTTTAAAAGAAAAGCCCCGACTTGGCCTGCTGACAGCAGGCAGGGTCGGGGCGAGTGCTAGACCTTACGATTGACAGTTTTGTACCACGGATGTCCGTCCACGATCTCCACTTCGTAATCGGCAAAGATATTCGGATATCTCTTCTTCGGCTTCAGGGGCTGTTCGCATCTCAAGGCAATGGCGCAGAGCGCGAAGGTTTGCGCTCCATCCGATAGAAGTTGCGAGTCCGAGCGGCGCGACACGCCGGAAAGCGGAGGTGAGCTTTTTCTTTTCGGCAAAACTCTTTTTCTCCGCGATATTCGCCGCCTCGGCCAGATTCTTCTGCACGTCTTCGAGAAGCCCGACCACATTGGTCATGATCGTCATAACCTCCGGCGTTTCTTGGATCACTGTCGGAACCCAGAAACCCAGCTCGGTCAGACGCACATAACGCAAACTTTCCTGAGATATCGCAGTCCCTGCCCGGTGGCGCACCAACTCATGAGTGAACACCCGGCTCACGCCAGCGAAAACGAAATTCACATTCGCGTGCTCGAGGACGGAACCGTGTTTCACATTCACGATGTTCTGAATGTAATCGACGTTTCCTTCGCGCACCTTGGTCACATTCGGATTGAGACCCGGAGCAAAACTCCGGTAGCAAATCCGGCCCATAACCTCAGTCAGCTCTTCCGCGTCGGAAGGGGCATCGCTTTTCCATTCCGGAGCACCGACGTATTCGAGATAGGCCTCTAGACCTTCGTGATTCAGGGTCGTTTCTCCCAAGAGAAAGACCTTCGGTTCTACGATTTTCACTTAATCCTCCTTCTTTTCTTTCGTGGGGCTGCCTTCAACCTACTAAAAACCGCTCCGTTTGTCTACGGAACGGTTTTTGTTATTCTGTTCCCGCTACCCACTACTCACTATCTCTTAATATCCCATCTCCGGCATCCCTCCCCCGGCGCTCCCTGATTCTTTTTTTGGAATCTCTGTTATCGCCGCCCCAATCATCAAATAATTGGCGGCAACGGAAACCGCATTCATCAAGGCGGTCTTCGTGACTTTTAAGGGATCGATAATGCCGGCCTCTTTAAGATCGCCAAACTTATTTTTAAGAGCGTTGAAACCGCGCCACATTTTTTCTTCGCCGGAGAGCTTGGATTTTTCCCTTTTTAATTCATCAAGCTTCCCCTCCGCGGACACTCCGCTGTTTTCAAGTATCGCCCGAAGCGGCGCCTCGAGCGCGTAGTTGATTATACTTTTCGCGGCCCGCGCGACATCCTCATCGGACTTTTCTTCCGCGTGTTCCAATCTGACGTTAAACAAGGCAACTCCGCCGCCTGGCACTATTCCCTCCTCCATCGCGGCCCTGGTCGCGGAAACCGCGTCTTCCACCCGCTGTTTGAGTTCTTTCTGCGCGGACTCGGTCGGCGCGCCCACCTTCAAAACGGCGACTCCTCCGGAAAGTTTGCCAAGACGCTCCTGAAGTTTCTCTTTGTCGAAATCGGAATCGATTTTTTTGATCTGTGATTTAAGCTGGGCCACCCTGTCTTCTATCGCGCCCTTGTCCCCTCGGCCGCCGACAATTGTCGTCGCGTCCTTGCTCGAGACAACCCGATGCGCGTGGCCCAAGTCATCTAAAGTAGCCGCGTCCAGTTTCTTGCCAAGCTCCTCGGAAATAAATTCTCCGCCGACGACAATCGCTATGTCTTGAAGCATTTCTTTGCGCCTGTCGCCAAACCCGGGGGCCTTAACCGCCAAGACATTAAACACCCCGCGAAGCTTATTCAAAACCAAGGTGGTAAGCGCCTCGCCCTCGATTTCTTCGGCGACTATTAAAAGTTCTTTCTTTCCGCCCTGCACCATCTTTTCCAAGAGCGGCAATATTTCCTGAATGGAAGATATTTTCCGGTCGGTCACAAGCACATACGGGTCCTCAAGAGAGGCTTCCATTTTTTCCTGGTTTGTCACCATATATTGCGAAACATACCCGCGGTCAAACTGCATTCCCTCCACCATCTCATAGGAATTGCCGATGGTATTGGAATCCTCAATGGTCACCACGCCCTCTTTCCCAATTTTTTCCATGACTTCGGAAATGAGCTTCCCGATTTCCGCGTCCTTCGCGGAAAGGGTGGCGACTTCCTGGATCTTTTTGGTGTCGTTGATAACGTTCTTCTGCGCCTCGAGAGACTTAACAACTTCTCGGCTCGCCGATTTCAATTCTTCCGCCAATTGAATAACGTTAAAACCTTTTTCTCTTATCAGTTTTTCTCCTTCGTCTATCATCGCGTGCGCCAAAACAACCGAAGTGGTGGTTCCGTCGCCGACATTATCGTTGGTCTTGTCCGCGGCTTGCTTGATAAACTCCGCGCCGAGATTTTCGTATTTGTCTTCGAGTTCGATTTCTTTAGCGACAGTCACGCCGTCGAAAGTTACCTGCGGCGCTCCGTATCCTTTTTCGACGACCACAGCCCGCCCGCGAGGACCCAAAGTCATCCGGACCGCCTCCGCGAGCTTATCAATTCCTTTTTTGAGCGCGACCCGCGCGTTTTCGTTGAATTTAAGTTCCTTTGCCATTTTTTCCCAAGAGCGAAGCGATTGGCTGAAAAAATGAGCACCCCGCCGGAATCGTCAGATGTAGGCGGGGCCGCCTACGCTTCACAAAATATTTTTATTCGACTTATTTTTTGAAATTAGTAATTGGAAATTAGGATTTGCAATTTTGGACTACTCCAAAATTGCCAGAATATCCTCCTCCTCCCCGACCAGATATTTCTTCCCCTCCACCTCCACTTCGTCCGGCCCGTATTTTTTAAAAAGAACTTTATCCCCGACCTTCACGGACATCGGCATCCTTTCGCCTTTTTCGTTAAATTTGCCAGGGCCCACAGCGACAACAGTTCCCATAACCGGTTTTTCTTTCTCGGCGGTCTCCGGCAAAACAATACCCGACTTGGTGGTCTTTTCTTCAGAAAGAGCTTCTATAAACAAATGATTTGATAGCGGCTTTAACGTCATTGTTATAAGTTATTTGTTATTAGTTTTACTTACTAGCAATCCCGACCTTCGTCTGCTAATGATAGTAAGAATTTTTTTTAAAGGCAAGCGTGTTCTGCTCGCCCCCGGAAGACACAAAAATACCGCTTTCAGCGGTATTTTGCATTTTTCTTAGGCCTTTAAGCCTATCCCTTCACAAGTTTGTCGTAGATATTAAGCGCAGCCTTAATCGCGTCTCCGGCGGAAGTGTTGTTCTGCTTATAAAGCGCGTCAGACACGTCTCCGGCCGCCCAAATACCGGGGTTCGAGGTCGCCTGGGTTTTGGGATCGGCTATCACCTCCCCTTTAGCATTGATATCCGCCAATCCTTTAACGATTTCCGAATTCGGCAACGCCCCCACCTCCACAAACACACCGCTGACCTTCAATTCTTTTAATGTTCCTTCCTTGCGATCTTTATAGCGCAATCCGGTCACAAAATTATCGCCCAAAATTTCTTCGGTATCCGCTTGGGTTATTATTTCCACCTTCGCATTTGAGGAAACCTTTTCGAGCGTGACCGGATCCCCTTTCGGCCCCTCGGAGCGGACTACTAGATATATTTTTTTTGCGTATGGGAAAAGATCCACCACCGCCTCAAGTCCGGCATTGCCTCCGCCTATTACCGCCACCTCCTTATCTTTAAAGAGCGGCGCGTCGCAGATCGAGCAAAAGACTACTCCTTTGCCGTCGTATTTATCCTCGCCCGGCACGCCAAGGCGCTTTCGCCGGCTCCCCGAAGCAAGCAGAATATATTTCGTTTCAAAACTTTTTCCGCCGCTCGTCGCTACCTTAAACCCGCCCTCCGTTTGTTCAATTTTTTCCGCGCGCTCGCCTTCTTCAATTTCGATACTGCCGTCAAAAGAACGCAGATGGTTTTCCATCGACTTTGCGAGGTCGTAGCCGGAAATAGACGGACTTCCTATCCAATTTTGGATATCTGCGGAAACCACCGATTGTCCGCCGAAGCTTTCGACGATTATTAACGTTTTAATTTTTTTTCTGGCTGCGTATATTCCCGCGGCAATTCCCGCAGGTCCACCACCAATGATAATGAGATCATACATGGTAATTAGTTAGTAGTTGGTCGTAGGTAGCAAGTGGTTAATATGGGAATGGAATCCACGGTTCTGGACGCATCACGACTAACGACAGACGATCTACGACTTACTTTCTTTATCCTCCTTCTCCCCAAACAGCTCCCAAGCAAAAGCCACAGCCAAGACCAATCCCGCGATAACCGAGCTCCACTTAGCGAGAGATATCCCGTCAAAGCCCAAAAGCCAAGGAGAAACGATGAGCCAAACCCCAAGACCAAAAGCTATCCAAGAAGAGTTCATTTTTATTTTTGGTTTTCGAATACTAGTTCTCGGCAAGAAGCTTATCGATAGCGGCCTGAAAAACGCTGAAAGGCTGCGCGCCTAAAATCTTTTGCTGGCCGACGAAAATTGTCGGCGTGGAATTTACCCCCAAGGCCTGCGCGTCGGAAACCACTCTGGAAACCACGCTCGCGTATTTACCGGAATCAATACAGGAACCGAACTTTGCCGTATCCATACCAACATCGCCGGCGAGCTTCATAAACAAAGTTTTATTCAAATTGCCGTTTCCCTCTTTATTGTCGGCTATCTCCGCGACATAAAGAGCGTCGTGATAAGCCCAAAACTTTCCCTGGTCCTTCGCGCACTCTGCGGCTTCGGCCGCAGCGGTCGATTCCGACCCCAAAAAGGCAAAGTCCCTATAAACCATTTTCACTTTCCCGGACTTAACATATTGCTCGCGTATTTGAGCCCCCGCTTCCGTGTGGAACTTTCCGCAGAACGGGCACTGAAAGTCCGCGTATTCCACAACCGTAACCGGCGCGTTCGGATCACCTAAGACTACATCCCGTTCGCCGAGCTTCGTTACATCATTCGTCGGAGCGCCCCCTTGATCCTTTGGCAGCCCCTCTACCCCGGCAAACTGGTTTCCCGTCCCGCCGCTCTTCACTAAATAAATTATTGAACCCGAGATCATTACTGCCGCTATTAAAATACTTGCCGGCAAAAGCCAATCTTTTTTTATTTTATCCATACAAACAATTCTAAAGTAGGCATAGCAAAAGTAAACCCCCGCGCCAAAGTCTCGGCGCGGGGGCGGCAAAGCGCCGGTAAAGACAGGGTCAAGCCCGTCTACCGGTTGTTTTGATTCGGGAGAAATTCCGAAGGATCGGCCGCGTTCCCGACAGTCACAAAGGTTTCGGCGTGCTTCTTTATCGAACGTCCGGTCGGCCAGAGGAGTCCGCTTCGCTTATGAACGAAAAGAACCCTGGATGTCCCTCCGGGCGGAACGATGAGAAACACGGTAACCCAATCTCCATAGTCAGCGCTAACGATGCCTAGAGAGAATACCGGAGCGAACTCTTCCTCTCCGAACCTCCCCCTCTCCGCGAAAGCGACCTCCCTGCCTCTCCAGCTCCCGTCTTTTCCATTCTCAAGAACGGAAAACCTCTTGATAACCAAATAACGCCAAAGACTCATCGCTCCCTTTTTGAGCCAACCGATTGGCGCGGTTCCGAGAACCCAGCCAAGAAAAACAAATGTCGCAAGAAAAGCGAAGCCGGACATGAGATACGGCAGAATCCCGCTCCCGGGAAAATTGGAGGCAAGCGCTTCCCAGCCCCGGTAGATGTTTTTCGCGACAGGATAGATGATCGCCAGAACCACCGCGCGCAGAAGTATTGAGGGGAACTTGCCCGAAGCTCCGGATTCCTTCACCATGTCATTCTCCCTTCAAAATTGAAGTCAAAAAAACCAGGTTCAGTATACATTCTTTTCGCGTTTCCACAACCACGGAATTAAAATTTGAAATGTCCCTGGCCTGGAAAAATAAGCGAATTCCGCATAACATAAGGATTAATGTCTAGCCTAAAGAAAACCGCCCTATTTCTTGGAGATACGGTTATTTTGTATGTCTCGCTCGCGGCGACGCTTTTTATCCGCTACCGTGGCGAGAACCTCCCGACCTATTTCAACACCCACCTTCTCCCGTTTTCCTTAATCTTTATAGTGTGGCTTACAATCTTCTACGTCGCCGACCTATATAAGCATTCGACATTCAGAACTCGCGGAGCGTTATTCAGCTCTCTTTTTAGCTCGGTTTTTATCTCTGGCATTTCCTCCGTTATTATTTTTTATATTTTCGGCGGCTTTTTTGAATTGACGCCAAAAACCAATCTGGCGATTTTCTCCGCGGTATTCCTCGCCTTGGATTATCTTATGCGCAGCGCTTTCCTCGGACTATTCCGTTCCGGCGCGATAAACATCGTCGTCTTGGGAGATTCTCCGCTAATCAAGGAGGCTCTTGCCGGGCTCAAAGATAATCCGCAGGCTGGATATAAAGTAATTCATTGGTTCAATGATTTCAGCGAAGACTCTCTTCCTTCTTTGTCCGAAATAGTAAGATCCGGCCGGGCGGAGCTTGTTGTCATCCAACCCAAACTTGTTTCCGACCCAAAAACAATTGCCGCTCTATACGACTTGCTCCCGATGGGAATCAATCTTATGAACTTCTCTGATTTTTATGAAGCCATTTTCGAAAAAGTTCCACTCGAAGAAGTCGAGGAGGGATGGTTCGTAGAACACATAGCCCCCCGCCGCCCAATATATGATCGCGTCAAACGCCTCACTGACATTCTGTTTGCTTCGCTTGGCGGCCTTATCCTCCTCCCCTTCGCCCTCCTTATCGCGATAATCATAAAAACAACCTCGCGCGGACCCCTTATATACAAGCAAGCGCGGCTTGGCCGGGGCGGCAAGATATTCACGCTCTATAAATTCCGCAGTATGACCACTAACCAAGAGGGGCCGCTCTGGACGGAAAAAAATGATTCTCGCATAACTAGATTCGGGCGAATAATTCGTTTTACCCATCTGGATGAAATTCCGCAATTTTGGAACATTCTCAAAGGAAATATTTCGATCGTGGGTCCCCGTCCGGAAGCCGTGGGTCTCGCGGAAAAATATTCGGAGTTCCCCTACTACGAGATACGCCATATTATTCCTCCGGGATTGACTGGTTGGGCGCAGACGCATTTCCGCCCCAGCGCCTCCATGTCGGAAGCCTGGGAAAAACTGCGCTACGACATCTACTATGTAAAAAACCGTTCCTTTGTCCTGGATTTTCTCATAATCCTAAAGACCCTCAAATACTTCTTCGCGAATCACGATTAATCTTCCGAATGCTTAAGCGCATAAAATCCTGGCTTTTTGAAAATCGCCACACAAGACAAACTGTTGTTAAAAACACCATTTGGCTTTCCATAGGCACGATTGCGAGCCGTGTCATTAAAGCCATAATAATAATTTACGCAGCCCGCGTTATGGGCACGGAAAGTTACGGTATCTTTTCTTACGCCTTGAGCCTCGCGGCAATGTTCTCTCTGTTCGCGGACATAGGCACGGGCGGAATCCTAACAAGAGAAGTTTCGCGCGATCCTGCCACGCTAGAAAAAAATCTCTCTTCTTCTTTTGTTATCAAAATCAGCCTGTTGTTGTTCAGCATGTTCTTGGTCGGCGGAGTAGCTCCGCTCTTTTCCGCGATAAAGGGCGCGGACTCCCTCATGCCTCTTGCGGCGCTTCTCATCGCCTTTGACGCTCTTCGGGAATTCGGCTTCAGTATCACGAGGGCATGGCAAAAAATGGAAATTGAGGCCGGAATAAATATGGTTACCGGCATCGGAATCACCATTTTCGGACTGATTGCTTTATGGATCAAACCTACCCCGTTCGTTCTTATGGTGGGCTACGTTCTCGGTTCCGGCCTCGGGCTTTTAATTGCCGCGATTCTTTTAGGGAAATATCTCAAAAATTTCTGGAAAAATTTTGATTGGCAACACACCAAAAATATGCTGGCGATAGCGTTGCCCTTCGCAATCGGCGGAGTACTTAACGCGCTAACGGTGAATACGGATGCCGTAATGATCGGCTGGCTCCGCGGGGCAAGCGATGTTGGTCTTTATGCAGCCGCACAAAGACCAATTCTGCTGATTTATATGGCCTCCTCCCTCTTGGCGACAAGCGTTTTCCCGATAATGATGAAATCTATAGGAAAGGATGAGCAGCGCGTAAAATTGATATTCGAAAAAACAATGACTATTTCTTTTCTGGCTAGCATGCCGATATTTGTAGGTGGCGCGATTCTTGCACCCCAAATAATCTCTTTTATATTCGGCTCGCAATACACTAGCGCATCAGCGACGTTCGCAACACTACTATTCACAGTTGTTATGGTCTTCGCCGCCGCCAACCTCATTAACGGCATATTCGCCTACAACAAACAAAAGATGCTGGTCACTTATTTGATAATCGGAGGAGTCGGGAATGTCCTCCTCGATTATCTCTTAATTCCTTCGTTTGGAATATTAGGCTCAGCTATCGCGACAATAATCTCCCAAGGGTCGGCTTATGGATACCTTTGGTACCAACTGAAAAAAATTAATAATTTCCACACCCTCAAATATCTGACCAAGGGATTCGCGGCTGTCGGCATAATGGGCCTGTCCACATTCTTAATGGGAATGGTGCATATAAACGTTATCGCCAATGTGGCAATTTCCGCAATCGTATACTTCGGGGCTTTAATTCTTCTTAAGGAAGAAATGGTGGAAGAAGTAAAATCTATTTTCCACCTCGGAAATGCAGCTTCCTCTTCCGCGGGAGTCTAGTTCCGTCTCCCAGAAATTATCTCCCTTATCCTCTGAACTGCAAACTCTAACGAAAGATTCTTCTCGGCGTATTCGCGCCCATGCTGCCCCATTGTCGCCATTTCTTGTTCGCTTTTGGCGGCTAATTCACGAATATTTTTTTCTGCGGTTTCCATATCCCCAGCCACGGAAGCCAACCCGCAATTCGTTTTTGATACCAGCTCGAAAGCGTCGCTCTCCTTATTTAAAAATGCCAATATGGGCTTCCCCGCGGCCATATAGCCCAAAAATTTGCCCGGAACAAATGGGGTTTTGTTCTGGGAGCTCAAACAGACAATGCCCACATCGGCAATCGCCGCCAGATCCGGATAATCTTCCTTAGAAACAAAACCTTGAAGAGAAATATTCTTAAGTCCATATCTCTCCATGGCGGCCGCTACTTTTGGCTTTTCCATTCCATCGCCCACCAGCAAAAAGACGGTGTTCTCAATATCTTTAACCTTATTTGCGACTTCAACCAAAAACTCCATTCCCTGCGCCGGACCCATAATACCGGCAAATAAAAATATTTTTTTACCTTCCAGGCCGTAAATTTTTCGGAAATCTTTCTGAGCCGGCCTCCCGTACTCTCCCAGATCTATCCAGTTTTCCAAAGTGACTATCTTATTTTCCGGAACATGCTTCTTCTCTATCAAAAACTTCCTGCCTCCAGCCGAATGAAAAGTTATAACGTCCGCGCTCTTATACGCAAATTTTTCAATCGCCTCAAAAAATTTTATAGCCAGGCCGTTCTTTAATATTCCCAAATCAATGGCATTTTGAGGGAAGATATCCTGAAGATTTAACAAAAACTTTGCCCCATACTTCCTTTTGATGAGCGCACCGGCAATCGGGAGAGTCACCGGGGGGCTATACACTATCACTCCATCCAAGTTTTTCCCCGCGTATTTTCTTGCCTTACGAAACACCAAAAATGGCAGAAGCAACTGGGAGACACCCCTAATTATGAAATTAACCTTCTTAAGCGGCGGAGTTTTTATTCTAATTACTTTTATGCCGCCCTCGTCCATAAATTCATCGAATTTCCCGGCGAGAGACTTGTCCGCCAAGTAATGCTTGGGATGCGTGGTGGCAACAATTACTTCGTCGCCCCGAGCCGCAAGCCCCTGCGAAAGCTCCTGAATCAAACTTGCCGCTGAGGACACCTCCGGCGGATAAACATCGGCGATTATGAGTATCTTCATTATAGGGCGCGCTTTTTCTTGAGTATCCTCGTCAGACCAACTATATGCCTCAGCACCTTGCTTGAAACGTTCGTATCTCGATAATTGCGCGGAACGTTCATTTTTACACCTCGAGCTCGTTCTCCCACCGTCACATCTATGGCAAGCAAGATCGCGTCCCTGCTTCGTCCGGCGAGAATCGCCACTCCCTCATCAAACGCTTCCGGCCTCTCGGAACTGACCCTCATTTGTACCGCCGGAAAATCCATCGCCGCGGATTCTTCGTGGATACTCCCGCTATCGGAGATAACGCAAAACGCTTCTCTCTGAAGTTTATTGAAATCAAAATATCCGAAAGGTTTGTGGAAGTTTATAAGTTCATTCGCCTTCATTCCATATTCTTCCAACCTCTTGGCGGTCCTCGGATGCGTGCTCATGATTATCGGCATTTTGTACTCCTCCGCTACCGCGTTCAAAGAATCAATGAGCTCCGTAAAAGACTCTTTGGAATCCACGTTTTCTTCCCGATGGATAGTCGCCACAAAATATTTTTTGGGCTCGAGTTTTAACTCTTCCAGTATTTTGGATGCATCCACCCCATCCTTATATGCGGCAAAAACTTCCGTAAGTGGGGTGCCGGTGACAAATATGGTGCCCGGGGGTATTCCTTCTTGGATAAGATACTGCCTCGCGTTTTCGCTGTACGGCAAATTTATGTCGCTTATGTGGTCCACAATACGGCGATTTATTTCTTCCGGCAGATGTTCGTCGAAAGAACGGTTGCCGGCTTCCATATGAAAAATGGGGATACGAAGGCGCTTGGCTATTATCGCGGCGAGCGCGCTATTAGTATCACCCAAGATAAGCACCGAATCCGGATTTTCCTTTTTTATAACCTCCTCGCTCTTTTCTATTATTTTCGCGATCTGGCCTCCAAGAGTTTCCGACTTAACCTCTAAAAAGTAGTCCGGCTTCCTGACCCTCAGGTCGTCGAAAAACACTTGGTTCATTTCGTAATCGTAGCTCTGCCCGGTATGCACCATTATGTGTTCAACATATTCATCCAACTTCGCAAAGACCCGCGATAAACGAATTATCTCCGGCCTCGTGCCGAAGATGGTCATAACTTTCAGCTTTTTAGAATTGGTCTTCATTTTTTATTTTATACTTCCTCCGGAAAAGTGTCTGGATTTTCGGGGTCAAATACCTCATTTACCCAAACAACCAGCCCCATCTCTCCTTCGCCGATATTTTTAATATTGTGCGTCCAATTGAGCGGCATATCAATGATGGTCGGATTTTCGCCAGAAACATCAAACTCCGCTTTTTCGCCGGTTTCTCTGTTCCGGAGCGATATCTTAGCCCTCCCTTTGACCACACAGAAACGCTCCACCTTGTGCTTCAAGTGATAGTGATTTCCTCGAGTTTTGCCGGGATGCGTTGTGGAATAGAAAACCTGGCCAATCCCCGGAAATTTAAAAAGCTCCGCCAAGCTCCCTCGCTCATCGGACTTCCAGTCCAACTTTTCCACCTTAATTTCCTGGGACATATGACAAATATACCTTATATAATATTTTTTCCAACTTAGTCTCGGGCTTGATGGAGCCTTCGGCAAATCCCTCCATAAGCTCCGCGAGCCGTCCCACAGAAATTTCGTCTTTAGAATCCAGCTTTTTAAAAAACAGTTTTTGCTTCCGTTTGGCCCGAACCTCTCGAGTCAGCTCTCTCACCACTTCTCCAACGTATAAAAGACGGATGGTTTTCTTTGGATCGTTGATCGGCAACTTTTTCCCGCCTGCCGCTTCGCTAGCAAAAGTCGAAACCACCGAATTATAAAACGGTCTCCCTCCCTCCCCGAATAAATTCGTGAGCCGAAATATGGAAACCTTGATCCCGTGTTTCCTTGAGATTTCTTCCAAAAGATTTTCCGCCAAACGCTTGCTTCGCCCATAAACAGAATCGTTCTCCGCCTGCACTGAAGAAGTGAAAATTATTTTTGCCTTCGGATTATTCGCCCAAACCGCCTCAGCCAGATTAAAGGTGGTTATGATGCTTCCGGCTACTACTTCCGCGTCCGTTCCCCGGTTGACGGCGGCGGCATGGATTATGACATCCGAACTTTTTACGAATTTTTTGAGTGCCGCCTGGGATGGGTGGACCAAGTTATTGTCCGGCAGGTCAAAATAAATGACCTTAAAACCCTCTTTCTTGAGAGTGTCGGAAAGATGCCTGCCTAAAAACCCTTTTCCGCCGGTTATTCCGACGGTTTTTCGATTCATTTTCCTTGTGCTTTTAGTTCCGCCTTGACCTCATCCAAAGACAATATCAATTGCTTTGTCTCCTCTAGTGTCAATCGTCTGGTGTTCGCGGAAGTAAATCCCTCGTCCGGAAGATCTATTTTTTTGACCCCTTTAAAATAATAATCGCGATAATCAATTCCGTTGCCTTCCGGAACGATCTTGTAATACTCACCCATGTCTTCTGCGCGAAAAACTTCCTCCGAAGAAAGAAGAACTTCGTGCATTTTTTCTCCGGGACGAATTCCTATCTCTTCGACTCCGGCTTTATGATCGAAAATGGAAACCAGCGCCTCGGCCACGTCCGCCATCGTAGAAGCTGGAGCTTTTCTTACATACATTTCTCCTTGCTTCCCATGAGCAAGCGCGAACAATACAAGATCCGTCGCTTCTGACATCGGCATCATAAATCTGGTCATTTGATTGTGAGTGACCGTAAGAGGTTTGCCGGCTTTAATTTTACTCACGAAATACGGCAGCACGGACCCGCGCGTGTACATAACGTTTCCGTATCGGGTTCCGCAAACCACGGTTTTAGAATTATTCTCGCTCCGCGAGGCCGCGATCATAACTCTTTCCATCAAGGCCTTGGTCATGCCCATCACGTTTATCGGGTACACAGCCTTGTCGGTCGAGAGTATGACAACCCGTTCCACACCATGGTGAATTGCCGCCTGAATCACATTGTGCGCTCCAAGCGCATTGGTCCTAATTGCTTCTACGGGAAAGAACTCGCAATTCGGAACCTGTTTTAAGGCCGCCGCGTGAAAAACCAAGTCTATCCCTTTCATGAGATAGGTCACGGTGTCATGGTCGCGCACATCGCCCAAAACAAACTTAAGCCGGGGATCGTTAAATTTGTTCCCCATGTCGAATTGCTTTTTCTCATCCCGGCTGAAAATAATTATTTGTTTTGGCTCTAGCTTCAAAAGGCGTTCGGCCATGGCATTGCCAAAAGAACCGGTCCCGCCGGTTATAAGGATCGTTTTGCCGTTTATATTTTTGGCTACATCTTCTTCGCTCATTTAAGTGTGTTTATTATAAATCGATTCTCAAAAATTGGCAAATGCTGCTACTTTGTCTTCTTCGCCCTTAGAATATTCACGTCCACCATCCACCTATACCAAAATCCTTGTAAAAAATGGAATCTCGTTCCGACCCAACCGTCCAAAAACCCAAGTTGGAAAAAATATCTATAGATGAAATACAGTATGACCCGCAAAAACGGCGGAAATTTATAATACACTCCCATTTTAAGGCGATAGTTCCGGCTGAACTCTCCATCTTCGAAAGTTTTATTTTTATCGCTCAAATATGCCCGCGCTTCGCGAACGGCATATTTTCTGTGCTTCTCTTTCCACTCCTCCAATCCTTTCAAATTATTATCAACAAAATCATTATTGAGCTTCTCGGTTGTTCCGCGCGTCAAAACCAGATGCTCATCCATCTCGCGCTCCTCGCTCTTGCCCCACCCCTTCCGAAAAATTCGGAGGAGCCAGGTCGGATAATACCCCCCATGCCTTATCCACCGACCCAAAAAATAATTACGTCTTTTTATATAAAATCCGCCCATGTTCGCGTCTGCCTCTGGAAGTTTTTCTAAAATTTCGGCTTTTAATTCCGGCAAAAGCTCCTCATCCGCGTCCAACCGCAAGATCCAATCTCCACTAAACTCCAAATTCCCCAACGCCCAATTTAATTGATCTGCCTGATTTTTAAATTCGTGAACCACGAATTTAGCGCCGAATCTTTCCGCGATCTCTTTGGTTCCGTCAGTAGAACCCGAATCCACGATTATTATCTCCGACACCAGGTCCCCGGCACTCTCAAGACACTTCGAAAGGTTCGCTTCTTCGTTGTAGGTCAGAATCAAAAGTGAAATATTCGGCTTCATATAGTGAGCTTACCTCGTGAACGATTTTTTTACAAAAAGCTCCGGCTTGCGGCCGGAGCGTGATTTCAGTACTTGTCGTTCCTGTTGCGCAGGGTGTCAGTTAGCCAGTCTGCCAAAAGCTTCGTATTCGGAATGACGCAATGCCCGCCGATCTTTCCGGGCATAGCCTTCAAGACGGGCCTTACCACCTGCGGCATTCCAAGCTCTCTATACCCTCGGTTATAGTCGCTATTCGGTTCGGTATATACCTCTTCAAAATCTAGACCCAGCTCATCACAGATGCGTTTCGCTTCCTTGGCGAAGACGATATTCCAACCGTAATAGGTGGTATCAAGAATCTTCAAAAGTTCCGTGGTTTCCGGTTTCGGAAAAGTTTTTGTTTTGACACCTGCGGCTTCGAAATCCGCAGCCGCTTCAAGGGCCCTGGCTCCTCCGAAATATTTTTCGAAGGTCAGGATCCCCTTGGCGAGATGCGGGTGAACTCCGCGAATCGGGCTATGGACCGCGTTCTGTCCGATTTTCCGGGTCGTGCCGACGGGCACCGTGGAATGGACGACAACGATTTCAGGATGATACTGCCGGACATAGTTCTTCGCGGCCCGCACAAATCCCTTGCCCGGCGGGAAACAGATATGCAGAACTCCAAAGCTTCCCTTCGGACCTCCCTCCACATCGCGAATTTCCACGGACCACCGCCCTCCCAAGACCTCCTTGAGGGCGACACCAACCTCCCCCGCGCCAACGATAAGATGCGTGCGATTTTTCAAAGGAATGCCTCCTTCCTATTAGATTCTTTACTAACACCATATTCTCCGAAGAGATGCGCTAAGTCAAGAAATCATTTACCGCCATCTTCAATTATCTTGCGATATTCTAAAATGAATTTTTTTGCGATGCTTTCCTCGGAAAGATATTTCTCAGCCGCGATCCTGCCGTTTGCACCGAATTTGCCGCGTAATTGGTCATCCGCAAGTATTTTTTCGATCGCTCCCGCAAGCTCATTTTTATCCTTTTTTATAACCATACCCGCCCCGCCTTCGTCGACTATTCCCGAAACCCCAACTCCCGTCGTTGCGATGACCGGAATTCCCATCGCCATCGCCTCCGCGGTGGCCATGCCGAAACTCTCCGACTCCGACGGTTGAACCAATAAATCGGTCGCCCTAAGAGCGATTTCTTTTTGGCGGCCGGAGAGCATGCCGGCAAAAACTATATTTTCTCCCAACCCATAATCGGAAATTAGTTTCTCCACCTCCTTTTTATATCCTTTTTCGTCATCTCCGCCGATTATCAACAGCCTTACCGAAACTTTTTGGCGAATCAGATCCGCGAAAGCCGGGATTAGAGTGTCGAATCCTTTTATTTTGCTGATCCTCCCGAGACAAGAAACTATCTTCTCTTCTGCGCGAACGCCAAATCTTTTTCTGAATTCGTGAACCTCTTCTGCGGAAACAGAACCTAATTCCGGCAACTTTATGCCGTTTGGCAAAACCATCGAGTGTTTAAGCGGCAATCCCAAATCGATATAATCCCCCTCTTCCTCTTTGCTCGTAAAATCCATCCCCGCGGCACCAGCTAAATTTCTTTTTTCTATAAGAAAAATATATATCTTTTTTTTCAGGCGAGATGTGGAAAGCGGATTTTTCATTAAATTCCCGCGCGGAGAAATAATATAAGGAACTCCGTATTTTTTCGCGTAATATGCTCCAAATGCGGAGGCCGACAAAAAGGTGGAAGTAATGTGTACGATGTCAAAATTTTTTATTGTTTTTTTGATCGCCCGCCTCATTAAGGTGGAGTTATACCAGCCAACCGGAAAGTTGAGCGGAAAATAATATATTTTTACCCCATCCATATCCACCGGCTCCCCGAGCGGCACGTTTAACCTGGACTTGCCATCTGCATTGGTCGTATAAACAGTTACTTCCGCCCCAGCTGCGACAAGCGCCTTATTCATATTATGAACGCTCTGAACCGGCCCGCCATATCTTGTCGCGGGAAGGTAGCTTGGCACTATGTGGAGAATTTTCATACAAAATTTGGAATTCTTTTTGTTATTCCATATATCCTTCCGCATCTTGAACATTTGTAGGCATTATCGGTCAATATTAACTGGGCTCGACAGTCGGGGCATACCAAGATATCCGCGAGTTTAATCTTTCGATTTCGAATGTTTTGCGAAAAAACTTTTCTGGCAAGAAACAGGACTATCTTTTTTAGCTTGGTTTTAAAATCACCCCTCCCGGGAATCCACCCCTCAAGCGTGGCTGGCTCCCAATCAAAAGCATATTCCGGGTTAAGTATTTTATATTTTATTCCACCCGAACTTCTGCTCCAGTAATATCGGACGTGAAAATCAAACGGATTCCCGGAAAACCAAGGTTGAGCTATTTTTCTGGCTTTATTTTTGAAAAGCTCAAAAAGTTCTTTGTCTTGAGTTGGCGCCATTTTTTTTCGAATTAGAAGGATCCCGTTTGTATCGGTTATTTCTAACATGTGAAATGGGTAGTTAGTTAACCGCTCCATAAAAGCATCCGGCACCTCTATATACCCGGCCCTCCCGACTCTTTGAATCTCGGAAATAAACCTATCCGGACTTTTAGAGTGTTCAAGAACGTGTGAGGCTATTACAAAATCAAAACTGTCGTCACTAAATGGCAATTTTTCCGCCTCTGCCAAAACTATCGGTCTGTCGGTAATAAGTTTTTCGGAAAACCTCTCCACGGTGTCCAAGTGCGCATCGCATAATACATTCGCGCGACAGTATGGGTTCCCGCCACTCCCCACCTCAAGAACCAAAGCTTCCTTTGATACGGGACAATAAAGCCGGCGCAACGACCAGGCTAAGGAATTTAAGCCCAGCCTCTTAAAAAACTTCATTGCCGAACTTTCTTGTTCTGACCCCTTTGAAAACATTTTATAAACCAGTTTTCTGAGTTGCTCTCTTCGCAAAAAGCATACCTATATTCATATACGCGTATTTCCCGTGGCGTTCCGGAACATGCAACGGAACTCCTTTCGTGTGGCTAACTTCAAAACCCGCTTTTTTTAGACGATTCTCGGCCTCTTCAAAGCCATAGTGATACTCCATAACCACATATTCAAATTTTCGCAATAATTCATCAGATGTACTGTTCAATATGTCGTATTCCCACCCCTCGCAATCTATTTTCAACAAACCGTCCTCAACGGAATTTGCGAGGACAACAGACTCCAGCGTGACAACCGGTGTTTTTGTGGCAAATTCTTTTTTCAGCTGATCGTGGGGGCCGAAGACAACTTTGAACATCTCGTCTTCGGAAATATCCGGAAGCGGAACTCGGCCAACCCCGGCATGGATAACCTCTATGATCTCTTCCATATGATTCGCGGATACATTCTCCGATGCTATATCCGCAAAAGTTTTTACCGGCTCCACGGCTACAACTTTCTTCGCCCCCAAAAGACTAAAATATACCGGCGTATCCCCCAACATTGCCCCAATATCCACAACGGTCCGGTTCGAAAAATTTACATCCTTAATAAAAGGTTTGTAGCTTTCCCAACCGAACACCTCTTCCAGCATCCAAACACCGGCATCCGCGCAATTAAAGCTGATGTTTTTGCCCATATATACGATAGTCGCGTACTTCCCGCTTATCTTACCTTTTGGGAAATAACGGAAAAAACCGACATAATTCATAAATTCCGCCCAGGTTGACCTACTTACCCTTATGGAAAATCCGCTTTCAAATCTTGCCTCCACCTCTTTATTCAAACCGTATACCCCCAAAAGCACCGCCAAACTATTTTTTACGAACAACAGAACTTTTATAAAATCTTTAATTTTAGTTAACATTTTTTATTATTTTTTGCACTCGGCGAATAACGAATGCCCGGGATAAACGTCCAGAGAATCAATATCCGGACACTCTCCCTTCCTATAATCTTGTTTTCTTACTTCTCTAAATCCTACCGTTTTAAGGTGAGCCTCAAGAGAGCCAAAGTTATACCCGTATTTGTGAGCATGAAAATCAAACCTATCTGAAGTATAGAAAAAACTGCGAAGCATTTCATCCACCTTGCCGGAAGCGTAAAGCTTCGCCGCAAAATCCAGATCTGGGACAAGCACCCGCATCAACCCCCCGGGCTTCAGCGCCCGATGACAATCTTTCAAAAAATTCAATCCATCCGCTTCGGTTAGATGTTCCAAAAAATGGCTTGTGAAAATGATATCCAAAGAATTATCTTCAAAAGGAACGCCATCTCTGAGATCGAAGAATAGCAAGCCACTATTTTTTATAATTTCGTTGTACTGCTCTAAGGTGTAAAACTCAGAAGAACCGGCAAGTTTATATAAAATATCATTGATGGATGAGAGCCTGCGCGAACCGAAAAGAGCGGTAAGGCTTCCATCCACATTTTGCCATCCCGGCAGACAGCGCAATCCGCAACCTAAATTCGCCCAGGCGTTATGAGTTGGAACTTTGTATCTCTTGCCCCGGTAAAAAATGTTAGCCGTCGCAAGAACCGCCCCTACTAAAAACTTTTTCATTATAGATTTGGGGTTTTGCCGAGCATTTTTTTTATCATCATTATGCAAAAGTCGCAGATATTTTTGCCAAAAACAAGAAGCGCTGCGGCATATATATAGTAATACGGAGTTGCATTGTATCCCAGTTTACTGAGTTCCTTCGCGTATTTCATAAAAACCCCGACTCCCTTATTCCGATGAATGGCCAAAATTGGATACGAATATTTAGAAAGATCTCTCATTACGTTGGGCAAAGAATGAAAACCGTATTTCGCATCCATATATTTCGCTATTTTTGGATAGCCGCTCATAAAAGCTAAGGAGCGGGAGGTGTCTACTGGCCGCGAAACAATCTTTTTAGTTCCTTCTTCATACATTGTTTCTTTGGCGCGGGTTGCCAAGTCTTCCACTTGTCTGGTAATTGGTGTATCAAAATAGGCGGATTTATACTTCAAGACCAGCTCAGCAACCCAATATATCTGGATTAATCCAAATCGGTCAAAATCGTTTATAAGATGCGGCAGTATTAAATCTCTTCGTATTGCGAAGCCGGAAATGAAAACGCTCTTACGAAATATTTCCTCGTAGGTTTTTTCGCCCGGTGAGAATATCCTGTCGCCGACATAGTAGCGGAAGTCCTCCACGCTCCCGTCCGCATGGACTGTCTCATAGCGCCGGAGGACATAAACTATTTCCGGATTATTTTTTATGAAGTCGGTCAACTTATCCAAGCCGCCAGAAATAAATTCGTCGTCATCACCCATAAGGACAATCCACTTGCCGCTCGCTGCTTTTACGAGCTCAATCAGGTTTCCGTCGTAGCCCAAGTTATTTTCATTCTCCCTGTAAACAACCGAATATTTAGAATTCGATTTAAATTTTTCTACCATCGCCCTTATCTCCGCCTGTTTAGGGCTCGCGTCCTCGGAAATGACTATCTCGACTTCCTTGGGGTTTTCCGAGTTTATGGTTTTAAGCAACCTTACCAAGGTTTCTGGGCGGTTGTAGGAAGGAATACAGATTGATACAAATGGTTCCGCCATTTTGGTCAGTATATTTGTTTATGCCTTTATTTTCAATTAAAATTTGATTGACTTTTAACTGGCCGGAGATTAATGTTCTGGAAGAATCTTGAGGCGAAAAAGGAGAAAGATGAAAATCTACATTACTACAACCGCGGAAATAGGTGCGCGATGCGCCGCCTGGGCAATGGAGAACCTCCCACCCGGAGTGTCTTTTGTCGAAAATATGGAAGATTCGGATATCTTTTTTTCGATCTTCTACAACAAGCTGATCTCCGAGGAATTTATCGCCGGGCGGAAAAAGTGTCTT
Organism: uncultured Candidatus Saccharibacteria bacterium; assembly: GCA_964530925.1. GTDB lineage: Bacteria > Patescibacteriota > Minisyncoccia > UBA6257 > 2-01-FULL-56-20 > LiPW-15. Next base: position 35,488 of record CAZHBZ010000002.1, read on the forward strand.
AACTTCCACGGCGGGATCCTTCCGGAATATCGAGGCTCCGGCACCATCAATTGGGCGATCATCAATGGAGAAAAAGAGACCGGGATTACCCTCCATGAGATAGACGCGCAAATTGACCATGGTCCCGTTATTGACATCCAACGAATCCCGATAGAAGACACCGATACAGCGGGAACCCTCTATGTAAAATTGGAAGAACTGATCTTCCAAATGTTCAAAAGCTGGTTTGCGAGACTCATTTCACTGGACTACATAGCCACCCCCCAAGACCATTCCCGGGCAAAACTTTATTTCCGGAAAGATCTCCAAGCCGCAAAAGACCTAACCCGCTTTGTTCGGGCGTTCGAATATCCCGGCAAAGAAAATGCATACTACTTAACCAACACAGGAGAGGTGGTTCCTCTAAAATACGAACCGAACAAGGCATCGACATAAAAGCAAAAGGCCGTCCGCATTTCGCGAACGGCCTGTTTTATATGTTCCTGAGCACCCCTCTCAAACTGTCGCAAACGTAGTCGATCTCTTCAGAGCTAAGCTCGGGTCCACTGGGAAGATAGAAGCCGTTCTCGCCGACGAAGTTTGCAACCGGGCAATCCCCTTCCCTGGTCCAACCATCCTTGATGAAGATCTTCTGTTGATTCGCAGGAACGAACGCCACTCGCGTTTCGATTCCCTTCCCCGCAAGAGCTTCCGTAATTTCCGCGCGGTGGCCGACTGCCTTACCGCGAAGCACCACGTGGAACATCCAGTAGACATTCCGCGCGTACCTTTTCTCCACCGGCAGTTGAAGCTCCGGGATTCCGGAGAGCCGAGACGTATAAGCCTTGGCCATCGCTCGCTTCATGCCGATAACTTTGTCCAGTCCGGCCATCTGCCCAAATCCGATTGCAGCATGCAGATTGGACATGCGGTAGTTAAAACCCACAGCTTCGTGCATGAACTTATTCGCTCGGCCGTAAGCCAAAGACCTAAGAGATGCGGCCTTCGCGGCGTAGTCCGGATTATTCGTCGTGAGCATTCCGCCTTCGCCGGTCGTAAGGATCTTATTTGCGTAAAAGCTGAAGCAGCCGATATCGCCAAGCGATCCAACCCTCTTGTCTTTATAGGTCGCGCCGTGCGCCTCAGCCGCATCCTCGATAACGAAAAGGTTGTTCTCCCTTGCGATGTCTGAGATCGGATCCATATCTACAGGATGTCCGTAAATATGAACTGGCATGATGGCCCGGGTCCGCTTCGTGAGTTTGCTCTCAAGAAGGGCCGGATTCATGTTCCAAGTATCCGACTCGATATCGATCGGCACCGGAGTGGCTCCGACATAGAGAATGGCGAAGAAAGTCGCCATATTCGTAAAGGTGGATACCAGGACCTCATCACCCTTTCCGATTCCCACCGTCGCGAGAGCCAGATGCAGAGCAACGGTCCCGTTGGTTACGGCGACCCCATGTTCGCAATCCGAAAAGTTTGCGAACCTCTTTTCGAACGCGGATACATAGGTTCCGGCCAATCCGGATATCTCATTTTGCCGCAGCGCACTCAAGACCGCTGTTCTTTCCTCAATGCCGATTAGTGGCTTGGCTAGCGGAATTTTCATCTCTTTCACCTCTTTTTTATTCGGAACTAGCCACAACATAGAACAGAATACTAAATTTGGCAAGTTGTTGTTGACATGCCAACACAAATGCGAGAGCATGAAGCCAGCAAACTTACATTTCCAAAAAGGAGGGCTTATGGAGGAGATCCGAAATAAGCGCGTCTGCGTCATCGGTGGAGCCGGCTTCCTTGGAAGCCATCTCGTTAACTTCCTGGTCGAAGAACGCGGTTGCCAGGTTCTTGTGCTCGACAATCTCATCACCGGACTCCGGAAGCACGTGCACCCAGAGGCCAAGCTCGTGTGGTTCGACATCCGCGACAACAGCGACGAACTGGCGGATGTCCTAAGGAAGTATGAAATCGAATACGTCCTGAACTACGCGGCCGAGCCGTACATTCCCGAGTGCTTCGAACGTCCCATGCATTTTTTTGAGATCAACGCGGTTGCGGTTCTGAAGGTCCTGAACGCTTGCCAAAAGGCTGGCGTCAAGAAGATCCTGCAGGTTTCTTCCGCGGAAATCTACGGCGACATGAAGGGCAAGATCAAGGAAACCGACATGGTTGTCGCCCACTCCACCTACGGAGTGTCCAAGCTCGCCGCAGATGGTCTGGTTCAGGTCCGCTGGAGAGAAGGAAAGGTTCCGGCAATCGCCATGCGCCAGTTCAACTGTGTCGGCGAACGCGAAACCCACGCCTACGTGATCCCGGAGATCATCTCCCAAATCGACCGAAACGGCCCCGTGGTCCATCTTGGTAACAACAGCTTCCGCGACTTCCAGTATGCTGGTGATGCCGTTAGGATGGCGGTCGAGCTTCTCGAGAAGGGAGAATCCGGCGAGGTCTACAACATGGGCTCCGAGACCGGCATCCAGATCTATGATCTGGCCCGCCTGATCGGCTCTCTCATGGGACATCCCAGTATTGAGATCGTCACCGATCCGCAGAGGGTCCGCCCCTGGGAAATCTGGCACCTCCAGTCCGACAACAGCAAACTCTACGCGGCGATTGAAACGCGTCCGCAGGTCTCGCTCGAAGAGGCCCTCCGACGCACGATCAACTGCTTCGTCGAGAACGGAAGACGCTGGGACTTCTTCACCGAAAAGAGCGGATGGGTCATCTGATCCCCCGCACCCCGCCAATGGCGGGGCTTTTTTATCCATTAAGATGGTTTAGAAAAAAACCTAAATCGAGTATAATCCCAGTATCCAACCCAATGAACAAATCATGCGAATTATTGGTCGTTTGTCCGCATTGTAAAAAATCTCTAAAATGGACAAAAGAATTCGCGGAGTGCCTCGCTTGCAAGAAAAAGTACCCTATTGAAATTGGCGTAGTTCGCTTTTTGGAAAATATCGACGAATTTTACGAGGGCAACTATGTTCGCCAAATACACTATATACCCGGCAATAACCTTCTTAAAAATTGGGTTTTTTTCAATTTAGTCCAAAGCGGCATCCTTGGAGAAATAAAAAAATCCGTGAATCCAAATGCTAATGTTTTAGACATAGGTTGCGCCGGAGGCATTAGATGGCTGGGCAGCTATGCCCAAACCATTGGCATAGATCTTTCCCTCTCTTCATTGATTAAGGCGACAGAATGTTACGACCTAGCGATTCAGGCAAAGATAGAGATCCTTCCGTTTAAAGATTCTTCGTTCGATTTAATTTATGGAAGCTATATATTTGAACACTTGTCAGACAAAAGTAAAAGTGAATTTTTAAATGAGGCCCGACGCGTCTTAAAGCCGGGTGGAAAATTAATTTTACAATTTGATACGCTTTCCGACAACTGGCTGACTCGTTTTGCGATGAAAGACATGGCTGCATTTGAAAAAAGTTTTATCGCAACCGACGGGCACATAGGCCTGGAACCCCTCCCCGCTGCGCTTGAAAGATTCCGCTCGCGCGGTTTTAAGGTGTTGCGAGCGCTAAAATTCGGAACCACATTCCTTCAATATCAGGCGACTTATGGCTGGCTAAACACCGCCTACGGAAAAGATTATGCATGGATTCGCTGGGTATCCGGATTTGTGAACTGGGCTCTCGGCAAACCGTCCGGAATAATTTTGGAATTTGCGGTTACAGCATTCGATAAAACCATAAACCGATTTTCTTCCGCCAAAGCGGCGACAAGAGCGATAGTCGTAGCGGAAAAAGTTTAGGTTGCCAGATTCGCGCCCGCCCTATTATTCTAAAAATTTGAATCTCCGATGGCTGAAAAATAATTTGTATCCTTTATACAATATCTTATTCACCCAAAGCGGAAGCAAAAAAAGAGGCATGGCAATCCAAAATTCCGGGAAGCTCCAATAAAGCTTAAACATTTTCCACCTCTTGCCTTTTGGCGTATCCCACCCGCCAATCCATGCAACCGCCATCCCGCGCCAAAGAGAAGCAAAATTTACCGATAAAATTCTTCGAACTGCGCTTCTGCTAAATTTCCCCTTAAATTCCATAAGTATGTTGTAAAAATCCACCCCGTATGAATTAAATGCTATGTTTTCTATTTTCTCGTTTTTGATAAAACTTTTTTTAAATTCTTCCGGCGTAGTCGGGTGACAGAGTATATATGGTCCGGATAAAAAATAGAGTCCTTTGTTCCCGGATATTACATGGAATATCAAAACCAGCGAGGCGAACGAGAATCCCACAATATGTTTTTTTGCCAAAGGCATGGCGGCTATCCCGTCTGCGCAGCGAAAAATCAAAGAGGATAAAAGCCCAATCCCAGTCCCCAATACATCCAAAACTTCGTTCCCATCTTTAAAAAATCCGTCGGCCCTATTAATTGCCGGATTCCCAAATTTTTGAACACCAAAATTAACCCAAACGAATGAAATGTCGGGGTGTTTTTTTACCAATTCCAAAACGCGTGCGACTGCCCCCGGCAGCAACTCATCGTCATCAGAGAACCACCACAAATACTCTCCCGTGGAATGTTCCACAAGGAAAAGATTGGCGGCATCCAAGCCTATTTTCTCACCATGGAAATAACTGAGCTTGCAAGGCGGGTTGAATTTTTTAATCAACCCATCCAAAACCTTCTTTGTTTCTTCGTTTGGACTATCGTCTCGAATTACCAACTCCGTCTCAGAAGTTAGCTGCGGCAAAAGGCCTGTAAGCATCCGGCGAAATTTATCCGGACGGTTGTACGTGGGAACGGCAACGCTAAGAAGTGGTGCTTTATTCATGTCGCAAAATTATAGTTTAAAAATTAACTACTCGCCATAGTTTTCACAAGCATCTTGGAAAGCTGCTCTTTCATCCCATAACCGCCTCTCAAACATCTTTCCAGCCCTGCCGCAGCTATATTCCGGCGTTCGGCTTCGTGTTCCAAATAATATTTAGTCTTTTTGAGCATTTCTTCATTTGAATCGAAAAACTCCGCCTCCTTCCCCTCTTCAAAAAACTCCAATTGCCGGCCGGTCCTTTCCCCCAACATAAATCCCCCACAAGCCGGTATCTCTACGGTCCGGCTCGTAACCATATCCCGATTCAATTTGCGCAGAAAACAAAGGTTTATTTTTGTAGCATTTATCGCTTTAGAATAATCTATGCCGAAAAGATGCCTGTTCTTAATAATCAGATTCGGATGCTTACCGAGCCACGAGCCCCAGTCATTTCCCCAAACGACAACCCTGATTCCGTTCTGTGCAAGATAGAGCATTCTTTGGGCGCGATCTTCTTCAAAAGAACCGGCGAACCCGACCTCCGCAAAATACATATCTTTTTCTTCTGGAGTTAGATCCATCGAGTGGTGGATGTCTTCATTATAGGCGTCCAAAAATAATTCGGTTCTTTTGGCGCCCAGTGTTTTCAACTCATCCAAGTTGTAGGTTTTGGTCGTAAAAACAATATCGTAATATTTTAACCCCCAAAGATAATAGAAAGAACGGTTGTGGCTCCTTCCCATATCATCCTCGGAAGAGGAAATCAGCTTGGTTTCCGGGAAATTGGTTTTGATGTGTTTCAGCGTTGCTGGCCTGATAAGATTCCCCTTCTCGATCCAGATTATGTCAAATTTTTCTTTTCCGAGTTCCGCTAATATCTTTTTATTCACACCGACCCAATCCAATGGGAGTTTAAGCCTCCAAAAAACTCTGGAAATGAAACTTGGTGTGTTAATTCGAGCGCGCCACGGAATAGGCATTTCAGATACCCCGGCAACTCTGTGCCCGAGTTTTTGGAAAGAAGAGTATCTCTGGTAGGTGCGGGTATAATCGTTTAAGTCTCCGACAAACAATATTTTAAGTGAAGGGGTTTCCATTTTATTTCTTTACCGCAAACACATTTGCGCCTCCATTCGCGCCACCGGAACATTTTTTTATAAACTCTTCCGTATTTATTATCGGGCAAACTTGTTTCGTCACCGCATCAATGTTGAATATCTCAAAATTATTATCGTCGAGTATCTGAAAAAATTCTGCGGGGTCGCAACCCGCCTTCTCAATGGCATAAGGCCAGAATTCGGAAACAATCGATAAATCTGCCGATTTTTTTAGAACTTCCTCCGCTCCTCTTAAAACAAGAACCTCCGCGCCCTGGACATCCATCTTCAGGAAATTTATACCGGAAGATTCTCCCCTAAGCGCATCGTCCAGCTTTATCGCCTCAATCTCCACAAAATCTCTGGAATCCCCGGAGTCATAAATCCTGTGATCCCCCCGATTGTCCTCATTTAGGTACAATTTTATTCTTCCGGACTTGTCCGATAGCGCTTTTTGTTCCAATACTGCGTTCTTGCAGCCGTTCAATTCCATATTAGATTTCAGGATTCTGAAGTTTTCCGGGTCCGGCTCAAAGGCAAACACTTTGCCGTTTTCTCCTGCTAATCTAGAAAAAATGGTCGTGTAATAACCGATGTTCGCTCCCACATCCACCACAACATCTCCGGGTTTAATTTTGGTCCTAAGAAACCCGGTCTCAAATTCTTCATACAGACCGAAAATGGAAAGTCCCAAAGAATCTTTCTTATCCAGGTTTAGTTTAAAATTTTTCATGCCGGGAACGGAAATATCCGCCTGCGCTCCCGGATTCTTTAGCCGCCCAGAAATCCCTTCGTACATCCACACCACCGGTCTGAAACGGGAGAGTCCCAACCCCCTGCTTAAAAATTTAACCGTCGCGGCAAATATTTTGCTTAAAATTTTTTTCATAATTAGGTGAAGCCCAATAGATTAACAAAGGCTGAATTTTGCGCTCGTTCGATCTACCCAATACTAATCCTTAAGTCCTCATATTTCAATTTTATCAAACTAAATCAGGGCACTGATAAACAAATCTATTTTTCTCTCAACCGCCTCTAGTCCAAAATTTTCTACTGTTTCCCTTCGCAAATACTCTCGATCATAAAACCTCTGATCGGCGCGGCCGGCAAGCAGAGAAATTATGGCGCTGGATATTTCCTCTGTCTTCTCTGGATTAATCAAAATTCCGGTTCTTCCACAAAGGACCGCATCGGTCGAACCATCCTTATTCCCCGCAACAACCGGAATTCCCGAAGCGGTAGCCTCGATGAACACGATGCCGAAACCTTCGCCGGTTGAGGGCATAGCAAATACGTCCGCCAAGTTATAGAAATCTGGCAATTCTTCATCCGATACTCGGCCGGCCATAATTACCGAATCAGTCAAATTTAATTTTTTGATGTACATCCTTATCCTTTCTTCATCACTTCCGCCCCCAACTAAAATATATTTGGCGCCGGGAACCTTTTCCAAAATACTTGGCAAAGACGCGATTATTTTATCATAACCCTTATATCCTTCTTCCGAAGAAAGACGCGATACGGTGAGAATTATCTTGTTGCCGGCAAGATTGTACCGGCTAAGCAGTGAGGCCGGTTTGTTGCTTATTTTAAATCTATTCGCATCTACGACATTCGGAATAACTGTAAGTTTCTCGACCACGCCAGGCAATTCCCTACCGAGACGCTCTGCTGTATATTTTGAAACGGAAATTATTTTATCTGCACCTTTTAGTCCGGCAATTCTCGGCGCGGATTTCAAACCCCAAACGTCCACGCCATGAACCGTGACCGCATATTTAACTTTAAATATCGTTTTCAATGCCAAACAAAGCGGAGAAAAATTAACGTGTCCGGCGATTATAAGTTTTGGACGAAAAACTATTTCGGCAAAAAATGTCCTAGCAACGAAGGAAAGCTTCCCGAGCAGAGAAGATCTCCTAAGCTCCACTATGCGGCAATCATTTCCAAGATTCTTTAGGGCTTCGCAAAACGCTAGATTGTGAGCCCCTATGCCACCCTGAGCCGACAGTTTGAAAGCTATATAAATTATTCTCATCTCAACTTCTTTTTTAATTCCCGACTGAATTTAATGGTTCTTTTTATAAATTTACATTTTGAAGCCAGCCCCGTGTTCCAGCTGGATTCCCCGTGAATACGTTTTGGAAAAAACACCGGGAACCTAACAAGTTTCAACTCGTTTACCCTGGCAAGGTACAAAGCATAGAGATCAAATGCAAAATCCTTGGGCGGACTCTGCCACTTATCAAAAAAATTGCGATGAAATATATTTGGTTGGGCATTGACCTCAAACAGCATTCTTCCCAAATATAGCGTTTCAAAAATACCCATGCCAAGGCTAAAAAATGAATCTGCCAAGGGCCTTCCCCTGCGGCTGCCTTTAACATATATATTCTCCGGATTACCCGCCTTTTCTATTATATCTAGCGCTCGGATAACATCCGCAGGGTCGGTTTGCATATCAGCATGAGTCCAACCCAGATACTCTCCATTAGCCGAACGCAGTCCGGCCAAAACCGCGCTTCCGTAACCGGCTTCCGGCTCAAAAACAGATTTGGCAAATTTATATCGTGGCAAAAACTCTGCAAGAACCTGCTTTGTATTATCTTTGGAATTATTGTCCACCAAAACAACTTCCACATCTTCCCTTTTTATAGCGGAAGAAAAGCGGGAAAGAATCAGCGGTATGTTTTCCGCTTCGTTATAACACGGGACAACTATTGATAATTTCATTTAATTTCTTATTAATCCGACAACCGCAGAACCGTATTCCCTATTTTCAAAAGTTTTCCATATCTTCCAGCTGGAATAGACCAGTTTGTTTATATAAACTTCTTTCCCGGGAACATCGGACACGAGAACCAGATTTATCCGTTTATCCGAAACAATCTCCCCGGGTGAAAGCATCGGGAAGCCGTTTCTCAGTTCGTCTTCCCCGGCAGACAAATTTCTTGCCGCACGGACCTCTCTAACCGAAAATCCTGCGAGAATCTGGGGAAAAACTCCGTAAGTGGAGCCGGCAATGTAGGCTGAAGATGCGTAACCGTCATTTTTTGCTTCGGTTAAGGCTCTTCCATAATCATATGGAAATTCCGAAAGAATACTATATTCCCCAGGTTTTTTAATTACCGCAGTAAATTCACCGGCAAGAGAATCTATCCGCAAGTTGTCCGCCGGGATGCGGTTAAACACATATATATTGTTTGTAATAAGAACTAAAAGCCCCAGAGACAAAGCATAGCGCGAAACAGATACTCTTTCGCTTGAAAAAACCAACACTGCGAAAATCCCCAGAATTGCGAACGGAGCGATATATTCCGCCTGATAGCGGCCTATTCCCCAAAGGTCGGGCAAAATAAGATAAAAAATCAAAATTCCACCAAGGAATAAGCTTATGATTTCCAAAAAACGCTTCGTCTTTATGGTATAGAAAACAAAAGCAAACGCCGCAAAAATTATCCATATAGGCTGAACCGAATTCGTTATTGCTGTCCAGGCGATCCCGGACTTCAACGCGAACCACACGCGCCCGAGAGCGGAAAGCCCGGTCGGAAGAAATGATTCTCCCCCGGAAACAAAACTTGCGGAGGTTCCGCCGATGAAGCTTCCGAGAAGAAACGGCGCGGCCACAAGCGCAGGCGACATCGCCACAAACAGATCTTTCCTCGCGGTTTTACTTTTCCAAAAATCGGATCCGAGACGGATGAATGCGGGCACAAAAGCCACAAAGGCTGTTTGCCTCACCAGCGTCAATATCGCAATTACGGAAAATAGGCGCAAATGATCCTGCGCGGAAAGATCGTCCTTGGAAAACAAATATAGAAGCGTAAAACTCCAAGCTAAAGTTGCCCAGACGGACTGCTCGACCAAAATCCCAACGTGCCAAACGACCGGAATTGTTGCCGCCGCGATCCCAAAAAGAATGGAATTTAAAAAACCGATTTTTTTAACGGCGAATCTATACGCCATAAATCCCAGTCCCAACAGCGCAGCAAACTGCGCAAATCTAAAAGCGAAGTCGGAGGGCGAGAATATCGCCCCTGAAAGCCAAAGCGGGAATAGGCGGAACGGCGGATGCGGGCCACCGCTTCCACCCAAAAGAATTATCATCTCCCTGAAAAGGATAAAAACCAGCGCGTATCCGATAATCTTATAAACCAACTTTTTATTCCGTAAAAATCTATAAAATAAAATCCCGGCGGCCGCAGTGATCAAACTTACGACCCACAGCAGGGCGCTGAAACTTATATCTCCGAGCCAGGCAAACTTCCCGGAAAGGATATAGATCAAATTCATCCCGTGAGACTCCGCTTGCTGGGCGTGAGCCAAGCCGTCGTTCACGACCGAGTTTGTCAGGGCGGAAAAAGAAATCGGGAATAAAGCGGCGAGTAATAATAAACCCGCAAACACATCCCTCACGCTCACGGCAAAGAAATCTTCAAAAATGTCCGTCTTCTTTTGCCAAAAGAATAGAAACAACATAAATATACCGAATAGGATCGGAAACAAAATAAAATTCTTTAGCCAACCCCCCGAGGATAAAGCCCCGAAAAAACCGTAAACCCAAAACGCCGCAAAAGCGAGTATTGCTGCCCAGTTGATCCGGAAAGCGAATAAAACCTTCGATAAATTCATACTTTTCAGACGCCCAAACATTACCCCACTCTACGCAAAACTATCTGTCTCTGCAAGGCGAAAATCCCAGGCAGGATCCGCGTTAAAATATTATCCAGAAATCTAAGGATCTTTAATATAAAAATCGGCAACGGAATATAAACCGTCTTAGCCACCACTCCACCGGAATTAATGAAATTAAAGAACTCGCTGAAACTTTGTTTTTCTATTTTGAAATATGGTACTTCTTTTTCAAACTTTTTTGCATCGTCAAAAAGCAATCTTGGAATGGCGCAGTTCGCAGACCAGAGATCATTCGGATCGGTTGCAACTTTTTCTCTGCTAAATACATCCGCGCCGAAATCATATCCCTCGTGCCTCATAAGTCTGAGAAGCGCGCGCATAAAGAATGATGCGTTTATCTCTTGGACCAGCAAAACTCCACCCGGCTTCAAAAGCCTCTTCGTTTCTTCGAAAAATTTTACCGGATAAGGAGTGTGATGAATCATGTTGCTGGAAATTACAAAATCAAACTCGCCGTCTTTAAATGGCGTGGCTAGCGCATCCACATTTTCTACATCCAACCAGTCGTTCGGCGCGTAATCTGTGACTAGATAATCAGCTTTTATAAATTCCTTGCTAAGCCCCGACCCGGCTCCGACCTCCACCCCTTTTGCTCCGGCAGGGATAAACGCGTTCATCCAGTCAAATCTCCCCTCTAATAGAAACTTTAGGTTGTGGAATTTGGTTCCGAAGAAAAACTTGCGCGCGGCGAGAACATCGCCTTCCTGGCGCATGCGGTTCAGCTCGTGCGCCGGTTTGTAGGTCCTGCTCATCTTGTTTTATATATGCTGTCGAAAAATTTTACCCAGAGCTTGCTTTCGGCATCTTCCCGAGTCTTCAAATCTCCGTAAACATAAAGATATTCCAGCTCTTCATACCTATGGAGATCTGCCGGCTTTCCCCAGCCGACATAGAGATCTACATCAAAAATAACGCTCTTAAGTCCAAGCTTTTTGTAGAAAATAGGCAGAGAGTCCACATAAAATTCGTTGTTTATCCTGTAATTTTCACTTATCATCAGCTCACAAGCATCCTTAAACTGCTTGGCCTTCTTGAAATAGAAGGTCGCCACGACGGCATGATCATTGAACGGTGTATCGGAAACTGGAATCTTTACCGACATATCCGCGATCGTCTCCCCGTCTTCATCCAGCCTCACCCAGCCCCAAGCTTCCGGCTTGGAGAGCAACAATTCATTCTTGGTGAAGGTCCACAAGACCATATCTACATCGGATCTTTTTTTCAGGGCAGAAAATTTTTCCTCATCGTATAAAAAGCTATTGTCGCAGGCAGCGATCAAAACATCCTCTTCCGGGTCCAAATAAGACAGAGCGAGCATGCAACTTGTCGCTTGGCCGACCGGCTTCTCTTCCGGCACGATTATCGCCCCGGGAAGTTTTTTTAAGATTACTTTATCTATCCCGTAGTTATCGATGTGCTCTTTTCTAACCACAAATATCCACTTATCCGAAGGCGGCAGCGCATCGATTATGGTCAGGATCATCGGGGCGCCGGAAGCGGGAATAACCGGCTTAGGCAAAATATAGCCTTCTGCGGCAAAGCGGGAACCGGAGCCGGACATTGGGATTACATTCGCCATTTATTTAAGTTTACGGCTTAATGGGTGATGCCCGCAAACAGAGAAATATCCTTTCCAATAATCATGGGATTTATCCCGAGATTCCAAATTTATCTTCACATTTATCTCCCGTTCCGCGGGGATGTCCGTAATTCCTTTTTTCTCACCGATCTCTTCCGCAAAAAATCTCGACCATGCCTCATACTCTTCCAGGTCTTCAGGGGTTCCCCATTGGCAAAAATACTCCGCCGGATATACGAGAGACCTAAATCCATCTTTTATCATCGGATTAAAAACCAAACTGGTATACGATTCCCCATTCAAAGTCCAATTTTCTTTTAGCGAACGTTCGCAATATTCTTTAAGCAATTCTCCGGAAGAAAACCAAAAAAGGCCGGACTGCTGCCAGGTATCCATCTTGTTCGAAGTAAACGAAAATTTTTCGCGCACCTCTTCTGCAAAATTGTTCCCGCCAACCCTAACTCCGGCATAAAGATTCGGACCCAAAAGATGCGGATGAAAGCCTTTATAACAGATAGAAGCGCTGTCGGCGCCGCGAACCTTGGCTTCCGCCAAAAAATCCTTCTCGTCCCAATACATGGCAAAATCGCAGTAGCTTACAAAGACAGGTTCGTCATCCAAAAATTTTTTTGCGGCTAGGATTGCATAGTTGGGACCGAATTTATGCGGCTCAATACTAATTATTTCCGAGTTAGGAGAAATCTTTCTCAAAATTCCCCCCATTCCAATATCCGCATCTTTAAGATGCTCCGAATTACAAATAAAAATAAACTTGTCTTCCGGCAAGAACATCTTCGTCACATGCTCTATAATGGGCAGTCCGTCCACGCGGATAAGGGGCTTCGGGCTTAAATACCCGGCGGCTTTGAATCGCGACCCAAGTCCGGACATTGGAATAATTACTTTCATTTTATTTAAAACCCTACTCCCAAAAATGGGCATTCGAAAGCGAACACATGACCGCATCAAGGGACATGCCCAGATCCTCTATCTTGCGCCTATAAGACTCAATGTCCTCCGGACGACCCCACCTATCCGGAGAAACCAAAGCCGTTTTAAAGGGGGTTAACCTCACCACCACCTCCCGATCGAGGGGGAGGATGGTGTTTGTGTCTATCCACGCCCAATTAACCAACCCAGCCTGAGCAAGCGCGAATTCAATTGGTTCCGCCTCGCTGTAGCGTACCGCAATTTCTTTAACACCGGAGCGCGATGCGCGATATAGGTATGGAAATTCCACATCCAGGAGAAAATAGTTTTCTTTTGGAATTTTATATTTTTCCGCCAGAACGATACAGCGCTCTTCTGTCCCAGCCTCTTTTATATTAAAAATGATAAATTTGTGTTTGAAATTCTGCAGATATAATTCCAAACCATCGCATTCTTCCCCCGGCCCCGCTGGGTCATGGCTTAAATATAAGCTATCCGTTGTGGGGTTATGTCGCACATCTATCTCTACGCCGTAGATTTCGGGTACTTTTTTTAGATCCTCCACGCGATTGATCCTGTGGATTATTATGATTGGTTTTTTCATTTTCAGATCAACATTGTCTTCCTGTGCTTCTCCGTTTCCATATTCCTCAAGTATATTACTTTTGCTTCTGGCAACAGCTCTATTTGAAAGCCGAGATTATTCGCGGAGGAAAGCACATAACTCCAGGCTCCGAACAATTCCTTTTCGGCAGGAGAATAATCATTAAACCCCCGCCCGTTCACGGAAAAAACTGCTTGGTCCGGAAAGATAATGTCTTTCCCAAAATTAAAATTGTGCGTTCCCGCACCCACAACGTCCGGGACGTATCGGGAAAGCCCTAGCTGAACTTTTATTTCTAAATCCAATTTCTTATGCAAATCCGCAAGCCTCTCGGCAGAATCTGCGGAAACTATCACTCCATGGTTCTTTAGGAAAATTATTTCGGGAATGCCTCTCTCTCTAACTAATTCGGCAACCGCGATCGCCAGCTCGGCCCCGGGATGGAAATATCCTAAAAATGCGGAGCTGAATCCGAGTTTCGAGCAAATATTCGCCGATAATTCTTCTCCGCCCGCAGAACAGGTCAAAACATTCGCATAAACGGAATGGGTATGAAGAACGTACTTCCCAAGAAATGCATGGAACCCGGCCTCCATTGAGGGCCTAAAATCCCCTCCGGCGAGTCGGCAGGACAAAAGAAATTCTGCTTCTTTTTTCTCGCCGCTTTCGCGATCCGGCTCCGCTAGCTTGCCATATCTTTCGGCAAGCATCGGATAGTTAATCTCCACAAATCCTTTTTGGGGGCTTAATTCGGAAAATCTCATCCCGGACGCCTTAATGATCATCGTACCTGCGCCCGTTTTAACCGAAAGATTTCCCCCGCTTCCCTGAACCGCATCCGGCGCGGAAAAATCGGCGGCAATCATGGAAAGCTCAGTAAGTTCTTTTTTCATATTCTTCAATTCTCATTCCTTCAAAAATATAATAACAGATAAAGAGCTGCATAAGCCCATCATAGCCGGAGGCCCACTTCGGTTCCCCCACGACAACATCCCAAAGCTCCGGGGCCACGCTGAAAGCAATCGAATCTATCTCTCCGGGAGAAACCTGCCCCTCTACCCTGACTTCTTGAAATTCATCTGAGAAAGAATGGTTCACGCGCATCCCCCGGAGCTCTCCCAGTGCGGAAAGAAGCGGATCCATATTTACGTGATTCCCGCACCTTATGGCCAAATTCATATTCCCAGTTCCATCCACCCTGCCGAGAGAAACAACAATATCCGAATATTGTTCCTGGGGCTTAATGAACCGTTCGGAGTCGGATCCTCTTTTTTTAATCTGTTCCAGCACACGCGCCCGATCATAGCCCCTCTCTCGCATGTCACGTTCAACTTTCCAGTCAACCCTTAAATCTTCATCTGGACGCAAAAATATTTTTAGATCCAAGATGTCCCTCATCTTCGTCAGATACAAAGAGTGAAGCCCTTCAAAAATAATTATTTTTTTGGATTCCAGCTTTTCCGGAAGGGTAAACCTTCCTCTATTATGGTCGTATCTTTTCCTTTCCACTCCATCGCCTCCGCCGAGCCTAATCGCTTGCTCCAGGTCAGCGTGAAGATTATTTGCCCGCGGATCGAGGTGGGTAAACTTATTCCACATTTTGTTCCCCCTCTCCCATTTATGCATATCGTCTCCTTCGGCGACCACGGTATTTTTCTCCCCAAATACATCCGATATCAACCTAGCAACCGTAGATTTGCCGCTACCTGAGTCCCCGGAAAGTCCGATAAGATAGGGTTTGTAACTT
This sequence comes from uncultured Candidatus Saccharibacteria bacterium, assembly GCA_964530925.1. Lineage (GTDB taxonomy): Bacteria > Patescibacteriota > Minisyncoccia > UBA6257 > 2-01-FULL-56-20 > LiPW-15. The sequence continues at coordinate 50,902 of CAZHBZ010000002.1, forward strand.
ATTTTGTAACGCATATTGCTCTCGATTCCCTTTCGGTATATCCAAAAAACACTGAGCGCCAAAGCGGCCTGCAGCGCGCTAAATATAGAATTAATTATTATCGCCGGGTTATGGCCATAGGAGGAGATGGCCGAATAAAGATTAGGATACCCGGCTATAACTTTTGATATAGGATAAAACACCTCGAACATATCCGAGTTGGGAATAAACATAAAATACAAAAAATAAAGAAAGTTCAGGGCAAAAAAGCTAAGCATTGGAGCATCGTCCTGTTTTATGTAGAAATATATAAGAAACGGAAGCACCCAATAATACCAGCCTTGCATGGGCGGGATAAAGAAAGTAAGTATGCCGAAACTGAAACCGAGAAACATCAGGAAAATGTCTCGATTATAAGTCTTATAGGTGAAACCTTTCGCCAGAAGAAGAAGGTACGCAAATGGAACCAGGTAGATGACGAAGTTCCCGCCAAAATTTATCTTGAAGTCGAATACCTTAAACTCTTGGGGAGTTTTGAGAACTATCTCTACGAATCCCGGAGATAGAAGGTAGTTGGCATTCAGCGCCAAAAAGACAAAGATCGGGATTGCCGAAAAGAGCAATACCTTTCTGACTCCTATTTTCTGGCTCACAAGATATGCGATAGCAAAGGGTAGAACTATTAACATCCCCGTCTTCGCAGAAACAGCGAGCCCGAGAAATATAAAAGCCGCAAATAATTTTTCTTTAAAAATAAAGTATAGCGAGACAAAAAGAAGGGCAATGGGAATCGCATCCAGCTGGCCATGAATATAGCTTATATAAAAAAGTATCGGTGAACACCAATAATAGCGCAGCACTTTCTCTTGTTTGCTCTTGAGCCACCTGACCAAAATCAGGAATATCGCCAAGTCCGCCAAAAGTATGGGGAGTCTGTAGATCAGGAGGTGCAGATTTCCGGCCGCGAAATAGTCCGCGCTAACCAGAAAAGAAAAAATTGCCCTTGGAACGGCCAGCGCCCAAAGCATCACGCTCGGGTAGGGAAAAATATCCAGAATCCCGGCTTGAGAAAAAAATGCATACGGGTTCTCAAACCCGCTAACCACGAAATAATTTATAAATCTGGAGAATAAATCCGTTAGGTAGTGTGAAGCGAAAAGCGCCGAAGACAGCAACTTCAGACCCAAAACACACCAAAAGAGAGGCCGTCTCAATATTGGGACTTTAAAACTTCCCTGCCTGTCATAAAGACGGCTTTTCAGGTATTTGACCATGATGCGTTGAGCCAGCTAGATTGCCTATCCTAAAAGAACCGTTCTTATTCCCGCTGCCTTTGCTCCGGAAATATCCTTTTCCAAATCGTCTCCTATAAGAAGGCACTCCTTTGGCCTCAGTTTAAGCTTCTTAAGAGCCAGGGAGAATATCGCCTCGTGGGGCTTATCCTTTCCAGCCTCTTCCGAAGATACAATAAAATCCAGGTATTTATCAACCGAAAGGGATTTAACTTTCTCCATCTGTATCCGCGCAGTAAGATCGGTTATCAGACAAATCTTTATCCCTCTTTTTTTCGAATTGGATAAAAAGGTTTTTACGCCCTCTTTCAAATTCATTTTTTTGAAAAAATTATTCCAAAAAATTTCTTCAATCCGCAAAGTCAGGGCGATATCAGTTCTTCCCAGATGTTTTTCCAAAAGTACCTGAAAATAAAGAAGGCGCGAGTGAGAGGCTGCTGTTCCTCCCAGAGAAGATTTTACTTCCTTGCGAGCTTCGCCATACATACGCTCCAGATCTTTTTCGGAAAGATTAAGGCGGCGACTCAACACCTTGAAACAGGCGCTCATGCCGTTTTTGTTTGCCGGTTCGTAATCATAAAGAGTGTTGTCCAGATCCAAAAGGATACCCCTCACGCCAGACAGAGCAATTTCTGGGATATAAAATTTATTTTTTTTCATAATTTTTCAAAACCAATTCAGCCCAAAAGCGAGAGAGGTGGCCTGGCGCGCCTTTTAAATCCAAAGAAAGCCAATTCCCCAGCGGAAATGCGAAACCCATTTTCGGTCTGTCCCACACCTCGCGCGGCAAGTCTCGACCCATGGCGGAGATAAGCAACTCCTTGGGTCGCGCAGTCAGCTTGAGCGAGACAGGAAGCGAACTTATATATTCCACGAGTACGTGATCCAAAAATGGGACCCTCGCCTCTATAGAATGTCGCATCGACATGAAATCCGTGTCTTTCAAAAGCTGGTTGGCCATGTAAAAATTGACCTCCAGCCAGGAAAGGGCGTCGGCCGGATGCAAATTCTTGAGTTCGGTTGGCAGGAAATCTCCAAGTTTAGCAATATAGCTCCAAACCGAAGACTCGTTTATTTTTAAAGTTTCCGCTATCTCCGCCGGGGGGAAAAGTCCCCGAAGCGACAAATAGAAGTTTATGAGCCCCTTTCCCTCATATAGATAAATTAATTTCGCCCAACTCCTCCGAAGGGATAAGAGTTTGAGCGGCCACTTTAAAATTTTTGGTAATTTTTGAACGAATCGAAAAAGGCTCGCTCGCTTAAAATAGTGGTAGCCCATAAAAATCTCGTCGCTCCCCAACCCGGAAAGCACCGCCTTGAGTCCGGCCTCTTTGGCCGCTCGAGAGACAAAATATGTATTTACGCCATCGATGGTTGGCTGATCCATGGCCGCAAATATATTTTCCTTTTCCGACTCGAAATCTTCCCTCCCGACCAAGTATTCTTTGTGCCGGCTTTTAATTCGCGCCGTCACACCTTCCCGATACTTTTTCTCCGAAAATTTATATTCTTTAAAATCAATAGAAAGCGTATCTAGAGCTTTTTCTCTCTGTTTCGCGGCTAAAATGGCCAAAACGGATGAATCTATTCCCCCGCTCAAGAAAACTCCGAGTGGCGCGTCGCTTATGAGATGTAACCTGACGGATTCATTCAATAGTTCCTTGATTCTTGAAACAGCCGCTCCTTTTGCTGGCGAAATTTTTTTGAGAAAGGAAGTTAGGGGCTCATAATATTTGATTTCTTTGGCCCCGTTTTTTGAAAAACTTAGATAATGTCCGGCTCTCACAGAATAAACCTCCTTGAATGTAGTCTTGGGAAGTGGCACCGAGCCAAAAAGCAAAAAGCCAATCTTTGCCTCCTCGTCTTCATGTAGTTCCACGAGGCCGCTCTCTTTTATGGCCACGACCGTCGAGGCAAAAACAAGACCTCCCTGGGTCGCTGCGTAATAAAGCGGTTTTATCCCGTACCGATCGCGCGCGAGAATCAACTCTTCTCCCCGAGAATCATAAAGCGCTATCGCGAACATTCCCCGCAACTTGGAAAATGATTCCTTCCCCCACTCTTTGTAGCTTGCGAGAATTACCTCAGTGTCAGTTTTTGTTTTGAACGAATACCCTTTTGCGACAAGTTCCTTTTTAATTTCTTCGAAGTTATATATCTCTCCATTGAAAGTTATATGCAAATTACCCGAAGACATCGGTTGATGCCCGTCGGCCGAAAGATCGATTATAGAAAGGCGTCTTTGGCCGAACGTTGCCGGACCGAAAGAATCGAGCCCTTCATCATCCGGCCCTCGAAGCTTCTGACGAGCGTTCATCTTGCGGACCGCATCTTCGGACCCTCGCCCATCCGAAAACGAAATTGCCCCCGCGATTCCGCACATTTTATTTTCCTTTTTCCGGAGCCTTTAGCGTCGCCAAAAGATCGCTCACCCGGGAATCATCCGGCCAATATTTCAAAATAGTCCCTCCAACTTCTCTTGTATTCTCGTCATCTCCGACCGCGCTATAAAGCGTCAGAAGACCGTAAAGGACCGGCGGCAATTTCGGTCCGAGTTCACGCGCTCGTTTGTAATAGTCTATGGCGGCATCATAATCATCCTGCTTCATAAACCGAGTGAGAGACATTGTGTGAAGAGTTGCCATAGCAATATAATGCCGCGTGTCCGGATATATTTTCGGTTCGATATAATCTATAAGTTCCCGCGCCATCGATTCGGATATGTCTTGCTGCGAGTTGACCACGGAAAGGATATTGCTTGTAAGATATTTCGCCGACTCCTCTCCTCCGACCGGAGAATAGAAATCAAAAACTTTATCGAAATTCGCTTTGAAATCAGCGATGGTGCGCACGCTGTTGGCGCTTCGGGCCGAGTCTATATAGGTTTGCGATTTTAAGACCGGCAAGACCGAACCGAATACAAACAAAAAAACCACGGCGAGGATACAGAGCGAAATAACCGCCAATTTAAAACTATTGTTCATTAGTCCTGTTTTCTTTTGCCCGCGACGAATTCAGAAGATAGTAGGCAAAACCAAAGAAGAGAAAAATATTCAAGTAAGTCGGCAATATGTCGAAAAGCACCATGCCCTGCACCAGGTAAGCTATGGGCAACGCGAAGACTATCGCCTTGGCGGCTGGCGAGAGCTTCGCTAGTCTTGAAGCGTTCTCGTGGCTCGAATGTTTCTCCCGCCCCTTTCTTAAAACCTCCACGAAGAAAACCAAAAAAATAGAGAAGTACGCGAGAGTTCCCAAAAGCCCTATCTCCGCCAAATAATCAAAGAATATATTATGAGCCCTATCGAACCACGCGCCGAACGCCGCCGGCGGCTTGAAATATTCGGTATTAAAATTGCGGTCAAAAACATGTAAGAAATTTTCCGGACCGGCTCCCAAAAGCGGCCTCTCTTTAAATCCGTCCCAAGCCATCTTCCAGATAGTGCGGCGGTCGCTGAAAGTTTGAGCGCTGAAAGAAATATCAAAAACCCTGGCGAACGGGAGCTTCTTTATGAGCGGATTATCTTTTAAGACGACCATCGCCGACACAAACAAAACCACAAACGCCGCAAGCCCAATAAGCCACTTCCTCCACTCTTTTTTGGAGAACGCCAAAAATCCCAGGAAAAATACCGAACTCGCGATTAAAGCTAGGAAAGCTCCGCGGGTCGCCGCCAAAAATAGAAATACAATAAATATCAAAACGGAAGCGGCTATCGGCAGGCCCTTAACCGAACGAATCTGTCCGCGATATTTAGTAAAAAGGAGATAAAGAGCGAAAAAGAGCATAAAAATCATGTAAGTCGCGAAATAGGCCGGGTTTCCGATAGAACCTTGGAATCGGAAATTCTCCGCGCTAAACGCCGGGCCGATCACGTTCTCCACTCCCCAGCCCGCCAAAAGACCGTAACCAATAGAAAGGAAGGCGGCGGAAAAAGAGCACCAGAATATTCTTATCCAGTTCTTCTCTTCGTCAAAAAGCGCCGCTAAAAGCAGAAAAAATCCATAAAGATGGAGTATCTGTAAGCCACCCTCTCCCCGCTCAAAATTAGACCAAAAAGAATTGGCTGGATCGACGCCAAAAGCTCCAGAGAGAAGAAAAAAGAATGTAAACGCTGAAATCGCGATGCCGAGCGGAGACCTTATAACTTTGCGTAGCTTGTCTAGATAGACATCGCCGTCGCTCTCTTTTATGAGCCCGATAAGGAAAAAGATAAGCGCGAAGTCAACGGAACTCCGAAACCACGCGTATTTCCCAACGATAAAAGGGAAAAGCGTGGATGTAGTAACCAAGGTTATCGCGAAAACCGCGGCGTAAAGAAAAAATTTTGATATTTTGAATGACATAGGCGTGAGTAGTTTGTCGTAAGTCGTTGGTAGTTAGACTTCTCCTGCTTTATTCTAGACTTTTAGCCAATTTGTTGAGCATCCTCATAACGTCATCAAGCAGCACTAGAACTTTAGCATAATCTTCTTTGCGCCCAAAACCAAGATTCTTGGCAATCTCAAGCTGCGTTTCCAATTCCGCGCCAGAACCAAACGCTATTAACACAAAATGCCTGAAATCTTTTTTTGTTCCTCACCTGCTTCCTTCGGCTATATTTGAAGGGATCGAGACAGCCGATCTTTTAATCTGGGATACAAGAGCGAATCTTTCGTCGGACGGGAATACCTCGGTTAAGGAATACACCAAACCCGCAAGTTCGACGGATTTTTGCCAAACATGAAGTTCTCTATATGAACCAAGTTTCATTGCCCCCATAACTACCTACGACCCACGACTAACGACCAACTACCTGGCAAACTCCACCGCCCTCATTTCCCTGATAACATTCACCTTAATTTCGCCCGGATACTTAAGCTCGCTCTGTATCCTGTTTGCGATTTCCTTGGCCATCTCGAGCGCCCGGAAGTCGTCTATTTTTTCGGGAATTACGAACACGCGCAATTCGCGGCCCGCGGAAATAGCATAGGCATTTTTAACCCCTGGAAATTCGGAGGCGATCTTTTCCAAATCCGCCAGACGTTTAATGTAATTTTCCACCGTTCCCCTCCTCGCTCCGGGGCGCGCGGCGGACAACACGTCCACGGCAGTTATAACAAATGACTCCGGAGACGCGTACGGATAATCTTCGTGATGGCTCCTCATCCCGTTTATCACATCTTCGGAAATACCGTACTTCTTGAGTATCTTCATTCCAAGATCCACGTGCGTTCCTTCTACCTCGTGGTCTATGGCTTTTCCGATGTCGTGCAAGAGCGCGGCCTTCTTCGCCACCGCCACATTCAACCCCAACTCCGCCGCCATCATGCCGGCAAGATAAGTCATCTCGATCGAGTGGTTCAAAACATTCTGACCAAAACTGGTGCGGAAATGTAAGCGCCCCAAGAGCGAAAGAATTTCTTTTGGCAGATCGTAAACACCGACCTCCATTGCCGCCGCCTCGCCAATCTCGCCCACGCGCTTGTTGAGTTCTTCTTTGGCTTCCTCAACCTTTTCCTCTATCTTCGCGGGTTGGATCCGGCCGTCTTTAATGAGTTGTTCCAAGGCAAGCCTCGCGACTTCCCTGCGGAAAGGGTCGAAGGACGAAATGACTATGGTGTCCGGAGTTTCATCCATCACGAATTCCACGCCGGTCGCTCTTTCCAGAGCGCGGATGTTGCGGCCTTCGCGGCCGATTATTTTTCCTTTAATTTCCTCGTCAGCCAGATGGAAAACAGTGGTGGTAAGTTCGGAAACGTGCGAACGGGCGTAGCGCTGCATCGCGGTCGTGATTATCTCCACAGATTTTTTCTCGAGCTCATCCCGGAGATTCTGTTCGAGCTTCTGCATAGTTTTCGCAAGATCCTCCCGATTCTGTTCTTTTACCGCGGAATACAAAGCTTCCTTTGCCTGCTCGGGCGAAAGACCGCTCACTTTTTCTAGCTCCACCTGCGCCTTGGCGCGGACTTCGTCTACCTCTTTGTGGCGCGCTTCGAGAGCCTCTCGCTCAGCGCGAAGTTTAGCGGAATCCTGGTCCAACGCGGTTAATTTCTTTTCCAAAGACTCCTCGCGTTCATGGATGCGGGATTCGAGGGCCAATATTTCTTTTTTCCGATCGCGTTCCTCCTTTTGCGCTTCTTCCAAAATGTTCGAGGCTTTCTCTTTCGCGCCAAGCAAAATTTCCTTGGCCTCGCTCTCGGCTTTTTTATTCTTCTCTTCTATTTGCTGCTCGAGCGAACCTAACTGTTTAGTCGCCCAAACCTGTCGCACAAAGTATCCTGCCGCCAGACCCAAAACAAGGCCCCCTAAGGGAATCAGTATTGAAGACATTATTAATTTTTCGTTGAAACTCCATCTCGATAAGACGAAGGTTGATGACTCTTTCGAACTTCATCATACCCCAATTTGGCCTAAATGGTCAATAAAATGGCATAATTGTATTAGTCAGATAATCGCCCGTCGTTCAGAAATTCTTCGCCCAATAAAACGGGACAAGAATTACTCCTTGTGTTTTTTCCTATAACCCAACACCTATAACCTATCACCTATTTCTATGGCAAAAAATGTCGTTCTTATAATCCTGGACGGTTGGGGCATCGGCCGGAATGACGAGTCCAACCCCATCTACATGGTCAAACCCCAGAATCTGAAGTTTCTGGAGGACAACTACCCCGTAACAAGCCTTCAAGCCTCGGGAATCTCCGTGGGGCTCCCCTGGGGCGAAGTGGGCAACAGCGAAGTAGGCCACCTAACCATCGGCGCGGGCAAAGTCATCTATCAATACTTCCCGCGGATCACTATGGCCATCCAGGACGGGACTTTTTTTGAAAATCCCGCCATCAAGGCTGCTTGCGACCACGCCAAAAAAAATAATTCGTATCTGAATTTCATGGGACTCTTGTCCAAGGGGAACGTTCATGCTTCCCTCGATCACCTGAAAGCGCTTTTGAAATTTGCCGAGAAAGAAGGGGTCGCGAACGTGCGCCTTCATCTCTTCTCCGACGGAAAAGACTCCCCGCCCAAAACGCTTGAAAAATTCTTGGCGGAGCTTCCCGCGGGAAAGATCGCGACCTTGACCGGACGATATTATGCGATGGACCGCGAAGGTAATTGGCGGCTCACCGAACAGGCCTATAACTGCATGACCGGAACCTCGGGAACGCTGGCCAAGGATAATTTCTCCAAGCTCATTACCGACAATTACGCCAAAGGCCTAAACGAAGAATATCTGCCCCCGCTTCGCCTTCAAGAAGATGGCGGAATAAAAGACGGCGACGCGCTTTTCATTTTTAACTATCGCGAAGATTCCATCCGACAAATAGCGGAGTCGTTTATCGTTAAAGATTTTGACAAATTCCAGAGGAAAGATTTTAAAGATCTTTTCGTAGCGACCATGACCCACTATATGGATAAATTCGATTGCCCGGTCGCCTTTCCTTCGGAAGTGGTAAAATCCCCTCTCGGCAAAGTAATAAGCGACGCGAAAATGACCCAGCTCCGTCTCGCGGAATCTTACAAATACGCCCACGTCACTTATTTTTTCAACGGATTTACCGAACCTCCTCTCGAAGGAGAATATCGCGTCCTCATTCCCTCTGAGCCCATCCCTCACCCCGATGAACATCCGCAGATGATGGCCTCGGCTATAACCGACCGGCTAATTCAAGCCATCGAAAACCGGGCGTTTAATTTTATTTTGGTGAATTATGCGAACGGCGACACCATCGCCCACACCGGAAACTACAATGCGGCCAAGGAGGCGGTTAAGACCATAGACAAGGAACTTGGGCGCGTCATCCAATCCGTTCTCGCGAATGACGCCCTGCTTTTTATTAGCTCCGATCATGGCAACGTGGAAGAACTTTTGAATCCGATGACCGGCCAATCCGAGACCCAGCATGATCCAAATCCGGTTCCCTTCCATATCGTCGGCAATGAATTTAAAGGGAGAAAGTTCATCAACTGGCAAAGTGTGGCTACGGAACCGCTCGGCATCATCTCCGATATAGCCCCGACAATACTCGAGATAATCGGCCTCAAGAAACCGGAAGATATGAGCGGGAGAAGTCTCCTTCGGGACCTTCTATAAAAACAGACTTTTAGAATTTTTAATTAAAAAAACGCCGCTCACCGCGGCGTTTCGTCATATTTCACAGAGAGAAGGAGTGCGAGGCCAACCAGCGCCGCTCCGGACGCGCAGATGAGCAGCATGGGCCGCCAGGCAAAATCGCTAAGTAGTCCTCCGAAAACAATCGCGAACCCCAGGAGCGCCATTCCCTGGAGAATCTTTTCCCTTTTCTTCGCGCGCATTTCAACCCTCCATCCGCTTTAAGCTGATTATAATTATAGCCTCAATATTCCGCGACGCAACCTAAATTGGTATAATCAAAACATGTTCAGACTGATTGCGCGCGCGATAATCGCGGTTGTCGTTAATGCTCTTGGCCTTTTGGCCGCTTCGCACTACATAAACGGCTTTAACCTGAATAATGACTTCGGGGAACTTATAATCGTCGCGGCTGTTTTCACCGCGATTTATTTTATCCTGCGCCCGATAGTCAAAATGATATTGGGTCCGTTTTTGGTGCTTACTTTGGGCCTAGGGCTTATCGCGGTCAACGCCATAATGCTCTATGTTCTTGACTTAGCCTCCAAAAATCTTATGATAGATGGCGTCGGAGCGCTCCTTGAGGCAACACTGCTTCTAAGCGTCCTGAACTTTATTCTGCATTACGCGGAAAAAGAATAGTGGACAGAAATTAACCTAATTGCTCTAATTACCCTAATTGACCGGGGCGGGCTCGCCTCATCTTAGAATAATTAGTTGTAATTAAAATAATTAGAAATAATTTACTTAAGATATGATCTCAATAATATATATAATCGTAGCCGTTGCCTTAGTAACCCTAATCCTGCTTCAGCAGCGCTCCGGAGGAATGTCCGGTCTTTTTGGCGGCGACTCAAGCGGCTTTTATCAGACCAGGCGCGGGCTCGAAAAACTTTTTCTTTGGGGAACCGTCGTTCTTTCCGTTCTTTTTGTGGCGCTCTCCCTTTGGCAGTTAATCCAAAAATAAATCTCCCGCGAACAGCGGGAATTTAAAGATGGCTCGTTTCACGCTATACTTTAGTAGCACGATTTTGATTTGATATTTTGCGCGCGCTACCTACTACCTACTACTAACTACCCACTGCATTTCAAAGATGGTTTGGCTAAAAAAAATATTCGCATCCTTTTCCAGAAAAGAACGTCTTAGTTTCGTTTTTGCTTCAACTCTGGCGGCGGCCGCGGGGGCGCTGCTTCTTTGGCTCATATTCATAAACGTAACCACAACCGCGCCCGCCCGAGGCGGCGACTATGCCGAAGGCTTCTTGGGCCAGCCGGCATACGCGAATCCCCTTCTTGCGGAGACCCCCGTAGATAAAGCCTTAGTACGGCTAGTATTCGCGAACCTTCCAGACCTATCTGACAAAATCGAAAGCGACAAGACCGGGAAAAGCTATAAGGTCCGGCTCAAGGAAAATCTCTTCTGGTCTAACGGACAGAAGCTCACAAGCGACGACGTTATCTTCACCCTCCAAAAGCTCCAAGATCCGCAAACCGCGAGTCCATATTTTTCGAACTGGCAAGGCGTTGCCGCCGCCCGAGTGAGCGAACTGGAAGTTCAGTTCACCCTCGCCGCTCCTTACGCGTTCTTTTCGCAAAGCCTTCAAAACTTCTATGTCGTCCCCAAGCACCTTTTTGCCGACACGCCAGCGTCCAATTGGAAATTATCCGATTACAACCTGAAGCCGGTCGGTTCCGGTCCTTTTTCTTTTTACTCCTACGAAAAACGGGATGATGGATTTATAAATGCTTATCATCTAAAAGCGAACGAAAAGTATGCCGGCGGGGCCCCTTATATAGAAAACTTTGATTTGCGTTTTTTCACCAAACCAGAAGATATTGTTAAGGCGTTTAACTCCGGACAAATTGACGCCATCTCCGATTTGGATCCGGAAACTCTAAAAAGCATTCGCCGCACCTACAATCTCGCGGAGTTTCTTTTGCCGAACTATTACGCGGTTTTCTGGAATCAAAGCCAAAACGAGGCACTGACAGACTCATCCGTGCGGCAAGCCCTCTCGCTTTCGATAAACAGAAGCGAAATTATCCGCGACGCCCTTTACGGTTATGGCCGCGAAAGTCTTGGTCCGATTCCAAAAGATATCCCGGGGCTCGATATATCTTATTCCGCTCCCCAAAACGATCCGGATGGAGCGAACAACCTCTTGGAGTCTGCCGGATGGAAAATGGGAGACGGAGGCCTCCGCGTGAAAGAAACCAAAACCGGATTCTTAGAATTGAAATTCCGATTGACCGTCCCAAATATCCCGTTTTTGGTTTCCACCGCAAAAACTCTAGCCTCGGAATGGTCCAAGGTTGGAGCGATAGCCGAACTCAAGATTATGCCCCCGGATGAAATAATCTCCGGTCAAATAAAAAACAGGGATTACGAAGCTGTTCTTTTCGGGAACCTCTTGGGCTCGAATGGCGATCTGTACGCATTCTGGCACTCTTCGGAAAAATACTATCCCGGATTGAACCTGTCCCTCTATGGGAACAAGCAGACTGATAAGCTTTTGGAATCCATACGTCAAAACCCGGATAAAACAAGCCGAGAAGAGCAATTTCAAGATCTCGCGGATAAGATTACCGATGCCCTTCCGGCAACCTTCCTTTACTCTCCATCTTATCTCTTTGTATCAAGCCGCGATTTGGGCGGCGTCGAAGGAGGGTTCCTGGGCGAGAACGCGGATCGCCTTCGAAAAGCTAGGGACTGGTTCGTGAAAGTCGCGCGGGTATTCAAATAAAGCGAGAGCGGCCGGACAAGCTTGACCTCGTCCGGGATTAACGCTAGGATATATCCAACTTCGATTCCTCCTGTGTCCACACATCCAAAAAGAAGGATATCTTTCTCCAGCCGGTTTTTTGTTTATCTCAATAAATAATATCTACACCCAAGCAAGCGGCAAATTAAATTTGGCGGAAACTGGAAGACGCAAAGACGATTGTTAATTTAAAAGCCCTCCTGGCGAAACTGGCAGACGCGCAGGCTTCAGGAGTCTGTGGGAGCAATCCCGTGGAGGTTCAAATCCTCTGGAGGGCACACTAAGTAAAATTAGTAAAAAAAAATATAAACAAGTCGAAAGTTGGTCATTTGTATTGAGGCTTAAAACTACTCACTACTCACGACTAACCACCAACTAATTCAAATGATGCAAAACACATCAAGAAGGGGCGCCCCAAGAGGGCACCGATCGAATGCCCCGGCGGCGCGCCATGCGTCCCCAGGACGCGCCGGCGCTCACCCGCAAAGACATACGCCTTCCGCTAAACCGGAAGCCGACCGCATTTATAAACATGAGCCGAAAAAGGAACTCAACCTCCGCTTCATTCCGCTTGGCGGATTGGAAGAAATAGGCCGCAACTGCCAATATTTCGAATACGGCAACGAAATAGTTATCGTGGATGTCGGCATTCAATTCCCCGAAGAGGCTACCCCGGGCATCGACTACATAATTCCCAATGTCGCCTCCTTGGAACACAGAAAGCACGACATCAAGGGGATAATCCTCACCCACGGCCACTATGACCACATCGCGGCCATCCACTATTTGGTGGAAAAACTCGGCAATCCGCCGATCATAACCTCCGCCTTCACCAAGGCGATGGTCGAAAAACGGCACGAAGAGTTCACGAACGCCCCGCGCCTGAATTTCATAACCGTGAAAGACGGCAGTCGCGTTCCCCTTTCTCCGAATTTAACCGCCGAATTTTTTGCGGTCGGGCACACCATTCCCGAAGCCCTGGGTTTTATCCTTAACACCCCCTCCGGTAAAATGGTCAACTTCGGAGACTTCCGCCTGGACATAGACAAAGACGGCAAACCGACCAATCTGGAAGTTTTCCACCGCTTGGCCAAAGAAGGCATTCACAGCATTTTCATTGATTCCACAAACGCCGACTATCCGGGCTATTCCGCCTCGGAACGCGTAGTTGAATCGGAACTGGAGAAACTCCTTAAAAACGCGCAGGGCCGCGTTATAATCGCGACCTTCGCCTCGCTCGTGGACAGACTCCTCGAGATCATCAAGATCGCGGCTAAACTTGGCCGCAAAGTAGCCATCAACGGCCGCTCCATGAAGACCAATTTGGAAATCGCCAAACAATTGGGCTACTTCAAAGAAATGAAGGATCAAATGATCCCGCTTGAAGAAGTGAACAAGCACAAAGACGATAAGATATTGATTCTCACAACCGGCGCGCAGGGCGAACCGAACGCCGGACTCATGAGAATCGTAAGCGGCGAACACAAAGTCGTAAGGCTCAAACCCACCGACACGATAATCTTTTCTTCCTCGGTGGTTCCCGGAAACGAACGCTCCGTGCAATCGCTTCAGGACAATATCGCCCGCCAGGTCGACGAATTATACAATTCCAAACTCTTGGATATTCATGCTTCCGGCCACGCGCACGGCGACGATATAGAACTAATTTTGAGCATCATCAAGCCGAAATTCGTGGTACCGATACACGGCTATTACTTTAAGCGTAAAACTCTGATTAAGATCGCGAAGCGCGCGGGCATGAGCAAAGAAAGAGTCATCATGATGGATAATGGAGACATCGCGGATATCTTGCCGGACAAATTCTCCGTCTCCGGCGAAAAAGTCCCGGCCTCCTATGTCATGGTCGACGGCTTGGGTGTCGGCGACGTGGAAGAAGTGGTGCTGCGCGACAGATTGAACCTAGCCAAAGAAGGCATGGTGGTCATCATCGTCACGCTTGATAGGAGAAACGGCCGAGTTCTAAAAAACCCCGACATTATCTCCCGCGGATTCATCTATCTCAAAGATAACCAAGTCATCCTTGAAGATATCCGAAAAAAAGTCCGCGCCGTCATCTCTCGACTTCCCGCCCATCAGGAAGTGGAAACTGACTACTTGAAAACGCTCATCCGCGATCAGGTCGGCCAATTCTTGTACACCAAGACCAAACGCCGCCCCATGATCCTCCCCGTGACAATAGAGGTTTAAAATTAGTGGTTAGAAAATAGTAGATGGTATATAGTAGAATTAAGAATAAGATTTCCGGATTGCTCCTATCTACCATTCACTATCTACTATCTACTCAATGAAACCCATTCTTATCTCCGGCATTCAACCCTCAGGCAAGCTCCACCTGGGCAATTACCTGGGCGCCTTAAAAAACTTTGTTTCCCTCCAGAACTCCGGCAAATACCAGTGCTTCTTTTTTATCGCCGATCTTCACTCCCTGACCGAAGAATCCACGCCAAAGGAAAAGGCTAGACAAATAGCGGAGCTGGCTGCCGATTATCTGGCCGTGGGTTTGGATCCGAAAAAATCCACGATATTTTTGCAGTCTTCAGTTCCGGCGCACTCCGAACTTGCTTGGATTTTGAATACCATCACGCCGTTCGGCGAATTACGAAGAATGACGCAATTCAAAGACAAAGGCGGCGAAGCGGAAGCAACTAATGTCGGTCTTTTCGATTACCCGGTTTTAATGGCTGCGGATATTTTGCTCTACGACGCGCAGGTAGTTCCCGTAGGCGACGACCAGCTCCAGCACTTGGAGCTCGCAAGGACTCTGGCCCGCAAATTCAATTCCAAGTTTGGAAAAACTTTTGTGGAACCGAAACCCCTCTTGACCGAAATCCCCCGAGTGATGAGCCTGGACGCACCGGACAAAAAAATGAGCAAGTCTCGACCTCAAGGCTGCATATTCCTGGACGATTCCCCCGCGGAGATAAAAGAAAAAGTTAAGCGCGCCCAGACAGATTCCGAATCGGTCATCCGCTACGACCCCGAGAGAAAGCCCGCTATCTCCAACCTTATGCGTCTTTACGGCGCGCTCTCGGGCGATTTGATGCCGGACCTCGAAAAGAAATTCCAAAGTATGAATTATTCGGAATTGAAACTCGGACTCGCGAACACCATCGCCAACTATTTTGCCCCCTTCCGCGCCAAGAAAGCGGCTCTTAAAAAACAGCCGAAGATAATAGAAAAAATGTTGAAAGCCGGCAACGCCAAGGCGCAGAAAATTTCCGCGAAGAAAATTGAGGATGTAAAGAAAAAGATCGGCGTCGCAAGATAGTAACATAGCGACAAATCAAAAAAACGGCGTAAGCCGTTTTTTTGATTCGGGGAGATTATGCTTTCCGAAGGCCAAGCCAGGCTTCCGCTCCATCAAACTTGGTCGCGATTTCCGCGTCGAATTTCTCGCTCTTCTTGTATTCGATTCTTTTTGCGCCAACTTCCATTTTTATTTTTGCTTCACTGCTTTGAACCGCAAGTTCCATATCGGCCGGCAACGCGAGCATCAAAAACACCTTATCTTTTGGCGAGAGCTTGGCGCTTTGCCTTAGTTCCTGCACTGCGCGCATCACTTCCCGAACCAATCCTTCTTCTTTCAACTCTGGGGTAATTTCTTTATCCAATTCCACTTCGCCTTCGATTCCTTTTTTGGGCGCGACTTCTTTTACATTCACCTCGTCGCGGATGATATCCAAAATTTCTTTGTCTTTTATTATTTTCGCGGAAGATTCTTTTATCCAAAGCGTTTTAAGTGGCTGGCGGACTTTTATTCCCGCGGCGGCTCTGGCGGCGAGCCCCAGGCTCGAAACCTTACGCGCCTCTTTCATTTGCGCGAGAAGTGATTCGTTTTTGACTTCCGCGATCTTCGGCCAGTCGGCAAGATGCACCGATTCTTTCTTTTTACCCGCGAAAGATAGAAGCTCCAAATACATCGCTTCGCTCATGAAGGGCATAAAAGGCGCGGAGAGTTTTTGGAGATTCAGAAGGGCGGAGTAAAGAGTATCTGAAGCGGCCGCGAAATCTTTTTTGTCTTCCGCTTTTTGGAAACGGCGCCTGGAGCGGCGGATATACCAGCGAGAGAGATCGTCGGTGAATTCTTCGAGCGCTAAGCCCGCGTCCCGCACATCATATTTTTCCAAAGATTCAGTAACAACTTTTGCCGCCTCCGAAAGCCGCGCGTTTATCCAGCGGTCCAAGATGTTTTTGGAAACGCCGGGCTTCGGCGAAGGCGACTTGCCGTAGGTGCGGAAAAACACCAGAGAGTTGAAGGCTAGCATGTGAAACTTCCTATAGCTTTTAACTATCTCCGCTTCGTCAAAGTTCTTAGGTTCTCCCGCCGGGTTAACGGTATAAAAATACCAGCGGACCGCGTCCACTCCATATTTCTCGATCATGTCCCAAGGGCTCACCACGTTCCCAATGTGCTTGCTCATCTTCTGTCCGTTCTTGTCATGAATAAGGCCCAGTGAGATCACGTTTTTAAACGGCTCTTTATATCCTAAAAGTGTCGCGAGCGCCAAAAGCGTATAGAACCAGCCGCGGGTTTGGTCCATGGCCTCGCAGATATAGTCCGCGGGGTAGCTGATCTTGTTTATGAGCGAAAGCTCCTTCGCTCCGGGGATGGTCCCCTTCTTCATTTGTTCAAACGGGAAATGTTCTTCGGCCAGAGGCATCGCGCCGGAATCGAGCCACACGTCCGCGACCTCCTTTACCCTTTTCATTTCCTCGCCGCAAGACGGACAAGAAACCGCGATAGAATCGACATATGGGCGATGCATGTCCAATTCTCCGAATTCATTCATCGGCAAATTCGGGACTTTTACCTTTCTAACCTCGCCAAGTTTTATATAGGGCGCTCCCGCGAATTTTTCTCTCGGCAGAAGCGAAAGAGTGGATTCCAATATCCACAAAGGGTCGCCGTGACTTACCACCACGATTTTCTTTCCTCGATATTTAGCATTTATTTTTCTCGCGAAATCAAAGGTTCGTTTAATAACGTCGGAGAGCGTCTCCCCTCCCGGCGCGGACTTTACAAAACGCTCCATCGGATTGGTAAAAAACTTCCTATAATCTTTAACCTTGCGCCAATTGAAAGAACCGGCGTCTAATTCGGAAAGTCGCTCGTCAACTATTATTTTTGCTCCGGTGGCTTTTTTAATTATTTCCGCGAGCTCCACACAGCGCGCGTAGGGGGAGGAATATATTACATCTATTTTTTCCTTGGCCAATTTCGCGGCTATCTTTTCCCCAGCTTTAATTCCTTTTTTTGTAAGATGCGAAACGCGCTTCCCGCTCTCTTCCCCCGAAGCGATGACTCCGGAAAGAATATGATCCGCTTCGGTGTGGCGCGCGAAATAAAATTGATTTTTGTGAACATCGTTTGCGTTGAGTTCCGCGCGGCTCCCGATGGTTTTCATCGCGTCGCAATGGCCGCAACGCCAAATAGGCAGTGGCGTCCCCCAATAACGTTCGCGCGAAATTGACCAGTCCTTGGCTTCTTTGAGCCACTCTCCGAATCGGCCCTCCTTAAGATGCGCGGGCTCCCAGTTGATCCCCGCATTCCTTTCTCGAAGTTCTTTTCTAAGACGGCTCACCTCGAAGAACCAGGATTTCCTGGCGAAATATATAAGCGGAGTTCCGCAACGCCAGCAGAATGGATATTCATGCTCAACTTTTCCGGACAGATACATTATTCCCCTCTTTGTGAGATCTGCGGAAATATCCGCGTCTGCGTCTTTTATAAACTTACCCGAACCGGGAAGATCGCCGGTAACCCGGCCTTCATTGTCGATAGTCGCGATAACTTCCATTTTTGGATAATGGGCCGCGACAAGCTTGAAGTCATCCTCTCCGAAAGCCGGAGCGATATGCACGAATCCGGTCCCGTCTTCGGTGGAAATAAAATCCGCGGGCAGAATTTTATACATTTCCTTTTTGTCCGCCCCAGGGACGTCAAAGAGCGGTTCGTAAGAGAGTCCTAAAAGTTTGGCGCCGGATATTTTTTCCATCGCTTCTATTTCCGGAATTGAGCCGTCTTCCAATTTTGGAGTCGGCGGAGCGGAATAAGACCACAAATAATCCCCTCCTACTTTATACTTGGTATAGGTAAGCTTTTGGTCGGCGGCAATGAACATATTGGATGGCAGGGTCCAAGGAGTGGTCGTCCAAACCAAAATATATTCGTTATTGTTTTTCGAACCAGGCCGCTTCAAGCGGAATTTTATGTAGACCGAAGGATCCGGAACTTTTTTATAGACATCCGGCTGGGCGAGCTCATGACTTGAAAGCGCAGTCTGACAACGCGGACAATAAGGCACAATCCGACGGCTTTCTTTCAAGAAGCCTTTGTCGGCAATGACTTTAAATATCCACCACAAACTTTCAATGTAATCGTTATCGTAGGTTATGTATGGGTCCTCCATGCCGAGCCAATAACCCATCCTGTCGGTAAGGCGTTCCCATTCATCCTTATATTTCCAAACGGACTCCTTGGCTTTTTGGTTAAAAAGATCAATACCGAATTTTTCGATATCGCGCTTGGTTTTTAGACCCAGTTCTTTTTCTACACCCACCTCCACCGGAAGTCCGTGCGTGTCCCAACCGGCTTTGCGGGGAACATAAAAACCACGCATCGTCTTATAGCGCAAAATTATGTCCTTAAAGGCTCTGGCGAGCACATGATGTATGCCGGGGCGGCCGTTGGCAGTCGGCGGGCCTTCGTAAAAAACAAAGGTTTTTCTACCCTTCCTTTTTGCCAGGCTTTTCTTAAAAGTATTGTCGGCCCTCCAGTACTCCAGAACCTTCTCTTCGGTTTTGGGTAGACTGAAATCTCCTTTAAAGTCCAACATTAGTTTTTTTATCATATATGAAAGTTTTACCCTTCGCAATTTCGCGGGGTTTGGTATGTCTCTTGGGCGTCCCGCGCTAAATCTCCTCCGGAGCCCTAATGCCCAAAATAGACAAGCCGGTCTTCAAAACGCTCCTCGTCGCGTCGATAAGTATAAGCCGCGCGTTAAGCCTGGTTTTATCCTCGTCTTTCAATATCGGTGTCGTCTCATAAAAGCGATTGCCAAGATTTGCGAGCTCATACAAATAGAGGGCAATGTTGTTAACACCGAACTGTTCGGCGCTTTTTTCTATTTCTTCCGGAAAATCCAAAAGTTTTTTTATAAGCGTGAGTTCTTCCGAATTGGACAACTTTGCAAGATCGTATTTGCCGATCCCCTTCGCTTTTTTTATAACCCTCGATAGTCTAGCAAAAGTATATTGGAGATATGGTCCGCTTTGTCCCGAGAGCGAAAGCATTTTCTCCCAGTCAAAAACTATATCGCTATGCCTATGCTCCCTGAGGTTGAAATATTTTAGGGCTCCAACGCCGACGTCCTCGGATATCTTGTCCGCTTTCTTCGTCGGCATCTCCGGATTCTTTTTCAGGACCACTTCTTTGGCGAGCGCTTTAACCCTGTCTATCACCTCTTCCGCGGAAACCACCCGGCCTTCGCGGGTCGAAAATTTCTTGCCTCCCTCGGCCAACACCAGCCCGTATTTTATATGATGAAGCTCGGTCAATTTATCCAGCCCCAGGATATTCGCCACCGCGAAAAGCTGTTCGAACTGAAAAGTCTGCTCATTGCCGATGACATACAATATCTTCGCTGGCTTATATTTCTTAAGCCGATAGCGGATATTTGCGATATCGCGCGTGAGGTAAAGGCTCGCTCCGTCTGACTTTTGGATAAGCCCCGGCAAAAGATTATATTTTTCGAGCGGGATTACCACCGCCCCTTCGCTTTTGACCGCGATCTTCTTGTCGAGCATTTCCGCGATAAGCGGGGCCATTTGTTTTTCGTAAAAACTCTCGCCGAGCCAAACGTCGAACTCGGCGCCCAAAAGTTTGTACATTTTTTTAAACTCCAAAAGCGATTCTTTTTTGAACCACTCCCAAAGTTTGCGGTTCTCCTTGTTACCACTCTCGAGTTTTTGGAATTCCTCCCTCGCCTTTACCTCCAGCGTTTCATCGGACTTCGCTTCGTCGTGAAACTTAATATATAGAGCGGTCATGGCAGCGATCGGCTCCTCCTCTATTTTCTTTTTGTCGCCCCAAAGCTTATAAGCCACGATAAGTTTGCCGAATTGCGTTCCCCAGTCGCCCAGATAATTCCAGCGGATTACTTTATAACCCAAAGTTTCAAAAACATTCGCGAGCGAATCGCCGAGAATCGTGTTTCGGAGGTGCCCGACATGCATTGGCTTCGCGATGTTATTCGAAGAATGCTCTACTATTATTCTTTGGCCCTTCCCCAGATTGCTCCGGCCAAATTTCTTTTTGTTTTTATAAATACTAAGCAGCTCTTTCCGCAAAAACTCATCCGCGAGCCAGAAGTTTAGAAATCCCGGCGCGACAACCTCGATCTTAGAAAAAAGATTTTTGGGCGCGGAACTTAAGACTTTTTTCTTAAGCTCCTCAGCAATGCTAAGTGGAGATTTTTTCTCCTCGGGCGCGAGCCGCATCGCGATATTTGTGGAATAGTGGCCAAACTCGGAATGAGCGGGCACAGAAATCTCCGCCGGAAATCCGGATGGTATAAATTCTTTTATTGCCTTTTCTATCTGTTCTTTCATCGCGGTATTGACAAATTTTATAATTAGTATATTATATCCTCACGCGGTTATGCCGATCACCGCGACGGGCGGGTCCAGCCACCATCATCAACTTCGGCCTCGAAAGGGGCCGCCCCCCAAACTAGCTGCTACTTAGGGATTCTACAAATTCCTACCAATACAGCCCGCCCGAACCCAAAGCATCGGCGAACGCCCCGGCCCAGCCGGGGCCTTTTTCTTAACCACTACTCTTAGGATACTATAAAAATTGCTAATATAAAGACATGGCCGCCTTAGCCGAAAACAGAAAAGCCAGGTTCGATTACGAGATATTGGAGAACCTCGAATCCGGGGTGGAGCTTTTTGGCTTCGAAGTAAAGTCTATTCGGGCCGGCAGAATGGAACTCCCGGGAAGCTATGTGATAATCCGCGGCGGCGAAGCCTATTTGGTGAACGCGAAGATCCCCGCCTATCAGCCCAAGAACGCTCCGGCCGATTACGACCCGGCCCGCGCGCGCCGGCTCCTTCTTCACAAAGAAGAGATCGGTCGCCTCACGGGATTTTTGGAAACCAATCATTATCTCGTTCCCCTCTCGGCTCATTCCAAAAAGGGATTTATAAAATTGGAACTCGGACTCTCCCGCAGACGAAAGAAGTCCGACAAACGAGAAGTCATAAAAAAACGCGAAGTCCAAAAAAAGATTCGCTCCCGCGAAGATTAAAAAAGGGCCCCGGCAAAAACCGGGGCCGCAACATCGCCGACTATCTTGCCGCGTGAACAATTGAGATAGAGACGAAGTCAAGACGATAATTCACCTTTGGAGTCCACAAATTATCATCCCACCGGCAAAGCTTGGCTACCACTCGCGCCATATCCCCCGCCGAATACGAAAGCAACTCGGTTCGAAGACGCGCCGCCTCACCTCCCGTAAAGAAAACTAGTTCGTAGATTCGATGGACTCGATTATCCTGGACCTTTATCTGGATACTGATCCGGTCAATGTTATCAATGGTTCCGATTAGCTCGACCTCGGAGCCAATCCACCTATCTACGACCTCGCACTTTTGAAAATCGGTACTGGCCGAGTAAAGTTGGCGCGAGAAATCGATGTAATTTTTCATACTCTCCTACCTGAGTGTGTGCCCGCAAAGCTTGCAGTGCTTGTGGCCATAGGCGCAGTCTCGACAAGTGAAATGTCCCTTGCGACAAGACTTTCCTCCCGCGAGCGGCTTATCTCGCCGGCAAACATCGCAAATAGCTGTGGACGGCATAGAAGCTCCTTTCCGATCCGATGGTCTTCGATTGTAAAATACCGGCGTACCGGTCTCAGCCCGTTATACGCCTCGCAGGCAGGACATGTCAATCTTAAACTTGATTTTTTAATAAAATAGTGCTATAATATAGCTGCTTTGAAAATTGAATTGGGGGATGACGGGCTTCGATAACGATGTCCCGCGCGCCTGCGAACCGAGCGTGACCTCGTTAAACTCACAAAAACCTAACTGCCAACTTCAACGTTGCAGCTCCGTCTCGCGCTCTCGCTTACGCGTAGACCCTGACGGCGCCGACTACTCTGCGCCTCTTAGAGTAAATCCGGTGTTATATAAGGAGGCTGGCAAACAGCTTTTGATTCCGGACTGTTTGCGAGAAATTGGAATCATTTCTGCCTGATCTAATCAGACTACGTTCGTAGATGGCTCGTGTTCTTCATCTTTACACGGCGGTTCGACTCCGCCCATCTCCACCGCGTAAAATAAAAAAATAACCCTTTTGGGTTATTTTTTTGTCACGCGGTAGCCTCGTGATCGCGAAGCGATTTTACGGGGCACGAATAGCGAATATCAAAAAAAACCAGCGCGGAGTCGAACGGAAGGGTGGGTCGGAGGGGAAGCAATATCGTCCCCTCCGTGAAGGAGATTATTCAGAA
>CAZHBZ010000003.1:0-64958 GCA_964530925.1 uncultured Candidatus Saccharibacteria bacterium
AGATGATTGAGCGTGTGTAATCCGCCGCTGGGCACAAGCCCAGCGGATTTTTTTATCAAAAAGATATAAAATTAAAGAACGATGCGGAAAGATCTAAAAATCGGAATTGCGATCGAAAAACGCCTAAATAATTCACTTTTTCCAAGCTTAGGTTATAATTGTTGAATGTCTGCCCGTAAAAACGGCAAGAAAGAAAATTTGATACTGGTGCATTCCTTTCCGACCAACAGCATTCTTCTGGCCGGCTTAACGGAATACTTGGATGACTTTTTTAATGTGTATTTTATAGATTTGCCGGGATTTACCGGTGAGGTCAGACCATTAAAGAGAGTATCTCTAAAAAGATATTCCAACTTTCTAAATAGTAAAATAAAAAAATTAAATTTAAATCATTTTGTAATTGGAGGGATCTCTTTTGGCTTTGCAGTTGTTAATGACGTGAATTTGGATAAGAGAAAGTGCCGCGCGATATTTGCCATTGAACCATACATAAACTGCGAGTATTTACATCAAGGTTTTATTCAAAGATTTTTGTATACACACATGCTAGAGGCTTTTGTCCATAAACCTTCGGCGATAGATAGAGTGTGGCACTCTGATTTTTCCAAGCGAGTTTTAGCATTTTTATCTGGCCAGACTGCCGAAAGAATGGATATGATAATGAAGGAAATCGACGGAAGGACTTTTTTTAATACTGCATTATGCATTATTGAGAATAAAAAAGACATAAAATTTAAGAAAGATATACCTTACGTTTTATTCGTAAACAATAACGATGAAACGGTTGCAGCCGCAAAAATAGTAGCCTTGTTTGAGAAGTCTATTCCGCAAAATAATCTCTTAGTGATATATACGGATATTGATCATTATCCTAAAGATGTTTCTAAAAAGTATTTTAAGAGCAAATTGTCGGATAAAAAGGTTAAAACCGTTGTTTCATGGCTAAGTCAAAAAATTACTTAGAATGAGAGGAATTTGGAAAGAAGGGTCGATTATTGATTTTTGGTCGTTGAATCATTTTTTGTTTGGCGCGACCCTAGTTTTGGTCTTGCGTAAACTGAAGTTGCATTTTTGGCAGGCTTTTGCTGTTGCGGCGGTAACATTCATTTTCTGGGAAGTATTTGAAGTTATCCTTAAGGTGGCTGAGACTTCGGTTAATCACTTGATGGATATAGTTGTGGCAATGGCGGGTTTTTTATTGTTTTGGGCGGAGAGGAAACAAAATTACTTTAAATCGATAATACCGGTTTATGTAATTTTGGAAGTATGGGGTTATTTAACGATGTTTGGTCTGGCAAGCAGCCAATTTATAGAAATTCAATATTTAGTATATATAGCTATAGTCGTAGTTTACGGGGTATATTGTTACTTTGTTCAGAATTCAATGCTCGGAAAGCGTACTATCAAGGTTGTTGTGCCTGATATGGGATCCGATCAGTAATCGCATAATGTTCGTTTTTTTCAGATTTAATAAATCTCCATTATAAAAATATCCAAATGGTCAAGAAGAAAAAAATCGGAATCGCGCTCGGCGGGGGAGGAGCGAGAGGTCTTGCCCATATCGGCGTTTTGAGAGCGCTTTCTGAGGCGGGAATAAAACCGGATATTATCGCCGGCACCAGCATGGGTTCGGTTGTCGGGGGGTGGGTAGCTTGCGGTCATCCGCTCGAGGATCTCGAAGAACTATTTTTAAAATTGGGAGAGAAAGGGACGCTTTCACCAAAAAAAATAATGTCCCGCGGCGACGGAGTGCTTTTTAACGATATAGAGATGCAGTCGCAATTGGAAAAAAAACTTGCCCACCGGCAGATAGAAAAATGTGACATAAAATTTGCGGCAATTGCCACGGATGTTAGTAATGGAGAGGAAACAGTTTTGGATTCCGGGAGCCTTGCTTTGGCGATTAAGGCTTCTAGCTCGCTGCCCTTGGCTTTCAAGCCGGTAAAGATCGGGGAGAAACTTTTGGTGGACGGCGCGTTTTCAAACCCGGTTCCAGCGGATGTCGTCCGGAGAATGGGCGCGGATGTCGTTATCGCCGTAGACGTTTCTTCTCGCTGGGTAAATATTTTTGAACAAGAGGTAAAGCTGACCAATATACGTTTCATGATAGAAAATTCTCTGCAGGTCGCGGAATATCAGTTGGCAAAGGAACACGTGAAAGGCGCAAACGTGGTTTTGAAGCCCGCGGTGACCCATCACAGTTGGCTGGATTTCGGCCAGACCTCGGACATTATCGCCGAAGGCTATAAAGAAGCGCGCTCCAATTTAAAAGATATCGCGAAAGTGGCGCATGCCAAATTACCGGAGAAATCTCCGTTCGAGAGATTTATGGATTTTATTTTATATCAGAAGGACTAGGGATTCGATTTCTGGTCATTCCGAGCTTTGCGCGCTCGCCTGCCGGTAGGCAGGGAATCTGTGCCGTATTCTGCGGTTTAATTCGGGCTATTCCCCAACACTTGACTTTTTATGTGTAGGTGTTATACTCCCGACAATGGTTTGCGGAGCCTGTTGCGGCGTTGAAACAAGCCAGAGTAGGAGGACGCTCCGCGAAGCGGGGTCTCTGCCCGAAAAGCTTCTCACCGGCTAGCCAAGGTGAGGGAGGCGTGACCTGCGTGCCCCTGCAAAGGTCACACCGTGTCTCCGGTTAAAGTTTCAGCGGGCTAAATGAAGGGACGACGGTTTGTGCCCCTGCTGCCGTCAGCTCCCGGGTTGATAGTAAAAGATTTCAGCGGGCGAAGGGTGTGCGTGGGGTTGGCGCAAAGTCGCCCCACGCGCACCCGTTCTTTCAAAAATTTCGGCGGAAAGGGTTAAACCTTCATGAGCATGGCTCTCCTTTGCGAGAGCCGGGCCAATTAAACTTCGCCCCGCCCGCCGTTGGGTCGCAGTCTTGCGAGATGTCTCTCGCTTGCCCGAGTGGGGGGACGCCTCTCTCTGCCAAATGCTGCGTTTGTAGCTCGCCCCTTCGGCCCCGAGTCATTCGGGAACCAGCCGGAGGGGCTTTTTCTTTTTTGTGGAAGTTATTAACATTTAGCAAATGGATCAAAAGAAGTTATATCAAAATCTTCCCGACACCCCCGGGGTATACCTCATGAAGAATTTCAAGGAGGATGTCATTTATGTCGGCAAAGCGGCGAATTTAAAGCGCCGGGTTTCGAGTTACTTTAATCGTCCTCACGAACACCGTATTCAAAAAATGGTTGGAGAGATACGTGACATCGAAACGAGAAATACAGACACAGCTATAGAGGCATTGATACTTGAGGCGGAACTCATCAAAAAAATCCAACCGCCATATAACGTTCTAGAAAAAGACGATAAGAGTTTTTTGTACGTGGAAATCACCAAAGAAAAATTTCCGCGGGTGCTTTTGGTGCGAGGCAAGGATCTTTTGTCGCGACCCTACTTGGCTAAAGCTACGAAGAGCAAGGGAAGAAAACCCAGCGCCGCTTACGGTCCGTTTACTTCCGCCTCTTCGCTCAAAGAAGCGATGCGAATTTTGCGAAAGATATTTCCGTGGTCCCTACATAGTGACCCGAATGACCCGAAAGGCATTCGAATAACACAAAAAAAAGCGCGTCCGTGTTTCGATTACGAGATCGGTCTCTGCCCTGGAACTTGCGTCGGAGCGATTACAAGCGCGGATTATAAGAAGCGAATCGAAAAGCTGAAGATGTTTTTTGCCGGGAAAAAAGTAAAGCTCATTAAAGATCTGGAAAAAGAAATGGCATTCGCCAGCAAAAAACTGGAGTTTGAAGAAGCGCAAAGATTGAGGCGGCAAATATTCGCTCTGCAACACATCCAGGACGTCGCCCTTATCAAAGACGACTCACTATCTACTAATAACTATCTACCATCTACTGTTCGTATCGAGGGTTACGACATCTCGAATCTCTCGGGAGAATCCGCCGTCGGTTCAATGGTGGTTTTCGTGGGGGGCGAACCTGATAAGAAAGAATATCGGAAATTTAAGATACAGAATTTTTCCGAACCCAACGATGTTGGGATGATGAAGGAAATTATCCGCAGGCGTCTCGGGAATTCGTGGCCTTTGCCGGAGCTTATCCTCGTCGATGGCGGGGCGGGGCAAATCAACGCGATAAAAAAAGTTTTGGATGAGAACGGCCTCAGGATTCATGTGCTTGGCATGGTTAAGGGGCCGGACAGGAAGCGGACGGATATTATCGGTATTATCCCCAAAGGGATAAATAAGGACACGCTTATAAGGGTGCGCGACGAAGCTCACCGTTTTGCCATTACTTATCACAAGCAGGTGAGGGCCAATAGATTTTTTAAATAATCCCGATTTGGATTGTTCTTAAATCACCCTTTTGCCAAGCTTGGCAAAAGGGTGATTGATAAGAATTTTCGGAGATTTTTTCGGGAGAACAAAAAACCCGCCAGTCCTCCACTCAAATAAACAAGGTGGACCGGCGGGACAAATGACTACTTCACTGTCATCTTTCCGGTCATATCCGGATGGATATCGCAGTAGAAGTTATAAACTCCGGTCTTCATCGAGGATGTGTCAAGAATGTAGGATTCTCCGGGATTAAGCGGAATGGAATTCAAAACAGCGGTTACCGCGAGATGATGCTGAATAGAATCATTGTTGGTGAAAGTGACTTTCTGTCCTTTGGTTACGGAGAAATTATTCGGCGCGAAAGCGGAATTTTGCATTAAGACCGTTGTTATGGTTTCCGGCGTGCCAGGGCGGACAAGAGTTATGATACCGCTATCGGTAACCGGCAAATTGTTTCCGGAAAACGCCAAACGAATCTTATATTCGCCAGGCGTCACGCTTATCCGCGAAGCATTGGTCGCGGAAATGGAAATATAGGTAGTGTCCCAGCTGTAAGAGGTTTGGTCGGGCCCAAAAGTTGGCAAGATTACACCCAGGCTTTGTCCGCTCGCGGACATTAAATAGATTACTCCGGTAACTCCCGCGGCGCGGCTCCAGGAGATGGTATTTAATTTGCCGATTTCCCATTTGGCGCCGGCAAGAGGCGCGGTGACGCTTATGGCAGATTTAACGATGGGGGTGGGGGATTTTCCAGTGGTGTTACCGGTTCCTCCGGTTGGCGCGGTTTGTTCGCCATTCTGGGTCCCGGTGGCCGCGCCAGGAACCTCTCCGGTTGGAGCTGCTGTTTTCGACCAATTGAGTACAAGCGCGGCGATGACGACTAGCGCCACTACGCCGACAGCGATCAATATTTTTTGTTTCATCCCGTTAGAAGCAGATCGCGATCAGGTCGATCTGCATTTTTGTTTATTTAATCGACTTAATTTTTATTTTTTATTATATCCTCGGAGAAGTCGTGATCGCGGCTTCTAACGGGATTTACATCTAAAGTATACCAAACGGCTAACGTGAGAAATGTTATAATTCAAATATGGAACAAATAAACGCAACCGACAATAAATCATTAAAAAAGGCCTCGCCCAAAGACTTTTTCCTGCATCTTTTTACGATGGGTCTTTTGTATTACTCAGCCGTAAGTTTCCTTGTGCTGATCTTTCAGCTGGTAGATAAATATTTTCCGGAAACCTTAAATACCTACGGAGGGTATTCTCCGGTGAGTTACGCCGATTCCGCAATCCGGTTTGCCATCTCGAGTTTGGTGGTGCTTTTCCCGTTATTTCTTTATCTTAATAACTATCTTCACAAGCAGTACGAAAAAGATTCGGATAAAAAGCACCTACGAATTCGTAAATGGCTTGTATACCTTACGCTCTTTGTTTCCGCTATCACTTTGGCTGGAGATTTGATAGCGACGATAAATAAATTTTTGGATGGTTTCCCGCCGATATCCTTTATCTTGAAAGCGATTTCGATATTTGTCGTGGCCGGAGGCGTTTTCTATTATTACCTTGTCGATATAAGGGCCGCGGAGACGCAGGAAGAAACACACGTCTAAGCCTAAAATGAAGATACTTGGATATTTTTTTGTGGGATTAGTTGTTGTCGCCATAGCTTTCGGTCTTTGGAGCATCGGCGGTCCGGGAGCTGCCAAGATGCAGAGGCTGGATAACCAAAGAATAAGCGACCTAGAGAGCCTTCAATACCAGATAATTTATTATTGGCAGGGGAAGCAAACGCTACCCATAGCTCTTTCGGATTTGATTGACACGACTCGCGGAGTTTACGTCCCGGTAGATCCGGAAACTGGCGCGGCGTATTCGTATAAGACGATGGGGGAGTTGAGTTTCGAGCTTTGCGCGAATTTCGCGAAAGAGTATAGAGTGTCTACTGTTTCGCCCGCTTTGCCATATGAAACGAAACCAACCGGATTTATGACCGGTTCATGGGATCATCCCGCGGGGGAGTATTGCTTCACGCGAACTATCGACAAAGATTTCTATAAACCGCTAGATAAATAATTTTTATTTAAAACCCCCAAACCTTTTGGGTTCAGGGGTGTGACGGTTCAACTCTTTTGCTTGAGGAGGCTGCGGGCTTTTACGTCGCGGATGATCGCGTTTCCCGCGCTCTTCATGATTTTCGGCGCGTCTTTGCCGAAGTTCTCGGCGAAGGTCGCGGCATCCAGAAGGGCCGAAACGAACGCTACTTCGTTGTGATTTTCGGCTTCTTTGAAACCGATATCCGAAAAGGCCTTAAGGTCTTTTCGTTTGAGCGTCGCGAAGATTCTTGCGAGCTCCCGGACTGTTTTTGTGTCCATCTTTTCACCTTACGGAAGCATGTCCCGCATGATTGATTTTCCGATGGAATTCTCGGTGTAGGGATTGAAGCGAATGATCTTGACCAGGATGGCGTCGCGCACGAGGCTTACGACCCTTGTCTTGCTGTGCCGTTCCTCGCTGGCTCTGAGGAACCAGAAGAGCTTTTCCCGAATCTCCCGCCGAAGCGGTTCCATGCTCGCCTGGTCGAAGAGGGACACGAGGGTTTCCTTGTCGAGCGGACCATCACAGTTTAGTTCCGCGTCGAGAAAGTTCAGCAGAGCGTCGGTCTTCTTGGGTGATAGCGCGGGCAGGATGGAAAGCAATCCATCTCGTTCCC
This sequence comes from uncultured Candidatus Saccharibacteria bacterium, assembly GCA_964530925.1. GTDB lineage: Bacteria > Patescibacteriota > Minisyncoccia > UBA6257 > 2-01-FULL-56-20 > LiPW-15. The sequence continues at coordinate 7,019 of CAZHBZ010000003.1, forward strand.
TCAGCCGGAAGGTCTTACGTTTGTTCACATTTTCTCCTTTCTAGTTATTGGATAGCTGCCGCAATATTACTTTTTTTCTTTGGTATTGTCAACCGAATATTTTTAATGTATAATTCCCTAACGTAATAACCGGCCGGAAGCCATTTTTTGATTATGGACCCTAAAAATATTAGAAATATCGCAATAATCGCGCAGGTTGACGTCGCTTCGCTCCCTCACAACCTCTCGGTTAGACAGCAAGCTGTCAATCGGTTCGCTCGGATAAAATATCTAATACCTATTTTCTCCTCGCTGCCAATTGAGAGCGAGTTTCCTACACGGCCACCGTCCGCTCTTGCGGACGGATTATATAGCTTCTGCCCGCTTTGGCGGGCTCCCGTTTCCCCGACCCCCTTCCCGTCAACGTGCTCGGTTTAACAAAATAATTGAGATTTATATAAATTTATGGACCCAAAAAACATCCGCAATATTGCAATCATCGCGCACGTTGACCATGGAAAAACCACTCTCGTGGACGCGCTTTTGAAGCAGTCCGCGGATTTTAAATTGAAAACCGGAGCGGAGGATACGCTTATTATGGATTCCAACGAACTCGAAAGAGAGCGGGGAATCACCATTTTTTCCAAAAATGCCGCGGTACATTATCAGGGTGCAAAGATAAATATAGTGGATACTCCGGGTCACGCCGATTTCGGCGGGGAAGTGGAGCGCATCATGCGCATGGTGGATGGCATTTTGCTTCTGGTGGATGCCAAAGAGGGTCCGATGCCGCAAACCAAATTTGTTTTGAAAAAAGCAATACAGGCCGGACATAAAGTTATCGTAGTTATAAATAAAATAGATAAGCCGGGCGCGAGGCCGAATTGGGCGCTGGAGCGCACTTTTGATCTTTTTATCGAACTTGGCGCTTCCGACGAACAGGCGGAGTTTCCGGTGGTTTACGCATCCGGCGCGCAAGGCAAAGCGGGCTACGCGCACGAGCTCTCGGAGATGACCGACATCCGCCCAGTTTTCGATACGATAATAAAATATATTCCGTCTCCGGTAGTGGATGAAACCAAGCCCCTCCAAATGCTTACCGTGAATCTTTTTTACGATAACTACAAAGGCAAGATTGCTATCGGCAGGCTTTATTCCGGAACTCTTAAAAAGAATGTGGAAGTCGCGCACATCGGACGCGACGGGGTAACCCGGAAAGCATCGCTTACGAACGTTATGCTTTTTGACGGACTCGCGCGGGTGGACGTAGACGAAGCGACCGCGGGAGACATTGTGGCCATCGCGGGAATTACGGATGTCTCTATCGGAGAAACGATAACCGACAAAGACAATCCTCAGCCGCTTCCGACTATAGATATAGAGGAGCCGACCGTGAAGATGAATTTTATGGTTAACAACTCTCCGTTCGCTGGACGGGAAGGACAATTTGTGACTTCAAGACACTTAGCCGATCGTTTGGCCAAAGAAGTGGATACCGATGTTGCTTTGCGCGTGATGCCGACCGACAACTTTGATACTTGGGAAGTCGCCGGACGCGGAGAACTTCATCTTTCTATTCTTATCGAAAAAATGCGCCGGGAAGGGTTTGAATTTCAAGTTTCCCGCCCGCAGGTTATTTTCCACGAAAAAGACGGAAAGAAACTCGAGCCGATGGAGATTTTGGCGGTTGAAGTTCCGGAAGATTCTACGGGCATAGTTATTGAAGAGATGGGCCGCCGCAAAGGGAATATGAAAGACATGCGTGTGGAAAACGGCATGGCTTATATGGATTTTTTGGTGCCGACCAGGGGCCTTATCGGTTTGCGCACTATATTTATGACCAAGACCAAGGGAATGGGAATAATGAATTCCATTTTTGAAGACTACGAAGAGTACAAAGGAGACTTTGAATCCAATCCACACGGGAGTTTGGTGGCTTCGGAGTCCGGCATTACCCGCGCTTACGGAATGATGGGCGCCGAAGACAGGGGAGAGCTTTTCATAAATCCGGGATTGGAAGTTTACGAAGGCGAGATTGTCGGCCAGAACGCTAAGGCGATGGATATCCGCGTGAACGTTTGTAAAGAGAAACAACTTTCCAACATGCGTTCCAAGGGCGTGGGCGGAATGGAATTTTTGAAAGTTCCGCGCGTGCTCTCACTTGAAGACTCTTTGGAATATATCGGCGACGACGAACTTGTGGAGGTGACTCCGAAGTCTATCCGGATGCGTAAGATCTATTTAACCGAAATCGACGAGAAGCGCGCTAACCGCGCGAACGCATAGAAACACCCGGGAAATCCCGAGGTGTTTTTGTATACTTAAGCTAGTGCTTAAAGACGCGATAGAAAAAATATTCGACGGCGAAGTTTTAGATGGCGAAAAATCTAGGGGATTTTACGCGCGGGATGCGTCTATTTTTGAAATAAAGCCGCAGGTCATTGTTCGGCCCAAAACCCGTGATGCCCTAAAGGCCCTGGTTAAATTCGTTTCCGCGCATCGAGCGGCAGGGGACATTAAAATGGAAATATCAGCGCGGTCCGGAGGAACGGACATGTCCGGCGGACCCTTGGGCGAATCCATTGTGGTGGATTTTATCGCGCATTTAAATAAATTAATTAAACTGGATAAAGATGAGGCGGTGGTTGAGCCCGGACTTTTTTATAGAGATCTGGAAGTTGAAACGGACAAACTCGGAGTGATGTTGCCGTCGTATCCGGCCTCCAAAAGCATTTGCGCGCTTGGAGGAATGGTGGCCAACAATTCCGCCGGGGAGAAAACCTTGGCTTACGGACAAACCGAAAAATATGTTACCGAGGTCAAGGCGGTTTTATCTGACGGCGAGGAGCATTCTTTCGGGCCCCTGACTCGCAGGGAATTGGACGGCAGAGCAGGGGAAGATACTTTTGAAGGGGAAATATATCGGAAGATGATGTCCCTGGTCTTCGATAATCTGGAAACAATAGAAGCCGCGAGGCCGAAAGTCAGCAAGAATGCGGCAGGCTATGCGCTTTGGAATATCTGGGATGGAGAACATTTTAATCTGGCGAAACTTTTTTGCGGGGCACAGGGGACCTTAGGGCTCATGACAGAAGCCAGGCTGAAACTAATTCCAAAAAAGAAATACTCAAAACTTTTGGTCGCGTTTCTGAAAGACCAGGCGCCGGTCAGCGAATTCGCGCGGCGGGCGCTCGCGTATCATCCGGAAAGCATTGAGTCTTTCGACGATAATACTTTAAAGATCGCAGTCAGATTCTTTTTCGATATTATCCGGGTTATGAACGCAAGGAATTTTCTGAAACTCGTCCTCCAGTTTTTGCCGGAGTTCTTTATGGTTCTGCGTGGCGGAGTGCCAAAATTGATATTTCTGGTGGAGCTTACCGATGACGACGAGGGAAAATTGGACGAACGATTGGTTAAAATGCGGGACGATTTAAAAAAACTTCCGATAAGGGTTAGGGTCATTAAAAGTGAAGCCGAGGGGGATAAGTACTGGACCATGCGGCGGGAGAGCTTCAATCTTTTGAGGAACAGGATAAAAGACAAGCAAACGGCTCCATTTATCGACGATTTTATCGTGCCGCCGGAAAGCTTAAGTGATTTTTTACCTCGTCTAAATGCTATACTTTTACCATACGCGGAGAGGTTGACTTATACCATCGCGGGGCATATTGGCGACGGCAATTTCCACATTATTCCCCTTATGGACCTGGACGACCCGGAATCAAAAAAGATAATTCCGGAGCTTATGGAAAAAGTTTATACGCTCGTCTTGGAATTTCACGGGTCTATAACCGCGGAACACAACGATGGGTTGATCCGGAGTCCATATCTTTTAAAAATGTACGGAGAAAAAGTTTACGGGCTTTTTGAAGAAGTTAAAAAAATATTCGACCCGGAAAATATCTTCAATCCAGGTAAAAAAGTCGGTTCAAATCTGGAATATGCTCTGTCGAAAATAAAATCAAAATCAAAATAAAATGCGTCAAAATCAAAAATATTTTTTTCTTACTCTTTTTATCGGCGTTTCGATTCTTGTGTTTTTTATATTGCGTCCGTATCTAGGGGCGATTTTCTTCGGCGCTGTCTTGGCGGTGGTATTTTCACCGATATATAAATATTTTGACAGGAAAATGAAAGGACACTCTACTATTTCCGCGCTTTTGACGGTGCTTTTGGCAGTTCTCTTGGTATTGGTTCCGGCGTCCGCGATAGGAACACAGCTTGTTTTGGAGGCCAGGGAGGCGTATATGGATCTGGAAACCGGAATCGGGATAAATGCGGCGATAAACGAAGTCGCATCAAAAATCGAAGAAGTTATTCCGCAATTTTCGTTTTCTTCCGTAGATGTCGATTCTTACGCGAGGGGAGCTTTGGATTGGCTCTTGGCTCATTTGGGTTCGCTTTTCTCCGGCGTAGCTACTGCATTCCTTAGCCTCGTTTTGGGGCTTCTTTCTCTTTTCTTCTGTTTGAAGAACGGAAAGGAAATAAGGAGTAAGTTCGCGATATTAAGCCCTATGCCAAAAGGGGTTGATGATGAGCTTTTGGGTAAACTTGAAACTGCGGCCAGCTCTACGATAAAAGGGACTCTAATAGTAGCGGTAATTCAGGGTCTGGCCGCCGGCTTTGGTTTTTTTATTTTCGGTTTGCCACAACCCATTCTTTGGGGATTGGTCGCGGCTCTTGCCGCGCTTATTCCGGCGGTTGGAACCGGCCTCGTGGTCGTGCCCGCATCCATCTATCTTTTTATTACCGGCGCGGCTTTTGCCGCGGTAGGGAACCTGACCTGGGGGCTGCTTATTGTGGGAACTCTGGATAACTTTTTACGCCCAAAACTTATGGAAAAAGGCGTGGACGCGCATCCATTTATAGTGCTTTTGAGTATTTTGGGCGGCGTGAGCCTTTTCGGGCCTATTGGATTTATCGCCGGGCCGCTAGCGATAAGTTTGCTTTTTGCGCTTCTTGATATGTATCCGAAAATAATTTCTTCGGCAAAATAATAAAACCCGCCCCGTGGGTACGGAGCGGTTCTTGGTTCACTTCTTGCATTTATTAAACGCTTCTTCGTTTTCGCCAATCGCTTTGAGGAACGCTTTTAGGGTGTTCGTGACGATAGCTGCGCCGTAGAACCTATCCGGCGGCGTTCCGTCCTCATCGCTTCCCAATTGGATATTGGAGTCAACGATTCCGACCAATTCTCCTTTTAGATTGAAAAGACCGGAACCAGATTCTCCCGGGATAGCTGGACGGTCAAGAAAGATGTGCCCATCCTTCTCGCCCTGAGCCACGTAGTATACCTTTAGGAATCCGTTGGTTCCGTTCGCATTCGAATAGTTTAGAACGGTTTCGCCAACAGAAATTTTTTCCGCGAATTTGATTGGCGGTAGGTCGGCAGCGATTTCGGATTCGATGGCAATCAAATCCATTGGCGCGCTGAGGCCCTTAACCGTTATTTCCGTAAACTTCTGTTCCGTGGTTGGTCCAGTAGTTGTAATCGGTTCCGCGGTCACGGAGTTTGCGGCGAGAACATGGAAATTTGAAATGAGCAGTCGACAGCCGATGCGTACCGCGCTGGCGGAAGAGGCATCTTCCGGGTCTTTCGTGCGGATATTTCGTGTTTCGAGCCGCACATATCTGTCCTGAGCGATTTTAACAGCTTCCATGAAGCTTCTGTCGGTCGCCGAGGGTTTGTCGTTCTTCAGAGCCGCATTGTCTTGAGCGTTAAGGAGCAAGGGGAGGAGAAAAACAATGATGGTTCCTCGGATGCGCATGATTCACCTCCTGTGCTGCCTGAAGTATTCTCTCCGGTCATATAATTGTCAAACAAAAAACCCGGCGCTTTGCGCCGGGGTTACGGTCTTAATTGCTCCTTTTAACCCTGACAGTCGAGTAGGAGGCGAGGGGCTCGGGCGAACCGGCTTCCTTGGCTTCACCGATTTTTTCGAATGTGATCTTGCCTTGTCTCATTCCGATGAATATCCGATCGTTCATTCTGATTTGCTCGGAACCAACCAGGGTGGTCAGAGGAGCTTTAAGTTCGTCCTCGATCTTCTGGCGGATGGGCCTCGCTCCGTATTCCGGGTGTTGGAGCGCTTCTTCGGAAATATAGGTCACAACCTGCGTGCTGATATTGAGGTGTATTCTGCAAATCCGCTTGAAATCTTTTACTAGTTGGCGAAGCTGAAGTTCGACAACAGCCTTAATTTCCTGCGGCCCGAGCTCTTCAAAGGCCACGATGTTATTGCGGCATCGGCCGATGAATTCCGGACGGAAAACTTTACCGAGCTCATGTATGGCTATTTTCCAGATTTGGCTTCGATCGCGTGAATCCTTCGCGCTTCCAAAACCCATCTTACCGACCTGTTTAAGCTCCCTCTTAATCTCTTCCGAACCTGCGTTTGAGGTCAGAAAAACGAAGGTGTTCCCAAAGGAAGTAGTCTCGCCGGTGCTCAGCATTCTTAGCTGTCCGGCATCGGCGATTTCCATCAGGATGTTGTATGCGTTCGGGTGAGCCTTTTCGATTTCGTCAAAAAGAAGCACGGATGGAAGCCTGCCTCTCGTGCGAGAGAAGAGCTTTGGGCGCTTTTTATCTCTTTCTCTTTCGAATTCCGCGTTCTTTTGCTCGAAGGCTTCCGCTGCCATGGCAGTTTCTGGACTGGTTCTGTCGCGCCGTCTGGCTTCGTCATAGGCTTTCTTAGACTTCACAAGATCGAAGCAAAGCGCGGTAGTTTCCGGGTCATCCCGAAGAGCCCTGTCGAGAGTTCTGTTCGCTGGCTTATTGATTTCTTCCTGCGCGAGTTCTCCGTTTTTATCGCTGCCGATATAGCCGGCGGGGGAACCTAGCCAGGAGGCCACTTCGTGGCCGTTCGTGACCCGTGTGCAATCAATTTTGGTCATCGCGTCCGGGTCCCTCAAGAAGAATTCCGTAGTCAGGCGGGCCAGGAATGTTTTACCAACGCCGGATGGACCGGCGAAAATCATGAATACAGCTGGCCTATCGGAGTTGTGGAAGGGCGAACGATACAATTCGTAGGCCCGTACCAGTTTGCGAATAGCCCTTTCTTGCCCGACCATGCGGGACCTCAAGAAATCATAGAATTCCTGTCCAGCCTTTGAGAACTTTTCGGTATCAAGGGCGCTCAGTTGTCCTGCCATAAACCCTCCTTTTTCTGATTGTGAATAACTGTCTTAGTTATACAGAGCAAGGGCCGGTCTTGGCAAGGAGCCATCGGACGGGGTTGACCCCGCACCGAGCCGAGCACAAGCCCTTTTGGCTGTCGCGGTTTTTTTAAAAATGTGGGTTGTATCCAGTAGTCCAAATTAATGTATTTCGATGTTTGGTCGGGCAAGTAAGACAGCCGTGCTCGATCTGGTGACGGGGTGTTGACCTTTTTCGATTTTTTGTTAGACTTGGAAAACATGTTGGTAATAAGACTTTCAAGGAGAGGGAAAAAGCATCAGCCAAGCTACAGGATTGTGGTTGCCGAAAAGCGTTCCAAGCTTACCGGCGAGGCGCTTGAAGACTTAGGTTCATATAATCCTTTCAGCAAGAAGGCGACTTTAAATAAAGAAAGAGTGAGTTATTGGCTCAAGGTTGGAGCCAAGGCCAGCCCTTCGCTTCACAACATTTTGGTTAAAGAGAAGGCTGTCGAAGCTAAGAAAGTCGTAGTCAAAATAAAGGCTAAGAAGGAAAAGAAGGCCTAGTAGAGTTTTGGCCGTTGGTTATAATTAGTTTATAATCTTGTTGGCTTGAAAGGTCGCTAATTCCATTTAAAAAATGAATAATACCGCAGATCAGGAATTTCTATCGAGCCTTGTAAAGGCTCTGGTTGACCATCCGGATGATATAAAAATCGAACGCAAAGTGGACGAACTGGGCATACTTTTGACTCTTCACGTGCATCGTGACGATATGGGCCAGGTTGTCGGTCGTCAGGGTTCGACCGCCAAAGCAATCCGCTCTCTTTTAAGGATTGTCGGTATGAAAAATAACGCCCGTGTGAATCTAAAGATTGAAGAACCCGAAGGTTCCACCTTTGAAAAACCGGAAGCTCCGGTCGCTCCTACTGAATAAATAAAAAATCACTCCGCGATAAGGGTGATTTTTTATTCGAGTGGACAAAAATATTTCGATTGCTATAATTGTTTCGGGTTAAAAGTCATTAGTAATCAGTAATAAGTTTTATAAAAATGCTTTCATATAACGAATTAACCAAAGGAACTCTGTTTATTTTAGAAGGCGCTCCATACGAAGTTTTGGAGATGAATTTTTTGCGGATGCAACAGAGGAAGGCGACTGTGAATACAAAGATTCGGAATCTTATAACCGGAAAAGTTTTGGAGAGGAATTGGCAAGGTTCGGATAGTTTTGAAGAGGCGGAGATAGAGCGGAAGAATTCCAAGTTCCTTTATGCCAACCGAGGAGAATATTGGTTTTGCGACGAAAAAAACGCCGCGGATAGGTTTTCTCTTTCCGAAGAAGTGATAGGGGATTCGGCAAAATTCCTGAAGCCCAACACTCCGGTCATCGCTACTATATTTAAAGATAAGGTTATTAAGGTGGCTATGCCTATTAAAATGGATTTCAAAGTTGTGGAAGCTCCTCCATCTATAAAAGGGAATACCGCGCAGGGAGGAGATAAAGTTATAACCCTGGAAGGGGGAGCAACGGTGAGCGCCCCGCTTTTCATCAACGAAGGCGATATTGTAAAAGTTAACACCGAAACTGGCGAATACGTGGAACGCGTAGACAAGGGCTAAGATATATTATGAAGAAGCCCCGTGGATATCCACGGGGCTTTTGGTTGAATCACTGATTAGCAATCGATCTTGTCTTGTCGTATTTGTATCTGGAGGCGCGGGGAGTGTCCTCCGCGTGTTTCGTGTTGATGGGAAGTTGCCAGGTCTTTCCATAGCGGGGATGGACCCCAAAGAGGATTTGGACGGGATCGTTGAAAAGTCCCAGTCCGGCGGCATACTCATCGCCGCCCTTGAGCGATCCGTTCAAGATATCCTCGCCGGTGGGCGACTGGAGCATCGCGAACGTGTGAAAGTGGCTCATCACCGTGTAGTTGAAGAAAGTATCCTGCGAGGCCTTAATCTTCACCCACTTGGCGACTTCGCGGTTGATTCCATAGAAGGGAATTGATCCCCAGGACTTAATGAGGTCGCCATGCATGACCAGGAAGTTCCAGCCCTGAATGTTCACGAGAGCCCAGAAGGACTTCGGAATGTTGAACGAAACATTCGGCTGCTTCTTCAACAGCAGCGCCAAGTTCGTGTAGAAAACGTAGTCCCAGCTCACAGACTGCTTGTGCTTGAAGTATTTCTTGGGGCCGATTCGGCCATGGTTGCCGACCACACAGGTGACCTTCACCTTGGGGAAAGCCTGCGCGAGTTCCAGAATGGCCTGTGCCGTGACAAAGGCTCCCAGAGTGGCCTGCTCAACGATGGTCAGGTCATTCGTTTCAGCCAGCTCTTCATGAATGATTCCCGAAACCATGTCGCCGGTCAGAAGCACATGAAGCTCCTCGAAGTTGTACATGGCCATATTCTGCCGCGTGAACTTGATGGCCTTGCCGACGAGGAATTGAAGACGCCGAACGAAGATGTCAAAGTTGTATTCGTTCAGTCCGCCCATTTCTTCCTTATTGATGGTTTCTCCGATGTGCCAGCAAGATCCGACAAGGACCGCGGACTCCGTGGTTTTCCTATCCTTCGGATTCAGGATTATCGGTCCCGGCGCCTTAACCCTCGGCAGAGCCGCGATGGATTCGGCGTTCGCTTCGAGAATCAGCCTTTGGGTCTCTCTGCTTCGGATTGCGATCTTGTACTTGGACTTCAGGATTCTGATTTCGCCGCGAAGCGATTCCAGAGCCTGGTCGTATATCATCCGTTCGGTCATGGTGAGAGGCTTTTCGTTCTCGCTCTTGCCCTTAGCCATTTCTCCACCTCCTATTGTGAATTGTGCTGGTTTTATTCTCTACCACTATTTTTTTGGAATCAAGGGTTCTAGCGCAAAATTCAAATTTATTGCGCAATGTGGAATTGGAAGAAGCTTTTTAGAAGCTCCGGTTTTGACCGGGACTTTTTTGAAAATCGTTGGCGGAAAGTTAAGATTTATCGTATAATCCTGCGGCAATGAAAAAGATCAAGAAAAAAGTTTTTGTCGGTATGTCGGGTGGCGTAGATTCGTCTGTCGCCGCATATCTTCTAAAAAAACAAGATTACGACGTAGTCGGTGTTTTTATTCGCGGTTACAACATTGATAACTGCCAAGACAGAGACGCGGAAGACGCGCGCCGGGTGGCAGAACATTTGGGCATTCCGTTTTACGTTTGGGATTTTGAAAAAGAATATAAAAAGAAAGTGGTTGACTATATGATCGCCGGATACAAGAAGGGCCTAACGCCGAATCCGGATGTGATGTGTAATCGGGAGATAAAATTTGGGATATTTTTCGAGAGGGCTATGAAGCTCGGGGCCGATTTTGTGGCGACGGGGCATTATGTGCGTCGGTTCGCATTTCCGGAGACCGACGTCACTTCCTTTCCGGCGAATGAAGCGCGCCTGCATCTCGGGCGTTCGGCTCGCCGATGGCGAGACCAAGCCCGAACGCCCTCCGATAGCTCTCCGGAAACGCGAACTCTCCGCCGGGGGCTGAAGGAGGCCAAAGACGGCAACAAGGACCAAAGCTATTTTTTATGGACTTTAACCGCGAAGCAGATTGAGAAGTCTCTTTTTCCGATAGGGGATTATCTGAAGTTGGAGGTGAGACGTATTGCCAAAAAAGCCGGAATATCCACAGCAGAAAAAAAAGATTCGCAAGGGATCTGCTTTTTGGGCATGGTAAGTATCAAAGATTTTCTGAAGGAATACCTTCCGGAGAAAAAAGGCGCGGTTTTGAATCTTAAGGGTGAAAAAATAGGCGAACATGTCGGGGCGCATTTTTATACCATAGGCCAGCGCGGCGGAGTAGGAAATTTAAAGCATGAAAAAGGGCAGAAAAACCACATTCCTCTTTATGTGGCCAAAAAAGATGTGAAGAAAAATATTTTGGTAGTCGCTGAAGGTTCCGAAAATCCCGCTTTATATGAAAATTCGGTTCATTTTACCGATGCGAATTTTAACTACTTACTACCTACTACTCACTACCCACTTTCTGCTTTTGCCCGCGTTCGCTATCGCCAACCACTTTTTCCCGCAATGCTCTACAAACTATCAACTACAACCTACAAACTCGTGTTCAATAAGCCTCAGAAGTTCGTGGCCCCCGGCCAGTCCGCCGTGATTTACTCGGCCAAGGGCGAAATGCTTGGCGGAGGGGTAATTAAGGCTTAATTTTGACATTTTCCTTCGTTTAACATAGAATTCTATCTACATTGCTTCGGCCGCGGAGAGTGTAAAAACTCTGAAAATCCGGCTATAAAGCAAGACAAGATTAATCAAAAACAAATAAATAATGGCAGACGAACCAATTGTAGCGCCAGTAGAAACCATAGACGACCCGGAAACCAACGCGATGGTAGAGGCCGGAGTTTTTGTCGGTCGCACCAAAACCAAGACTTATCCGAGAATGAGGCCTTATATTTTGACGACCCGAAACAATGTGGAAATAATCCATATGGGCAAGATCCTCGAAAAGCTCGACGAAGTTATGGATTTTGTAAAAGCTAAGGCCGCGGCCAGGACCTCAATGCTTTTCGTTGGTACTCAGCCGGCCGCGCTTGAAGCTATAACTGATATCCAGGCATCTTTTGGGTTTCCGGCGGTTTCCGTTCGTTGGCTTGGTGGAACGCTCACCAACTATAAAGTTATTAGCAAGCGCCTTGAATACTATAAAAAGTTGAAAGCCGATAACGCCGCCGGCGCTTTTGAAAAGTACACTAAAAAGGAACAGCTTGGTATTAGGAAAGACTTGGAGAAAATGGACGAACTCATGAGTGGAATGGAAAATATGACCACCCGTCCGGACGTGCTTGTGGTAATCGACCCTAATTCCCATAAAGCAGCTATCCGCGAAGCGAGAAAACTGAACATCCCGATAGTCGCCTATGTGAATACCGATACCAACCCGGACGATACAGATTATTTTGTTCCCGGCAACACCAAGTCCCGTTTGAGCATTAATTGGTTCCTCGCGAAAATTAAAGAAGCTATCGAAGCCGGACAGAAAGAGGCGGCCGCGCTCGCGGTCAAGAAGGACGCCTCGGCTGTATAACTTTTTTTCACCCGCATTTTTTGTTAGAATATTTCTGTTCGCAAAATGATAGTAAAAAGACTTGTCCTGTTAGAAATAACGGGGGTTAACGCGGAAATATAAAGGAAAACCGAAGTTCTTAATAAATATAAAAGGTACAAAAATAATAAAACAAAATTTCTAATCGGGATGAACGACGAAATAGTTAGGTTAAGAGAAAAGACCGGAGCCGGAGTAATGGATTGTAAAAGAGCTCTTACGGATGCTAAGGGCGATTTTGACGCGGCTGTTGCGCTTATCGGTGAAAGAGGTCTCGCCAAGGTTGAAAAGAGAGCAGACCGCGAAGCCGGAGCCGGAATGATATTTTCTTACGTTCACAATGACCGCATCGGTGTCTTGGTAGATATGCGCGCGGAAACCGATTTTGTTGTTCACTCCGATCCGTTTAAAGAAACGATTCGGGAAATTGCCATGCAGGTAGCTGCTGCCGCGCCGGAAAATGTTGAAGCCCTTATGGATCAACCCTACATCAAGGATGAGAGCAAAGCCGTTAAAGATCTTATTAATGATGTCATCGCCAAAGTTGGCGAGAACGTTAAGGTGCGCGCTTTTTCCCGGATAGAGCTATAATCTAGTAGATAGTAGTTAGAAGATAGTATGTAGAATATATTTTTTTGAATTAGTTTTTAAGTTATCTACTATTCACCATTCACTATCTACTGCCCTTCCCATGTTCACTTTCATCATCACCAATATATTTCTCCTTTCCCTTGCCACCGTACTTTTTATGGTGGCTCGTGCTTTGCCTCGCATAGAAACTTCTGAAGAAGAAATAAAACAGAGCCCTCTCGAGAAATGGGTAACTTCAGGCGTGCCGGAGAAGTTGGACATCTTTTTTAACGCTTTTTCCGCGAAGATACTTAGGAAGTCCAAGGTATTCATTCTGAAGATAGATAATATCGTTACCTTAAAGCTCCAAGGTTTTGCCAAGGACATGAATGGCAAAGCCAAGCCGGATTTTAAAGAAGTTATCGGAGAAAAAAAAGAAGATGAAGAAACCCCCGCCTAAGGCGGGGGTTTCTGGTTAAAATTATAACTGCCGCGATATATCGAACAAAGATTTATTTGGCAATTGCGCCGGAAGGGAAGAGGCCTTCGTTTGCGCGCCTTGCCAATTATGAGATTAATAAGGTAATATCCGTTTGGTTCTAAATAAGAGGAGGAATCATGCCGGAATCGATTTTGGGCGCGATGATGCTCGAACGGGCGCTCGATCTCGCGAAAAATAAGTATCGTCCGCCGGAAATTCTTGAATTGGAAGCCCAGATCGAAAGAGATACTCGCGCTCTTGAAATCAGAGAATCGGCCGGCGGGAGGATTGAGGAGGCGGACATCTCAAGGGTCGTAGGGATGAAGCTCCTGCGGGATAAGCTTTACGCCGTTTGGCTTCTGCGAGAATGTTCCTAGCATGTCTTGAACCGCAACACGTGTTGCGGTTTTTTGTTTGCGTGGTTCGATTTTCCCGGAGTAATATGGAATTAGCATCTTATTTTTTTAGGAGGGGCGATGGGACGCTTCGTTGTGATAACCGGACCATCAGGTTCCGGAAAGACCACCGTTCTGAAAGAGCTTCTGCGAATAATCCCGAATTCCGGGAGGATAGTCACCACGACCACCAGGGGCCCGCGCGAAGGCGAGGCGGATGGCGTAGATTATCACTTTGTAAGCCGGGAAAGATTTGCCGCGCTTGTCGAGAAGGGCGAATTTCTCGAACATGTCGAGATCTATGGGCATCGCTACGGTTCGACCATTAAAGCTCTGAATGAAGCGCGCGCGAAGCACGAAATCGTTTTTGCGGTTCTTGACCCGCGCGGGGCAAGCGCCCTCAAGAAACGCTTTAACGGCTTCACTTTTCTGTTTTTGGTGCCGGACTCCATAGGTGAATTAGGGCGGAGGCTCATGGAACGCGGCATGGATATGTCCGAAGCCGAACGCAAAGTCCGTCTTGACGATGCCATCGCCGAGTTGGCTCTGGCGAAAGGATTTAACTCCATCGTGGACAATCGGGAGGGGGAGTTTAGGGAAACCCTTCAAACCATCGCCGAACTTCTTGGCGCAAAAATCACTCCGGCCTTATAAAAGGCCGGTTTTTCTTTATTTGCGATATTGGTCGGTTTCTTATATTATTTCCTATGAAATGCACAGGTGGTAGAGCGGTCAAATACAAGAGACTGTAAATCTCTCGCCCATGTGGCTACGCAGGTTCGAATCCTGCCCTGTGCACCAATAAAATATCCTCACGGGATTTTTTTGTATACATTAAAAGGATTTGAGCGGGGGGTGGAGATAATGCCTAAGCGGTTTTTGAAGTTTGCTTTTTATCATCCTTCGATTTAAAACTTAGGTAGCGCGTGGAGGAGGTTTTGTATGGGCCGGAAGCAGTCTTGGCTTGATGGGGAGATCCACGAAGAACTCGCGGCGTTAGACATGGACGCTCGTCTCCCGGAGGCGGAAGAGCTGCTTGAACCGCAGGGCATGTTCGAGAGGTTTCTTGGGATAGCGAACGGGGATGAGAAGCGCTATTTTGTTCTCTGGGCGCTATACGCGACCGCTCAAGGTGATGCCGCGGAGAAGGGGGATGTTTCTCAGGCCATGTTCTGTGGCGTTCGGGCAGAGATGATCCAAAACATTTTTTATTTCCGTGTGGCAGAAAGGCTGGGGGTTTGGGATATCGGCGCCGTTGAGCTTGGAGTCCGCAAAGGATGGACGATTGTCGGCATGACCCCGGAGGACAAAAGAAAAATCAATGCCGCTGGTGATTTCTTTTCCAGCGCGAAAGATGATGGGCAAGTGACGTGAGGAGATTTGGCCCCGACCTAAGTCGGGGCTTTATTATTGACAAATTTTAGTAATCAATTATAATTTGCGCAGTTGTTCGTAAATCGTGCAATAGGCCCAAAAGGGCCGGAAAGGACTTGATATGAAGCTCAAGTACATCGAAGATCTGCTCGCCGAGGCCGAGGCCGTTTCTCCGGAGGAAATTCGGGAAGTGGCGAATACCCAGGCAGGAATCGTTCCTCCGACGGAAGATCTTGTCGGGGTTCTCCCCGAAGATCTCCGGAAGCTCGCGGTGGTCATGTTCCGTCGTGGGGAGGAGCTCCGGAAGTTCGTTCTTGCCGAGAGCTCGAAGCCGAGGACCGGGGACATGGTCTTCGAAGTGAAGAGACTCCTCGATTTCGAAGAAAAGGTGGAGTTCTTGCAGTACAAGCTGACTGCCCTGGAGGCCATCTTCTGGGAAGCCGTTTCTGTTGAGTTTGGGGTCAGGGAAGTGGGCCTCGCCATCAACGGAAGGTGGCAGCTTTTCTTCGCGAATCCGAAGTGCAAAAGCTGCGGCAAGAGGCATCCCAAGGAGAAGACAGATGGCAAGCCCGAGGCCACCCATGGCCTCGACGGGCTCCTCAACATTCTCGGCGGTCCCGGCGTTTCCTTCGGCCGTGGCGGAAACGCCTGAGCTTTTTCGTTCCTCAAGCCTCGACATTCGTGTCGGGGCTTTTTCATATTCTAATCCCTCAAAAACTGGTAAAATTGAAAATATAGATTTTGAATTGACCCATGGCCAATGAATACGTAAGCGAAGCGATAGTTTTGGAAAAGGAACCTCAGGGCGAACTCGATGAACGAGTCGCGGTTTTTACGCGAAACCTCGGGAAGTTTTCGGCAAAAGTAAAAAGTTCCCGGAAAATAACTTCGAAACTTTCTCCGCATTTAGAACCGGGTAATTTTATCCGGGTGCGGATGATCGAGAAAGGAAGCCTTCAGGTAGTAGATGCTTTAAAACGCGGGAAACTTTCGGGCTCTCCCGATTTTTTCTATCTTCTGGGAAGAGTTTTGGCGGAGGGTGAACCGGATGAACTTCTTTGGGCTACGCTTCTTGCAGGCGAAAAAGATTGGAGGAAAATTTTGGCAATTCTGGGTTGGGACCCGGAGCATGCTTCCTGCGAGCATTGTGGCAGGGGAGATGTGTTCGCTTTTCATATCGGGAGCCAGAACTTTTTTTGCGGTCCCTGCGCTTTTCGGAGCCGAGGAGAAAAGATAGAATTGCTATAAATTTTTTAGATGACTTGTTATAATTAAACAATGCGGAAGTTTGGAATTACGTTGCTTGTCCTGGCTGTCCTAGCCGGTGTCGGTTACACCGTCTATTATTTTCTTGAACCTAAGGCCCCGAATGTGACTTTAGATTTCGCGCGGCCTGGGGATGTTTTTATCGGCAAGCCATTTTCGCTTTCGGTTTCTTATTCCAACTCCTCCGACCAGGTTTTAAAAAATGTTAAGTTTTTGGTTGTTTTGCCGCCGGAGTTATCTTTTCTCGGTAAATCCACCGACCAAAGGGTCTTTGAGAAGCCTATCGGCGATGTCGGTCCGGGAAGCGTCACTCCGGAAACTTTGAATCTTATCGCTCAAAGCGGCGCGCAAAGTTTCAAAGAGATAACCGCGAAACTTCGCTATAACCTCGCGACTAATCCGGATGTGCAATTCGAGGCTTCAAAAACATTCGACCTTGGCCTTGGTCTTCCGGGCGTGTCTTTGGCGATAGTCACTCCGCAAAACGTTAACAGCGGAGAAAATTTCGATACTCAAGTAAAACTTCAAAACAATACTGGCGAGGATATAAAAAATATCGCTTTAAAATTAAGCTATCCGCCGGTTTTCAATTTTGTTAAATCGGATAAAGAGGACGCGCGAAGGAATAATCAGGAATGGATTTTTCCGACTTTGGCCAAGGGCCAGACGGAGAGCGTGAATATAAACGGAAATCTTGTCGGCGCGGACCTTGCCCGCTATCAATTTGCCGCGTCGGCCTCCTCCGATTATATGGGCCAAACCTACGCGATGGATAACCAAACCTCGGATATTGCTATCTCTCCGTCTCCATTATCCCTTTCCATTTTAGTTAATGGATCCGACCCGAATTCCTATGTGGCGCGAGCGGGAGAAGATATAAATTATGAGATGAGATACAAGAATAATTCTTCGGTTCCGCTTTCTAATTTAAAATTAACCGCTGGCATGGTCGGGGAGATGTACGATTTCTCGACTCTTAGCGCCAACGCGGTTTTTAATTCGATAACGAATATCCTTACCTGGACCCAGCAAAGCGCCGGAGATTTAGCGGTTTTGAATCCGGGCGAAGAGCGTTCTATCTCTTTCCGCGTAAAATTGAAGAGCGCTTTTCCCATTCGGCGTTTGGGTGATAAGAACTTCTCTTTGAAGCTAAACCTGTCGCTTGAGTCTCCGACGGTTCCTCCCGGAGTCGCCGCTCAAAAAACGGTTACCATTTCTAAAATTGAGACTAAATTGTCCGGCCAGGCAGACATAAAGAGCGCGGGATATTTCTATGATTCCGCTTCCGGCATTCTAAACAAAGGCCCTTATCCGCCGCGAGCCAATCAGAAAACCCAATACACGATTCACTGGAAGGTTATCAACTATTCCACGGATATAACCGGTGCTGTTATTTCCGCCAAGGCGGCTCCAGGCGTTAATTTCACCGGTCAGATAAAAAGCAATTCCGGGAGCCAGCCTTCATATGATTCGGCGAGCGGCGTTGTGACTTGGAATCTTGGCGATGTCCCGGCGACAAAGGGAATTGTGGGGACTCCATTTGAGGCGATATTCCAGATCGAGTATACTCCATCCAATCTGCAGATAGGCGAAGAAGTCGGTTTGCTGGGCGAAACGAGGCTGACAGCAAAAGACGCGTTTACCGGCAAGGATATCTCCGCTGTTTCCGGCGAAATAACCACCTATCTTCGCGATGACTCAAAAATAACGACACCGGATAGAAACGTGCGTCCATAAATTATTCAACTTATATTTATGTCAGAAGAGAACTCCATGGAAAAAATAGTCAGCCTGAGCAAGCGTCGAGGTTTTGTGTTTCCAGGCTCAGAAATTTACGGTGGGTTCGCCAATTCTTGGGATTATGGTCCGATGGGAATTGAGCTAAAAAATAACATAGCCCAGGTCTGGTGGAAAAATTTTGTGCATCGAAGAGACGACGTAGTCGGCCTGGATTCCGCGATTATCACCAATCCGAAGGTTTGGGAAGCTTCGGGCCACGTTTCTAATTTCAGCGATCCGCTCGTAGATTGTAAAAAATGTAAGACCCGTCACAGGGGCGATAAGCTTTTAGAAGAAAAGCTTGGCGTGGATGAAGTCGCGGCGATAAAATTTGAAGACATCGGCAATAAGTTAAACGAACTAAAAATAAAGTGTCCGAATTGCGGCGCGGCGGATTGGACGGAGGCACGCAAATTCAATTTGCTTTTCGAAACATATGTGGGAACGACGGACGAGTCCAAAATAAAGGCGTATCTAAGAGGGGAGACTGCCCAGGGCATTTTCATTAATTTCAAGAATATCCTTCAAACGAGCCGCAAGAAGCTTCCGTTTGGCATCGCTCAAGTGGGTAAGGCTTTCAGGAACGAGATAACACCAGGGAATTTTATTTTCAGAACCCGTGAATTCGAGCAGATGGAAATCGAGTATTTTATCGCCCCGCCGAAACATGAGGAGGACTGGAAGCGCCCGTTTGAAGAATGGCAAACGGAGATTAAAAGATTTTTCGCGGAAGACTTGGGGCTTAGCGAAAAAAATATGCGTTGGCGCCGGCATGATGAAAACGAACGCTCTTTCTATTCCAAAGACACATATGACGTTGAATACGATTTTCCGTCCCTCGGCTGGGGAGAGCTTCACGGATTCGCTTATCGCACTGATTACGATCTGAAACAGCATGTCGAATACTCTGGCGCGGATCTTTATTACACCGACGACGAGGGCAATAAGTTCATTCCGCACTGCATTGAGCCTTCTTTTGGACTAACCCGCACATTTCTCGCCGTGCTTTGTGAGGCTTATCACGAAGACGGCGAGCGCGTGGTCTTGAAGCTTCCGTTTAACCTCGCTCCGTATAAAGCCGCGGTTTTCCCGCTTTTGAAGAACAAGCCGGAACTCGTGGAAAAAGCGAGGGAAGTTTACGACGAATTAAGAAAAGAATTTATGGTTTGCTGGGACGATAGGGGCAATGTCGGCAAACGCTATTATTCGCAAGATGAAATAGGCACTCCCTATGGTATTACTATCGATTTCCAAACCTTAGAGGACGAGACCGTGACCGTTCGCGATCGCGACACGGCGGAACAGGTGAGAGTCAGAACCGACAAGCTTATTGAATTGCTCCGCGAAAAAGCGCGCGGATAGATATAAAAAAGCCGCCCGTTGGGCGGCTACGTAGTCAGTGGGTCAGATACTCGACGAACTCTTTTGCCGTTTTCGTGGCGAAAAGTTTCTTGAGAAACTGACTTGGCGACGCAGAACCGTTGAGGAGGTGCATTCGGAAGATCACGGAAGTCGCAATGATTCCCTCCGTGGATACGGCGTGAAGCGAAGACGGCGTCCCAAGGAGCGCGAGTACGAGTCGCGATTCGAGCTCCCTCGTTTCTTTCGTTCCGACTCGCGTCTTCCATTCGCTAAGCGCGACCGTGATTGCCGCCTTGAGCTTTGCGAATCCTTCGCCGACTTCCTTCGCGGCGGCATCCAGCTCGTTTGGTTTGGTGGCGGATGAATCAGTCTCGGCCGAATCGGCCATTTCTTCTCCTCTCGTTTTCTCAAGTTTTTGCGCTGTCGCCATTTTACAACCTTTCTTTAGAGAAGTCAAGTCAAAAAGAGCCCCGAGGGGGCTCTCGCTGTCATTCGATGAGACGCTTCAGGAATTCTTCCGCGTTGTTTGTGGCGAAAAGTTCCTGAAGGGCGAGTTCGGGAACAGCGTTCGGGTGGAGGAACCTTCTGGTCGCGAAAACCAAGGTTACGATTTCATCAGATTCTGTGGCGCGCAGAGAAGGTGACCAGATGTTTTTGTTCCCCCAGTTTTCGACGAGAACCAGCATTCTGCCGTATTCGGTCTCTCCAACTTTTCTTCGCCACGTTCCAAATCCAGTGGCTACCGTTTCATAAAGTTCCTCGAGGTCCTGCTCAACGTGTTCGAAGGTTGCGTTGATGCGCGCGAGCTTCAGATCCGAATCGTTCCTCGTCGGTTCCGACATTTCCTTTTCCTCCCTTCGTGATTTTTAAGGACTCGTTAAAGCATAGAAGCGTCTCACGTTTCCGTCAATTGGTATTTTGCGCGATTTTACCTGAACAACACGCCTTTTTGACTTAGGGCGGTTTTTGGCATTAAATTATATGACAAAAGAGAGAGCGACCAACGCCTTCGGCGGGGTATAAGGTTTTATAAGCTCACTTTGTTTCACATAAAATCTAATATGTTTTCAAGAAAAATCGGCATAGATCTTGGCACCGCGAACACTGTTGTTTTTGTTCCCGGCAAGGGTTTCATAATCAATGAACCGACCATTGTGGCGCTTAGTAAACCTGAGAATGCTGTCCTTGCGGTGGGCATAGAGGCCAAAGAAATGATTGGCCGCACCCCCGAGGAGATTGTCGCCTATAGGCCCCTTAGGGACGGCGTCATCGCCGATTATTACGTGACCAAGGCGCTTTTAACTTATTTCATAGGCAAGGCCACTTCCTGGTGGAATCCGGCGAAGCCCGAAGTGGTTATTTCCGTTCCGGCCGGAATTACTCAGACCGAGCGTCGCGCGGTTATAAACGCCGCGAGGGAGGCGGGTGCCCGGAGCGCGTACATCGTTAAAGAGCCGGTTTTGGCCGCCTTGGGCGCGGGGATTCCGATAAACGCGAGAAGCGGTCATATGATTATCAATATCGGCGGCGGAACTTCCGAAGTCGCGGTTATCGCGCTCGGTAATATCGTTTCCTGGACTTCGCTTCGGGTGGCCGGCAACAAATTCGATATCGCGGTAAGCGATTATGTAAAAAAGAAATACGGTCTGGCTATCGGCGAGCAAACTTCGGAGAACGTGAAAATAGAAATAGGCTCCGCGCTTCCGACCAAGCATAAAATGGAATATCAGCTGCGTGGCCGGGATTTGGCGACCGGACTTCCGAAGGATATTATTTTGAATTCCAACGAAATTGCCGAAGCGCTCCAGCCTCTTTTAATAGATATCGCCGAATCGGTGCAGAGCGTTTTTAATGAAACCCCTCCCGAACTTGTGGCCGACATCATGGAAAAGGGGATAATCCTTTCGGGCGGCAGCGCCCAGCTTCACAATCTAACGGAATTTTTCGAAAGATTTTTGGGGGTAGCGACTTACACTGCCGAAGATCCGCTTTTCTGCGTGGCCAAAGGCACCGGCCTCATTTTGAGCCATTTGGATTCGTATAAGCGCACGCTTTTGAATAAGAGATAAAAAGTAGGTAGTAAGTAGTAGGTCGTAGGTAGTTATAATGCTTAGTCGATTTTTTGACTTTCTTGTTGCTGCGACATAAACCGTTCTTACAACCTTGGCGTGATGGGGGTGGGCTGAACCGGATCCCCACCCTCCGCTTAACGGAATGCCTTGTAGTCAGACTGCCAGGAGACGTCGACGGTTCGGCTCCGAAGGGTGCGGCAAGCCCTCTCAGACGTATTCGGTCCCCGGAAGGACGCGTTTCTAGAGCGCGACACCCCGGTTTTTTCTTACCTTTATGACTATTGACAAGTTATTATTATAGTGTTATACTTTTCTCGCAAAAACAGTGGAGATGTTGCGGTTACGCCAATGAGTCTACGCCCCAAAACGGGCAAGTGACTTTTACCCTCAGGGGTCAACGGCCCCGCAACTCCACAAAGTTATGCCGCCCGGGTCCAACCCCCGGGCGTATTTCTTTTTTAAGGACTATTTTTGTCATATACTGTACTTGAATTTGGCTACTTACCATTAACTACTTACGACTAACGACTCACTACTTACTAACTACTGTGCTCTTAGGCCCGGATAAAAACCTGGAAACCTTAAAGGATCTCGCGAAGGCGGATTCGCTTCCGCATGGGTTCATTTTTTATGGGCCGGAGATGGTCGGCAAGTTTACGGCCGCGAAAGCGCTTGCCGCGTATTTCGAAAAAAAGGATTGGGATTTCGGGGGAATTCTGGAAGACGCGCGTATAATAGAGCCTGACGAGGAGGGGACGATAGGCATAGACGCGGTCCGGGAGATAAAAACTTTCGTTTATCAAAAACCGAATTTCAGCAAATACAGGACGCTCATTTTGGACGAAGCGGAGCGGATGACCGAAGCGGCGGAGAACGCGCTTCTTAAGGTCGCCGAAGAGCCGCCGGAATCGAGTTTAATAATTTTGATAGTCCGGGAGCCGGAACTTCTCTCGGCCACCTTGCGTTCCCGTTTTCAAAAAATATATTTCGGAGAATGGAATCTGGAGGAGCTCGAAGAGCATTTAAAAAAAGAGAATGGCTTTACGGCGGCGGAGGCGAAGAAGCTTGCCAAACTTTCCGGCGGAAAGATCGGCCTCGCAATCCGGCTTAAAACCGACGAGGCATTCAAGGAGCGGATGAATACGGCGGTCAAATATCTGGAGTCCACCCCGCAGGCCCGTTCCGAACTTATCAAAAAGCTCCAGGAAGACGAGGCTTGGAATATAGAAAGGTTCTTAGACGATCTAGCCCTGGCATTCGTGGCAAAATATATGACAAATGGTTTGGCCACGGGCCTTGCCCCGAGCGTAGTCGGGGGCTTCCACGCCATTATGGAAACCCGCCAAAATTTCGGCTATTATAACCTAAGCTCCAAGATACAGATGGAGGCGCTGTCGCAAAAACTCACAATGCAGTAGGTAGTAAGTAGTGAGTAGTAGGTAGAAAAAATAAAAATCAAATTCGTATATTAGTAATAAATTCGTAATCAGTAGAGACAAATTAACTCATGGATACCTATCTAAAAGAACTCGAAGACAATTTAAAAGCGGTAGTTTTTAAGTTTAAGGAAGAAATCAAAGGCGTGAGGAGCAGCCGTCCTTCGCCGGAACTCGTCGAAAACATCTACGTGGAAGCCTATGGGCAGTCCATGCAGGTGAAGCAACTTGGCACGATAACCGTCGGCGGTTCAAGGGAAATAGTCATCAGCTTGTGGGATAAAGAGGCCCTACAGCCGGTCGTAAAGGCCATAGAAGCCGCCGGGGCGGGTCTTTCGGTCCAGAGCGACGGTTTGATTGTTCGGGCGTTTTTGCCTGCCCTGAGCGAAGAGAGGAGGCAGGAGTTTATGAAGCTCGCGAAGCGCATTTCCGAGGACGCGCGCATCCAGGTCCGGATGACTCGGGAGGAAACGATGAAGAAATTAAAGTCCGCGGAAGACGATGGGATTTTGAACAAAGATATGGCCTTTAAGGCGAAGGAGAAAGCTCAAAAGCTCGTGGACAACGCCAACGTGGAGATAGAAAAGGCCCTGGACGCGAAGATAAAAGAATTGGGGGAATAAAATGGCTAAGCGAAAGCTGTTTAGTAAGAGGGAATTTGAAGATATGGTAAAACGTGGAGGAGATTTGCACTTCACCACAACTCCTCAGTTTAAGGCCGTAACCGTTCCGCCCCTAAAAGTATATTTCTATGCAAGTCATTGGGTAGAGCCCTGTTCTGCCACGGCGGTTACCACTGGGACACTTTATATTTGTCGAAATGGCGAACCGTTTGATATCGATGTTTATTCTTTACGAAATTCTCCAGAGAATAGGTTAATTGTAGGGTTGAACAAACAAGAAGTTGCGGATTTGGGGTATCATCATGTCGAGGATTTGCCAGAGGTCCTAAATGATCGAGCGCCAGAATGGGTAAGGGCAAAAATTCAAAAGGCTAGATATGAATACGAGCACAGAATTTAAAAAAGGAGTTTATAAATTTAGGAATGGAGAGTTTGATGAGGCCAAAAAGATTTTTGAAGATTTGGCATTCGGATATAATTTTGGAGAAGCTTGGGTTTACCTAGGCGCGCTTAAAATTATTGACCTTGAATCTGGTGCAACAACAGTTCAGCAGGCGCTAGGTTGTTTTGAAAAGGCTGATCAGCTATCTCCTGAAAGAGTTAATGAGCATCAAGCTCTATATTCTGATTTTGTATTCCCAATGATTAAGTATTTTGGTAGCAAATATTCTGAATCAAGGTCTGGTGAGAGGAGCGCGAAAAGAAAGACATTTGGAAATTTGGCGCTTGGCGGACTTTCGCTTTTATTAGGCTCACAAGCCAAAAAAAGTAATGGAAAATTATTAGGGGTGGCTGGCGGCATATTAGGCGCTTATAGCGCTGACCAGAATAGGCAAAAAGCAGGAGAAATGGTTAAATTAACAGAGTTTTATAAAGATATTATTAGGCAATTAGTTCTATCCGCAACTTCCTATTGTCGCAACAATCGCGAAGTTTATTTAAATTTTCAAAGTAAAATCAATGAACTAAGAGAAGCAGATAAAATTTTGGCACCACTGTTGGAATCTGGGATGAACTTTATACCTACGTGATAATTTTATTAGTCATAATCGGTCTGTCTCTCTTAATTTTGGGCCACGAGGCGGGCCATTTTTTGGTCGCGAAGCTTAGCGGAATGAAGGTCCACGAATTCGGGTTCGGATTCCCGCCCCGGCTTTTCGGAATAAGGCGATATAAGGGCAAGGTTCTGGTCCCGATAGGGGAAGTGACCGAGACGGATGTCGAGGTCAGCCCGCCCAGCGAGCTGGGCGTGGCAAGCATGATTGTGGAAAAAGAAACGCGGGAGGTGGATGTTTTGGAGACCAAAACTTTTTGGAAGTTCTTTTGGCGAAGAGAAAAGACAGATGAGTATTTAGATGGTTTCGATGGCGGTACCGTTTATTCCATAAACCTCTTACCTTTCGGCGGATTTGTGCGCATCGCGGGAGAAAATGACCATATGGATAAAGACGGGGAGATAGAAAACATTCCCGAAGAGGAAAGAGCCGGACTTTTTACCAGCAAACCTATCTGGAAGCGTTCGCTCGTGATGCTTGCGGGGGTTATCGCTAACTTTGTTTTGGGCTGGCTCTTAATTTCTTCCGTTTTTATGGTCGGCATTCCGCCCAAGGTTGTGGTCGGGGGAATCGAGCCCGGCAGTCCCGCCGAAGCGGTCGGCATATTGGCCGGAGATATAATCAATGATTTTAAAAGCAGTAAAGAGTTCATCGAGTTCGTGAACGCGAACAAAGGCAAAGAAATTACTTTAAATATTTTCCGCGAGGGCAAAGACTTAACGATTAAAACTACGCCGAGGATCAATCCGGGGACAGGCAAGGGTGCGTTAGGAATCTATCTGGGCGACGGGGGAGTGGAAAAGCAGGGATTCTTCGCTGCGCTTGGCACAGGCTTCACCGCTTCGCTTAGCATCATCAAAGATACCGCTCTGGCTTTCTGGGGAATGATGAAGAGTATTTTCGTTCATGGCCAAGTTCCGAGAGATGTGGTCGGTCCTGTGGGTATAGTTTCTATTGCCGCTCAAACCGGAAAGCTTGGCATTCTTTATTTCCTTCAGCTTTTGGCGCTTATATCTTTGAATCTCGCGGTGATGAACCTTTTGCCTTTTCCGGCACTGGACGGTGGACGATTCCTGCTCCTCATGGTCGAAAAAGTTAAAGGCTCTCCAGTCAATAAAACTGTTGAAGGTTGGATCAATGCCGCCGGTTTCCTGGCGCTCATTGCATTAATGATTCTCATCACCATCCGCGACGTCGGGAGGTTATAAATAAAAAAGGGGAGCCCAATGGGCTCCCTGTGCTGTGTTTTGTTTTCTTGTTATTGTCAACGCACTTTTCATTTTTTGTCTCTCATTCCGCTGGTCTCCATATGGAGACCAGCGGGTTTTCATCCCTTTACTGCCAAAAATTCAATAAAGACGGCATTTTTTGTTATACTTTAAGCATGGTAAAAAACATGTCCAGGGACAAATTTTCTTGGAAAAATGTTTTAAAGGGAGTCGGCATCTTTGCCGGCGGGATCATTCTGGTGGCGGTAATAGCTTTTGGCGTCTATGAGATCCAAACGGGTTCGCGCGATAAACGCCTTTCGGAAATGGAAACAACCTTAAAGATTATCCAGGATAGGTTATTCGAAAAGCAGAATGCCGGGATATACGGAGGAAAGACTCCCGCGGAAACTATTTATCTTTATTATGAATTTTTGGAAAGCCGGCTTTTCGGGGTGATTGGCACATATTTTATTCCGGAAAAACGAGCAGAAGAGTTCAAGCGTTATGATGGGGTTTCGGAGAAAGAAATATTGGCTTTCGTAGAAGAACTTCGGGCCGCGGAAATATTGGCGAGAACCGCCGATCCGAATGCTTCTATTTTTACTATGGATTCTCCTGTTGAATTGAAACTTGTGAAAATGGAAAACGGCGTTTGGGAGTTCGAGTACATAAACCGAAAATTAAAATAACGCATAGACTATTTTCTCCTGGTCTCCATATGGAGACCAAAACTTTTATGTCCATTTTCCGAATTCAGATAAATTTCCAATGAAACAATTTTCTCTCTCAAATAAAAAACGTTTTATTTCAGGCACGAGGCACGACCTCAGAAACTCCTTCACCCTCATCGAACTCCTCGTAGTCCTAGCAATAGTAGCCATCCTTTCGGTCGTAGTCATAATGACCCTGAATCCTAGCGAACTCCTGAAACAAGCCAGAGACTCCAACAGACTCTCCGACCTCTCCACATTAAATACCGCTCTCTCCGCCTACTCCGCAGACGTAAGCGGAGGCTTCATGGGTACAAGCTCCATTGTCTATGTCTCTATCCCTGACACTTCTCCTACCTGCGATAACCTGGGGTTACCCACTTCTACCGGCTCAGGTTTTACCTACCGTTGTGTCACGAGTCAAAATCTCAAAAGAGCCGACGGTACGGGCTGGATACCGGTAGACTTCACTCAGATATCTTTTGGCGCTCCGATCTCCAGTTTGCCCGTGGATCCGGTGAACACCACTACAACCGGAAACTATTACACATATGTCTCTGGCGGGTCTTTTATCCTGACCGCAATTCCAGAGTCTCAAAAACAAAAGACAGCTCTCTCTTCCAGTCCCAATATCTCCAATTACCCCGGAGTCATAGCTATGGGAAACAATCTTTCTCTTTCGCCTTTATACAATCCGAGCGGGTTGGTGGGTTATTGGAACTTTGACGATGGTGCGGGGACTGTGGCCAAGGACTCAAGCGGGAATGGGAATAACGGGACGCTCATGAATTCGCCTGCGTGGCAGACAGCGTCTAATTGTAAGGTGGCGGGATGTTTGTATTTCAATGGGACCAATAATTCGGTTCGCGTTTCTACGGCTGCGTCTTTGCAGATGGGCACCAGTTCAATGACCGTGAATTTTCTTATAAACTCGGCATCATGGGCTGATTTCAGGGTAATTCTCGGTGCGCCAAGTGTCGGTGGGTCCACAGGTTATGGAATTGGTCAGCACAGCAACCCGCTCTACACGAATTATGATGTGTACGGATCAACCGGCGGCGTACAGGCATTCACAACTGCGAATTTAATAACCGCCAATAGGTGGAATAATGTAACGGTTGTTTTTAGCTTATCTGACAACGTGATTAAAACTTATAAAGATGGGATACAGATGGATTCACGTGCAATATCAGCCCCCGGTAATGTCCAAAATGCGAATCAGTATATATTCATAGGAAGCTATCTGGGCGCGTCTCAATTTTTTCAAGGATACTTAGACGACTTCCGCGTTTATAACCGCGCTCTTTCCGTCGCGGAAATTCTTGCGCTGTATAACGCTACCAGATAATTTGCTATAATTGGGGGATGAATCCCGTAGTAGAATTATGATAAGCTTCGCTTTCATGATTTTAGGGGGAATCAAAATATTGAAGTTAGCGGTAGTCATTAGAGCACAATAAGTCGAACAAATTAATTAATCATAATTTCACTACAGGATGAATAAAAAGAAAAAGATTGCCAAGAAAAAACACGCAAAGAAGGCCGGTAAAAAAGCGTCGGCGAGATACCGCGGATAGAGAATAGAATTTAGAATCTAGAAAGTAGAATTTAGAAAATAAAATAACAATGAATACTAATTTTCCAAAATCCTTTGCCTGGATTTTAGGCCTGAGCATAATCATCGCTTTCGCCGTTTTTTCATACTCGTTCTATTCCGCGAGACAGCTGGATAATTCGCTTTCCGTCACCGGTTCGGCGAGGAAGCAGGTTGTTTCCGATTCCGTAAAATGGACTTCCGGATTCTCGAGAACCGTTCTGCAGCAGGATTTGAAATCCGGCTACGCGCAAATGGCCAAGGATCAAGCGTTGGTCGTAAAGTTCTTGAAGGAGAAAGGTATTGCCGATTCCGAAGTTAATATTTCCACGGTCTTTATGGGCCAGAATTATTACTACGACAAAGGCGCCAGCGCTCCTAAGGAATACAACTTAAACCAAAGCGTGGAGGTTAAATCTTCCGATGTCCAAAAGATCACCGATATCGCCAAAAATATTCAGGGGTTGATCGATCAAGGCGTGATATTCTCTACCCAAAATCTTGAGTATTACTACTCCAAACTTTCCGAATTGCGCGTCTCCTTGCTTTCCGAAGCGATGAAAGATGCGGAAGCAAGAGCCAAGTCTATTGTGGAAAGCGGGGGAGCGAAGATAGGACCTTTAAAGTCCGCGAGCATGGGTCCGGTACAAGTCCTCTCCGTCGGTTCGCAAGACGTGATGGACTACGGAAGCTATGATACGAGCAAGATAGATAAAGACGTGATGGTGACTGTGCGAGCCGCTTATACGATTAAGTAAACGATAGCGAAAAAACACCCCGGCCTGGGGTGTTTTTGTTTTAACTCCTATTTGACATATCTAGTACGTTATGGTAGTATTTGCGGCAGTAGGAGGTAGCACATGCCCGGACTCGAAGAGGAAGTGTTCTTCATTTCTGGCCACGAGTTCATCGGGGTGAACAAGGAAGGAAAGCACAGCCCGACGTGTAAGCTGTGCGCCGAGATCGAAAAGGTGGCGGCGAGCATCGTCCACGACCCCGCCACCTGCGACATCTGCCACGGGGAAATCCCGGGGCATAACCCCGAAACGTGTGATCTCTGCAGAAACTAGAGCTGACCCGCACAGGCGGTCCGACCAATGGTCTGACCGCTTTTCATTTATTCAATCTTTAACGTTTGCGCCTATCGCTTCGCTTATATTTTTAAATCCGTCTTTTTTAAGTAGTCTTGGGAGTTCCAGATTTATCTCTGCGGCAAGCTGAGGGCCCATAAATATCAAGCCGGTTATGAGTTGCACAAGCGAAGCGCCATTTTTAATTTTTGTATAGGCATCCTCGGCGGAAAAAACTCCTCCGCATCCGATGATGACTAGTTTTTTACCAAAAGTTTTATAAGCCAGCTTTATTAATTCGTTGGAGCGTTTTTCGGTCGGCTTTCCGCTGAAGTTTCCTTTACCATGGAGAGCAACCTCTTCCGGCAAGAGATCCGAATGGGAACGGTCTTTCTGGAGATTACCGAATATCACTCCATCTATCCTGAAGGAGTGGATGACCTCGAACATTTTCATCACATCCTCGTCCGGTTCGGTGATCGGCATTTTTATGAACACCGGCTTTCTGAGATTCAGGGCCGTGATGGCTTCCAAAAGTTCACGCAATTTTTCCGGCGGATAAAAACTTACGTTCCCGAAAAGATTCGGACAGCTGATATTGAGTTCGTAGTAAGCGAAAGGAAGGTCCGCGGCTTCCGCTTTTTTAAAAGCGGCGATAATGTCGGCGATGGCCGCTTCCTGAGTCGCGGTTTCTTTAGAATTGGTTTTGCCGATGGAAAGGCCGACTGGATAAAAGGTCTTTGTGTTTTTGAATTTTTTGATTACCGCGTCAATGCCCTCATTTTTGAAACCCTTGTTGACCAGGAGTGCGCGGGATTTAACCAAACGGCCGAGCATGGGGCGGGGATTGCCCTCGTAGGGGTGGTTGGTGATAGTTCCTACTGTTTCGAGTCCAAAGCCCATAAAGGGCAGAATTTTGGTTAATTTGGCTTTATAATCGAAGCCGGTGGCAAGCCCGATGGGGTTCTCAAACTCAATACCTAGAATATTTTGAGTAAGCATAGGGCTCTCTTTTACCCATAGAGAATAGAAGAGGCAGCGTGCCGGCGGAATGGCGCCCAAAATCCCGCCAAAATTCACCAAAAAGTCATGAATTGTTTCGGAATTTGTGAGAAAAAGAACGGGACGCAATGCCCGATAAATAGCGCCGCAAAGTTTTACAAATAGCCGTTTCATAGATACAAGCATAAGAGTTTTTGAGCTAAATTAAAACCCCCGCCCAACGTCAATGCGTCTAGGGCGAGGGAAAAAGACAAAACTTTTATTGGTTATTGAACGGAGAACGGCAAGGCATTCGAAGTTCCTCCGTAAGCGCCCGGATTGAACACGGTCAGAAGCACGTTCGTGGTGGTCGCTACATTCGCGGCCGGAACCGCTACGTTCAACTGAGTGGCGGATACAAACGTTGTTGTAAGCGCGGTGCCTGCCCATTTGGCGACGGAAGCGCTCGTGAAGTTCGTGCCAACGAGGGTTAGGGTAGTGCCCGCGTTGCCCGAGGTAGTAGACGCGGGAGAGACTGACGTCAAAGTCGGGATGACCATCACCGGAGTGGTGGTTGGGGTCGCGACCGGCGGCAGGCCGGCTTTACCGAGAAGGAGGTTAAGTCTTTCGATAAGCGCGTTTATCTGATTACGAAGCTGAATGTTTTCGCTCGAGGCGATCGAAAGGTTTTCTATTCGCGTTGCCAAGACGACTCCATTAGTATCTATCTTGCCTTGGATGTTCACTGTATCGCCGACATGCAATTCGGTGATGAGCATAGCCCCGTTTTGCGTTCGAAGATTTGTGGCGGAGGAATAATTTACGGTAAAGGTTATTCCCCAGGATTTTACGGTGAATGAAGAGTTGCCCGCAGTCGGAATAGTCGCAACGACGCCGCCATTGAGCTTGAATTCTCCGTTCGGGTTGATGGAGAGAGACGCGGGTTTGTTTTTCAGATCGTCGGAGATTTTGACATTCGAAAGCAGTTTGTTGATGTCCAGGGCCTGTATCTGCTTGGTTATGCCTGCCGGAAAATTGTTTTTCCCGTTATCGTTTTTTCCGCTATCATCGTTGTCTGCCTTAGCGCTCATCGCGCCGAGGGAGATGGTAAGAATCGCAAAGATTACGGATGCATACTTAAGTTTTTTTATCATTGTTCTATTTTAATTCGAATCGAATTGGTTTCTCTTATTTGTCTTTCTGGCTCACTTCGGCTTTCCAAGTCCTCCTCTTCGTTTCCGGAAGTTTCGTTTTCCGAAGCCGAGTCGACCTTTTCTCGGGAGTCATTTTCCGGCGCGACCCATATGAACGGGTCCGGCGCTTTCTTTTCGTCCCTTATATTATAACTATTGGATATAGTGGCCTGACCCTGGATTTGAACGGAGGTCGAAGTGGCATTTTTTCTGTTTTTCCACAGACGCTCCATGTGTTCCTTGGCGCTTTCGGCTGCCTTATCTGTTTCCCGGAAAGAATCCTCCAAACGATTTTTAATGGCTTCCGATAGATCTTCCCCATTCTTTTCAATTAGCTTTTTGTAGTTTCCGCCGAAAAGATAAATATCGGTATTTACTCGGAGAGCTTTTTCGAGTTTCCCGACACGCTCAAGTTCTTCGGCGTTTCGAGATATCTCTTTGAGTTGGGAATCAAAATCTTCCGCGGCTTTTCTTACGTTTTTTTCAAGTTCGAAAGAAGAGGAGGCGTTTTGCGCGCGTTTTTCGGCGAGCAGGGAATTGATTTCCATAAGTCTTTCTTCGGCGATGTCGAGGCGTACCTCGGCTTTCGTCTTTTGATCTACAGCGGCCGCGAGGCGCACGTTTTCCACAAGTCTCTTTATGGGATACAGAGTTTCGCCGGGAATGCTCGCCTGAGAGGCAAAGACCGTTCCGGTGCTACCTAGAAGCAAAGAGGCAAGGGCAGCGGTGGAGGCAATGCGTTTAAAACTAAAGCTCGGCACTTTGTCGGCCCCCCTGGCATCAAATGCGGTTTGAATTTCCAATTTTCCGCGAAGTCCGAGCAAAAATTCCTGATCCACAGGGATATTTTTGAATTCGGAGAATATCTTTTTGATATTTCTAGATTTCATGGTGTTTGAGCTTTTCTCTGAGGAGCTTTGTCCCTCTATGTATGGAGACGTAAATGTTGGTCAAAGTCTTACCGGTCAATTCCTTTATCTCGCTTGTTGAGAGCCCGTCAATGAACTTATAGTTGAATATTTCCCGATAATCGGCCGGGAGAAGAGATAGATATTCTCGGGCCTTTTCCGCGGCAAGTTTTATCTCGAGTCCGGCTTGGAGATCTGTTTTGTCTGCCGGCTCTTCTGACTCCAGCATTTCTTCGAGCGGCACGAATTGTTTTTTTGAGCGGTAGTGATCGATGATGAGGTTGTTTAATACCTTATAAAGAAGAGCCCTCATATTTTTAACCTTTTCTTTTTTCGCGAATTCCCAGGTTTTAAGGAACGTTTCCGAAACCAAGTCTTTCGCCAAATCTTCATCGCTGGTCTTGATGATGGCGTGGCGCAAAAGATCCGCCGAGAAGTCGTCGTAGCCTTTCAAAAAGCTTTTTTGGGCGTTATTCGCGTCCATTTAAGTATCTTTCATATATGTTGACGGGCGAATTATAAGAATATTACAGAATAGGGCCCATATTCCATATGGTATATTCTCAAATCAGGTTTATGCTGTTATTATATCTTCTATGAAAACAAAGCATATCGGGACAGCGATAGTCGTTCTCGTCTTTATTTCCATGGTCGTGAGCTCCATCTTTGTCGGAGGATGGAATCCTCCTCAAGCCGGGAATACGGAAGAAGTTCAAAATAAAACCAATAATCAACCAATAATGAAGCATCTGGTAACCATAAAGACTAATATCGGCGATATTCAAATCGCCACTTACGATGAAGACGCGCCGAAAGCGGTCGAGAATTTTATCACTCTCGCCAATAAAGGATTTTATAATGGTGTTATTTTCCACCGCGTCATCGAGGGTTTCATGATCCAAGGAGGGGACCCGACCGGCACCGGCACGGGCGGACCCGGCTACAAATTTGAGGATGAATTGAATCCGGCCACTTTGTCCTACCAGGAAGGTTATAAGAAGGGCGTGGTCGCGATGGCTAATTCCGGCCCAAACACCAACGGCAGTCAATTTTTCATCATGCTGGCCGACAATCCGCTCCAGCACGATTACACTATTTTCGGCAAAGTCGTTAAGGGACAAGAAGTTGTGGACGCGATAGGTTCCGCCACGACCGACACAAACGACAGGCCGCTAAGTCCGGTCAAGATGGAGAATGTGAGTGTGAGCGCCATATAGCCGCCTCTACGGATTACGAATAGGTATTGATATACGAATCAGACTTATCCGTATATTCGTATAGATTAGTAGTCCGTAGAGCATTTACTTATGAACGAAAACATTGACTACCCAATTCGCATCAATCGCTACCTCGCGCTTAAAGGCATTGCCGCACGCCGTGAGGCCGACGAACTTATTAAAGCCGGCAAGGTAAAAATAAATGGGAAACGCGCCCGTCTTGGCGACCAGGTTCACGCGGGAGACGACGTAACTGCCGTGGCAAGACCGGCCAAGGATCTCATCTATATCGCTTACAATAAGCCGAAGGAAATTGTGACCCATACTCCGCAGAGGGGGGAGCGTTCTATTGCCGACGAGCTTCAATCGAAGTTTAAGGAAAAATTATTCCCGCTCGGGCGCTTGGACAAGAATTCTGAGGGGCTGATAATTTTGACCAACGACGGCCGAATAACCGACCGGCTTTTGAATCCCGAGTATGGCCACGAGAAAGAATATCTGGTGAAGGTTAATAAACCGATGAACGGAGATTTTTCACGGCGTATTCAAAAAGGAGTTTTTATCGAAGGATATCGCACAAAAGAGGCTATTTTTGAGCCGACCGGTGAAAAGTCTTTCCGGCTTATAATCACGGAGGGCAAGAAACATCAGATAAGGAGAATGTGCACAGCCCTAGGCTACGAAGTGGTCGCCTTAAGGCGAGTGAGAATAATGAATATTAAACTGGGGTATCTACCCGCAGGGAAATTCAGAAAATTGGAGGGCAAAGAGCTCGATACGTTTTTAAAAAACCTAGGTATTGATTAGGTTTTGTAATAATGAAAAAGCCCCGACCTTAGTCGGGGCATTGAGTCTAGAAATGAGCTGGAAGGGTATCGTCGCGTGTCATGCCGCAGTCATTGCAATGGGCGTAGAGGCCTCCATGGCATGTGACGACATCCTTGTGCGGACAAATTCTTTGGAGTGCGTCTAGCTGAAGGGAGAGTTTCTCTGTGGCCTTTTCAATCGGGTCTAATTGAGGTTTGTATTGCTTCCGAATCCTTTCAGCGACCTTTGCGGTTTCTGCCTTGATCTTGGTATCCATTTCTGCGTGGATACGATGATCCTTCTCGCTTAGGGATTTCATTTCGTCGATGAGCTTTTCCCTCTTAGTTTTTATTCCTTCCGTGGTGGTCGGTAAAGTTATTTTCATCCCACGCTCCTTTCAGCGAACTGCCTACATGATAGTTTGTGCTTTCCAAGAAATCAAATAATAAAAAAGCCCCGTCCCCACGCAAATGCGTGATTGACGGGGCGAGGCGTGACTACTTCGGCTTCGACGGAGTGTCGAGCGCCTGGGTCATGCTGAAGGTGTCGGCGAGTTCCGCATCAAAGAAGTATTCGTCCCTGGTTTCCTTGCCGTCGGAAGAAGTGCCGAGGCACTTCTTATAGACGATGGGGTTGAAACTGTCCGGCCGCTTGAAGAACTGCCGCTCGTAAACCTTTTCGGGAGACATCAGGAAGACGGCAACCTGGCTCTCTTTCCAGTTGATCTCGAATCCTAGGCTTTCGGCGCTTCTCGCGATATTGACCGCCTTCACCCCATCGTAGGTCGTGAGGATGGGCGCCGACCATGGGCCGTGTCCGCCATTGCTCGGTTCCACGACAACCACGAAGACGCCTCGGCTGATTGAATCCGTTTTATCATCCGGGAACCAGACCACCCCTCTTCGAGTGTTTGAATCGTACTTCATCTTGAAGTAGTAGCGGTCGTAGCCGTTTGAAGTGTAGCCCGTCAGAGTTTCCTCCGTGTTGAACATATCCGCCGGGTGCTCGATGCTCATAATCTTTACGGGCATGAACGTGCGCCGATTGTTCTTGTGGAACCGGGGGAAGGTTGTCTCGCGATTCAGGTAGAAAGTAACTTCCTGAATCGTTCCTCGATAGCAGAGCCAAATGTCCAGGCCGTTCGGTCCGTTGGTGATTCCGATTGTCTCGAGATCATTCTTTTCGCCGAACACGAAAACCGGAAGGGGCTTCCTGTCTGATGCCATACGGCACCTCCTTGCGTTACGCTCCTCCTCATCCGAAGAGGGCGGGGGAATCAATTTTCAAACCTTAAACTCTGCTGGGATTGTGCCAAAAATATGCCTTTGCGTCAAACTTAGGCGCTGACTTTTCTCGTTCCTTTCTTGTCGGCTATTTCGTTTAAAATTGTTTTAACTTTTTTAAGGCTTTCGTCATCGGCGATAGAAATGGGAATTATTTCGCGCTTTGTTTTTTTAAGTTCCTTTAATTTCTCCTTTAATTCTTTTTCACTCAAGAGATCGCTTTTGCTCAAAAATATATATTCGGTTTTTCCCAAAAGTTCTTTATTGTAAGATCCCAATTCCTCGCGGATAGTTTTGTAATCCTCATAGGGGGCGGGGGATTCGGCGGAGACAAGATGAAAAAGGGCGCCCGTTCGTTCCGCGTGGCGCAAAAATTTTATACCCAAGCCTTTGCCGGAAGAAGCGCCTTCGATAAGCCCCGGGATGTCGGCGAGAATAAGATCATAATAAGCGCCGAGGTTCGGTTCGAGGGTGGTAAAAGGGTAATTGGCCACTTTGGCGTTGGCGCGGGTCAGCTCGTTTAAAAGACTGGACTTGCCGGCGTTCGGTAACCCGATAAAACCTACATCAGCAATCAATTTTAATTCCAAGCGAATATTGAATTTCTCGCCGGGTTTGCCCTTTTCAAACTCTTTGGGCGAAGTATTTTTCGGCCCGCGAAAATGAAAATTTCCTCTGCCGCCCCGTCCGCCTTTCGCAATCAAAACGCGTTCTCCGATTTTTACTATTTCCACATCCGACTTTAGATCCAAATTGTGGACAACGGTACCCACGGGGACTTTTAAAACGATATCGTCCGGGGTCTTTCCATCCACGAACTGCGGCCGGCCGAGAGCGCCGTTTTCCGCGCGTACATCTTTTTTAAAACGGAATTGTCGCAAAGCCGAAAGGTCGGAGACCCCTTCAAAATAAATACTGCCTCCGGCGCCCCCCGTGCCTCCGGTGGGTCCCAGACTCATTTTAATCCGCTGGAAAGCGACTTTACCGTCGCCGCCGTTTCCGGCCTGAACTTTTATTGTGACGTCATCTATTAACACGCGGGTATTCTAGCAGATAATCTTTCCGGAAGCGAACTCTCGGGGCGCAATCAACTGCCAACAAAAAACACCCGTTTCCGGGCGCTTTTTGTTTGTGGGTTTACTGAGCCATCATTGGCGCGCCGCTCTTCTTTGGAACGAAAAGCTGATATAGAGCGGAAAGCGCTACCAGCGCATAGA
Source organism: uncultured Candidatus Saccharibacteria bacterium (assembly GCA_964530925.1). Classification (GTDB taxonomy): domain Bacteria; phylum Patescibacteriota; class Minisyncoccia; order UBA6257; family 2-01-FULL-56-20; genus LiPW-15. The sequence continues at coordinate 43,840 of CAZHBZ010000003.1, forward strand.
CAATGTTGGCCAAGGTCATGCCGAGGAATTGACCTACTCCCCAGCCGAAGATCTCAAGTCCCCAGTTCAGGCCGCCGATAATGAGTAAAATCCAGGTGATTTTATGAAGCATTTGTATAAGTAATCTCGATGTGTATGCCTCGACCTTTTTTTAAATTATATCAAATCTGGTATGTGTCAGGCTGTTTTTAGGGTAAGTTCGATATGTGGAAAAACCAGTTTTTTTAGAGCTAAACATGTCTTATGATTAGGGCAGGATGCTTTTGGGGGTATCGGAAAACAAAGGCCGGTCCATTTATAAATAAATATGGAAATAAATAAAATAAACGAAGAGGCGCTCAAGTGTTTTATGGAAGATATGGGAAAGGGGAATGGATTTCTTTTGGATGTTCGCGCGGACGATGAATGGGAATCCGGACATGCTGAAGGCGCTATTCATTTTGAGCTCGCGAGATTGGAAGCAGGAGAGCTACCAGAGATACCAAAAGATAAACCGGTTTGCGTTTATTGCGCCGCTGGCGGAAGAGCGGAAGTGGCCAAGAAAATTTTGATTTCAAAAGGATTCACGACCGTCAAAAATATAGGCGGGTTAAGAGATTGGAAGTTGGCCGGAGGCAATGTCGTAAAGTAAACATATGTTGATAGAATTTTACGGAAAAGAATGTTTGCATTGTATGCGAATGGTTTCTCGAGTCGAAAGATTGGAGAAGGAGACTGGTTTAAAGGTGGAGCGATACGAGACGTGGCATGATGAGGCGAATGCCAAGAAATTAGAAGAATACGATAAAAACGGGTGCGGCGGCGTGCCGTTTTTTATAAATATGGAAACCGGAAAAACAATTTGCGGAGAAACCGCTTACGAGGAGTTGAAAAAATGGGCAGGGGTGGAGAAGTGATCCAATCTCGCGCAATTTGCGGAGACTGGCTTTGTTTTGCTCGCTTCTTTTTTATTATATTATTGATATATGGATGAAGATATTAAAAATAGGCTGGGAGAAATAGAAAAGAAATTAGATACGCTGTTTTCTTCTGCGGAGAGAACCAGAAAATATTTTTTGTGGACCCTTATCATCACAGTAATCGTGATAATCCTGCCGCTTATCGCACTCGTTTTTGTTGTCCCGCAATTTCTAAGCACATTGGATATTTCCAATTTCGGGCTATAAAAATGATCAACAAGCGAACATACGCCTTTTTCTATCGAAAGGGCATGCCGGAAGCCGAGCGCTGGGTTAAAAAGATCCGTATTTGGATACGGAAAAAGCATTCCGATCTGAAGGAGGTTGGGACCAACCCTGATTTTCTGTTCGTACTGGGAGGGGACGGAACCGTACTTCAGGCCGCGCATAAATACAGAGAAGAACCGGTAATAGTTTCCCTGAATTTGGGAAACGTCGGTTTTCTTTCTTCGGTAAGATCATCCAGGAATTTTTTAAGCGTCCTAGAAAAGTTATTTAAGGGAGCGTATTCCGAAGAAAAGCGGATGCTCCTTTCTATCCGCGCGTATCGCAAAAATAAAAAAGTTTTTGAGACGGAGTCTCTTAACGAAGCGGCTATCCAAAATCCCTTGGGCATGGTCGAGCTGGAGGTTAATATCGAGGATCACCCTTTTCAATATGTGCGAGGCACGGGGATATTGGTTTCTACGGCCACTGGTTCCACCGCTTTCAACTTATCCGCGCACGGACCGGTAGTCATGCCGGAAATGGAATGTATGATAATCACCGAGCTTTTGGACCATAATATCCCTACACCAAGTTTTGTGGTGACCGGGGACAAGGTGGTACGATTGAAAGTGCTGAATTTCAGGAAACACGGCCTTCTTTCCCTCACTAAAACAAAGAAACCCGTGGATGTGGTCTTGTCAGGGGACTCCAACAGTATTTTCCCGCTGGAGCCAGGAGATGTGGTAGAGATTCGTAAAGCCGAGCGTTATGTGAAATTCGCTGTTTTTGAAAAAAATTATTTCCTAAAAAGCGTTCAAGAGAAGTTTTCTTTTGGCTGAGACCGGGATATGATAATACATGAAAATGGAAGATATTAAGATAATTTCGGACGAAAAACTTGCGGAACTTTATGCCGACGGGAATGAGTCGGCTTTTGCGGTTTTAACCGAGAGGCACCTCCCGGCGGTTTGCGGATTCGCCAGAAAGTATGTGGGCGACGCCGATAAGGCGGAAGATATCGCTCAGGAGACATTTGTTAAGGTTTGGAAGAATATCAAAACCTTTGATACCGGGCGCAATTTTCGCTCTTGGCTTTTCACCATCGCCAAAAATACCGCTTTGGACTACTTGCGTCAGAGAGAAAATATTCCTTTTTCGTCTCTGGAAGATGAGAACGGGGAGACCACAATCGACAGATTTGTTCCCACGAGTTCCATTCCGAATGACATTTTGGATGAAAAACTTCTTGCCCTTCGGGCGAAGGAGGAGTTGGCTTCTATGGCGGACAAACAGCGTAAAATATTTTCATTGCGGATGGAAATGGATATGACTTTTAAGGACATCTCAATTCTATTAAAGATGCCTTTGAATACCGTGAAGAGCGGCTACCGGCGCACTCTTTTGGCCCTTCGGAATAATCTCCGCAAGCGTTCAATTTAGGATCTGCACCAAATAAGCCGGTATGCTCGTATGCCAAGGGTGGCGGAGAATACCGAAGAATCGGGAACAAATACAAAAAAAGGCCTTTTGGAAAGGGTTCTTGGGCGTATTAACAGCGAAAAGAATCTTTTAAGCAGTAAAAAACGTGCTATTTATTTTTCGCTGTTTTTGCTCGCGGGGTGTTCGGTATTAATATTCGCGCTTTTTTCTCTAAAGCATTCGGTTTTTATGTCCGGGATGGATTCCTTGCCGTATTTTCTCTACAATCCGCATTCTGCAATTTTCGCCGCTAAAGAAACCTTGTTCTTCATGTTGGAAGGGCTGCCGGCCGGGTCTTTGGCGATCATGTTCCTTTCCGCGGCTTTGATATTGATATTTTTAAAATATGTTTCCAAAAATCTTCATGATTCTGTTTTTTGGTCGGAAAAAATAAAAAAATACAAAGATGGAAGAGAATAATTTTTTCAATTCAAGGCGTTTTACGAAAATAGTTCTTGCGTTCGTTGCGCTCGGCTTCATATTCGGCGCTTTCCGCATTGGAGAGATTGTCGGAGCCAAGAAGGCGTCCTTTTCGTACAAGTGGGGCGAAAACTATTACAGGAGCTTCGCCGGACCAAGCCCGCGCATGTTCGACACCGACGCGCGCTACTTTATCTCCGCGCACGGTGTTGCCGGAAAGATAGTCGGCATTTCAAGCTCGAGCATTATCTTAACCGATAGGGATAACTTGGAGAGGGAAATAGTAATCGACAAAGCGACCGAATTTTTTATGTTTCGAAACAGAGTTTTGCTTTCCGATCTTAAAATCGACGACGAAGCGGCGATTATCGGTTCTCCGGAGGACTCAGGCATGATCCGAGCCAAGCTTATTAGACTTTTGCCGCCAACTTCAGGTTTTATAAAAATTAAAAATTAGATAAATTCATTCGATGAAAAAAAATTTGCAAAAGGCAAGGGTTTGGATGTCGGCTCATAAAATAAAAACTGTGGTTTTGGTCGCGGTAGCCCTATCCGGCGGCTACTACGCTTACGGAAAATTGAATCCTGAGATTGCTATCCCGCGCTATCTGGTCGCGGAGGCCGCAAAAACAACCGTCATTTCCTCGATCACCGGGACCGGACAAATTTCTGCCGCAAACCAATTCGATATCAAGCCGAAGGTTTCGGGTGATGTTATCTATTTACCCGTTTTGGAGGGCCAGTCCGTCAAGGCCGGCGAGCTAATTTTACAGATAGACTCAACGAATGCAGCGAAGGCGGTCAGAGATGCGAAGGCGTCTTTGGACAGCGCCAGGATCGCTTTGGAAAAATTGAAACAGCCGGCGGACGCCCTCTCTCTTTTGCAGGCGGAAAACGCGCTGACCCAAGCCGAACAGAACAAGCAAAACGCGATAACCGATCTCGCGAAAGCTTACGACGACGGTTTCAGCGCCGTTTCCAATACATTTTTGGATTTGCCGGGCGTGATGACCGGATTGGATAGTGTTTTAAACGGTTATGTCGTCCGCCCAAGCCAGAGCAACGTGTACGCCTATTACGATATGGTCCGAAACCTAAAACCGAACGCCGATCAATTTCGGGATTCGGCGATAAATAGTTTCACGAAAGCAAAAGCGGCATATGATGCCAACTTTGACGATTATAAAGCCGCAAGCCGTTATTCCGATAAAGCGGTCATCGACTCGCTTATTAATGAATCTTACGAAACCGCCAAGCTTATTTCCGAGGCTGTCAAGAACGCGAAAAACTTTTTGGATTTGGTAAACGAGGCGCTATCGAATAGCGCTAGCGGAATAAAGCCGCCGAGTATTCTTACCACGCATCAAACAACTTTACAGACTTATACCGGAACGGTTAATGCCGATTTTTCCAACCTTCTGAGCGCAAAAGACAATATCAAGGGCGACAAGGATGCAATGACCAATGCTGACCTTGCGATTTCCGAAAAAACAGAAAGTTTGGCGAAATTAAAAGCGGGTACCGATCCGTTGGATCTAAAGTCGCAGGAACTCGCGGTAACCCAGCGCGAGAACGCGCTTTTGGATGCGAAGGAAGAACTTTCGAACTATTACCTCCGCGCGCCATTTGACGGGGTGTTGGCGGATATAGCCGTCAAAAAAGGAGATACGGTTTCGCCGTCCACTGCCGCGGCGACAATAATAACTCCAACCAGGATAGCGGAGGTAACGCTAAACGAGGTGGATGTGGCTAAGGTCAAGGCAGATCAAAAAGCGACTCTGACTTTTGACGCCTTTCCGGAGCTGACGCTTATCGGCAGGGTTGCTCAGGTGGATGCGATAGGAACCGTAAGCCAAGGAGTTGTTAACTATGCCGTCAAAATATCTTTCGAAGCGCCGGATGATAAAGTAAAACCCGGGATGAGTGTTTCCGCGTCAATAATCACCGAAGTTAAAACGGATGTATTCGCGGTTCCGAATTCGGCCATAAAAACTCAGGGTTTGGGCAAATATGTGGAAATATTGCCGAACGTGGACTCCTCTGCGTTTGTGGATTCACAAAATGGACAGGCTACTTTATCTTCGGGCGCGACCTTGGAGCGGCGAACCGTTTCGACGGGAGTGGAGGGTGATTCGCATACCGAAATCATCGAAGGTTTAAGCGGGGGAGAGGCTGTGGTGGTGAGAACGGTTTCCGCGTCGGCAAATTCGCAAACCGCGCAAACTACCGGCAATAACGCTATCGGAGGAATTCGAATGCCCGTTATGACGGGTGGAAGGTAAAAAAACATGATTCAATGCAAAGACGTATATAAAACTTATTTCAACAACGGCGTGGAAACACCGGTGCTGTTCGGAATTAACTTTGAAATCAAAGACGGAGAATTTGTGGCCATCATGGGGCCGTCCGGTTCCGGAAAATCCACGCTCATGCATATTTTGGGAGCCTTGGATACCCCGACTTCGGGAGAGTATTTTTTGGGCGGCAAAGATGTTTCCAAACTTAGCGATGACGAATTGGCGGGCATAAGAAATAGCAAGATAGGTTTCGTGTTCCAATCCTTCAATCTTCTCTCTAGGGCGACTGTTTTGCGCAATGTGATGTTGCCGCTCGTGTACGCGGATGTTTCAAAAGAGCATCGCAAGAAAGCCGCGGAAAAAGCTCTTGAAGCGGCAGGTCTCTCGAGCGACAGATGGGAGCATCTTTCAAATCAGCTTTCGGGCGGACAAATGCAGCGTGTAGCCATCGCGAGGGCTTTGGTCAATAAACCTTCGCTCATCCTTGCGGACGAACCGACCGGAAATCTGGATACCAAAACCGGAGAAATAGTCTTGGGCACATTTCAGGAGCTGAACCGCAAGCATGCGCACACCATCGTGCTTATTACTCACGAACCGTATGTAGCCGAACATGCCGACAGAATAATCCATATTCAAGACGGAAAAATTTTGGAGGACAAGAAGAATCATCAAAAACGCGTGGTTGCGCACATACATCCATGAAACTAGCCGATATTTTTGAAGAGACATATTTTTCACTCGCCTCCAACAAGGTGCGAACCTCGCTTACAATGCTCGGTATTATTATTGGCATTGGCTCGGTTATCGGCATGATCTCCATCGGCCAGGGCGCGCAAGGAAGCATTGAATCCAGTATTCAATCTATCGGTTCCAACTTAATTTTAATAACCCCCGGCGCCCAAAGAGGTCCCGGAGTTCAGATAAGTTCCGGGCGGGGCAGCGCCACGAGCCTAAAGCAGGAGGACGCGGAAGCGATAGCCAAAGAGATTTCTTTGGCTCAAGCGGTTGCGCCGGAAATTTCTCGCCGCTATCAGATAACCGCGCCGGGAACAAACACCAATACCCAGGTTGTCGGAACGGTTTCGGAATATCCGGCGGTGCGCAACATTGAAATAGAAGAAGGGGATTTTATATCCGCTCAAAACGTGAATAGTATTTCGCGGGTCGCCGTTCTGGGGCCGACCACGCGTGATGATCTTTTTGGCGAAGGAGCGGGCGCGATCGGACAAAGTATCCGCATAAATAAAGTTGATTTTAAAGTGATCGGGATAACGAAATCAAAAGGCGGGAGCGGGTTTGGAAGCCAGGATGATATGATCTACGTTCCGATTTCGACCGCGCAGCGGTTTTTGGCGGGAGATACTTACGTGACCACAATAAGCGTTCAGGCCGCAGGCGCGGAAACAATGACCGAATTGCAAACTGAGGTTACTAATCTGCTTTTGGACAGGCACAAAATTTCCGACCCGACTCTGGCCGATTTTAGTGTGATGAATCAGGCGGATATTGTGGCTACGGCTTCTTCGGTCACCGGGACTTTCACCATACTTTTGGGAGCGATAGCCGGCATATCTCTTTTGGTTGGGGGCATAGGAATAATGAATATGATGCTCACAACCGTGACCGAACGCACCCGGGAGATCGGGCTCAGGAAGGCAATCGGGGCGAAGCGCGCAAACATAAGCACGCAGTTTTTGGCCGAGGCCGTGATGCTTACATTCTCCGGCGGAATAATCGGGCTTATCTTTGGCTGGCTTATATCCCTTGCGGTGACGCAATTCGCGGGTATCGCGACGAGCGTTTCTCTTTCTTCGGTGCTCCTGGCTTTCGGAGTGTCTGCCGGCATTGGAGTTGTTTTTGGTTACTATCCTGCGCGCCGCGCTTCGGGTCTGAACCCCATCGAAGCGTTGCGCTATGAATAAAACAAAGGGGTAAATAAAAATGAAAAAAGATAAATTAATAATGATCGGTAGTGGAGCTTTGCTTCTTGTTTTAACGTTCTACGGGGGCGTTAGTTATGGAAAGAGTTCGAGCGGGATTAAAATTCCGGGGGAAGGCCAATTTTTTAATCGCGATCTTGGAGGCCAAATTCCGAATGGGGGGATAATGCGAGGCGGTCAGGTTGGAGGATTCACCGGCGGGGAAGTGACCTCTGTTGATGGGAATGGTTTTACCGTTAAATTGAGAGATGGAAGTTCGAAGATAGTTTTTCTGTCCGGAGCGACCGAGATATTGAAATTTGCGACAGGAACAGTGACCGATATTCAGGTCGGCGAGCAAGCGACCGTTTCCGGGTCGGCGAATAGCGATGGAAGTATAACCGCGAAGTCGGTTCAGCTCCGTCCGCAGATTATGAAAATAAATTGATTTTGGTAGAATAGTTCAATGACTAAAAAATATATATTAATAGGGGCGCTTGTCTTGGCGGCCGTGGTTCTAGGAATAAACCTTCTCTCGGCTCCTGGAATTTCAAATCCTCCGACCGATAAGCCGGCGGACAATTCTTCGGCCGCGGAGAGCCAGCCGGACGGCGCAAAAAAATTAACAATGGCGGATGTGGCGGCGCGCGCGACTGCCGCAAGCTGTTATTCTGTTGTAAGCGGACGTGTTTACGATCTTACTTCCTGGATAAGCAAACATCCGGGCGGGGAAAAAGCGATACTCGGAATTTGCGGAAAGGACGGTACAAGCGCTTTTACGGGTAAACATGGCGGCCAGGAGGGGCCAGAGACTGCGCTTGGTGGATTTTTGATTGGGACACTGCTCGTTGAATAATAATTTAAAAAAACAGCCCGCAGCGGGCTGTTTTTTTGGCAATCGCTCAATATGAGTTGAAATTTGCTAGAATTAAGTCATGAAGAAATTAATTGCAATCGGATTTTCGTGGTTCTTCGTGTTTTCCGTTTTTGGCGCGCCAAAGGCAGGCGCGTTTATCTATGCTCCCTGCTGTCTTTCCGCGACGGCGATAAGTCAAACCGAGATAAATTTAAGCTGGGTAGCTATTTCTGCCGATCCGGTCGCGACCGGATATACCCTGGAGAGAGAATCTCCGATTGGCGGGGGTTTTACGCAAGTTTTTTCGAATTCAAACGTAACTTCCTACAAAGATACTTCTTTGTCTCCGGGCGTCACCTATAATTATCGCGTTTCCGCGGTAAACGCGGATGGGACGGGCCCGGCATCAACACCTGCCGCTGCCACAACGCATTCGGCCGCGGCGAGAACCCTTCCCGGCCGGCCCTCCGATTTAAAGGCGGTTGCAAGTAGCGCATCCGAGATTACGATTTCCTGGACTGCCGCGGCAGACACCGTAAGTATCACCGGATATCGGATCGAACGGGAAGCTCCATATGGCAGCGGTTTTGTAACCCTCGTCGCGAATACAAGTTCTTCGGCCACAAACTACACCGACGGCAATTTATCTCCCGGAGTTGCCTATAACTATCGGGTTACCGCGATGAATCAATATGGCATCGGATTGCCATCCATTCCCGCGGATGCCACCGTGCCAACCAAGCCGGATGCACCCCGAAACATTAAAGTGATTCCTGGTGATGGGAAGCTTTTGGTAAGCTGGGATAAGCCACTTTTTTTGGGCGGAGGTATCGTCGGATATAATGTTGGAGCTCTCGAAACTGATTTGACTCCCATAAGAAATGTTCAAGGTGAGAATACATCCACTACACTCGAACTTTTGGCCAATGGGACTTTCTATACCGTTTGGGTGAGGGCTTATAACCTGGCGGGGGAGGGGCCCATGCTTTTGGCTTCGCCGATAGCGCCAGTCAAATCGACTGCTCCAGTGAATCCGGACATTGGAAGGGCGCCTGCAGTGATTGTTTCTAGCTTAAAATTTACAACCCCGCTTTATCGAGGGATAAGAACCAGTGCGGTGGTGGAACTGCAAAAAATATTGATAGCTAAAAATTTTCTTGTTTCCGAACCGACCGGATATTTTGGCGCGCTTACGGAAGCCGCTGTTAAAAAATATCAGGCGTCGAAAGGGATAGAGCAAACCGGAACCGTCGGGCCCATAACTAGAGCGGCCCTGAACGCCGGGAAATAAACGAGGGTTAATATTGCGGAGCGTTTATCGGCTGAACTACAACGATCGAAAATGATTTGGTTATGTTTTCGTTTCCGGAGGTGAGGGATACTTTAAAGTCATATTTTCCCGGCACGGTCGGGATGCCAACGAAAGTAAAATCTCCGCGGCAGACCAAGTCGGCGCAAAATGGCTGAAGAACCCTGATCCCGCGCGGAAGGTTTCCTTCGGATATTTTCCAAACATAGCTCCTGGAACCTCCGGTTGCCGATATTTTCGCGTTATAAACGGTTTTTGCGACCACTTGAGGCAAGGAATCGGTGGTTAGAGAAAGGGCTGGAGACGGAATTAAGTCAAATGGAATCACATTGCTTCTGCCGTTGTTATTTGCCACCAAAAGCTCATGTCTTCCGAGTTTCATATCTTCTCCGACGCATTTCTTTTGACGTTGATCGCATGGCGCTATCGGCAGTCCGAAGGAAATGGTCAAACCGTCTTTAGAAGGAATCCCCACTGCGGCATAAGGAACGCCGTCGATAAATACGCTATTATTTTTTTTAGTGAAGCCAGTTCCAGTTATGGTTATTTTGGTTCCGGCCGCTCCCGAGCCAGGATAGACATGTGAAATTATGGGGATCGCGTCCGTGGCCGTCGCATTCTTAACTTTTATTTCGGTGATGCCGTCAAAGATATTTTTTATATCGTCAAAAACTCCTTTAATGCCGATATTGGCATTTATTTGGAATGGTAGCTTTACGGTCAGTGGGCTTCCGTTTCTGTCGCGAATAAGAAGTTCGCCCTCCTGGAGATTTATTTGGGTTATTATGCCGTCAACAGTTTTAAGCGATGCCGCCCGAATTGGCGTCGGCGCTACGGATAGTCCGAAAAACGCTATAAATACTAGAAATAGAATTGATTTGTTCATGCTCAAAATATAACACTTTAATCTTTTCCCTCGCAAAATATTATCTATTTGAAGCGCCTACGTTTTGATTTCCATCACATCCTTTGTATTCTGGCAAATACATGCTATAGTGCTCGCATATGAACGAAGATAAGGGTTTTTATGGCCTGGGGATAGCCCCGGGAATATTGGAGATAATCGCCAAAATTGGTTTTAAGAAGCCTACTCCCATACAAGAGCAGGCTATTCCTATTGCGGTCGAAGGCAAGGACGTTATGGGTATCGCTCAGACCGGCACCGGCAAAACTCTAGCCTTTGGCATCCCTGTCGCTCAACGAATCATGCAAGGAGGAGGGCCAGCCTTGGTCATCGTCCCCACAAGAGAACTTGCTATTCAGGTCGCCGAATCGCTTGAAACCGTGTGTCTCCCGCTTGGAATCCATACCGCTACTCTTATCGGGGGCGAGCCTATCAGTAAGCAGTTCAGGCAGTTATCCCGCCGGCCGCAGATAATTATCGGCACTCCCGGAAGGATAATAGACCACATGGAACAGAAAAGCGTGAACTTTTCGAAAACAAAGATTTTGGTCTTAGACGAAGCGGACAGGATGCTGGATATGGGTTTCGCTCCGCAGCTTCGGCGCATTAAGGCCGAAGTTCCGGAGGATAGGCAAACACTTTTCTTTTCCGCGACCATGCCGGAAGAGATTGTGAGTCTTGCCAAGGCTTACCTCAAACTTCCGATACGTGTTGAGATAGCGAAGGCCGGAACGGCGGCAAAAAATGTTTCCCAGGAATTATTTTTTGTCTCCCAGGAAACAAAGCCTTGGCTTTTGGAAAAACTTTTGGGTGAATACCGGGGTTCGGTTCTTATCTTCGCGAGACTTAAATACGGCGCTAAAAGGATTGCCGCGCACATTCGCGCCATGGGCCACACTGCCGCCGAAATCCATTCCAATAGGTCTCTCGCGCAGCGAAAAGAGGCTCTCGAAGGATTTAAAAATGGAAAATATCGCATTCTCGTTGCCACGGATATAGCCGCGCGCGGTATTGATGTGAACCATATTGAATTGGTAATAAATTATGATTTGCCGGATAACGCGGAAGACTACGTCCATCGTATCGGCCGCACCGGACGCGCGGGACTGAGCGGACACGCAATATCTTTCGCGAGACCAAACGAGCGCAACGATGTTTACGCGATAGAAAGGCTCATTCGTTCCGCTTTGCCAGTTTCCAAACTGCCGATACTTTCCGGCTCTACAACTCCTATTCCGCGCGAAGAAAGAGAATTTAGACCCTCGCGCGGACCCTCCAGGTCTTTTGGATCTCGCGGACCGACAAGGAGGGGAGCGCCGGCGCGAAGAACTTCCGGTTTTGGGAGAAGCGCGCGACCGGGTAGCAGAAGGCCACATCGATAAAACATAGGCAAACCCGGACAGTTCATGGACTGCCCGGGTTTTTTGTTATCTTATATATTATCGAAGCGGCTCCACTTTGAAAACCACTTTATAAGAGTCAGGGGTCGGCATTAATGTCGAAATTCTTACCGGCCTTACTTCAGTTATGGAAACCTCGAAAGAGTCGAATGCCTTTGGGGATTGGTTAGAAGACATATCCAAAGTTTCTTTATCGGTGTCGCTTAGAAGCGTCACATTGGCGGTCACCCATCCGGCTTGAATACATTGAACATCCAGCGGACAACGGCTGTCGGAAACAATTTTATTCAAAGTAATTTTTATACCGCCGACATATTTTGTCTCGCCGACTCCGATAATATTGTCCGGAGCCGCTTCTTTCAATGATTCAACTTCAAGGCGATTTCCTTCCGTGAATGTTCCCCGAACTTCAACATTTTTATCTATAAACTCCTGGAGAACATCGCTAACTTTGATATTTAAGGGCATCGCATAGGTCGCGGAATTAATCGCTTCCTTTGGCGCCGCGGTTATGAGCCGGAAGCCATCGCTATCCTGTTTTAAAATACCGGTAAAGGCGCGTTGGTTCGAACAGGCGGTAAAAGCGCATTTCGGACCGGTCCTCCCGACATATGAACCATCCGGGCAGATTAGGGCTTCCATGGTGCAGAAAACTTGGTTTTCCTCCGGCTCGGAAACTTTTCCTCTTATGAAAAATGTCATGCCAAGAGCGACTAAGAGAAGGACCGCGAGCAGAGCCACCTTTTTTATTATTTGCATAGCCTAATTATACAAAATCAACCGATCTTTATTATTTTGTATTTCTTTTCTCCGCCCGGGGTTTTTATGCCAACAATGTCGCCCATCTTTTTTCCGAGAAGCGCTTCACCCAAAGGGGATTTGTTGGAGATTCTTCCGGAGCCGGGATTGGTTTCAATAGAACCGACTATCTCGAAGATTTTTTCATCGCCGTTCAGATCCAGGGTGACCCTGGAACCGATCTGAACGATTCCAAGATTTTTGACCGGACTTATCAAAGCCGCGCGTCTTAATCTGTCTTCCGTTCCGATTATCTGCGAATTGGCCCTCCGGAGAGCCGACTTCGCTTCTCGATATTCCGCGCTATCGGAACGATCGCCGTAGGCCGCGGTGCGCTTAGTCTCTTCGATAAGCCGCGGCAAGGATTCCTTAAGCCTCGCAAGCCGTTTTTTAAGATTCTCGATACCCTCTGCGGTAAGGTAAACCGGCCCGGTATCTGGGACTCTATTATCTTGCCTTCGCGTGAATATCATACTTCTATTTTAACGCATCCAGATCCAAAATCTGATCTATCTTTATCTTCGCAACAAAGTCGGGAACGTGGCTCACTAGTATCATTGCTCCCTCAAAGCGATTTAAAGCGTTCGCGATTATAGGAATATGGCGGAAGTTTATATGATTTGTCGGCTCGTCGAGTATCAAGAGCCCCGGGCGTTCCAAGACCAGTCGCGCGAAAGCAACCAATCCTTTCTGGCCCTCGGAGAGGGAACCTATTTTTGTTTTTAATATTTCCGATGTCAAAAGAAAGCCGGCGGCGTGGGAGCGCAGATCTTCTTCGGTCATTTTGCCAGCCGCGTCCTTCAAGGTGTTGTAAACGGTTTCCTCGAAATTAAGTGTGGAAAAATCCTGACGATAATAGCCGATCCGCGCGTCCTTTGAGACATGTTCGCCTTTGGCGTGGCCGGAAGCGAGAGCTTCGAGAAGCGTGGTCTTGCCGATGCCATTCGGACCGGTCAAAAGCAAATGCTCTTTTTTCTTTAAGACGATATCTACTTTTTTTGCCGTCGCCTTATGATTTTTAATGACGGAAACGGATTTCAAAGTAAGAATCGGATTTTCCAGGTCCTCCTGGCAGGGGATAACGAAGTTCCTTATAGTCTTGTCTTCCTGCCGGGTTTCCACGATCTCGCCCTCAAGCTTCTCGATGTTCTCTTTCATTTTTCGTGCCACATCGCGCATGTGGCCTCCTTTTTGGGCGAAAAAATTAGCCTGTTCCTTGCGATGGGCGATTTCTTTCTCGAGCCGCACGTTTTTCATTCTTTCCCTTTCCAGGCGATTCTTGATCTCTTCCACCAAGAAAAGATAGTTGCCGGCATATTGCTCGGTCTTTTTGGTGAAGATATCCAGGTAAATTACACCCTCCGTAAACGAATTCAAAAACTCCGCGTCGTGAGAGATGACGATAACCGTTTTTTTATATTCCTTAAGGAACTTGGTGAGATGGGCGATTCCTTCTTTATCCAAATTATTGGTTGGCTCATCAAGAAGTAAAATATCCGAGTCCTGGATGAGCGCCTGGGCCAAGAGAAGTCTGGCCTGTTGGCCGCCCGAGAAAGTCTTGAGCTGTCTGTCGAGCGGAGCGTCCAAATTTACGACTTCTAAAATTTTCGCGATACGCGGTTCAATATCGTATATTTTTTTTGAAAAAGCGGACTCAAAAAATTCTTTGACGGTCGAATCCATTTGGGAACGGGGGATTACCTGCTTGGAAAGCGCGATAGTGAGACCGTTGCCGATATTGATGGCGCCGGATTCCGGTTCTATCTCTCCGGTTATAAGTTTAAATATGGTGCTTTTCCCCGAGCCGTTCTGGCCCATCAGGGTTATTTTAGAGCCTCGGCGCACCGAAAACTCCGCTTCTTCTAGAATCGGTTTCTGCGGTCCGTATTCGAAAGATACGCCGTTAAATCTAAGGATTACCTCGTTTGTTGCCATGGTTTAAGAGCTGAGCAAGAGCTTTATCTTGCACTATTTTGAGGTTTTACGCAATCTTCTCTAAATTACTTGTCTAAACTATAATTTTTTGTATGGAAAACCAAAATGTCATATCTGTCGGGCAGGATGGATTTCTTGTTTGGAACGGAGAAAGATTCAAGTGCGCTATCGGAAAGTCCGGTATGTTTGAGGACAAAAAAGAAGGAGATGGTGGAACTCCCGTCGGCTGTTTCGCTTTGCGAGAAGTTTTTTACAGAGCTGATAAGATCGCCAAACCAACCACCGCCCTCCCGGTTCGCGCGCTAGAGAAAAACGACGGATGGTGCGATGAGTCGACCGATCCAAATTACAACAAACGGGTTTCGTTGCCATACGCGGCGAGTCACGAAGAACTTTGGAGGGAAGACGATCTTTACGACATTATAGTGCCTGTCGGGTACAACGATGACCCGACCGTATCGGGGAAAGGAAGTGCTATCTTTATGCACGTGGCGCGGCCAGCTTTTACGCCAACAGCTGGATGCGTCGCCCTATCCCTTCCTGACCTTCTAAAGATATTGTCCGAAATAACAGCCGAAACAAAGATTTGTATCTCCAAATAACCAAAACCCCCGCGAGAGCGGGGGTTTTTCAATGCTTATTTCTTTTTCTTCGGAGCAGCTTTCTTTTCGGTCTTTTTCTTGGATTTAATATCCGATTCAATCTTTTCCAAGTTTTTGTAGAACTCCGGAGTGGCCATCGGCTTTCTGGCCTTAACAGCCTCTTCTTCATCCTTATTCCTCCTCAAGCCCTCAAGAAGACCGAGAGCCTTATCCAATTTTGATTCCAAAGATTCGATTTTGCGCTTCAGTTCATCCATTTTTACGTCGCCACCCTGAAATTGCGGAGCGCGGGGAGCAAAGTCTCTCCTTTCCGGTCTCGCGCCATGGGAATCGCCACGGCTCGCGCCAAAGCAGTCATTGCAGTAAACGGGTCGCTCTCCGGTTGGCCTAAATGGCACTTCGCAGGAGTTTCCGCATTTGGCGCAGGTAGCCCGGAACATTTCTCCTCTTCCGTTCTCATGCCTTGGTCCGCCGAAATTACGACCTCCCGACCTGCCGCCGCCGCTAAATCTCTTAAAATTTCCCATTTGTTTATTTTGTTATTTTTGGGTTTCTTGACTAAGTAGCAAGATTATATTCTTTTATGGAGAAAATAGCAATAGCTAGGGAAAGGGCCGTATCTCCGGCCTGTGCATTAGCCTGCTTGCCCCTCGGGAGGGCAGGGGAGGATAATTTATATATGACCAAACAAACGTCTCTAAGAATAATATTTTATGTTGCTCTTTTCGGACTGATGTTTTCCGGATACCTTTCTTATCAGGAATTATTTGGCGAAGCGGTAGCAACCTGTCCGGCCATCGGTCCGGCCGATACTGTGTTCGGTTATCCAGCTTGTATCTATGGATTTTTTGTATACTTCGTAATTGCCGTTGTCGCCGGCTTGGCTGCTTGGAGGCCAGACGATAAATAGGAAGTTAGAAAAAATTAAATGCCCCGCGGGAAATATAGGATTCCCCGGGGCATTTTGTTTAGACGAGAAAAACGAGAATGAGAAAGACAAGGAATGCCACGGCAAGAGCGGCGAGGAAAGAACGAGCGACGATCTTCGGATGGCTTTTGCAGGCCTCCTTGCACGACTCACAGCTTTCGAATATGAGCTTCAGGAGCCAATGCTCCAGTCTGACTTCCTTCCTTTTCAAATAGCAGGCAAACCGCATGAATAGGTAGGCGGCGGCCCAGACCC
This sequence comes from uncultured Candidatus Saccharibacteria bacterium, assembly GCA_964530925.1. GTDB lineage: Bacteria > Patescibacteriota > Minisyncoccia > UBA6257 > 2-01-FULL-56-20 > LiPW-15. The sequence goes on from CAZHBZ010000003.1 coordinate 60,111, forward strand.
CAAGGAACACGTAGAGTATCGCGAAGAAGAGTCCCATAACGTCTCCTTTCTGCTTAATCTTAGCATTTCCGCAGCCGTTAGTCCTAATTTTGAGTTATCAACAACATACTACCTTGCGGAACAAGGTAGTGAGTGATATGCTGACCATATGGAAGAAAAAGAGGGTCTAAATATAGAAAACTCCCGTTCTCAAATGCGCCGCGGGCTTTTAGAGTTTTGCGCGCTTGCGGTTATTTCCAAGGAAGAAATGTACGCCTCAGACATCCTTGAAGCTCTGAAAGACGCTGATTTGATAGTCGTCGAGGGAACGCTATATCCGCTTCTTAGCCGACTTAAGGGCGAGGGGCTCCTTAAATACGTATGGGTCGAGTCGAGTTCCGGACCGCCAAGGAAATATTATTCTCTGACTCCCAGGGGTCAGGAATTCTTGGAGAAGCTCAAGGTCACATGGAAAGCTCTCAATAAATCAATAGACTCACTCGTTAAATAAAACAAAATAAACCAATGAAAAAAACCATAACGATAACAATAGGCAATACAATCTTTTATGTTGAGGAAGACGCTTTTTCAGAGCTCTCAAAATATTTGGATTCAGTAAAGTCGCATTTCGCGAACCGCCCCGATGGCGAAGAAATAATCGCCGATATCGAAAGCCGCATCGCGGAGCATTTTTTGAAAGGAAGGGGACACAAGGAGCGAACTGTGACCATTAATGATGTGGAAACCCTTATCACTTCTATGGGCAAGCCCGAAGAGTTCGCGGATGGGGAAGGTTCCGAATCTGCCTCGGAAGGGAAGCAAAGCGGCGCGCCCCACAAAAAACTTTATCGGGATACGAGCGATATGATGGCCGGAGGAGTAGCGTCCGGAATAGCGGCATATCTGGGAATTGAACCGATCATCATGAGGATTGCCTTTGTCTTGTTCACTCTATCTTGGGGATTTGGAATCGCGATTTATATTCTCCTTTGGATTCTTATGCCGGAAGCTAAAACAGCTTCGGAAAAACTCCAAATGAAGGGTGACCCCATAACGTTAAAATCTATCGACAAGGCGATGAAACAAACCGCGGAAAAGATTAAAAACGAAACTTGGTGGAAAAAAACGGCTCGGGCGATATCCGAGACGTTGTCCGCAACTTTCGGAGTTATCTTTAAAAAAATAATCCCGATCTTCTTTAAGGTTATCGTTATTATTATCGGCGTATCGATATTGGTTTCGGCCATATTCGCGCTCCTGGGGATTACTTTTGGTTTTGCGGTCTTGATTTTTAATCTGGACTCGACCCTTATCGACTTTCCGCTCCGGACCATCCTTTCAGGCGGCTTACTTCTTACGACCCTCATTTCCGCGTTTCTCGCTGTCGTGATTCCGGTCATTTTTATCCTTATCTCCGGCCTGTTGCTTGCGAGGATGCGAATGATGCAAAAAGGCTGGCTGGCATTGGGTCTTTTGGGATTATGGTTTGCCTCGCTCATTGCCCTCGGGGTTTGCGCGACAAAAATAGTTCCGGCCTATCAATACGCCGTCGTGAATAACCCGGAATTTAAAACCGTTGCCAAAACTTATGAGGGCATTCAGGATTTTAGCCGGATAAACGCGATTGGCCATGTGACCTTAGAAATTCGGGAAGGGGAAAAGTTTTCGGTTGAGGCCACTGGAACGGAAAAAGAACTGCAATCCTTTACTCTCGAATCAAAAGATGGCGTTCTTACGATTGATCGCGCGTTCATCGCCAAAAACGGCAAGATATGCCTTTTCTGTTTCAGTAAAAATGTTTACTTCAAAATAACCGCTCCGAAATACGATTCTATTCGGATAGACGGCGGCGGTCGCATTGATGCCGAACTCCCGACGGCGACCACGCTTGATTTAAAGGCGGAAAGCGGCTCAAGCGCTGTGGTTCGCCTTGGAACGCTAGAAAGCCTTCTCGCTACGCTTAAGAGCGGTTCCTGGGGGAGAATAGAGGGCGCGGCGGCGCTCGCCATGTTCGACTTGGAAAGTGGTTCTACTTTGGACGCCGAGAATCTCATCGCCAAAGAGGTAAATGTTTCCGCGAAGAGCGGTTCTTCGGCAAGAGTGAGCGCGGAAACAGAGCTTCGGGCTGAAGCGAGAAGCGGTAGCTCGATTATTTACTGGGGCGAACCGGAGTTAACAATTGATGAAAGCGGAGGCTCGAACGTGAGGCAAATCAGAGAATATTAAATTAGCGGAGCCCCGTATCGCAAGAGATATTCGCTTCGGTGAAAGCGCCGGGCTTAACGATTATTTTTGGATGTTCGCAGCTTGGGATCTTAGCTTCACCCACGCCCAGAATATATTCTCCGGGAGGGAGAACTGCTTCAAATGTTCCGTCATCCTTGCTTTCGGTAAAACTAAAAGCGTGAACCGGATCATTGGCCGGGAAAATCGCTATAAGAGTTTTATATGGCTTGTCCGCGCAATTCTTTTCGGACGAGACCGGTCCGGGGCAGGTGGGTCCCATCATAACCACTCCGCGGACTCCGGAGTTATTAGGAAGAATACTTTCGCTTTTCTCGGAAACGCACCCGGTATAAGTTTCCTTGTTATTTTCGAGAATTAGCGCCGTGTCGCCCTTACTAAAGAAAACAAAAGAGTCGTTGGTTGTCGCGTAGCGAATCCCACTTCCGGAAATTGTTTGAGGCAATTTTATCTGCCGACCATCGCTAAGCTTAAGTGAAACGCTTCCGGTCGGAGTCGGCGGTTCTCCTGGTTTTGGCATAGGCGCGACCGGGCCTTCATAGTAGCTGGCTTCGATGGTTTTGCCGGCATCACATTTATAGACCATTTCGCTTATGAGTTTATCGGTAATATTTTTTCCGGAAAAAACGGAAAGGCTTACATCGCATGGGCATTGGACCGGTTCATTTTCACCTCCACCTTTAAAGTCGGTGGAAAAGCTTACGATTATGTAGTTCCCGCTTTTCACGTAAGCGGTGATAGACGCTCCGGGGCCTCCGGCGGCAAGCGAATTGTCAATCGCCCAGCCTTCGGCGGTTAATTTTTCCGCGTAATACTTTTCAAAAGGATAGGTGGCTTCGGCGATATTCGTCGTGTCTTTCGCCGCGATGGCGGTAATTTCATAACCAGTCAGCTTCTCGAATGTTTTAGGCTGAACCTCGCTCCAGGTTGCGCCCGAATACAGCGGATAAACGTCGGCCGGAAGGTTTCCCAGAACTGGCGCGACGGCTTTATTTTTTAGGCCCAAGAGGGTCAGCGCGACCAGAAAAACTATCACTGCCGAACCCGCGATAACCAATATCTTTTTCATACCTTTAGTTTAGCAGAAAAGCTTCTTGGGCGGACGTGTTAAAATTTATATATGTATGCGTACGCATATCTCGTCGGTTGCGGCATCCTGGCCATTTTTTGGACCACAATCTATCTGAAAAGGGGAGACCTGCGGAAAGAGATACTTTGGGCGAGTTTCGCGGGAATGCCTTTCGGAGTTTTGGATTATTTTTTGGTTCCGCGTTATTGGCACCCGGATTCCTTGTTCAATCTCATAAACAGATTCGGAATGGGAATCGAGAGCTTCCTTTTCTTATTTTTCATGTCGGGGCTTTGTTCTGTTATATACGAGTTTGTTTTCAGAAAGAAAATTGAAAAAACAAACAAACACGGAAGCCACGTTCTGGCCTTAGTTGCACCCCTCGCGGCCTTTTTTGCGTTTGCGATATTCTTTCCTGGCGAAGCTATTTACGTTTTTATTGCCGCCGGAATTATTGGAACCTTTTTTATCGTCCTCGCGCGCCGGGATCTTTTACTCAAAGCTATTTTCTCGGGGGTGCTTTTCGCCATCTTCTATGGCTTCGTGTTCTTTCTGGTCGTCAGGCTCTTCCCGGAATTGGTACAAAATTTTTACAATTTGGAAAATATGGCAGGAATTTTTATTGCCGGCGTTCCGCTCGAAGAAATACTCGCCGGTCTTTTTGTAGGTAGTTTCTGGTCCGTTTCTTACGAATACGTAAAAAGCTATCGGATAGCTTAGCAGCTTTAATGACTTTTCCGGCATACCAAGAAGCTCCTGAGGCATGACTCGGCACATGCCAAGTTGCGACAGCCTGGCCGGCGGCATGGGCCGCGAATCTTGCCGCATTTGTTTTTGCCGCTCTAGCCGCGGCATGGGAATCCAGCGAAAGCTCGCGTGTTTTTGCCATCCCGAGTTCCAGTTTACCCTCCGCCCAGGCTCTTATCGCTTCAATAGCTTTTCTTGGACGGTCGTCTTTTGGCCGTTCTTTTTCAAAATAATGGAGCGCCCTCATCGCTTGCTTGGCGGCCCTAAGCGCCAAGAGCTTGTGTTTCTTGGAATTACGAACTACAGATGCATAATTTTTTGGTTTTAAAGTTGCTTTTGATTTCATTGTTTCTTTGCCTGCCGGCAGGCAAGGGAATCGAACCGAGATAATAGAAATTTAAGCATTGCTGGGGGATAGGGGATCGAACCCCGATTAAAGGACCGAGATTACTCGGCATTACGCATCTCAAAGTCGCTTGCGCTCCAAGAGCTACGAGAACTTCTAATGGCCTCTGTCGATATAAATTCTTTTCTTTGCTGGGGGACTTGGAATCGAACCAAGATACTGGGCTTCAAAGGCCCATGTCCTACCGTTAGACGATCCCCCAGCGAAAAAAAGAATTTGATTAATTTAAAAGGCCGATGTCCTATTTATCCGCCTTCGGCGGACCGTTTTTACCTGCCTGCCGGCAGGCAGGCCTGTCTGCCGAAGAGGCAAGAGACGACCCCCCAATCACTGAATTACCGGTTCATTATCCCGAAAATTGGCGGAGAAATCAATTGAACGGTATAATTTATACATGCTTTGG
>CAZHBZ010000004.1:0-21813 GCA_964530925.1 uncultured Candidatus Saccharibacteria bacterium
CCGGCGCGGAGGATGTTCCGGCGAACACCGTCGCCCGTCTTTGGATAGATCCGGACAATTCCGGGAGTTTTAAAAATTTTGGAACCTGGCTTACAGTCGGCGAACTTAGGAGCGGAGTGCGGAGAACTATGAATTGTTCGGCGTATTCAAGCTATAATCCGTCCGGCGCGGTGTCTGTCTTGGGAAAAGTTTTAAACCAAAAACTTTTTATTTCCTATGAAGGTTTGGGTTATGGATCGGAGGTGGTTTCTCATACCAAAGATTGTTCTGTTGCTTCGGGCGGAGGAGGAGGGACTACTCCGCCTCTTCCTGCGAACCCGACCGGCCCCGCGACTTGTTCGGTGACTCCGGGGAGCACATCTATTAACCAGGACGGGACTTTGAGCTTTAAAGTCAGTTCGAGTCAATCCTCTACCGGCGTAAATTATGTTTATGTGGTGGCTAGAGATTTTTCTCCCGGAATCTTTTCCGACATAGGGGTTGGGAAGGTTATACCGGTAGGAGGAACTTCTATAGATTTTAAAATTTACGCGCTAACCAACGCCACGCCCGGGAATCAAACTTTCAAAGTTTATTGCTCTACGGGCTGCCCCGTGTCTGGGTGTCCTTCTGGCGGTTCGGCGGAGATAATCGGCCAGGCAAGTGTGAATTTGACTGTAACCGGGACTAATCCATCAGGAGGCGGCTCGGGTTCGGGGGGCAGCTCTTCCGGATCGGCGAGTTGCAGTATCCCAAATGTTTCTATTCCTCCAAATAGCAGCATACCTGTGCCGATGAATACGTCAGTCGGGGGGAGCGGAGAAGTTTCTCTAAACGGTTCATCTGGAGCGGATGTTTCGGTTTCTCCTGTTTTCCCATATATCAAATATGAGGGTGGACTTGCGCGTGGAAGAGAACAGGCGTCGGCAATAGTTAGAACCGGTTCCAGTTTTACCGGCGGGAGTTATTCTCTGACTTGCGATTTGCCTTCCGGAAGGGCGGTCGCGACCGGCAGCGCTTCCTTGCCCGCAATCAACAATCCATCCGGCAAAATAAAACTTTCTCAGGTTGAATACTTGGGAGACACGATGTTCCCGATTTCGGAATGTACTCCTGATGTTCGTGGCTGCCAGATGCAGTTTTATAGCGGAAGGAGCGGTCCGAGAATAGTTAACCATGCGGGCTCGCCAGTGCTTATCGGTGGAGTTGAAAAGTCTTTGGCTCCGGCTCCCGGAAAAAGCACCATTACTACGCCCAGGATGTTCTCTCTGGCCGATCCGATGAATCCGGTAAAAATAGCTTCTTTAGATGGCCCCTCTATTCGTCCGAGCGAGGATTCTTTCGGCGATTTTGGACCGGTGCTTTCCGCAAATTCTGTAGCTTGGAGTCAGGACGGAAGATATCGCGCGATAGTTAGTAGTCAGGGAGTTTTATTTGTGAGCGCGAATGGAGAGCAGAAAATGAGAATTGCAAGCGGGGTGGAGGGTCAGGTCTCTATAGTAAAATTCGAATCAGAATATATTTTATTACATGACCGCGGAGCAATTAATATTACGAACCCGACGGGAACGGATGAGATTGGTCAGGCGATCTATAAGCCGGTTCCATCCGCTTTTCCGGAATTGGATCGTGACAGGAATATAGGGAGCAAAATTGTTTCGGATGACGGCTCCTACTTTGTAATTCTTCCCGATCATGTCGGCAACCGCCTTGTCGCGGGCTTTGAGTACAAAATAAAACTTTTTTCCACGAGTCAAAAGGAGGCGTTAGCGGAGTTGCAATTATCCGAGGATAGCTTAAATCCTGTGACCAAATATTATGCCGTCAGGCGTTTTGGGAAGGTATCGTTTTCCGGAGGAATGTATGTTTACACCCTTCGCGCCCCGGAGAATATTCCTGATTCGAAATGGTTAGTCGATATTTTTAAGGTGGAATACGCAGCGAAACGCATAACTCAAATCGCGAAGTCCGTCGCTCTTCCGACCGCATACAGCCTCGGCGCGACAGCTGGGTTTGATGTCGGGGGCGGAAATGTCGGGATGATTGCGTACTTTACTATTGATAAAGGCGCGACAGCTAATCCATACGGAAATTACGAAGGAAGATTTAGGGCATTCCTTTTTTCCGATCTGGTGGCGGGGAGGGCTGTGGATGTTCTTGTTAATTCGCCGATAAGCGCTTCCGCGGAAACCGGAGATATTACTACCGGAGGTGGCGCTTTGGGGAACGGAGGAACGGTTGGTCCGGTGGAAATACAAGGAGACTCTTTCTCGAGAAACAGCATTACTTATATGTATACCGCGGCCAGTTTTGGCCAGGACGTAAAGGTTTGGAAATTTGAAGCCGCTTCTGGAGCTGCCGGCGGAGGTAGCACTCCGCCCGCGACAGTTCCTCCGGGAGGGACTCCGAATACCGGAGTGGGGTGCGATTTTACGCTAACCCCGGTGCCGGAGACGATTACGGTCTCTCGTGCGTCATCTTTCGCGGTCTACGGCCTAAAGGTATCCGACAACACCGACAAGACTTGCGCTGTTTCTGTGACCGCTCAGGCAATAAAGGACGCAAACGGGAACAGAATAATTTCTCCGAGCTCTGCCGCGGCGACCGTCATTGGTCCTGGCATGCAGAACATCTTCTATTTCAATTTGAGCAACCCTCCAGCCGGCTCTTACGACATACCTGTCAAAGCCTACGCGAGGGGAGTGTCGACGAAGACCTTGAACTTGAAGCTTTTGGTTCAATAAGCAAAGTTAAAAAGTAGCCCCGCCGGGCGCCGTTTGAGGCGACCGGCGGGGTTTTGGCTTTCGAGTTTTATCGATGTGTAAAAATGAAATGCTATAATGAATCTAATGGATACGAGTCGAGTTTTGACTCTTCGCGAAAGTTTAAAATAAAAATAAGGTCATTGGCCAAAAAAATAAAATAAAAATATGATCGGGCAAAAAGAACATCTGGAAGCGAGTAAGTCGACTCTTATAAAGATAATCTTGGGACTAGTCGCGCTCGCGGCTTTGGTTGGAGGGTATCTTTTCTATTCTTCGCGCGCGCCATATTCGATTACGACCGCGCCGGAGGGAGAGGTTGTCGCAGGGTTTGATAAATCTTTAATTTTGGATCCAGGAGCGACCATTGTAGAAAGCTACGCCTTGGACTATCGCTCCAAGGGTTTTAATCAACCTTCCGCGACATTTACATCCAAGCGTCCGCTAATTCAGTTGGCCGCCGATTACGGCGCTTATTTGCGAGATAATAATTGGGTGATTAGCCACGAAGCCGATTCGCTGGCAGCGAACACTTTTTATTACGCGAGCAAAGATGGGCAAGAGTTAAACATAACTTTCGAAAATATCGGATTTGGGACAAAGGTCATAATCGCTTATGTCCAAAAATAAAATGAAAAAAATAAATATTATTCTTTTTGCCTCCGCTGTTTTAATATTTTCCTTTGCCGCTGGCGCGAATGCGGCGCCTTTTCCGTCGGACGATGATACGGGCATATACTCGGGTTGGAAGTGCACGCCGGCAAATAACTATGCTTGCACATACAGAGCAACATGGCTTAGCGAAAACGATCTTTACGAGAGCGAGGGCGCGTGTAAGATCTCTCCCTCCTGTTTGCCAGTAACAACATTAACCGCCGAACCTACCACTATTAATGTTGGCGAAAGCACGAATATTTCCTGGAGCGCGGACACGGGAGCGACAAGTTGCGTTGGAACTCCCGACGGGTCTTTTCCGTACACGTTAAACACCCCCGGCTCTTCGCCCTGGTCATGGAGTTCTCCGGGAGAGCACTGGGTCAGCATGTATTGCAGTAACGCGAATGGTTCCGGGCCAACAGCTACAAAGTATGTAACTGTAGTTCAGCCGCCCAGCGCGACATGTTCTATTTCTGCAAATCCCAGTTCCGGGACTTTAAGCCATAGCAATCCATCTGTTTCCGGAACACTATCTTGGACTGCCAGCGGCAATCCTTCGAGTTGTTCTATCGCGGCTTCCTGTTCCGGAGATTATGGAACGGGGGTTTGCGATGATTCGCCGGGGTCTGTGTCTCCGGCTTCGGGAGGAAGTGTGTCTTTTTCTACGCAGCTTCCCACTAGCTATACGATGACTTGTGCCAACGTAACAGGTTCCGGAACTTGCTCGACAATGGTTGACGTGTCTGGCGCTCCTCCGACCATAGATATTTCGGCCACCCCAAGCGCAGGGACGACAGGAGTCGCGGGCGTTATTAACTATTCATTGACCAGTAATGATCCGAGGCTTGCGGCGAGGGATTATACTTGCACTAAATTCGCTTCTCCCTCTACCCCTGGATGGGGATCCGGATCGCCAGCCCCACTTTCCGGCTCTGGCGTTAGCGCTAGCGGAAGCGCTTCCTATCCTGCGCTTAGTCAGACTACAACTTTTGGAATAACTTGCAGAGATGAATATGGAAATTTCGCCGGCTCCGGGCAGACGAAAGTGACCGTTCAGCCTCCGGCGGGCGACATGCATTTCGCTTGCGACCCAAATAATAATTCTTGTGTAATGGTTGAGGGTTCCGGTCCGAACAGATGCGAACCGACTCATCTTTGTGGAACGGGAAGCCTAACTATAACCCCAACCGACAATTCCGTTGGCGTGGGCGGAGAATTGGTTTATCAAGCTTGGTATACGAATGGCTCGATAAAAGACTTGCCGATAGGGGAGGGAGGGCTTGGCGAATATGGAGCTGATATAAATTCAGCTAATTTAAATATCATCAAAAGGACATCAGGAGGCGCAGAGAGCGTTATTCTAACTGGGGTTGCGACCGGCACTACTTTGGTCAGCGGAGGTTTTCAGGGACTTGTCGCTTCTACGCCGGTTACGGTTTCTGAGGTTTCTCGAAACGTACAGCTTGCCATCACTCCATATATTTTTGGTCCGGAAGACGCGAATGCGGTGGCTAGTGTGATCGGGGGGAAGCCGAACAGCACGGGCGAACTCTCCAGGGTCGCCAAAGAGTACGACCTCTATCCGGACGCGGCGCGCACTCTTCCCTGGAACAATCCAAGTTGGATTGGGACTGACGCGAGCGGAAGCGGTTCTAAGCAATCTCCTCATTCCTGCGCGGACGATGGGTCAGGTAGTCCGGTTAAAGGTTATCGTCAGGAGGTTGAAACCCATGTAAGTTTTGTCGGCTGGGGACAATCCAACTCTTTGGTCGCGATTAAAGATTGTCGGGGCACTATCAGGGTTACATCGAGAAACGGGTACCCTTCAGCATGGCAGATGAACGGACCAACACCGGCCGACAATACCAATGTCTTGAGTGTTAATAAGGTCAATTCGGAAGATAATCAAGAAGGAAGCTCCGGCGATGATTGGTTTGTGAGCTATAAAGCAACCGACGGGCAGTACACGATAAGCGATTACCAGCCGTGTTCATTGGTTGGTCCTGCTTCGCAGTCAATCGGGCCCGGGGATGTCGCCGACTTTGTTCTTGTTTGCCCGTCCGGAGCCAGCCACTTGGAGTGTTTGGGAAATTCTTGCGTGCGAGTCAGGGGAGGAGGTTCGGACAAAGATGGTTGTACCGGATCGGGACAAGTTTGTAGCGGTGGGACAAATCATCTCGGCTGTGTAAATAATTCCTGCGCTGTTCTTCCCGGCGGGGGAGCGAACCAGGATGGTTGTACCGCCGAAGACGGAGTCTGTATATCGAATCCGAAATATCTCTGTAATTCCGACGGAACGTGTACGCAAAGCGCGGAAGGAACATATGACAGCCAGTCGAGTTGCGAATCGGTTTGTGTGGATAGCGAGACACCGCAATGCACAGGATCAATTCCGGCCTCGTCTTCGCTTTGTCCGGGGGACGGAACGAATCTCACAGAAGACACTCCGATTACATTGGTGGATTCCTGCACAGCTCCGGTAAAATGCGAGGCTCGATGCGGAGCTGGCTACGTAAGAAGCGGGACAATTTGTGTTCCGGCGTCTTGTCCTTCCGGACAATCTAACCCGCACAATGGTTGTATTGCCGGCTCGTGCGTATCAATTCCTGGTTGTGGCGTGACCGATTGTACTGCTTGCTCAACGCCTCCGGGCGGGGGAACGCACAAAGAATGCGTGAATAATGCCTGTACCAGCGTGGCCGGGGCGGGTTCGGATAGGTGTAGCGTGAGCGCGGATTGTGGAGGAGGGGGCGGGGGAGACCCGTTCCATTCCGCTTGCGATCCGTCTACGCAATCTTGTGTTAATGTCGCTGGGGCTGGAGAAAATCTTTGCGCAAACGATCCGCAGTGTACCGGTACGGGAATAACGCATTTGGAATGTCAAAATAATGCGTGTGTGATAGTCGGGGGCGCCGGAGAAAATCAGTGCACGACCATCGGCCCGGGCTGTACCGCTCCGACTTCTTGTACTATGTCCGCGAATCCTAGAATTTTTTCCAAAGGCGGTTCATCGGTTTTGACCTGGACTTGCGACGCGGGGGTCACCGATTGTGTTCTTTACGATGCGACGAGCGGCGTCAAAGTTTCCTTAGGCTCGGTTCCGACCTCCTGTCCGACTTCGAGTTCTTGCGGAGCTATTCAGAAAATAACTCCCGCGAAAACCGGGCAGTATATTCTGGAATGCTTGAAGGGCGGAATTAAAACCACGGCAAATGTTGGCGTGACCGTAACCTCCATAATCGAGTGCAATCCTATCGATCCGACGTGTAAGCAATAAAAAGAGGATGCCCGGGAAAGCGCCCCGACCCTGGTCGGGGCGCTTTTGGTTTTGTTCTTGTGTGATGAGGTATAATTAACTTGTGAGCAAGGAATATTCTAAAAAACTCCATAAACGAAGCGGGCAGGTGATGATCCTGACAGTTATGGCTCTGGGCGGAGCAATACTTGGGGCGACAACCATTGCCGGTCTTTTAATGCTTTATCAGATACGCCAGGCGACTGATTTGGCCAATTCCGGCAAGGCTATCTACGCGGCGGACGCAGGTATCGAGTGGACGCTTTATAATTGGTTTTGCGCGAATGACGCCGGAAAATCTCCTTGTCCGGCTCCGAATCAGATAACTTGGAACGGGAGAACTCTCACGCTCGGAAACAATTCAAAAGCCGTTACGAATCAATATTGTTTTGACGCGAATGGCGCCCCAATGGCGGATTGCTCTCCCGGAGGGAACGCGTCGAGCACCACTTTTAAATCCCTTGGTTCTTCCGGCAATTCCAGCCGCGCTTTCGGCCTGACTTTTTAATTTTTTATTAAAAGTGATCTGACGGAAACGTATCACCCTTTTGTCAAGTTTGACAAAAGGGTGATGTATAACGCTAAACATTCTTGGTGTTGATTTGGCTTCGCAATCGTGTTTCGGTTGAGTTAAAATGAGGCTATGTTAGCCAAGGAAGATGCGAAAAGCCGTATCGAAAAATTGAAGACGGAGATAGACAAGTATCGCTACGCGTACCACGTTTTGGATAAATCGCTAATTTCCGACGAAGCTTTGGATTCTTTAAAAAAAGAGCTTTTTGATTTGGAATCCCGCTATCCTGAATTTATAACGAAAGATTCGCCGACTCAAAGGGTCGGCGGGAAGCCGCTTGTCGCCTTTAAAAAAGTCAGGCACGGGACCCGGATGATTTCTTTAAACGACGCGTTTTCACCGCAAGATATTTTGGATTGGCTCGCGCGTCTAAAAAATTATTTCGGACCCAAAACCAATTTCGCGAAAAACGGATTTTACTGCGATTTGAAAATGGACGGCCTCGCGATGGAGCTGATCTACGAAGACGGCTTGTTCGTTTCGGGTTCGACGCGCGGGGATGGAATGGTCGGGGAGGATGTGACAGAAAATCTAAAAACTATTGATGCCATTCCGCTTCGACTCCGGGGAGAATATCCGAAGAAGCTTATTGCGCGCGGTGAAGTCTTCCTGACCAAAAAGGAATTCGCGCGGATAAATAAAGAGCAGGAGAAAAAAGGAGGGAAGCCTTACGCTAATCCTCGGAATATTGCCGCCGGTTCCATAAGGCAATTGGATCCAAAAATAACCGCATCCCGAAAATTGGATTTTTTCGCTTATGACGTTATTGTTCCCGGATATAAAACAAAATCCGAGGAATATGCTGAGCTTAATAAATATGGGCTTAAAACCAATCCACACGGCATAATCGCGAAAAATATCGAGGAGATTTTTGAGTTTCATAAAGAAGTTTTGAAGATGAGAGAGCGCCTGGCTTATGAGATAGACGGCATAGTTATTTCCATAAATGACAATGCCACATATGAGGAGGCCGGGATAATCGGCAAGACCCCGCGCGCGGGGATTGCTTATAAATTTTCGCCGCGGGAGGCAACGACGGTTGTGGAAGGAATACAAGTTCAGGTAGGGCGAACCGGGGCCCTGACTCCGGTCGCGGTTATGCGTCCGGTAAATGTCGGGGGAGTGACCATAACCCACGCGAGTCTTCACAACGCGGACGAAATTGAACGGTTGGGGGTGCGGGTTGGCGACACGGTTATTGTTTCTCGGGCCGGGGATGTGATTCCGCAAATAACTAAGGCGTTGCCGGAGTTCAGGACCGGCAAAGAAAAAAAATTTAAAATGCCGGAAAAGTGTCCGGTGGATGGGTCAAGTGTTATTCGCGATGGAGTCGCCTATAAATGTTCCAACAAATATTGCGGCGCGCGGCACAGAGAGCAGCTCTATCATTTTGTTTCCCGCGGGGGATTTAATTTAGACGGCTTGGGGCCAAAAATTATAGATAGATTTTTGGATGAAGGCTTGATAGTCGATGCGGCGGATATCTTTACCCTGAAACAAGGAGATGTGGAAGCTTTGCCCCGTTTTGGAGAAAAATCCGCGGATAATGTTATTAGGGAGGTTGAGGCAAAAAAAGTAATCCCGCTCCCGCGTTTTATTTATTCTTTGGGCATAATACATGTCGGCGAAGAAACGGCGATAACGCTCGCAGGTATTTTTCCGGACAAAAAAAGAGGGCATCTAAGCATCCTAAAGTTTTTGGATTTTTATGGCGGGCTTTCACTTGAGCGGCTGGAGGAAATAAAAGACATCGGTCCGAAAGTCGCGGAAAGCATCCATGAGTGGTTTAAGGAAAAAAGAAACATTCACTTTTTGGAGAAACTTAATACCGCTGGGGTTTTAATTACCCTTGCGCCACCTTCCTCGAAAGCGGGAAAATTGAAAGACCTTTCCTTTGTTATTACCGGCTCCATGGACTCTATGTCTCGGGAACTTGCCAAGCAGAAAATAAGAGAACTTGGCGGAGATGTTTCCGAATCCGTGAGCGCCAAGACATCTTATCTTGTGGCGGGCGCCGAACCGGGAAGCAAATATAAAAAGGCCAAGGAGTTGGGGGTTAAAATTCTTAATGAAAAGGAATTCCTGGAACTTATCGGATAGTCTTGCCTAAGGGTTATATTTTTAGCTATTATATCTAGGTTCTAATGCGGTCGTAGCTCAATTTGGTTAGAGCACCGCCCTGTCACGGCGGGGGTTACCGGTTCGAGTCCGGCCGACCGCGCAAATAAAAAAGAGCGTCCCAAAGGGACGCGCTTTTTTATTTTGTATGTGCTGGAAGGACTCGAACGGGAAAGGGGGCGGGGAAACGGAAGTTTCCCCGTGGTGGAAATACTAAAACCGCAAGGTGTTAGGGAGTGAAACGACGTTTGATTCCGGCCGACCGTGCCCTAAAACAAAAACACCCCAACGGGGTGTTTTTGTTCGGGCCCGACGCAAAGCGTTTAGGGCTGCATATTTAATCGAACGTGACTCAGACTTAGAGAGGGCAGTTTTGATGTGCGCGCTATCTGGGTTTAAGATTGTGGAATGAGGGTGGCTTATATTTTTGGCGCAATACTTCTGGCGGTTGGTCTCTATTTTCTTCCGGCCGTAGAGATTGAGGTTCTGCCATCGCAATTGGGCGGAGAAATTAAGGAGGCAGAAGAAGAATCGCTCTCTTTGATTTTTATAGGCGACATAATGCTTGGTCGGAACGTACAGCTTTTGGGGGAGAGGTATGGAGCGGACTATCCTTTTAGAAATATCGAAAATGTTTTAAAGCGGTTTGACTTAGTTGTCGGGAACCTTGAGGGTCCGATAGTCGCCGGCGCGCCGAGAACCCCGGCCAATTCTTTTAAATTCGCGTTTCCAACGAGCTCTCCTTCGGCGCTTAGCGCGGCCGGATTTAATTTAGTTTCTCTGGCCAATAATCACACCGTTGATTTTGCGGCGAAAGGATATGCGGAAACCGCAACGCGCCTCGCGGAGGAGGGTATAGGTTCCTTCGGGCATCCGCTCTATGAAGGCGAAGCGTATGTAAAAAGAATTGAGGGTGGTGATAAAAAACTCGCGTTTTTCGGATACAACGCGACTTATCCGAGCCTCAATGAAGAATCCGCGTTGTCCGATATCCGATCGGAACGAACTTTATTCCCTGACGAACTTATATTTGTTCTAATGCATTGGGGGGAGGAATATTCATCCTCATCCAACGCTTTTCAAAAGCGGTTTGGGCGCGAGCTAATAGACGCCGGCGCGACTGCGGTCATCGGTTCTCATCCGCATGTGGTTCAAGAATTTGAATTATTTAAAAATCGTCCGATATTTTACTCGCTTGGCAATTTCGTCTTTGATCAATATTTCTCAAAGGAGACGCAGGAAGGGCTTATGATTTCGGTAGAAATATTCGAAACTAAAATAGTTTATGACTTTTTACCGATTGTAAGCGCAAAAAGCCAGCCTGCCGTTATTGAGCCGGCATCCGGGGAAGAGTGGTTTGGAGAATTTCTTAGAAGGAGCGGTATAGCCCCCGCATTGTATGCCGGGAGTTTTGAAGTCTCTTTGTGATGTGGATAAGGCCAGCTTGTAAGCTGCCAGGCAAGCCTTAAAATTAGTGTATGGCAAACCAACAACTCATTGATTATATAAAAGGCCAGATGATGGCCGGAGTTTCCGAGTCGGATATTAGAAAAATATTAAAAGACGCCGGCTGGCCGGATGCGGATGTGGAAGACGGCGTTAAGGGCGCGAAGCCCGGCGCGACAGGGGGGCAGCCGGCTGTTGCAGCTCCCGCGGCAAGCAGTCCCTTTGCCGGTCAGGCCACAAAGTCCGAAGAGCCAGTTAAAACTGAACCAAAAAAAGAAGCAATGAGTTTTGATTTTATGAGCAACCCGACCGGCATGGCGGCAATGGGCGCGTCTGCGGCCAAGGTTAAAGATGCCGACAAGTCTATGGCTGCACCCGAAGATGCGGCCGCGGGAGTGGTCTCGGCAAAATCTTCCGGCGGACGCCTTCCTTGGATAATCGCGGGAGTGGCCATTTTGGCGCTCGCGGGATCAATCGTCTATTTTATTAGCAAAACTGGAAAATTATCGGCTGCCTCCGATGGGCTTGCGGCGACCAATGCCGCGCTTAGCGCCCAACTTGCTGAACTCAGCAGCTCCGGCGCCGCTAGCGCTACGGAATTGGACGCGGCCAAAGCTACGATTAAGGATATTACGGACCAGCTTAACTTGTTTGTTGTTCCGCAGAATACCACCGGAACTTTAGCGGCAAAACCGTTTTCTCTTCGCGGGTTGGTAGGGCAGGCCAAGGGAGTTTACAACCTGACAACGGTCAATGGCGTTGTTCTTTCCATTAAAAATTCTAAGGATGCAAAATTGGATTTTACTTTGAAGCCGTTTGTCGGCGCGACCGTAGAACTTTCCGGAACGCATATTCCCGGCGCTTACGATATAACGGTTCAAATGGTCAATGGGTCCGAGTTGCAGTCTCAGTCAACTTCGACTCCATCGGTAGCCACAACAACCTCGCCCACTCCATAAAGCAAGAGAAAACCCGCCAGTTCATAGACTGGCGGGTTTTTTGATTTCTGTTTTGCTTAATTAATTTAATTTTTCATAATATTGTCCAAGGCCCAGGATATCCGCTTCTCTGAAGCGCCGTCCCATTAACTGAAAACCTACAGGCAATTCTCCTTCTTTGAATTTCTGAACTGGGATGGAGATTGCGGGAATTTCCGCCATATTAGCGGGTATGGTGAAAATGTCGGAAAGATACATTGAGAGGGGATCGCTTGTCTTTTCGCCAATCTTAAACGCTGTTGTCGGAGTGGTGGGTCCAAGTATAACATCAACTTCTTTAAAGGCTTCGTCCAAGTCTCTGCGCATCAAGGCGCGAACCCTTTGCGCCTTTTCATAATATGCGTCGTAGTAGCCGGAAGATAGCACAAAAGTCCCGAGTATTATTCTACGTTTGGTTTCCGCTCCGAACCCCTTCCCTCTTTCGGAAAGATAAATATCCAGCAAGCTTTGTTCTTTATTTTCATCACCTCTTTTGCCATATCTGATTCCGTCAAAGCGGGCGAGGTTGGAGCTCACCTCCGCCGGCATGATTATATAGTAAGTGGAGAGCGCGTATTTGGCATTCGGAAGAGAAATAGTTTTAATCTCTATCCCTAGGCTTTTTATTTTTTCGACAGCCTTTTCTATGCCGGCTTGAACCTTGTCTTCGAGTCCTTGAACCATGAATTCTTTTGGAATTCCGACGCGAAGTTTTTTTATATTTTCGAGTTTGGGCTCAAGTATTTCTTTGGGGTCATATTCTAATCCGGTATTTGTGTTGTCTAGGGGGTCCGACCCTTGAATGGCCATGAACACGGCGCTAGCATCCGCAACGGTTTTGGTTATGGGGCCGATTTGATCGAGCGAAGAGGCCATGGCAATGAGTCCTGAGCGGGAAACCGTCCCATAGGTCGATTTGAGGCCGACAACGCCGCAAAGGGCCGCGGGTTGGCGGATAGAGCCGCCGGTGTCGCTTCCCAGCGCCGCGAGCGCCAGATCTCCGGCTACGGCTGCCGCGGAACCACCCGAAGAGCCTCCCGGAACACGCTCCATATCTCTAGGATTCCTAGTTAGGCGAAAAGCCGAGTTTTCCGTGGAGGAGCCCATGGCAAATTCATCCATGTTTGTTTTGCCAAGGAAAACGGCCCCGGATTTTTCAAGCTTCTCGATAACGCTCGCGTCGTAGCTCGCGACATAGTTCTTTAGCATCTTAGAGGCGGCGGTGGCGGGATGACCCTTAATGAGGATGTTATCTTTTATTGCGAGAGGCACTCCGGCAAGCGCGCCGAGGTTTTCCCCGTTTTGAAGTGCGAGGTCAACTTTTTCCGCTTGCGTCACTGCAGATTCTTCCATTAAATGCAGATACGCGCCGAGGGAGGGGTCGTCTTTCTTAATTTTTTTAAAGTAGGCGACAACGGTCTCAAGAGCTGAGAATTTCTTCCCCCGCAGACCCTCACCAAAACTTTTAATTGTGAGATCTTTTAAATCATCCATTTTAATCTTTAAAAACTGGCGGGATAGTAAGGAAACCGTCCTCGGTCCGGGGGAACAGTTCTTTTCCGGCGCCTAAGTTGGTGCCGACCCTTTCCTCGTCTTCGCGGAATATCTTTCGACCCTGCTCGGGGATAATTTCAGAGACTACCGAAGAAGTGTCCAATTCCTGGAGTTCGTTAAAATAGTCCAAAATATTTCGGAGATCTTCCAATATCTTTTCCGATTCTTTTTCCTGGAGTTCCAGCCGGGCCAGCGCGGAAATGGACTGCAAAACCTTCTTATTTATGGGAGAAGCCATGAAATCAGTATATAGAATCTAGCATATAGAATCTAGAAGGCGGGATTCAGAATTTGGCCGGAGGCTAAATGTTCCGAACAATGGTTTTGAATTCTTCTCCGCGATGGGCGTAGTTTTTGAACATGTCGAAACTTGCGGCGCCGGGAGAGAAAACGACCGAATAGTTAGTCGTTAGTCGTGAGTGGCGAGTGGTGAAGGCGGAATACGCCAAATTTACGGCGGATTTTAGATTTTTCGCGAACTTAATTGGGACTCCGGTTTTGTCTATGGCTTTATAGATCTTTTGTGAGTTTGCCCCCAGAAGTACAACAAGTTTTGGCCGCGTTTCTTTTATCGCCCTTGCGACGGGGGAGTAGTCCAAGCCTTTGTCGTAGCCGCCCATAATAATTGAGGCTTCACCCGGCGCGAAAGACCGGAGGGCCGCCGCGGAAGTATGCGGGTTGGTGGAGGCCGAATCATTATAAAAACTTACGTTGCCGATTGCGCGCGCGAATTCCAGCCGATGTTCCAGCCCGCGAAAATTCTTAATAACTCGAACGGCAGTTTTTTTGGGAACACCCAGGTATTCGGCGACCGCGAGGGCAAGAACTGCGTTTCTAAAATTATGCGGACCTCTCACTTTTAATTCTTCTTCGTCGAGCTCCAGAGAATTTTCCGGGAAAATCGGCGTCTTTCTGCCCTTGCCGTGAGATGCAACCCAGCGGCTTTTCCCTTTGTCGCCAAAAAAGAAAATGGCATCGGTTGGTTTTTGATATTTGGCAACATTTGCCTTGGAGGAATAATATTCCGCCAAATTTTTATGCGAGTCTTGATGGTCGGGAAATACTTCAAGAACCACGGAAACTTTCGGCGATATTTCCAAGTCCTGTAGCTGAAAGCTTGAAAGCTCCAAAATAACCAAAGATGTCTTCTTGAGTTTTGGGAGTATTTCCACGGCCGGGAGTCCGATGTTCCCCGCGAGATAGACGTCTCTATGCGCCGCTTTGAATATTTTTTTAAGGAGTGTGGAGGTGGTGCCCTTGCCCTTAGTCCCGGTTACGCCGATTATCGGGGCGGGAGATTTTTCAAAAAAAAGTTTAGTGGCGCTCGAAAAGCGAACGCCTTTTTTCCTGGCGGCGACAAGTTCTTTAGATAGGTAGGGAACGCCGGGGGAGCGATAGATGGTCTCGAAGCGGGAAAGCCTCGCCAAATAATTCTTGCCAAGTTGGGAGCCGACCCCTTTTGGAAGTTTTAGGTTTTCCGATCTGTCTAAGATCCAGACATCTTTGTTTCGAAGACCCCCGGTCTTTTTCAGGAAATCGAAGACGGCGCGCCCCTCGTTGCCGAATCCGAGAATAGCGATCTTTTTCATATTGATACTGACATTCTAAACCTGAGCCTTCGGATCTCAAAACAAACACCGCGCCCTTTCGGCGCGCTTATCTAAATTTTCCTGGTGGCTGGGGTGAGAATCGGACTCACGACCCGACGCTTATGAAACGTCTGCTCTACCACTGAGCTACCCAGCCAATATTGGTTTACATAAGATTCCACAGAGTCCTGACGCTAACGGGGTCGGGACCCTGACCGAAGAGTCGGGGCTACTCGGGCCTCGCAGGCAGAATCAAATACATTTTTAGCATCAAATCGGGTTTTTGACAATCCACACTTTAGATATATAATAACGAGGCAATTAACTACCGCGGGAGGATTAGGGAATGGTTTCCCGGGGAGCCCCATAAGCTCTTGAACTTGGTCCGATTCCAAGTCCCGCAACTATGAAAACAAAACCTCGCTTCGCGAGGTTTTGTTTTAGAGAATATATCTATGTCTCAATTTTCGTTTTTGGCGAATTCTGTTAAGATAAACTTATGAATTTGGGGGAAATAGGCGCGTCCGCGAAGGACGCAATAAGCTCCGCCTCAACCCGGGAGGCGCTCGAGACAATACGTCTTAACTATCTCGGCCGGAAGGGCGAACTTACGGAAATTTTACGCTCTCTTAAAGATATGCCGGTAGAGCAGCGAAAGGCCTTGGGTTCGGAGGCGAACGCGCTTAGAATGGAGCTCGAAAATTTGCTCGCGGAAAAAGCGGCGAGTTTCGGCGAAGCGGGGGAGAGGGTATCCGATATGACGGCTCCCGGCAAAAAAGTTTCGCGCGGACACTTGCACCCCCTGAGCCGAGTAATGGCGGATGTGGCGAAAATATTTGAAGGGATGAACTTTTCGGTTGTAACCGGTCCGGAAGCGGAGACCGAGTATTATAATTTCGATGCTTTAAATATTCCCGCGAATCACCCCGCGCGAGAAATGTGGGATACTTTTTGGTTAAAACCGGGGAAGGCCGATAAGCAAAAAATGTTGCTTAGAACCCATACCTCGCCGATGCAGATGCGTTTTATGGAAAAAGCCAAACCTCCTTTCCAAATCGTGGTGCCGGGACGGGTTTTCCGCTACGAGGCCACCGATATGAGCCATGAGGTTAATTTCTATCAGCTTGAGGGGTTAATGGTCGGGAAGGACATAACGTTGGCGAATTTTAAATTTATAGTCGAAGAATTTTTAAAAAAATTCTTCGCCGGGCAGAAGATTGAATTCAGATTCCGGCCGAGCTATTTCCCATTCGTGGAGCCCGGAGTGGAGGTGGATATAAAGCTCAAAGGCAAATGGCTTGAGATAATGGGCGCCGGCATGGTGCACCCGAGGGTTTTTGAATACGCGCGCTATAACCCAAAAGACTGGCAGGGATTCGCGTTTGGCGTGGGGTTGGACAGGCTTGCGATGATAAAATATGGCGTGCCGGATATCAGGCTTTTCTATTCGGGAGACTTAAGGTTCTTAAAACAATTCTAATGCCGGAAAATTTTGAAGCTAAAAACAGACTTAAGTCTTTTATAGAAGAAATCAAAGAATTGCTAAGGCAGGAAGAGGCTGGCGAGGTCTCTACTTCGCATCTTAAAAAACCTGAATATATTAAAGACGAAGAATATCGTTTTTCGCCCGAAGAGCTAATGGAAGCGGATATGGAAATGTGGGATAAACTCCGCGGAGAAGACATTACCATAGAAGAATTTAGAGAATATATGGATGGGGTGGTGGCGGAAGAAATGGCCGCTGGCCGGGATTGGAAAACATCTTCACGCCTAATTTTCGCCGAGCTGGCTGCGAATCGGGCGAATACAATTGTGAACAAGCACGTCATAAATGAGTTAAACGAATATAAAAAATAAACGGGATGAAATTCTCTTATTCACTTCTAAAAAAATTACTTCCAAAATTGCCAGCCAAACCAAGGGTGTCGGAGGCTTTGAATATGCATTCTTTTGAGCTCGAAAGCATTAACGGCGATACTTTGGAAATAAAATTGCCGTCTAACCGGTATTCGGACGCGTCTTCTCATATTGGAATCGCGCGGGAGCTTTCCGCGAGCCTAGGTCTGCCGTTCAAGAGCCCGATTAAGGAAATGATAAACGCGCCTATGGGCCGCGGCTTGCTTGGTATTCGCGTGGAAGAGAAAGAGCTTTGTCGCAGATACTCAGGCAGATATTTTGAGCTTAAAAAAATTGGAACCTCGCCAATTTGGCTTAAAAAAATCCTTAAAAGCTGCGGAATCCAATCAATTAACGCGGTGGTGGATATAATGAATTACACGATGCTTGTGACCGGTCAGCCGATGCACGCTTTTGACGCGGATGAAGTCAAAGGGAAAATAGTCGCACGGCGAGCGAAGAGGGGGGAGAAGATAACGACTTTGGACGGCAAGCATATTGAGCTGAATCCCTCGACGCTTTTGATCGCGGACGAGGAGAGGGCGCTTGCGATTGCGGGTATTAAAGGGGGTAGGGGGGCTGGGGTAACTCAAAAAACCAGAAAGATAATAGTGGAGTCCGCCAATTTTGACCCAACCAATATTTTTAAAACTTCGCGCGAGATAAAGCTGCAGACCGATGCGAGTTTACGCTTCGCTCACGATCTAAGTCCGGCATTATCCGGCGCCGGAATGGATTTTGCTACTATGATGCTTGTCGCCTTAGGCGCGAAATTAAAAGATGGGGTGGATATTTATCCAAAGAAAGCCTCCGATAAGCTTGTGAGTTTTGATTTGAATTCTTACGAAAAGCTAACGGGGGAGAGAACTAACGAGAAAGAAGCTAAAAAATATTTTGAAGCCCTAGGTTTTGGGTTTGCGGGAAAAAAGGTTCGTGTCCCGGCCTGGAGGACCGATGTTTCCGAATTTGAAGACCTGGCTGAGGAGCTTACAAGATTTTTGGGCTACGGGAGGCTCGCAAGCGAACCGCCGCGGGTTGCTATACGGCCGGTAGCGGATGATTTGGAATTTTCGTTCGGGAACAAGGTCAAAGAATCTCTCGCGCGAATGGGTCTGGATGAGATTTACAACCCGTCTTTTTATGGAGAAAAAGAAGACGCGGATTTTAAGGAGTCTTTCTTTGGAGCGAGCGCCGAGGCGCTGGAGCTCGAAAATCCGATAGCCGAAAACAGGAAATATTTGCGGAAGAATTTGACCGCCTGGCTTTTGAAGAACGCGGAATGGAACAGCAGATTTTTTGAAAAAATTCGCGTATTCGAGCTTGGGAAAACCTTTGCCTTGGTTGGCGGGAAAACTTCCGAGAAATTAGTGCTGGGAATCTTGGCTGCCGGGAAAAAAGATAAGGACGGCGTTTTGGAGGTGAAAGGATATTTGAGCGAACTTCTGCGTTCTCTTGGCGCCACGGATTTCTTTTTCGGGCCGTCTCTAAAGAATCTGCTGAAGTTGGTGGTGAATGGGAAAGATGTCGGTTTTATTCGCCAATTTTCCTCCGTTCCCGGGGCTAAGCAATGGGTTGCCGCGGCGGCTGAAGTGGATGCGGGCGCGCTTTCCGAGATGGTTTCTGAAGAGCATGGATATAAGCCGCTTCCGAAGTATCCGGAAGTTGTCCGAGATATTTCCATAGTTTGCGACAGTGCGGTCAGTATCGGCGATATCGTGGAGGAGATATCCCTTGCGAGCGAGGAGCTTATCGATGACGTTGATTTGGTGGATGAATATTGGGATGAAAAATTCGGATCCAAACAAAGCCTGACTTTCAGAATAGTTTTTCGTTCGGACGAAAGGACTTTGGGTGACGAAGAGGTGAACGCGGAAACCGCGAAAATAATAGATGGGGTGAGACGTAAATTTGGAGCGGAAATACGCTAATGATAAATAAAGAGGGAAAAGCTTTGGTCGTCACTATTGCCGATGTAATGACTGGCGATGTGGTTTCTATTGCCCCAGATACTTCGATAGACAAAGTAATTTCCATCTTCTCCGAGAAGAATTATTCTGGTCTGCCCGTAGTGGACGAGGCCGGAGTTTTGGCTGGTATAGTAACGCAATACGACCTGGTCACAAAGGGAAGCGGACTTCACATTCCTACCCTTGTTAAGACGCTGGAGGATGTAAAGATGATTCAGCCGGAAAGGATGGTCCTCGAAGGAACCCTCGCGCCCATCAAGAATCTGCTTGCAAGAGATATAATGAACGCCGATCCTCTTTGTGTTTTGGGTGGCGAACCCATAGAAAAAGCGGTGGAAGCTTTTGCCGAACATCACAAGGTGAACCCATTGCTTGTGGTGGATGAGAAAAAGAAATTACTTGGGGTTTTGAGCCGGCATGACCTTATAAAAATTCTCGCGATGAAAGAGCTTGGGCGTGTTGTGGATACCGCTATCGAAAGGGGCAACACCGCTAAGACGGCAGAGGAGGCAGTAGAAGGGGCGATAAAGGGAGTAAAAAAGGAATTCTTTTTTATGCCGAAGTATGGGGCGGGCAAATGGGTTGGTTTGGGAGCGGCGATTTTTATAATAGGTCTTCTGGCCTCGTTTTTGTTTATTGTAAAAATCCCGGATCGAGTAAAAGAAGATGAAGTCCGGGTTCCCGCGGGGGAGGCTCAACTTTATTTGCGTTCCAATTCCGAGGTTGTGAAGGTTGGAGATTTAGCGCCCGTAGATATTTATGTCCGGTTTTCCGGGGAAGAGGACAAAATAAGGGCGATATACGGAATAATTTCTTTTAGCGGCCCACAGAAATTCTCCGGCGTTATAAACGCGCGTCCCTCGGAGGAGTTTATCTCGGAGGTTCAGCTTTTGAACCTGAAGACAGGAGACATAACCCTCGTTTGGGGCCCGACAGAAGAATCTTTTGCTCCCGCTCTGGACAAAGAATATTATCTTGGGACTCTTGAGTTTGAGGGACTTGGAAAAGGAGAGGCCGAAGTTAATTTTCTTTTTGACACTTCCGATTCCAGCGGCGGAACTGCAGTTAGCGACTCATTCGGGCGGAATATCTTGAAAGATGTCGCTGGAGTAAAACTTATAATCGAATAAAACCGGAAACAAAGGTCGGGTTCAAATATAAAAAAATAATGAAGAAAAAAATAATTTGGGTGATAGTTGTATTGGTTTTGATACTAATTGCCGGATATGTCGGCTATTGGTGGAATTCCAAAAATACGGCGAAAACCGTGGAAGGGTTGCTTAACCAGTCTGGAGCGGCAATTGGCAGATGCCTTGGAGAAGAATTTGCACTCGGAGATATTTGCGAGGGGGGAACGACTTCCGCCGGAGGCCATACCTTCTGTTGGGGTCCCGGGGGCCTCGGCATTAAGTGCAGATTGTAAGTTCGGGGAAATTGCTTTATTCGTATTCGCAAAAACTGCCGTTTCGGCAGTTTTTGTTTGCAGTTTCTAATCTCGTCCGGTTTAGATACAATTTAGTAAATGACCGCGCAAATTCCCGACATGGTTAAAGGCATTGCCATAACGCTTGAGAAGGCGGGGTTTGAAGCGTACCTTGTGGGCGGTTGTGTGCGCGATATCATGCTCGGTCGGGAGCCGAAGGATTGGGATATAACCACGAGCGCCACTCCGGATGAAATACAAGCTATTTTCCCCGACAGTGTTTATGAAAATAAATTCGGTACGGTTGGAATAAAGACCGAAGCCGGGGATCCGAAGTTAAAAATAATCGAAGTTACTACCTATAGAGTAGAGGGGAAATATTCGGATAAGCGCCATCCGGACGAAGTTAAATTCGCAAAGACGGTTGAAGAAGATCTTTCGCGCCGGTCGTTCACGATAAACGCCATGGCTATGGACGCGGAGGGTAAAAAAATAATTGATCCCTACGGCGGACAGGAGGATTTGCGCGCGAAAGTTATAAGGACGGTCGGAAACCCGGCGGCTCGTTTCGATGAAGACGCCTTACGCATGATGAGGGCGGCGAGATTCGCGACCGAACTTGATTTTCAGATAGATTACGCCACCCGGCGGGCGATCGAGGAGAAGGCAGGTCTATTAGAGGCCATAGCCGAAGAACGATTGCGCGATGAGTTTGTAAAGATAATTATGAGCGACAGGGCTGCGGCCGGAATCGTACTCCTCGAGGAATTGGATATGTTGCGTTATGTGTGCGCGGAGTTAAGAGAGGGTCTTGGGGTGGGGCAAAATCTTCATCACATCTATACGGTTTTTGAGCATAATGTGCGGGCCTTGGATTATTCCGCGAAGCAAGGGTATTCGCTTGCTGTCCGATTGGCGTCGCTTTTTCATGATGTAGGGAAGCCCCGCTCCAAAAAAGGCGAAGGGCTTCACTCCACTTTTTATAACCACGATTCTATTGGCGCTAGGATGTGTTTGGGAATAATGGATAAGTTGCGGTTTTCAAAGGAACTGACCGAGCAGGTCGCGCACCTGGTCCGCTATCATTTGTTCTACTATAACGTCGGCGAAGTGAGCGAAGCCGGGGTCAGACGCTTTATCGCGAGGGTGGGCGAAGATTCTATAGACGATCTTTTGAAGGTGCGCGAGGCGGATCGCATCGGGTCCGGCGTTCCGAAAGCCGTGCCTTATAAACTTCGACACTTGCAATTTATGATAGACAAAGTTAGGCGCGACCCGATATCGGCCAAGATGCTTAAGGTTGATGGGTCCGAAGTAATGCGTATCGCGGGGCTTGCTCCTTCTCCTAAGGTTGGCCAAATACTCGCGGCTCTTCTCGAAGAGGTTTTGGATAATCCGAAAAAGAATGATAAAGAATATCTGGAAGAAAGGGTGAAAGAGCTCGCGCTATATTCCGAGAAACAACTCGAAGAACTTAAGGAAAAATCGAAAAAGAAGACCGAAGAGTTCGAAGAGGGTGTTGAGTCGGAGCTGAAGAAAAGACACTACGTTAAGTAAGGGGCTGCTGGAAATTTTC
>CAZHBZ010000004.1:21913-63673 GCA_964530925.1 uncultured Candidatus Saccharibacteria bacterium
GAGTCGGAGCTGAAGAAAAGACACTACGTTAAGTAAGGGGCTGCTGGAAATTTTCGCGTAGTTTTCTTTGTCGTCGTGGAAATTTTCTAATTTGTATCCGCCCGCGGAAGAATCCTTTTTTATGGAAGCTCTCGGAGCCCCGATGGGCTTGGTCTCCGTACACGGAGCCATCGGGGTGAGAGGCAGCGAATAGCTGCCGCTGGAGCAGCTATATCGCGGTTCTATAAAAATGGATTCTGAAACTCTGTCGGGCTGCTGGGAATCGAACCCAGTCTTTACGCACCCGAAGCGCATGTACTACCGGTATACTACAGCCCGAAGTGAGAAGAAAATGATTATAATCCTTATAAGTATTTTCTTCGAACGCCCGGGATGCAAGCTTTCGCTTACAGCCCGAAATCGACCATTCTATTAAAGCCTAAAACCCAGCTTGTGTCCATGCGCAAAGCAGGTTTTCATGTATAATTACCATAAGATGTCTCCCATAAAAGCAAAACCCAAAAAGCTTAAAGAATATAAGCTTGAGACTCGCTATCTGGGGGATAAGATTGAGGTAAGGAAAATATTGGAGAACGTTAAAAAATATAAATTCTTGAATCGGGATCATCCGCTAATCGCGAGTCTCGGCGAGGACAAATACGCGGTTGTGACCCGTTTTGGAGCCGTTAGTTTTTGGAACGCGACCGAGTCGTTAATTCAAGAATTTTCGCGGGAGATAGACAGATATGTTGAAAAAGGGGATATGGTCCATAAACACACGGACTTGCTTTCTGTTTTTGTCGGGGCCGGAGAAGAGAAAACCACTTTCGAGGAGCTTTTTCTAAAAAATCTTGATGTGGAAAAAATAAAAATAATTTCGTATGTTTCGGGACAATCCGTAGCGCTCGATAGGTACGAGGAGGAGATAGATGTAAGACTTCATGAGCTGGGGCAGGTGGTGGCTGGGCTGAAATCTGGGAAAAAGGCAAATTTTCATCAAAGCGATGTTTTGCGCCAAGTTGGGAATGTGCTTTCCGTAAAACAAACCACGGTTTCGAGACTTTCGCTTTTTGATAAGCCGGATGAAACTTGGAAAAAGGAGGAAATCGAGCAGCTTTATAATCGATTGCGAGCAGAGTACGAACTTCGAGACAGATTCGATGTTCTAAACGAAAAAATCGATTTTTTGTCCGAAAACAATATAACGCTCCTTAATTATTTATCCTCCCAAAAGAGCAATTATCTGGAAATTTGGGTAATAATCCTAATTGTCGTTGAGATAGTGCTTTTTGTTATTGAGATTATGATGATTTGAGGTCCATTCTTGTCCAAAGACCCTAGAATTGATATAGTGTTTTCGTCCGCCGGGCTCGTAGTTAAGCGGGTCGCGCCTGCGGCGCGCTAAGCAGCTATAAAACGTTATGAATTTTACCTTCCCAGTGTTCGCGAATGGGCCCGTAGTTAAGTGGCATAACGCGGCATTCGCATTGCTGAGGCGGGAGTTCGATTCTCCCCGGGTCCACAAGACTGGGAGGGTAAAATTCATAACTTGTCGGCATTCGCATTGCTGGGGCGGAAAGTTCCCTGCCTGCCGGCAGGCAGGGATTCTCCCCGGGTCCACCCCGTAAAGAAAATGATAAAACTGCTCAAAAAAAAGACATATTTAAAATCGATCGAAAACAGCCTGGGAGCCAACACCTATAGAAACTGTTTTGCCCTAGTGGACGGAGAGGAAAAAGATATTTTAAAAAACGGAGATTTATCTTGCGCTTTTTATGTTTCTTCGATTCTCTTGATGGCCGGGCTTATCAAAGAAATTCACACGACTGTGAGCGGCCTTTTGCGGGACATGGAGTTGAGCGGGTGGGAGAAGGCCGAGAAACCATCGCAGGGCGATGTTCTCTTCTGGGAAGAAATTCAGACCGCTGACGGAAGGCATGGCCACGCGGGATTTTTTTGGGACGGAGATTTCGCGATAAGCAACAATTCCAAGAACGGAGAGCCGGTGAAGCACAAACTTGATTTTGAAGGCGAAGCAACGGCTGGAAGAAAGGTGATTGCTGCCTATCGGCACCAGAAACTCATCGATTGAAATAGCGCACCCCCGGATGTTTTAATAAGTTCGTCCAAGAAGGGCCGTTAGCTCAATTGTCCCGATTTTTCATTCGCGATATAATCGTGAATAGAAAAAATCGAGGATCCGCGACCCATTGGGTCGGGAGTAGAGCGCCACATTTGTCCCGACTTAATTCATAAATTAAATTAAGCTGAGGATCCTCGATTGTTTTGGTGGGCCCATAGCTCATCTGTCCCGATAATCTAAAAATCTTTGATTTTGTTAGATTATCGAGGATCCACGACCTATTAGGTCGGGAGTAGAGCGCTGCATTTGTCCCAGAAAATCTTCGCGAGGGTAGCCGAGTGACTAGATTTTCAAGATCCCGTTTTGTCTGTCATCATATAGGCATGGGCCGTTAGCTCAATTGGTAGAGCGCCACATTTGCAATGTGGAGGCAACCGGTTCGAATCCGGTACGGTCCACCGATCTCTCGCGAAGATAACGGGATCATGAAATTGTATCTACTCGAACCATCTCGCAGACAATTTCGGGACAATGTGGGGGTGACCGGTTCGAGTCCGGTTGGGTCCACCAAAATAATCGGGACAATGAGCTTGCCTGCCGGCCCGCTTCGCCCAAGCTATAGCGAGGCGAGCAGGCAGGGAGGCAACCGGTCCCGACTTTGTCGCGGATCCTCGATTTCAAAACTGAAATCGGGATTCGAATCCGGTACGGTCCACCCCGTAGGGGAAAGAGACACTGGCCACGTCGGTTATTTTGCGGACTACAAAAATAAAGTGCCCACTAGGGGCACTCGGGGTTTCGTTAAAGGACGACGGACCAAACCTGAATAGCGATTTTGTTGGCCATGGTCTTATTGTAGCCAGCATTTCGCAAGCACGTTCTGTATTTTTTGAACATTTCGCCAAAACGTTTTGGCACCCTGAGAGGTTTTCCTGCGCGTTCTCGGAAGAGCGCTGTGGAATCGGCCTCTTTTCTCGGCCAACCCCACTTTTGCAGGGTGGTGCTATATCGCTTGGCGCGGCCGGTTGGTTTTGAGGAGTCTTTGGGTTCCCTGGGTGACTTGGACATATGCCCTCCCTGTCATTCCCCTTAGAACTTTTGTTAGTATGTCGAAAAATAAGAAATGTGCAAGTGTGTTAAAAGCTTTGTTTTCGGCTCGATGAAGGCTAAGATTAATAAGGTCAATCCCGCCCAAAGCGGAAGCGTGCCAGAGCGGTCGAATGGGCCTGTCTTGAAAACAGGTAAACCAGAAATGGTTTCGTAGGTTCGAATCCTACCGCTTCCGCTTTGGGCGGGAAAATGCGGCGCAGGTTCTCCCGCCGCAGCGGGATTGCGTTCGATAGCCAAATCAAAGTTTTGGATCGAATGGGAAGAATCTTACCTGATTTCTTAATGAGCAAAGCGAATTTAGAAATCAGCAATGCCGAGTATTCTCGGCCCACCCCCTCCGCTTATATAAAATTAAAACAGTAAACAGAATGAAAAAAACATTAATAATTTTCGCAGTCGTTTTGATTATCGCCGTCGCGGCTTTTGTTTTGTTCGGGCAGGAAAAGGAAACAGAAATATTAAGCGCCGAAGACTATCGGGACATCGTTTATGAGGTGGGAGGAATCACGGCTAAGTTGGGAGGCGCCGGTGTGGAGGCCGCTCCGGGTTCAGCCGTGAAAATTATCACCAATTATTTCGGAAATGAAGCCAAGGGAGATTTAAACGGCGACGGAATTGAAGACGTCGGATTCTTTATAGCCCAGACTACCGGAGGCAGCGGAACTTTTTATTATGCGGTCGCGGCGATTAAAAAAGGCGAAAGCTATGAAGGGACTAACGCGATATTTTTGGGGGACCGCATCGCGCCCCAAACTATGGAGATAAGAAACGGGATTTTAATCGCGAATTACGCGGATAGGCGCGCGGGGGAGCCGATGACCGCTTCTCCCTCCGAAGGCAGATCTAAATATCTAGCTGTCGAGTCGGGGAAGCTTACGGAGTCGCCAATTTTTGTGGAAACCCCGCTTCGGGGAAGTGTTGCGACCTCGCCCCTAAAAGTTGAAGGCGTGGCCAGGGGTACTTGGTTTTTTGAGGCGAGCTTTCCGGTTCTTTTGACTGATGCCTACGGGAAGACTATCGCGAGCGGGGCGGCTAAGGCGCAAGGAGACTGGATGACTACGGATTATGTTAGATTCTCCGCCAGCCTGGAATTCAAAGACACGCCGGAACCCGGCGCGGGAAAGTTAATATTTAAAAAAGACAATCCTTCCGGGCTTCCTGAAAATGAGGATTTTAGGGGGATTCCCGTTGTTTTCGGAGGATAGGCGTTGGATTGACATTCCTCCTATATATGGTATAATTTAAGAATCAATAAACATTTCCTCCCGAACCGGAGGATGTATAATAAAAAGATGAATGATTTTAATAAGGTAGTAACAGGTCTTGAAGATTTTGGCGGCGAAAAAGAGGATTTTCTTTCTCCGGAAATAGAAAAAACAATCGACGAGGTTTCGAGGGCGCTTTACGATCAGGAGCACAGCGTCGAGGAGGACGCATCGGAGCATGAAGCTTCCATCGGGCTTCACAAGGAAGCAGAAATGAGACGCAAGCTTCGCGAGGAAATTAGAAAAATTGCGAGAGAGTTTGAAGATAAATATCACAAAGGACCGACGACCGGACAGCTTCTGGCCGCGGTTGAAAGAGCCCGAAGGGGATAGGCAAAATAATTTTACAAAACCTCCGTTTCCGCGGAGGTTTTGGTTATCTGGAGTTTTTTGTAGGTTTCGGCTAAACTCAGGAATGTAAATATTGCCGATGTAGTTCAGTTGGCACCTGCCCGACTGAACGATGTTAGTCCCCGCCAGAATGACTTGTCGGGCTGGGTTCGGGCGGGGAACGGTGCTCTCGCCCGCCCACCTTTAAAAACGATATGCCGGAGTAGCTCAGCTGGTAGAGCAGCGCTTTCGTAAAGCGAAGATCGGAGGTTCGAATCCTCTCTCCGGCTCAAATAAAGGTGGGCGGGTAAATAAAGCGAAGATCCCGGTTCGAATCCCTGCCTGCCGGCAGGCAGGGATCCCCTCCATCGGCTCCAGAAAAGTTTAATGACTCACGAGCTTGAAACAATTGAAGATCTAAAAGAAGAAGTCGCCGCTTTGGGCGAAAAGCTTGGAGTTTACGAAAAACAGCAGAGGCTCGCGGAACTTGAGGTGGAGATATCGGGGCCTGATTTTTGGTCTAACCGCGAAGCGGCCGACATGAAGATAAAAGAAATGGGCGAGCTGCAGGACGTGATAACCCGCTACGAAGAAGTTTCTGCGGCGGCCAAAAAAGCGGAAGCGGGAAACGAAGGAGATTTTTTTGAAGCCAGAAAAATATTTAGGAATCTGGAAATCCAAGAACTTTTTAAAGGGGTGCACGACAAGCAATCCGCGATAGTTTCTATTTTCCCGGGAGCCGGAGGCGAAGACGCGGAGGACTGGGCTACTATGCTCTTTAAAATGTACGAGGGCTATGCCAAGCGTCGAGGTTGGAAGACAAAAGTTTTGGACGACAATATCCGAAGCGCGACCTTAGAAATTTCCGGGACGAACGCTTTTGGCTATTTGAAGCGCGAGTCAGGAGTCCACAGGCTGGTTAGGATTTCTCCCTTTTCTCCGAAAAAGCTAAGGCACACCTCTTTTGCCTTGGTGGAAGTTTTGCCGGATCTTCCCCAAGTGGACGCGCAAAAGCTCAATATTCCGGACGCGGATTTGAAATTCGAATTTTCGCGCGCTGGTGGGCCTGGAGGGCAGAATGTGAATAAGGTGGAGACTGCAGTTAGGGTCGCTCACATTCCAACTGGTATTGTGGCCGCGAGCCGGGCGGAAAGAAGCCAGGCGCAGAACAGAGAAAAAGCCCTTAATCTTTTGAAGGCTAAACTTTTACAGCTTATGGAGGCGAATAAGGTTAAAGAAATTAAGGAATTGAGAATAAATGTTAAGCCGGAGTGGGGGAATCAGATTCGTTCCTATGTTTTGAACCCTTATCAAATGGTGAAAGACCACAGGACCGAAGAAGAAACCGCGCGCGTCGATGAAGTTCTCGCGGGGGACTTGGATAAATTTATCGAAGCCGAAATTGAAAAACTGCCCTCTTAGTGCTACTATAAAATAACAAGGTTTCACCTTGTCTTTATTTGCTCTTTTGCGGATTAATAAACAAATCCCGACGCTCCGCGGAGCGGAGGCCGAGGATCCTCGATAAATATATGTTTTGATAAAAACATTATTTATCGGGACTACCCACTACCTACTACTTACTAACAATATGATCGTTTTCCAAAGCGTTTCGAAGCTCTATAACGGCGGCGCTCCGGCCCTAGAAGATGTAACTTTTAAGGTGGATCCGGGCGAGTTTTTATGCTTGGTCGGAAAATCCGGTTCCGGAAAGACCACCATAATTAAACTTTTGACAGGCGAAGAAAAGCCCTCCAAAGGGCGGGTATTTTTTGGCCAGTATGAGGTCAATAAATTGGGTTCCAAGGAATTGCCTCCATTTAGACGTCATGTGGGCGTGGTCTTTCAGGATTTCAAGCTGTTGCCAATGAAAAATACTTACGAAAATGTTGCCTTCGCGCTTGAAGCCGCGGGCCGTTCACAGGAGGAGATAAAAGAATTGGTTCCGCAGGTTTTGGATATGGTTGGCCTTTCCGACAAGCTTGATAATTTTCCGCACGAACTTTCCGGCGGTGAAAAACAGAGAGTGGCTATCGCGAGGGCGATGGTGCACAGGCCGGAAGTTATAATCGCCGACGAACCGACCGGTAATTTGGATCCTTTCAACACCTGGGAAATTATCAATCTTCTTCAGAAGATAAATCAGTTGGGCACGACTTTGATACTCGCGACCCACGATAAAGAAATTGTGAACAATCTGGATAGGCGAGTAGTAACCCTGGATCGAGGACGCATTATCCGCGACGAAGAGAGAGGGAAATACATATTGGTATAAATCCTAATTTCCAATTTCCAAAAAAACTAGAAAACCCCGATTTCTAAAAAGGAAATTTGTTATCATTAATACAGGTCATTAGTCATTGGTAATTAGTCATTTTATTCATGTTCACTATACTTTCTAGGATAATTCATTACGGCTTCAAAAATTTTTGGCGCAACGGACTTTTGTCCACCGCGATGATAGCCATCATGACTTTGTCGCTCATGGTGTTTTCGGGATTAATTCTCGCGAACGTGGCGACGGACGAAGCGGTCTCTTTTTTGAAAGACAAGATAGACATCAGCGTTTATTTTAAAAACACTGCTCCGGAAGACAATATTTTGAGCATCAAGACGGCTCTAGAGGATCTTCCCGAAGTAAAAAGCATTGAATATATTTCAAGCGACAAAGCGCTCGAAACTTTTAAAGCAGAGCACGCGAATGATCCGGCTATTACTCAGTCCCTGGATCAGCTCGGCGCGAATCCGTTTCAAGGTTCTTTAAACATTAAGGCTTATAGTCCGGATCAATACGAGAAGATAGACCAGTATCTCAAGGCGGACGCGTTGAACCAATACATCGACAAGGTTAACTTCGCCCAGAGCCAGACGGCTATCGACAAACTTTCTTCGCTTATAAGCGGAGTGAATCGCGCCGGATTGCTCCTCACGATAATCCTCACTCTTATCGCTGGACTTGTGGTTTACAACACCGTTCGCTTGGCTATCTATTCGAACCGTGATGAAATTGGCGTTATGCGGCTCGTCGGGGCTTCCAATATTTTCGTGC
Source organism: uncultured Candidatus Saccharibacteria bacterium (assembly GCA_964530925.1). Classification (GTDB taxonomy): domain Bacteria; phylum Patescibacteriota; class Minisyncoccia; order UBA6257; family 2-01-FULL-56-20; genus LiPW-15. The sequence goes on from CAZHBZ010000004.1 coordinate 29,730, forward strand.
GCGGGCCGTACTTAATCGAGGGACTTATTGCCGGATTTTTCTCCGCGGTCATCAGTACCGTGGCAATGCTTGTCCTTGTAGGATTGATACCTTGGATATTCTCGCAGTCGGCTTCTTCCGAAGTTGCCTTGCCGGGCTTTAGCTTTAGCGGATATATATATACCAATATCTTCAAACTTTTCCTGTATCAGCTGATTTTTGGAGTTGGCGTGGCAATGGTTTCTAGCTTTATCGCGGTTAGGAAATATTTGAAGTCGTAAGATCGATTTATTTAAGAATTAAAAACCGGTGAGGAATGTTCCTCACCGGGGTTTTCGGGTTCACTTCTTGTCGGTTGAAGTGACCCAGTTGTCGTTGTTCCGATTCTCCGCGCCGTTGTTGAACCCCGCCTGGTACGCGTCGCTCACGAACCCCGGACCCAGGATCGACCCCAGCGCGCTCGAATTGGAGCCCTCCTTCTGACCAGCCTCGTACTCCTCCCTTTCCGAATCCGAATAGCAGTCCTTGCACATACGCATGCCCCTCCTTTAGGCATCGACTGCATAATATTGATTTGCTTCACCGATGTCAATAGATGTCCTTGCTAGGTCGAAGTGTGACGAATTTCATCGCGGTCAGGAAATATCTCCGGTCGTAAAAATTTTTTACAAACAAAAAACCGTTTTTTAGCGGTTTTTGTTTGCTGGCTGCCGGGCCTGGAATCTCACTGCTCGTTCCGCAGGGGCGGGGCTGCGCTTTCAGAACCCACGGTTCTGAATAATCTCCGACACGGAGGGGACGATATTGCTTCCCCTCCGACCCACCCTTCCGTTCGAGTCCAGGTTTCAATAACTAGATATTAAAACGCTTGCCCACAAGGAGCAAGCGTTTTAATACTGGCTGCCGGGCCTGGATTCGAACCAAGATGACATGATTCAGAGTCATGTATCCTACCATTAGATGACCCGGCAATGCGTACGAACGCACATCAATATTACCCAAACTTATGAATTTTGGCAATCGGAAGAAACCCATAAAGTGTTAGCATGTATATATGTATTTCGTATATATTCTTAAATGCGCGGATGGCACTCTTTATACCGGAATCACTACCGATTTGAAACGGAGATTTAGGGAGCACGAAGATGGGAAGGGCGGGGGATATACCTCGGCGCGCGGCGCCAAGAAAATTGTTTATACCGAAAAACGTCCGACGAGAAGTTCCGCCCTAAAACGCGAAGCGGAGATTAAGGGCTGGCAAAGAGAAAAGAAGCTTGCCCTAATCAAAAAACCGGACAGCCCATGAGCTATCCGGTTTTTTATTTAAACCATGTTGCCTTCGGAAAGTTTCTTTTTCTGTTCTTTCTTGTAGAGAACGTAGGAATAGATAAAAGTTCCGAAGACCAGAAGGGCGATGCCGGCGATGAATAAGGGGAGAGCGGCGGCTTTCGGCAGAAACGGGGTGATTATCATGATTAGCCCGAAAAGAACAAAGGCGCGTCCGCCGAAGCGATGGGTTTTATTCCAAACGTTTTCCGAAGATATCGTCCATGGTGTTTTGATGCCCACAAACCAATTCTGTTTTATTTTTCCCATATAGTTACCAAGGAACACAAACATAAATCCGATCGATATCGGCACAACAAGCCCGATATTCACCGGATGTCCGAGATTGTAAGCTCCGGAAGCCAGATGAACTATCAAAAAAATCAGGAGCATCGCCGTCCTAAGCTTCAAATAAACGCCGGCGAACTCCGCGTATCTTTCCCGCTTCGGGTCAAGCATCGGGAGAAAGAGGAATAGTAGATATATACCCGCGAGTATTCCGAATATTCCGAAAGAAGCGAAACCTCGGCTCGTCATTCCGTCCGGCACGCCTTCAAAGTTCCAGTGACCGACGACCACTTCGGGAAAGTTAGCGTAGAAGTAAAAACTCGCGATAAGAGAAATAACGAGTATTGCGAGAGGCAGTATTTCTTTTTTGAGTTCGAATTTTATGGGATTGGTCATGCTAGTGGATGGTAGATGGTGAATAGTATATAGATTTATTTCTTGCGTAAAAGTTTCAGTATTTTTTCGGCGGCTTCTTCCAAGACGGACATATTGGCGGAGTAGAGAATTCGCTGTCCTTCGCGTCTCGAGCTTATTAGCCCTGCTTTTCGGAGAGTATCTAGATGATGCGAGAGGGTGGGCGCGGTGAGCTTAAACTGCTTGGCGATATCTCCGGCGGACATTTCTCCATTTTTAAGAATATCAATTATCTTCTGTCTGCTTTGGTCGGAGAGGCTGACGAGCATTTCCGAGAAGGGCGACCTTTTGGTCTTATATTTAGACATATATCTAAATGTTATAACGGACTTAGAGTGATGTCAATTTGCAGTTGACAAAAAACCGCCACATTTTTAAGAGTGGCGGGATTAGCGGGCCTTTTTTTGTTTAAAGGCGAAAATCAGAAGTACTACGGAAATCATTACTATCGCTCGCGCCGGATAAAGAGCGGCGAGATAGTTCCCTCCGACAAGGGCGGAACCGAGGCCGAAACTCATTGAGCAGAGTGTTCCGAGCCAAGGCTTGAATGGTTCGGTTGCTGTCTTTGACTTCGCGAGCCGGGAGATTGTCGGCCAATAGGCTAGAATCATTACTCCCTGGATGGACCAGTAGGCGGCGAGACCGCCGATTTCCCGGCCGAAGAAGTGGGCGGTAAGGGCCCAAGCAATGCAGATCTTCGCGATTCCTATCCCGCAAAAGATTTCGACTTTTGTGAACCTGAGAGCCGTGAGCCTTTGTCCCGCGAGTATCGCGATAAGCGTTGCCCACACAATGAAAAGATCGGTCGTGTTGGAGATGGCGCTTAGGATGTCCCGCTTTCCAGAGGCGACATAGCTTGCGAAGCTTATCGTAACGGTGGCGGTGAAGATAAGCCACGTAGAAAATGGAGGCTCGGTTTTTTTCTTCGCGGCGAGAAACGCGTACCAGCACGCGAAGGGGATGCCAACGAGCGAGGCCAGGAGCGCGAAGACGCCTTGCGTGTTCAAGTAATAATTCTCCTTTCCTTTTATTTAATGTCCTGCCGGTATACTAGGTTCCCGAGTATCCAAAGTCAATCTAGCCGGCTATATATTTTTTAATCAGAGTCTCAACTTCTTTTGCGTTTTTTGTTCCCATGAGGTTCATTCTTAATTCTTTGGCGCCATCAAAGCCGGATACATAGGCCTTGAAATGTTTTTTCATGACTTCGAAGCGTTTTACCCCCACACCTATTGCGTTGTTGTTTTTCTTGCCAGCGGATTCGACGTTTTTCGGTTTGCCATTCAGATAGGTGTGAGGGTTAATCCCGTGGAAAAGCTTCTCAAATAGCTTCGCATGTTCCAGAAGTATTTTGAGTCTTTTTTCTTTGGTGATTTTGGGTGCGCGTCCAGTCATGAGCCATGGCGTTCCAAATATCGCCCGGCCGAACATTACTCCGTCCACTTTGTATTTTTTAATCTTTTCTTTTGCATCAGCTTGGTCTTTCACATCTCCGTTTCCGAGGATTAGAGTTTTGGGAGAGTATTTGTCCCTAAGTCTTAAAACCTTTTCCGCCAGTTCCCAGCGCGCCGGAACTTTAGACATTTCTTTTCTGGTCCGAAAATGGACAGTCAGGGCCGCCGGCTTGGTTTTTAAAAGATGTGGGAGCCATTCGTCGAGCGTCTCCGCGCCGTAGCCTACACGGGTCTTAACCGAAATAGGAAGTTTTGGCGCGCCCTTCATTGCCGCGAGAATTATTTTTACGGCGAGTTTCGGATTTTTTATAAGCGCGGCTCCGGCGCCCTGTTTCTCAACCGATTTATCCGGACAACCGAGATTTATATCTATACCGTCGAATCCCAGTTTTTGAACTAGGCTCGCGGCTTTTTCCATATGTTCCGGTTGGGAGGTAAAAAGCTGAGCGACTATCGGCCGTTCGGATTCGCTAAACCAAAGGTCGGGCAAAAGCTTATCGATGCCTTTGGAGCATAGGCCGTCTGCGGAAACAAATTCTGTCCAAAACACATCCGGCTTGCCGTATTTGGCGATTATTCGGCGAAAAGCGGCGTCGGTCACATCCGCCATCGGCGCCAACGCGAATATCGGTCGCTTCAGTTTTTTCCAAAAACCTTGAATCATTACCTATCAAAGATATGTTCTAAGGCGTCGCTTGGCAAACTTGAATTTCCGTTTTTGTTATAATTTAAAGATGAAAAAGAAAATTGAATGGAACAGCGTGACCTGGTACTCGAAAGTTTTGGCCGGAGCGGTCTTCGCGCTTTTGCCATTACTCACATTTTATATTGGTATACGGACGGGTTTCTTCATGGGGTCAACGCCGCCGCAAGTGAACATTTACATTCCTAGATCCGCCGAAGAAGGGTACAAGACTTACGCGAATAAAGAAGTCGGCTTCTCTCTAAAATATCCTTCCGCCTGGACTTTGTCCGAATCATCGGACCAGTACGCGCTTGCTTCTTTTGGACCTGCCGGTCAGGAGAATGTAAAAGTTTATCTTCAAAAAAATTCTTACAAAGATATTTACGCGCTGAAGGCCGCGGTGGACAAGCGGATAGGGGCGCCCGCGGAATCTATCATCAAGCACACCAAGGATTTCGACGCGCTTTTCTATGGGAAGTTAAACGGCGCGGCGGTTATGTATGTGCCGATAGATCGCGACATTATCTTGGGTATAACCGGACCGGACGATTCCTCGACGCTTAGCATACTTAATTCTTTTGTGAGGCTATAGTTATGGATATATTCTCGCATGGGCTTTGGGCAGTTGCGGGCGGGAAATTTGTCGAGCGAAAAATAAAAAGATCGCTAAATGTCTGGTTTGTCGCTTGGTGGGGTATTTTTCCGGATCTTTTTGCGTTCGCCATTCCCTTTGTTTGGATGGGGGTGGAACTTTTAGCCGGAGACATTTCCTGGAGCCGGCTACCGCATCTGAGTGAGAGCGAGCCGCCCGCATTCTTGGGGGGCACCGGGGTCTTTCAATTAGCGAGTTCGCTCTATAATGTCAGCCATAGCCTGTTTATCATTACCGGAAGCTTCCTTTTGGCTTGGTGGATATTGAAACGCGTTCCTTGGGAAATGTTCGGTTGGTTTCTGCACGTGCTCATAGATATCCCGACTCATCCTTATGATTTTTTCCCAACCCCGCTTTTTTGGCCGCTTTCAACGTGGAAGTTCGTCCACGGATTTTCTTGGGCAACACCATGGTTTATGGTTTTGGATATAACTAGTTTAGTTTTGGTCTACGCGTATTTTTTCAAAAAGAAAATGCTTTTCCGAAAAAAGCAAAAATAAAAAATAGTTCCAGCCCGAGGCCGGAACTATTTTTTATTGCTTGGATTCCAAAAGCGCAAGTTCCAGGGGGATTGAGGCGAATGGGCTATAGCGCATTTCTCCGTAGGCGCGGATAAGGGACCGCAGAAGCGGGACGGTAGCGGCCGGGGAGGCGAGCTTCGCGGTTTTCTTCATTCTCTCCAACTCTTCTTTTGTGAATTCTTCGGAGAAACCTTTTTCAAGGTCAGGATTTAGGGAAAGCGTCAGCGCCTTTTCTATATAATGGATAAGGTCTCTAGTGAATTGAATGAGATTTAAACCTTCTTCTTTTAGCTCCGCGATGTAGGCTATCGCTTCTTTGGACGCGCCGGTGAGGGCGAGGGAAGACATTTTTTCGACCTTACTTAACGAGGCGCGGCCAACAACCCGTTCAGCCATGTCGAGATCAATATTTTTAGCCATGCCGGCGATTTGGTCGAGAAGAGACTCGGCGTCGCGCAAACTTCCTTCGCTCGCGGAAGCGATAAGTTCCAAGGCGTCGGGGGATATGTCGATTTTTTCGGCTTTAGTTATGCGAGCGAGTTTTTCGAGTATCGCGGTTTTCGGCAGTTTCTTGAAAAGGAAGCGTTGGGTGCGGGAAGTTATGGTTGGCGGAAGTTTTTCGAATTCCGTGGTGGCCAAAACGAAGACAGCGTGCGCCGGAGGTTCTTCAAGCGTTTTTAAAAGCGCGTTGAAGGCCGGGCCGGTCAACATATGCGCTTCGTCGATAATGTAAACCTTGTTGGTGTGGCGGATGGGTGCTTGGCGGACGTTTTCTTTTAGATTTCTTATTTCGTCAATGCCGCGGTTAGAGGCCGCGTCGATTTCGATAACGTCTAGGGCGCTGCCCGCGTCTATATCCTTGCAGGCATCGCATTCATTACAGGGTTCGCCTAAGTTTCTAAATTCCGGATCCTTAGCTCGCTTTTCGCAATTTAAAAGTTTTGCGAGAAGCCTTGCGGTCGTAGTTTTGCCGGTTCCGCGCGGTCCGTAGAAAAGATAGCTTTGGCCGAGACGGCCAAGACGCGCGGCGTTCCTTAGGACCTCCACATTGGTTTCGTGGCCCACCAAAGAGGAGAGGTCTTTGGGGCGGTATTTTCGATAGAGGGCTTGAGCCATTTGCCTCCATTATATGGGACTTTTCTCCAAAATGAAACTTGCAATTTTATCCCCGCGTGGGCATATTTAACCCAGCGTGGTTAGAGGAGGGATTATGAAGAAAGACGAAACGCAAACCTGGTTCCTTCAGAAGGTTAATGATACGTTTATGCTTTACAATGAAAATGCGAGTAGGGTCCGCGCCATGAATAATTCCCGGGAACCCATTTCTTCGTCCGAGGCGATGAACAGAGTCCGTGAGGACTTCAAGGACAGGGGATTCAAAGTTATCAGCATGGAGCGGGTGGTTATGGTGACGATTACGCCGGTTCGTCCCCGAAAGAAGCTTTCGCCAAAGCCAAAGAAGAGCGGATAAAAAGCAGGAGCCCATTCGGGCTCTTTTTTGTTTATCTGTAATTCTCGGGTAAGATTAAGATACTTTTATTCATATGCGCCGGGCAATTTTCGCAATATTGTTTTTAGGTTTGGGTTTCAGTTTATTTTTGATACCCCGTGGCATTGTCATAGAGCCGGGAGCCAAGAGCGGACTCGGCGCCCAAATCGCCGAAGTTGTCCCGGGAGAAGGCGGCGCGGGAACTTTGGATGGGCAGGTTGAGGCAACCAGCACGCCGACATCTACTAATGCTTACTTTGTGCCGAAAGGTTCAACGGATTTACCGCCCCAGCCGCAACTTCCGAATCCGCCAGTTGTGGTTAAGGCCGTTTATCTTACGGGTTGGTCCGCCGGCAGTACGAAAACCGTAGACAGAATTATCTCGCTTATTAAGCGCACGGAATTGAACGCGGTGGTTATCGATATAAAAGATTATTCCGGTTATGTTTCTTACGCGATGGATATTCCGCTCGTTAAAGAAAGCGGGGCGATGAGGGACTTGCGGATAATTTCCCCGAACTTGGTTATTAAAAAGTTCCACGACGCCGGCATTTATGTCATCGGCAGGATTACGGTTTTTCAAGATCCGATGCTCGCGAAGCTGAAGCCGGAATGGGCGCTTAAGAATAAAACCACTGGCGAGCTTTGGGTTGATAATAAAAAACTTGCCTGGATGGATCCGGCGGGACAAGGGACTTGGGATTATGTTATCTCTATCGCCAAGGAAGCCGTGGGCCGGGGTTTCGACGAAATAAATTTTGACTATATCCGTTTTGCTTCCGATGGCAGCATTGGGAATATCAGTTATCCCTATTGGGATATGAAAACCCCGCGACATAAAGTTATCGCCGAATTTTATTCATACTTAAGAGAGAAGATGGGTTCCACGAAAATTTCCGCGGACCTTTTTGGACTTGCCACGGTGAACAGAGACGACCTTGGCATCGGCCAGGTCATCGAAGACGCGTATAAATATTTCGATTATGTGGCGCCGATGGTTTACCCCTCCCACTACGCGCCAGGCTTTATCGGTATCCAAAACCCGGGAGCGCATCCTTATGAGGTGATGAAATATTCTTTAGATAAAGCTTTAGAAAAGTGGTTGGCGCTCGCGCATCCAAAGAGCACTTCGACCGAGGCTATTCCCGAAGAGAAGCTCGGAAAGTTGAGGCCTTGGATACAGGACTTCAATATGGGCGCGACTTACGACGCGGCGATGGTGAAAAAAGAGTTTCAGGCAGTTTATGATTCCTTAGAGAAGGGGACGACATCCGCCGCTTACGCGGGATGGCTCATTTGGGACCCGAAAAATATTTATACCGAAGGGGCCCTGGCCCCGGAAAATAGTTAACCATATCAACCAACTGACGGTCGTCAGTTGGTTGATATGCGGTTGGCTGTGGTGGATGCTGGCGTTTTGGTGGGTGGGGGTTTGCCGGGTAGACCAGTTGCCTGCCGGCAGGCAGGTGCTCGATCTGGTGACGGGGTTGACAAATTCTGTAGATTTGCTATAATCTAGGCTCAAAATCAGTTCTTCAAAAGAAAGGAGCTATATGTTGCTCGAAATCGGAAACCAGATCGTCGAGCTCACGGATCTGGCCACGATGCGGCTCGAAAGGGCCGCAAAGAAGGCCCAGGTTCGCATCCGGCGCCGCCGGATGACTCCGCCTCCGGCCGGAGCGAAGGAGGAGGACAACGTCTTCGTCGTCGGCACACGCGCCGAAAGGCGCCGGGGCAAGATCGAAGTCCGGGCGGAGTTCCAGAGGCACTTCCGCGACATTGCGGAGGACGCCGAGGAGCTCAACCGCTACTTCGACGACCTCGACCTCGACGACGACCTCGACCTCGACAGCGAGGAGTTCTTCGCTCGGGGATGGGATCCCTACCCGGACGAACCGCCATCGGAATTCTATGCGAGCGGTCACTACCTCGACGACCTCGACCTCAACTTCTTCTAGCTCTTTCTCGTTCGCCCCGACCTAGGTCGGGGCTTTTTGATTCTTTGAACGCTTGAAACAGGACGATTAATGAGGAAGAATGAATATGCAGAGTGACGATTTTTCACAAGATTTTGTCTGTCGCTACCTACTACCAACTACCTACTACTTATTGCTTTTTATGTCCTACGAATTCAAAAACCAAAAATTTCAGGGCCCGCTTGAGAAGCTCTTGGAGATAATCGAAGCAAAAAAACTTTCAGTTTCGGAAGTAAGTCTAGCCGAAGTCACCGACGATTTTTTGAAATATTTGGAACAGGCGGAAAAAATTGATTTTACGATGCTCGCGGATTTCATTTCTGTCGCGAGCAAGCTGATTTTAATAAAATCGAAGTCTCTTTTGCCCGATCTGGCGCTCAACGAAGAGGAAGAGGCGGACATAAAAGATCTGGAGCGCAGGTTAGCTTTGTATCAGGAATTTAAGGCGGCAAAAAAGAATTTTGAAACATTGTGGCTTTCTAAGAATGTTTCACACGCTCGTCAGTATTTGGGGAGCCTCGAAATGGTCAAGGTTTTTTACCCCGGAGAAAGGGTGACCAATGATTCATTGGTCGGGGCCTTGTCGCGTATATCCGACGCGGTTCGGAAACTTTCCGAGGAGACCAAGACCATCCGCGAAAAAATAATATCTCTCGAAGAAAAAATAAAAGAGGTGGTGGCGCGCGTTAAGGACGCGGGGGAGACAAGTCTTGGGAAGCTTTCCGAAGCCAAGACGAAATCGGAGATAATCGTCATCTTTTTGGCTATATTACATCTGGCTCGCGAACAACTGGTGCGGCTCGAGCAAGGAGACAATTTTTCTGATATAATTGTAAAAAATAAGGATAGCGAATCATGAATCAGGAATCGTGGGTTCCCGTAATTCATTATTCCTAATTCCTTATTCCTTGTCGTTTTATCTCAAATCAAAGTAGCAGGAGCTTATGGAAGAAACACAGCAAAACAATAAATTGGCGGCCCTGGAAGCGCTCCTTTTCGTGCATGGAGAGCCGATGCCTGTAAAAAAAATAGCGGAAATTTTGAAAATGGAAGATGCGGAGGCCGAAGCGCTTATTAGCGGTTTTGAAGCAAAGCTTTTGGAATCTAATCGAGGCCTTTCGCTTGTTTCATTGGGCGGCAGGGTTCAGCTTGCGACCAAACCGGAACTTAATTCGGCGCTCGAGGATTTTGTGAAAGCGGAACTTTCCGAGGAATTATCGCCAGCAAGCCTTGAAGTTCTTTCTTTGATTTCCTATCTAGGACCCATATCTAGAAGCAAACTCGAATATATTCGAGGGGTTAATTCTAGTTTCATTCTGCGGAGTCTCTTGATTCGGGGACTTGTAGAGCGCTCTACTGATCCGGAGCATTCTTTGGCTTATCTTTACCAGCCGACCTTCGCGCTTCTGGAACATCTGGGAATAAAATCCCAAAAGGATTTGCCGGATTATGAAAAATTCCGTTCGCTTCTCGCGCCAGTAGTCGAAGGAGAGGTCGTAGAAGAAACATCAAAAGAAAATCAAGAATGATAAGATATCGTCTTCAAATTGTCGCCTTTTTCGCGATAGTTGCAGCGGTTCTTTTGGGAAGCCGGGGTTTCGCGGAAAAGAACGATATTATTTCGGTTGCTAACATCGGAGAGGCCACGGGGATGCTTCGGGCCGAGGGGGCGAACTCTCCTGTTCTTCCCGTAGACGACTCCGTCGCGACAGCCAAAGCGATGCTTGGAGAAACCGCTCAACTTTCGCCAAAACCTCCCTTTTATCGGGCGGCCAATGATCCGGTTCCGGAAATCGGGTCGGAGTCGGCGTTGATTTTTGATGTGCAATCCGGTGAAAAATATCTTGATGTTGCCGCGGCGAAGCGTTGGCCAATCGCGTCCCTTAGTAAACTTATGACCGCGGCAGTGGTTTACGAAAGACTGGATTTGGATTCAAAAATTATTTTGGCGCCGGAAGATTTTGAAGATGGGGATAATCCAATTTTTACTGCCGGGGAAATTTATAAAACCCGCGATCTTTTGAAAGTTATGCTTGTGGCGTCGAGGAATACCGCGGCGAATGCTCTGGCAAGGAGTTATGGCTATGAAAAGTTTTTGAAAGAGATGAATGATAAAGCCAAGGGCTGGGGGATGGATAATACTTATTTTGACGATCCTTCCGGACTTTCCGTATCCAATCAATCTTCGGCCGACGACCTTTTAAAACTTATTCGGGGTATTACCTCGGAACGTCCGGAGATTTGGCAAACTACGCAAAACGCGAAAGTTTCGATAAAAGACACTGAGACGGGAAAGATAAGGAGTTTTGCCAGCACTAACCAGTTTGTTAGTCGCCGGGATTTTTACGGAGGAAAGACCGGATATACTTTAGAAGCGAGCGGCAACCTTATAACCGTTTTCTTGTATGGGAAGCGGACAATAGGTATTATTGTACTTGGAAGCGCCGACAGATTTGGCGAGACCGAGAAACTTTTTACCTGGTTTACAAATGATTTTAGAACAAGCAATTAGAATAATCCTGCTTGCTACCGCGGGATTCATAGGGGCTCTTATTTTTACGCCGATCTGGCTTAAGTTTTTAGGGAAGATTGGTTTTGGGAAACAAATAAGGACTTCCGAAGAGGCGCCGGTGTATTCCGCTTTGCACAGCAAAAAAGAGGGGACGCCGAACGGCGGCGGAGTTATTATCTGGGGCACAGTGGTTTTTCTTGCGATTCTCTTTTTTATACTTCACTACTTCTTTGACGGATTTTGGAAAGATTTTAATTTTATAAATAGAGCGGAAACCTATTTGCCGTTAGCCGCGCTTATAATCGCCGGAGTCATCGGTCTTTTGGACGACTGGATGGGCGCGAGGCGCATCGGCGGTGGGAAGGGTGGCGGGCTTAAAGTCAGGCATAAACTCATGCTTTATTTCTTGATTTCGCTTGTGGGTGCTTGGTGGTTCTATTTTAAATTGGAGTTCAATACTTTAAATGTTCCGTTTTTGGGAGCGATATCGATAGGGCCGTGGTACATACCGCTCTTTATGTTTGTTATAATTGCCACGGCTTTTTCCGCGAATGAAACCGACGGCCTAGACGGGCTTTTGGGAGGGGTATCTCTTTTCGCATTCATTTCTTTTGCGGCTGTGGCCTTTGTGCTCGGTCGCTACGACTTGGCTGCCTTCGCAGCCGTATTGGTCGGGAGTCTTCTCGCTTTTCTTTGGTTTAATATTTATCCGGCAAGGTTTTTTATGGGCGACACAGGTTCTATGGCGCTCGGTATCACTATGGGCATAATCGCCATGCTTACCAATACCACATTGCTCCTACCTCTTTTTGGATTGATTCTCGTAATCGAGTCTTTGTCGGTAATAATCCAGCTGACCAGCAAAAAACTTCGCGGTGGTAAAAAAATATTTTTGTCTTCCCCGATACATCACCACTTTGAGGCCATCGGCTGGCACGAATCCAGAATCACGATGCGTTTTTGGATAATTTCCGCGATTGCGAGTGCTTTAGGTTTGGTTATTTTCTTTTTGACTAGGGGATAGCAATTTTTAGTATTTTGTATCGAGTATGAAGTATTTGGTATGGATGCCTAATACTTTATACAAAACACTATATACTCTCTCGCAGTTATTCTGCGTGAATTTTCTTTATAAATTCGTCCAGTTTTTCCGCGAGAAAGGGTTGAGCGGAAAGACTGCGGTCGGCAGTCAAAACTTTCGCCGCGGCTTCGCGCGAAGATTTTACGAGCTCCACGTTTTGCAAAGATTGCATGGCGATATCCGGGAAGCCGGTTTGTTCTTCGCCCATAAATTGTCCTGGGCCCCTAAGCTGTAAGTCGCGTTCCGCAAGCTCGAACCCGTTTTGCGCTTCGGTGATAGCTTTGAGCCGCGCATTTGTTTCATCGTTCAGAGAGTCGGTCAAAAGTAAACAGAAAGATTCGTGTTCGCCGCGCCCGATGCGACCCCGAAGTTGATAGAGCTGGGCCAAGCCGAAACGATCGGAACCTTCGATCATCATGATGGCGGCGTTGGGCACATCCACGCCGACTTCGATGACTGAAGTAGAAACCAAAATCTGGGTTTTTCCGGAATGGAAATCCTTCATGATCTGTTCTTTTTCCTTCGGCTTCATTTGGCCGTGGAGCATGGCCACTTTTAGATCCGGAAAAATGGTTTTAGAAAGTTTTTCGTATTCCTCTTTGACGGACTTTAGTTCAAACTTCTTTCGAGTTTTTTCACGCGCGGCAATAGGCTCTTCTTCGGAGGGGTCGATGCGCGGGCACACGACAAAAGCCTGACGGCCCTCTTTTATTTTTTCACGGATGAGTTTATAAGCCACCGGACGTTTTTCGGGAGGGATTATTTCGGTAACTATTTTTTTACGCCCCACAGGAAGCTCGGATATCACAGAGACATCTAGGTCGCCGAAGATGGTAAGCATCACGGTGCGGGGAATCGGGGTCGCGGACATGGACAGGAAGTGGGGGAAGAATCCTTTTTTCGGATCGGCGAGCTTGGCTCTTTGTTTAACACCGAAGCGGTGCTGTTCATCGATTATCACAAGTCCGAGGCCTTTGCTGCCGAAAGAGGCGGAAGTTTTATCGGAGATTAGGGCGTGCGTGCCGATAACGATTCCCACCTCGCCTTTTTTTATTTTTTGTGTGAGCGCGGATTTCGTAGTTTCCGACTCCAGATCGTTTTCATAAAAGATCTTGGCCTCGGAACCGGTCAGGAGCGCAACGGCCGCTTGGTCTTCGGGATTTACGTTTTTGAAAAGTTTTTTGAGCGTTTCAAAATGCTGTTTGGCTAGAACCTCGGTCGGGGCCATGAAAGCAGTCATGTAGCCGTTCTTGTGGGCTATAAGCGCTGATAAGGCGGCGATAACCGTTTTACCGGAACCCACATCTCCTTGGAGCAGGCGGTTCATCGGACGCTCCTCGCCTATGTCTTTAACTATTTCCCAGAGAGACCTTTTTTGAGTCTGGGTAAGTTCAAAAGGGAGTTTCGCGAGGTTGGACTTTAACCATTCTATATCTGCGGATAGTCCCGGAGCTTTCTCTTCGGCGAGTTTCAGTTTCTGGGTGAGATTCCAGATCTGGAGCAAAAAAAGGTCCTCGAACGCGAAGCGCCGTTTGGCCAAATACGAATCGTCTATGTGTTTCGGAAAATGCGCGTCCTCAAGCGCGGATTTAATTTCTGGGAGAGACAGATTCTCCAGGATTTCCTCCGGAATCCATTCCTCGGGGCGCTTTAGTCCCAAGAGAATCTGCTGGATGTAGGTGCGAAGCATTTTGGATGTAATCCCTCGGGTTTCCGGATAAACGGGGACTAAGCGTCCTGTATGGCGCGTGCTTTCTTCTTCATTTTGAATCATCTCGAAAGTCGGATGGCTCAAATATATTTCTTGGTCGTCGGAGAATGAAACTTTGCCGGCGAAATTGGCCCGGCGGCCGGTTATCAAAACATTTTTTAAATACGGTTGGTTAAACCAAACCGCGCGGATAGAGCCCGTGTCATCGGAAATTATAGCTTCGGTTATAAACATTCTCCGTTGCCAGGCCCGGCGTATGGAAACGTTTTCCACAACGCCTTTAATAGTTGCTTGCTGGCCGGGTTCCAGTTCGGCGATGTTATAGACTTTGGAAAAATCTTCATAACGGAAAGGGAAATGCCAAAGCAAATCGCCAACCGTAAATATCTCCAAATTTTTTAGCTTGGAGATAACGCTCGGTCCGATACCTCTGATTTGAGAGAGGGGAGTCGCGAGTGTTAACACGGGCGAATTATAACAGGTATTCTGCTAAAATTAAAGTATGGGTGAAGTTGTAAATTTTGAGGGAGATAAATATAGATTGGAGCTGGAATATAGAAATCCGCTTCAGCGGATAATTATCGGCGAATTCCAAAAGGCGCACGAGGGTGACGCGGAGAACTTAATTTTATTTTCCGAACTAGTTCACGAGTTTGCTAAGCATTTAAGCGACATTATTGACGCGCCGGAACACGAGGATATTCGCGCGCTTGCCCGAGCCAAAAAATATGAGGAGGCTGCGGATTTGGTTTTCACTGCCCTGGGGATGGAACGCTCGCCAAGGGAGGAGTTAAAAAAAGCGGCGTAAAGGCTTGAGAATCAAAAAATCCCTGCGAAAGGGGAATTTTGTTTCTGTGTATGCCCGTAAGGGAGTCTCACCCGCCCCTTATTTCCCCTACGGAGCTATCTCATTTCGAAGAGAGTATGACTTGGCCTAGCGGCCCGGAGCGCGCTCTTCGAAATGAGATAGCGGAGTCTGTGCACCCACAAGGGATCGAACCTTGGACCTTCTCGTTAAGAGCGAGCTGCTCTACCAGCTGAGCTATGGGTGCATCCGATTACAACACTATAGATTATACTTGCGCTTTTGAAAAAATAAAGGTGTGTGAAGCGCAGGGCCAATGTTGGCCAAAACGGGAAATTGTTGTATATTCAATAAAATGCGCTTCCCGATAGGATAACAAGTTATCCAACGGGACAGGCTCCGCTCAAATAACTTGGCTTTTTATCCCGTTGATTGCCCCCGTGGTGAAATGGATATCATAACTGGCTTCGAACCAGTAGGTGGGAGTTCGATCCTCTCCGGGGGCACATAGACAGTTGGGCAATCTGCGGGGCGAACCAAGGCCAGCCTGTCGTTAGAATAAGTTACAATAATCAAATGGACTTAGCTCATATATTCGGATTGGTGGTTCTAGTATTTTCCGTGATGGTGCACGAGGTGTCGCACGGATTTGTGGCGGAAAAATTGGGGGACCCGACGGCGAGGAATGCCGGACGGCTCACCATGAATCCGTTAAGCCACATAGATATTTTCGGTTCGATCCTCCTGCCGCTTATTTTGGTATTCACAAATTCGCCGGTTCTTTTCGGTTGGGCCAAGCCTGTGCCATATAACCCGATGAATTTAAAAAATCCTCGCACGGGCGCGGCGAAGATAGCGGCGGCCGGCCCCTTGAGCAATTTTCTTTTGGCATTTATCTTCGGCCTCGCGGTCAGATTGAGTTTTATTTATGGAATGACAGAAAATGATATTTTGCCCGCGCTCTTCGCGGGAATAGTCTTTGCGAATATTTCGCTTGGAGTTTTTAATCTGGTGCCTATTCCGCCGCTTGATGGCTCCAAGGTCTTGATGGCGATACTCCCAGAAGGGGAAAGGACTTTCAAGTTTCTGGTGGCATTGGAGCGAAACGGAATGATACTCATCTTCCTCTTTATCTTTTTCGGTTTTTCTGTTTTGCGTCCGATAATCAACGGACTTTTCGCGCTGTTCACGGGACTTAATTTGTAGTTGACTTGAGGGTCCGCTTACCGTATAAAATATTTAGAACAAACCACATGAATTCGGAGGTGGCGTATGGCCAACGAAACTTTAAAGCCCCCTCTCAGGTTTAGACTCATAAAGAATCAGGAAGCGAGCGAAGAACCGGAAAGTTCAGAGAATGATCCTTTTGAGGCGAAGAGTGTTTCCATGACGTATTATGCGCCAAGCGGAAAGATTTTACTCTCGGTTCAGAATGTAGAAAAATTTTCTGTCGTGGAAGACGAGGAGTCCGACTTCTATGGGTTTGATTGTATCGAGGAGGAGGCGACCGAGGAAGGATACTCTGTCTATTTCTTGGGGGCGGAAGATAACGGACGGGTTGTGGTGGCTCAGCTGAAGTTCGGGAAGAAGGAATGAAAGGCGTCCCGCTGACCCGCTTCGCAGAACTTTGCGAGGCGAGAAAAGCGGGGCTTTTTTTCTTTCTGCTCCAATGAAGCGACCTGATTGGCCCGGGCGTTATGGAAGCCTGCCAAGATCGGTTCCGCCCATGGGCGGTTTTTTAATAATGTTTTTTCTTTGCAATGTGTGTTTGCCCTTCCCATGGAGGTTGCTCCGTGCCTTTCCTTCTTGCTTACTTAATGGAGCTCTCTTGTTTTGCGGGGAGCCATCGGAGGCATTTTGAGCTTGGAAACCCCGCCTGGGGCGGGGTCAAAATGCCGAGATACAGGCGGCAATTTGTCGCAGGAGCAAATTGAACGCCGGTCCCCGAAAACGAGAGAGCGTAATCCTTGACTTTGGCCTCGCTATTGCTTAAAATCGTTCAAGATATTATTCTAAGTATTCTTGGCTTGGAAAGTATTTTATTCGCTTGATATGCCTACAATTCATCAACTCGTAAAACGCGGAAGGAAAGTTTTGAAAGCGAAGACTAAGTCTCCGGCTTTTTCATACTATTTCAACCACATTCACAACAAGCCCGTGAATTCTCCGGCTCCTTTTAAGAGAGGGGTCTGCCTTAAGGTTTTCACCACCACCCCAAAGAAGCCGAACTCCGCTTTGCGTAAAGTTTGCCGCGTGCGTCTCACGAATGGCATGGAAACCACCGCCTATATCCCGGGAGAAGGCCACAATCTTCAGGAGCACTCTATTGTTGTTATCCGCGGGGGTCGCGTGAAAGATCTTCCGGGTGTTCGCTATCACGTTGTGCGCGGAGTCTTGGATACTTCCGGCGTAGATGGCAGAAAGCAACAGCGTTCCAAGTACGGGTCAAAGAAATCCAAAGGGGGAAAATAAGTAGCAAATCCTAATTCCTAATATCCAATTTCCAAATGAGAAAAAAGAGAGTTTATAAAAAGCACTATAAAGGAGACACCGTGCATGGCCGCATAGATGTGAGCCGGCTTATTAATTATATTATGCGCGACGGAAAGAAGTCCGTGGCCGAACGCGATGTTTACGATGCTTTTGCGATAATCAAAGAAGTTACCAAGGAAGAGCCGATAGTTGTTTTTGAAAGAGCCGTGGAAAATGCTTCTCCTATATTGGAAGTCGCTTCCCGCCGCGTCGGCGGAGCGAACTATCAGGTTCCCCGCGAAGTTACCCCTTCCCGCAAATTCATTTTGGCTTTGCGCTGGATGGTTGATGCGGCTCGTTCCGGAAAAGGTAAGCCGATTGCCGAGAAACTTGCGAACGAAATAATCGCCGCCGCCAAAAACGAAGGAACTGCCATCAAGAAGAAACAGGACACTCACAGAATGGCCGAAGCGAACCGCGCTTTCGCTCACTTTGCCCGCTAACTGCCATGCCCCGACAATACCCGATAGAAAAAGTCAGGAACATTGGAATTATCGCCCACATTGATGCCGGAAAGACTACCGTTTCCGAACGCGTGCTTTTTTATACTGGCGTTTCTCACAAGATTGGAGAAGTGCACGAAGGTGCCGCGGTTATGGACTGGATGGAACAGGAAAGAGAGCGCGGTATTACCATAACTTCTGCGGCGACCACCGCTTTTTGGACCCCGACCTATGCGAAGGGGGATAAGAATTTTGAACATCGCATCAACCTTATCGACACTCCAGGACATATAGACTTTACCGTGGAAGTAAAGAGGTCTTTGCGCGTTTTGGACGGCGCGGTCGTAGTTTTCGACGGTGTTTCCGGCGTGGACCCGCAATCCGAAACCAACTGGCACTACGCGGACGATTATAAAGTTCCGCGCGCTTGTTTTATCAACAAGCTGGACCGAATGGGCGGAAACTTTTTGAAGAGCCTTGCCTCCATCCATGAGCGTCTTACGAAGAATGCCGTTCCGATACAGCTTCCGATAGGGGCTGAGTCCGATTTTAAGGGAATTGTGGATCTTTTGGGCAACAAAGCTTATGAGTTTCAGGGAGAACGCGGTGAAAAGATAGTGGAGATTCCGATTCCGGAAAATATGAAATCCGAGGTGGAAAAATATCGCCACGACGCTATCGAAAAGATAGTGGATACCGAAGACGCCTTGATGGCCAAATATTTGGAAGGAAAAGAGGTTACTTTGGACGAACTTAAAAAAGCTTTGCGCAAGGCTACTATCGACAACAAGATTGTTCCGGTCCTTTGTGGAACCGCTTTAAAAAATAAAGGAGTTCAATTTATGTTGGACGCGGTGGTGGACTATCTTCCGTCTCCGTTGGATATTCCTCCGACCAAAGGACACAACGTTTCGACTGGAGAGGAAATACTCCGAGCCGCATCCGACTCCGAACCCTTTACCGGTTTGGCCTTTAAGATCGCCGCCGACCCTTATATCGGCTCTCTCGCGTATTTCCGGGTTTACGCCGGAGTTTTGAAAAAAGGCTCTTATATAATGAATACCACGAAGGGCGTTCAAGAGCGTGTTGGACGTATTGTGCGTATGCACGCCAATGACCGCGAAGAAGTGGATGAAGTTTATGCCGGAGAAATCGCCGCTATCGTCGGCCTTAAGGACACCACGACCGGAGATACCATCACCGATCCGGACAATCAGGTGATCCTCGAGGCGATTACCTTCCCGGAACCGGTTATCGGAATCAGAATCGAGCCAAAGACCAAAGCTGACCAGGAAAAAATGGGTAATGCTTTGCGCCGCCTGGCGGAAGAAGACCCGACCTTTAAGGTTCACGGAGACCCGGATACGGGGGAGACGATCATCTCCGGTATGGGTGAATTGCATTTGGAAATTATCGTAGACCGCATGAAGCGCGAGTTTGGTGTGGAAGCGAATGTCGGCCGTCCGCAGGTTGCCTACAAAGAAACTATTTTGGGCGAGGCGGAAGCGGAAGGAAAATATATCCGTCAGTCCGGTGGACGCGGTCAATACGGACACTGTTGGCTTTCGGTCAAACCGCTCGAGCGTGGCAAGGGTTTTGAATTTATCAACAACATCAAGGGAGGCGTTATCCCTCAGGAATTTATTTCTCCTATCGAAAAAGGCGTTAAGGAAGCGTTGGACAGGGGAGTTGTCGCTCACTATCCGATGATAGACGTAGAAGTCACTCTCTTCGACGGCTCCTACCACGAAGTGGACTCTTCCGAAGCCGCTTTCAAAATGGCTGCTTCGATGGCGCTCCAGGAAGCTACCAAGCGCGCGAAGGCCGTTATTCTTGAACCGATCATGAAAGTGCAGATCCTTGTGCCGATGGACTTCATGGGTGAAGTCACCGGCAATGTGAACGCGAAGCGCGGCAAGATCGAACAGCTTAGCGACAGGGGGACTATCAAGGTTGTGGACGCGAAGATCCCGCTTTCTGAAATGTTCGGTTACGCGACAGAAATTCGCTCCATGTCTCAGGGCAGGGGAAGCTTTACTATGGAATTCGACCATTTCGAGCCCGTACCGAAGAATATCGAAGCAGAGATTGTTTCTGGAAAGAGAAAATAAGAAAAAGTGAAACCCACCGCCGAGGTGGGTTTTTGTTTGCAAAAGCTGTTTTTTGCGACAGGAGGGAGGGGAGCGCTGGTCCTCTAAAATAAGAAAGCGGAATCCTTGACATAGGTGCTTATTTGTATACAATAAGAGACACTGCGGGGTTTAGGTCACCCCGTTTAAAAAATAAATAAAAACGAATGGCAGAAAAAGCAAAATTTGAACGCGGAAAGCCACACGTTAACGTCGGCACTATCGGCCACGTTGACCACGGCAAGACCACTCTGACCGCGGCCATCACTCATGTGCTTCACATGAAGGGTTTGGCGAAGAAATCAGAGGGTGTCGGTGATATCGACAACGCTCCGGAAGAGAAAGCGCGTGGGATCACTATTGCGATCCATCACTCCGAGTACGAGTCCGAAAAGAGGCACTACGCGCACATTGACGCGCCTGGCCACGCGGACTACATCAAAAACATGATTACCGGTGCCGCCCAGATGGACGGCGCGATCCTTGTGGTCGCCGCGACCGATGGCCCGATGCCTCAAACGAGAGAGCACATCTTGCTTGCCCGCCAGGTTGGCGTGCCGCAAATCGTAGTCTTTCTGAACAAGGTGGATATGGTTGATGATCCGGAACTCGTTGACCTCGTTGAATCCGAGGTTCGCGAACTCCTCAAGAAATATGAGTTCCCTGGCGACACCGCCCCGGTTATTCGCGGTTCGGCATTGAAAGCCTTGGAGACTACGGATGTTAATAGCCCGGAAGCGAAACCGATTTTGGATCTCGTGCAGGCCCTCGATGATTTCATCCCCGAACCTGTTCGCGACTTGGATAAACCGTTCCTTATGCCCATCGAGGATATTTTCTCGATCGAAGGTCGCGGAACCGTTGTTACGGGCCGCATGGAGCGCGGAAAGGTTAAAGTTAACGAAGAGTGCGAAATTATCGGTCTCAGGCCGACTCAAAAGACGGTTGTGACCGGCATTGAAATGTTCAACAAGCTTTTGGATGAAGGTCAGGCCGGCGACAACGTTGGAATCCTTCTCCGCGGTTTGAAGAAAGAAGACGTGGAGCGCGGTCAGGTTATCGCGAAACCGGGTTCTGTTACCCCGCACACCGAATTCGATTGCGAAGTCTACGTACTTAGCAAGGAGGAAGGTGGTAGGCATACCCCGTTTTTCAAGGGATATAAGCCGCAGTTCTACATCAGGACGACTGATGTGACCGGTGAAGTTACTTTGCCGGAAGGAACCGAAATGGTTATGCCTGGCGATACCGTCAAACTCAAAGCGAAACTTATTTCTCCGGTAGTTTTGGAAGATAAGCAGCGCTTCACCATCAGAGAAGGCGGCAAAACAGTTGGAGCTGGCGTAATCACAAAGATTAACGCATAACCAACGGTCCCGATTCCGACTTTGCCGGAATCGCGGATCCTCGATTTTGCAAGAAGTTTTACTTCAGCAAAATCGGGATTGGTGCCGGTGTTATCACCAAGATCAACGCCTAGCAATCACGAAGCCCCGTAAAAGCCGCCTATGGGCGGCCACGGGGTAAGTAGCTCTTAAACGCAGTAAATTTACCCTCTACCGATTACGAATAGATACTAATATACGAATAGAGATTTATTAGTAATTAGTTAAATTAGTAATCCGTAGAGCATGTACTCATGGCAAAAAAGAAAGAAGAATTTTCCCAGAAGCTTCGCTTGCGCATCCGCGCTTACGACCACAAGCTCATCGATAACTCTACCCGACAGATTATTGAGACTGCCGAGAAGAACGATGCGCAAATAGTCGGGCCGATACCTCTTCCCACAGAAATGAAGAAGTATACGGTGAACCGTTCTACTTTTGTCCACAAGGACTCGAGAGAACAGTTCGAGCTTCGGGTCCACAAGCGTCTTATTGATATCTTGAACCCCAGCGCGAAGATAATAGAATCGCTTTCGAATCTTAATCTTCCCGCCGGTGTCGATGTCGATATTAAACTGATCTAAACGACCTACAAAAATCCGCCGATGAGGCGGGTTTTTGTTTGCACAATTTTAAGGAAAGGCATATCCTCTCCAGAGAGAAACGGTTGAGGAGGCGCACCTTGAATAAGAGACAGGAGATCATTTTGAACGTCCTCGACAGCTTTGGCGGGGAAGCGAGCGTTCTAAGTCTTGCCGATCGCATGGGCCTAAGCACTTGCGACACGGGAGGGCTCCAAGGATCGCTCAAGTGTCTTGAGGATTTGGGCCACGTGAAACGCATCAGGGGTTCTGGTAGGGATTCCACCTGGAGGCTCGTCGAACGTTTCGGAGTGACCGAGGATGATTAAAATGAATAGGAAGAGTTATTTTTCAGCGCCGCCCTTTGGGGCGGTTTTTCATTAAGAATCCCGCCAGGCCCTTTGTATAGCGCATTTCTCTGCCCTCGTGGAACTTTCCCGTTTGAAGAGGAGGCATCGGAGCGATAATTTGCTTGGGCCTCCGCTATTGCGGAGAAATTATCGAGAGATTCAGGCGGCGCTCTCCGCCGGAGAGAGCGAACGCTGTTCCTAAAAAACGGGAAAGCGGAACCAGTTGACAAAGAATCGTTCATCGCTTAACATATCCTAGTCGCTTTAATGGTCCGGACAGTCCATGGACTATCCAGGATTTCACAAGGGATTCCGGCTGCCCGGGAATTCCTTGGGCGGTTTTTTGTTAATCTCTACGGATTACGAATAAATACGAATATACGAATTTATGTTCATACTTGGCAAAAAATTTAGAATGACTCAGATCTGGAAGGACGGGAAGATTATTCCGGTTACTTTGATTTCGGCCGCTCCAAACAAGGTTTCCATCGTCCGTACTGAGGAAAAAGACGGATATAATGCGGTTCAGGTTCAGCTTGGACGCACCAAAAAAGAATTCAAGACGAGCGATTCTTCTTTAGAGAAAGGCTCCGAGATAAACGTTTCGGTCTTTAAAGAAGGAGATATCGTCAAAGTTGCCGGCACAATGAAGGGACGCGGTTATCAGGGCGCGGTTAAACGCCATGGTTTCCACGGCGGTCCCGCCACTCACGGTCAGAAAAATCGCCAAAGAGCCGTCGGTTCTATCGGCGCGACCGCTCCGCAGCGCGTTACCCCCGGACACAGAATGGCCGGACACATGGGCGACACCCGCGTTACCGTTACCAATTTGACTATCGTCGGAGTTGATCCGGAAAAGAATTTGCTTCTCATAAAAGGCGCGGTTCCTGGCGCAATCAATGGAGTGCTTGAAATCGTTAAAATAAACGATTAAATCCAAATTTCAAATGGCAAATATCAAATCAATGTCAAAGTCTAAAAATCCAAATTTTAACTCTTTAAGTTTTGGGTTTGATTTGGCATTTGAACTTTATAATTTGAACTTTTAATAATATGGCTACTGATTCCAAAAAAACTAAAAAAGCTCCGTCCGTAAGAAAGCCGAAGGCCGTCGCCTTAGGTTCTATGGAGGCGGAAGTTTTTGACTTTAACAATAAGGCTGTCGGTAAAATCGAAATGCCGAAGTCGGTTTTCGGAGTTTCCTGGAATCCGGGACTCGTTAAGCAAGTTGTTTTGGCTCAGATGGCGAATCTCCGCCGTCCTTGGGCGCACGCCAAAGGCAGGGGAGAAGTCCGCGGTGGCGGTAAGAAGCCCTGGAAGCAGAAAGGAACCGGCCGTTCCAGGCACGGCTCCATTCGTTCGCCCATTTGGAAAGGCGGCGGTAAATCTCACGGCCCGACAAAGGAAAGGGATTATACCCAGAAAGTTAATAAAAAAATGAAGCGAGCCGCCCTCTTCTCGGTGCTTTCGAGGAAATTTAAAGATGGCGAGATAAAGATCGTGAAAGCTTTTGATATTGAAAAGCCGAAGACCGCTCTTATGGCGACCGCTTTGACCGCGCTTATCGGGAGGCCAAAGACCACCAAGAAATATGACGCGCTTTTGGTTTATGGAGCCGAAACCAAAAATCTTTCGAGAGCTACCCGCAATTTACCGAAGGCCAAAGTTTTGGATTCCAACTCACTCAATGTCTACGATATTTTGAACTACAAGCATTTGCTTATCGAGGAAAAGGCCGTGGAAACTATCGCTAACCACTACAAGATATAAAATGGCAGACACACTTTTGATCAGAAAAATCGGTCTTACCGAAAAGGCCACAATAATGCAGGAAGGCGGCAAATACGTTTTCATGGTAGCGAAAGGCGCCACCAAGCCGGAAATAAGGAAAGCGATAGAATCGCTCTACGGCGTTAAAGTTGCTGACGTCAATACCATTCGCTCCTATTCCCGCGCCAAACGTTATGGTTTTAAGATTGGCGGCAAGAAGGAATATAAGAAAGCCGTGGTAACTCTTAAAGAAGGCGAAAAAATAGATACCGCTCAAACAAAATAATCATTAATTCGTATATTCGTAATAAATCAGTAATCTGTAGAGAATACCCATGAAAGCTCATAATCCAACAAGTCCATCAAGAAGGCAGGCCACCAATGTGGAGTATAAGAAACTCCTTACCGGGGACAAGCCATATAAATCCCTACTTAAGAAAATTAAGCAGAGTTCAGGCCGCAATTCCGCCGGGCGTATCACCCAACGCCACCAGGGAGGAGGGAATAAAAAGATATATCGCATAATCGATTGGAAAATGAAGCCGGGCAAGGCCTTGGTTGAAACCGTGGAATATGATCCGTATCGCACCGCTTTCATCGCTCGGGTTAAATATGAAAATGATTCTCGCGCCTATATTCTTGCTCCGCACAACATCACTAAGGGCGCGACTCTTACTATCGCTGAATCTACTCCGCTCAAGAACGGAAACAGGATGAAACTTAAAAATATTCCGGTAGGTTATCAGGTCCACAATGTCGAGCTTCAGCCGGGCCAAGGTGGAAAGATAATTCGTTCCGCTGGAAGCTACGCCGAGGTTTTGGCGAACGCCGATGGTTATACCGACCTTAAAATGCCGTCCGGCGAAGTTCGGCACGTCCTCTGGGAAGGATTCGCGTCTTTGGGCCAACTCTCGAATATCGAGCATAACCTCGTTAATATCGGCAAGGCCGGGAGATCGCGCCACATGGGCATTCGTCCGACCGTTCGTGGTTCCGCGATGAACCCGGTGGATCACCCGTACGGTGGCGGTGAAGGCTCTCAGCCTCGCGGCACCAAGCGCCCGAAAGATGTCTATGGTAATATTACCGGCGGTAGAAAGACTCGAGCAAAGAGAAAGCCGACTAACCGCTTAATAGTAAAAAGAAGGAACAAAAAGTAATTTATACCGATTACGAATCAGTACTAATATACAAATATAATGTCACGTTCAATCAAAAAAGGTCCGTATGTGGACCAGAATCTCCTCGAGAAGATTGCCAAGCAAAAACCGGAAGGTCCGGCGATAAAGACTTGGGCGCGAGCTTCGGAAATTTCTCCGGAAATGGTGGGCTATCTCTTTGCCGTCCATAACGGAAAAGATTTTATCGAAGTCAGAGTCGCGGAGGAAATGGTCGGGCACAGGCTCGGAGAGTTTTCTTTGACCCGCAAATTTACTCGCCACGGCGGAAAGATGCAGAAAGAAATCGAGCAGAAGGCCGCCGCCCCCGCCGCCTCTCCCGCTAAAAAGTAATCTTTTATTCAAGTAATATTCCACAAAATGAGCAACCAAGCTAAACAACCGAGGAAGAATCTCAGCCGCGAAAAGCGGGCAGTTTCTGAATCTCCGATTAGCGCCGGGGAGAAGCAGGTTGTGAAGTTAAACTACCTTAGGATGGCCCCGAGAAAAGTTCGTTTGGTTGCGAGCCTGGTTAACGGCATGGGTGTAAACGAAGCCGAGGCCCAATTGCTTTTCATAAGCAAGCGCGCGGCCAAGCCGATTTTGAAATTATTGCGTTCCGCGGTTGCGGCGGCCAAGGCTAAGGGCAAGCTTAATATGGAAATATTGAAGATAGAATCTATTCGCGTGGATGGAGGACCGATGCTTAAGCGTTTTATGGCCCGCGCCCAAGGTTCTATGGCGGAGATACAGAAGAAGATGAGCCACATTACTTTGATTTTGGCCGAAGACAAGAAAATCAAAAATTCTCGCTACAAGATATTAGTTCACAAGAAGACGAAGCACTTGTCTCACGAAGAAGGCAAGAAGAAAACCAAAAAGGAAGGCAGTATCGAAAAGCCGCAGAGACCGAGAAATCCAGGATTCTTCAAGAAAGTCTTCCAGCGGAATACCGGCAATAAAGGTGCGCCAAATACTAAAGGCGGAGAATAGAAAACAATGGGTCAAAAAATAAATCCAAAATCTTTCAGGACAGGAATAAACAAGAATTGGTCTTCCAGGTGGTTTTTTGCTTTGCCTCCGGAAAAAGGAGGAAAGAAGACCTCTATCCCGAAATCCAAGATGTATGCACGCTTTTTGATGGAAGACGAAGCTATTAGAAAGACCGTTGCCGAAAAAATCGCTCTTTCCGGAGTCGCCTCTATTGAGATAGAGCGAACCGCTTCAAATGTTCGTGTTTATATCAAAGCCGCGAAGCCCGGTTTGGTTATTGGCCGCGGAGGAAAAGGGGTGGAAGATTTAACCAAAGCTATCGATATCGCCATTCGCAAAGTTCGCGAGGAAAAACAGCCGGTTCCTTTGAGCGTTAATATCGAGGAGCTTAAGAGGACGGAAATTTCGGCCGAATACACCGCGCAACAGATTGCTTGGGATATCGAAAAAAGAATGTCCACTCGCCGTACGATGAAAAAGTATTTGGATTTCATCGGCCAAAACAGAGAAGCGAAGGGAGCGAAGATATTGGTCTCCGGACGTATCGATGGAAACGAAATTTCCCGCCGCGAAGTCTTGAAATTTGGCGCCTTGCCTCTTCAGAACTTGCGCGCGGATATAGATTACGGGACCGCGACCGCGCACACTTCCTATGGAACGAACGGAATCAAAGTCTGGATATATAAGGGCGAAATATTCGAAAGGAAAAAGAAAGAAACCAAGTAAACTCCCATGCTCGTACCAAAAAAAGTAAAACACAGGAAGTGGCATAAAGGACGCTCGAGGAAAAGAACGGTTGAGACCCGCGGGCTGACTTTGGCTTTTGGAAAATTCGGTCTGAAGGCTATGGAATCCGCTTGGCTCAACTCCCGCCAGATAGAGGCCGGACGCCGCACCATAACGAATTTCTTGAAACGCGAAGGACGTCTTTGGATCCGTGTTTTTCCCGACAAACCGGTGACCGCCCGTCCGCCTGAGCTTACTATGGGTGGTGGAAAAGGTTCTGTGGACCGCTATGTTTTCCCAGTCCGCCCTGGGCGTATCATTTTTGAAATCGACGGCGTATCGCTTACGACAGCCAAGGAAGCTCTGCGTCGAGCCGGACATAAAATGCCGTTTACCGTAAAATTCATATCCAAGTAATATGAAATCCAAAGAAATTCAAGAATTGAGGACCAAGCCAAAAGTTGAGCTTTTGAAAGAGCTTAACGAGACCAAAGCCGAATTGAGGAAGGCTACGTTTGACTTGGGAGCCGGAAAACTCAATAATGTCAGGACCCCGCGAGCTCTCAGGAAGAAAATCGCGAGGCTTTCGACGTTTTTAAACCAAAATGGATAAACAGCCTAAAAAAAGAAGGATCCAAGGAATCGTGGTTTCCGATAAAATGACGAAGACCCGCGTGGTTGCGGTATCTGGAACCAGGAAGCACCCGAAATATCAGCGTCTCTACAAAGTCACCAAGAGGTTTAAGGCTCATGACGAAGAGAACGCTTATAAGGTTGGTGATGTAGTAATAATCGAAGAAACCCGGCCTCTTTCCAAAGAAAAGAGATTCAAGATAGTGGAAAAGATAAAATAGATTCGATAAGCTCACTCTATAAATAATAATGATACAAGAACGGTCCATCCTAAAAGTCGCGGATAACTCGGGCGCAAAGCTCGTGCGCTGTTTCCGCATACTTGGAGGCACCCGACATCGTTATGCGAGGATAGGGGATATATTTGTCGCCTCCGTCCAATCCGCGGAACCGCGGAAAGCCACCAAGAAAAAGGACATCGTCCGCTGTGTTGTGGTGCGCGCCAAGGCTCCCTTTAGGAGGGCTGACGGAACCTATCTCCGCTTTGATGAGAACGCGGCAGTTATAATAAACGCAAAGAATGAGCCTGTTTCCACTCGTGTTTTCGGTCCGATGCCCAGGGAGCTTAAGGGGCGCGGTTATGAAAAGATATTTACCATGGCGGAAGAAATCGTGTAATTCTCTATGGATTACGAATTTATACAGATATACGAATAAATACAATGAATTTAAAGAAAGGAGACCAAATTAAAATGTTGAGCGGAAAAGATCGCGGCAAGACCGGCTTGGTTCTTTCGGCGCGGGAAGGAAAAGTTGTAATCGAGGGATTGAACCTCGTTAAGAAAAGGAAGCGTCCGACTCAGCAGGGTAAGACCGGCGAAACCGTTCTTTTGCCGCGCGCCGTGGACGCTTCGAACGCTGCCCTTATCTGCAAGAACTGC
This sequence comes from uncultured Candidatus Saccharibacteria bacterium, assembly GCA_964530925.1. Taxonomy (GTDB): domain Bacteria; phylum Patescibacteriota; class Minisyncoccia; order UBA6257; family 2-01-FULL-56-20; genus LiPW-15. The sequence continues at coordinate 58,203 of CAZHBZ010000004.1, forward strand.
AAGAAAGCGACCCGCGTTGGTTTTCGTTCCGAAGGTTCCCTAAAGATCCGTTATTGTAAGAAATGCGAAGCTCCAAATTAATTCAAATGACCAAAGAACTTAATCCTAAAACTTTATTAGAGAAAATCGTGGTCAACGTTGGAGTTGGAAAGCTCTCCCAGCAGGCTAATTTTGATGACAAAATTTTACCGGAGATTAAGCAGCAAATTTCTGAGATAACCGGCCAGAAGCCGAAAGAGACCCGGGCCAAGAAGTCTATTGCCGGCTTTAAGCTTAGGGAGGGCCAGGTGGTCGGAGTGGTTGTTACCCTTCGTGGTCAGAAAATGGTTGATTTTTTTGAGCGTATGAATAGAATAGTATTACCTCGCGTTCATGACTTTAAGGGTCTTTCCGTAGGTACCGTGGATGAACGGGGAACTTTGCATGTCGGTTTCAGGGAGCAAGGCGTTTTCCCAGAACTCAATCCGGAAGAATCTCATTTCAGCTTCTCCTTTGGCGTGAATATCGTCCCGAAGTCATATAAGAAGGATGGAATGATCGAGGTTTACAAACAGCTTGGTGTTCCGTTCATGAAGGGAGAGGAAGCTAAGGCAAAAGGCAAGGGGCGCAAAAGAAGGAAATCCAATAAAAAATAATGGCAAAAACTTCCGTAGTCGCAAGAAGCAAAAAGACGCCGAAATACTCCACTCGTATTGTGAGGCGTTGTTTTCGCTGCGGCAGGAAGAGGGGATATATGCGCGCGTTCGGAATATGCAGGATCTGTTTCCGCGAACTTGCGACTGCTGGCTACATTCCGGGTGTTAAAAAATCTTCCTGGTAAATAATATGTATTACGACTTACTTCCAAAAATTAAAAACGCCGCCAGAGCCAGAAAAGAGTTTATTCAAACTTCTTATTCGAACATGGATTTGGCTCTCGCAAAAATATTGGTTTCCGCGGGATATCTTAGGAGCGCCCATAAAAAAGAAGTAGGTAAGAAACAGTTTTTGGAAGTTAAGGTTTCCTACAAAGGTAAAGAGCCAAATTTCACGGATTTTAAACTTGTTTCCAAGCCGGGCCGCAGAATCTATAAAGGATACCAGGAGCTCATGCCCATCAAGCAGGGTTATGGAATTTCCATACTTTCCACTTCTAAAGGAGTTATGACCAACCGAGAAGCCCGCAAAGAAAAAGTCGGTGGCGAATATCTTTGCGAAATTTGGTAAAAACATGTCTAGACTAGCTAAAAAACCGATTAAATTACTTGAGGGAGTCACCGTCCGCGAAGAAGACGGCAAGCTTGTTTTTAAGGGCCCGAAGGGCGAACACTCCGTAAAGGTTCCGGTTTTTGTGAAAGCCGAAATTTTAGGCGACGCGGTGCAGATAACGACTACCGGTAATAGCAAACAAGCCATGGCTAACACCGGAACCACAGCTTCTCTCGTTAAGAATGCGATTCTCGGCGTGAAAGAAGGATTTCAAAAGGTTTTAGAGATAGAAGGAGTTGGTTATAAAGCCGTGATGGAGGGGACTACAATTGTTCTTTCTTTGGGTTTCGTTAATCCGATAAAGATTGCCGCTCCGGCCGGAATCACCATAACCGTTGAGAAAAATCAGATAAAAGTTACCGGTGTTGATAAGGGAATGGTCGGCGAAATCGCCGCGACTATTCGCGCACAGAAGAAGCCGGAGCCGTATAAGGGCAAAGGCATTCACTATCAAGGAGAGGTAATAGTGCGCAAAGTCGGTAAGAAAGCCGGTGCCGCCGCCGCATAAATCTCATGAAACAGAAATTACTTTATGAAAGAAAAGAAAGGAGAGCCAAGCGCACCCGCGCCAAGCTTCACGGGACTCAAGCGATTCCGCGTCTTTCGGTTTTCAGGAGCAATAAATTTATATACGCGCAGCTTATCGATGACGAGGCGATGAAGACCTTGGCCTCTGTTTCTTCGAGAGAGCTCGTGAAGGGTAAAAAAACCAAAATTGATGCCGCGAAACTCGTTGGCGAAGAGATTGCCAAAAAAGCGAAAGAACTGAAGCTTGAGGGAGTTATTTTCGATCGTGGCGCTTACAGATTTCATGGACGTGTTAAGGCTCTGGCCGAAGCCACAAGAGAAGCGGGACTAAAGATATAAAATGATGTTCAATAATAACAATCGTGGACGAGGACCGGGCCGGGGGCCGCGCGAACAATATAAAGACGAGTTCAACGAAAAAGTTTTGGATATGCGGCGCGTAACCCGCGTGGTTAAGGGCGGTAAGCGTTTTCGTTTCCGGGCAACCGTTGTTATCGGTGACGGTAAGGGTCGTGTTGGCGTGGGTATCGGCAAGGGCGCCGATTTCCAACAGTCCGTGATGAAGGGGAAGGCAGATGCCAAGAAATCTCTTTTATTTGTAAAGCTTAAAGATGGCCGCACCATCGCTCATGAAGCTTTCGCGAAATATGGAGCAGCCGAAGTAATTATTAAGCCAGCTAAGATCGGTCACGGGCTTAAGGCCGGAGGAGCGGTTCGCGTGGTTTTGGGTCTTGCAGGAATTAAAGATGCGACCGCGAAGTGTCTTTCGAGAACCTCAAACAAACTTACCAACGCTTTGGCGACCATCGAAGCTCTTAAAAAGGTTCGTCTCGTAAAACCGCAGAAAGCGGAAGTTCAAGCTTAAAATGCAATTACACGAATTTACAAAATCTGCAGGACGAAGAAAGCGTCCGCAGCGCGTGGGGCGCGGAGGCAAGAGGGGAATTACTTCCGGACGCGGACAGAAGGGTCAGAAGTCCCGTTCCGGTCACGTTATTCGCCCAGCCGAACGCGATCTTATTCAACGCCTGCCGAAACTTCGCGGTTTTGCGAACAAACCGACGAGCGACAAAGTCGTGACTTTTAATCTTTCCGCGATAGAATCCAAATTCAAAAAGTTTGCGGCCGGAAACAACAGCGTGCTTATCAATGTTGCCGCCTTGAAAGAAGCGAAGCTTGTTGCCAAGAATTTCCGCGGTATCGCGAAGCTTCTGTCCAAGGGAGAGCTCACGATTCCTATAACCGTAAAAGGACTTAAGGTCTCCGCCCCTGCAAAGGCTAAGATCGAAAAAGCCGGCGGCAAGATAGAGTAATCTATACCAACTGCGAATAAGTACGGATATACTAATAAAAAGTAAACCGGTAGACTGAGAATCAGTATATTAGTAATCAATTCGTAATTCGCAGAGAAATACCATGAACAAATTCTTAGAACTTTTCCGGGTAAAGGACCTTCGCAACAAAATTCTCATTGTTTTGGGCCTTCTTGTCGCGTTTCGGGTTCTGGCCTCAATTCCGATACCGGGCGTGGATCCCGAGCGTCTCGCGCAATTTTTGGCTTCGAGCCAACTTTTCGGTTTTTTTAACCTCTTTTCCGGAGGCGGTTTGACGAACCTTTCGCTCGCGATGCTCGGTGTTGGTCCCTACATTACCGCGACCATCATTATGCAGCTTTTGACTATCATCTTCCCGAAGATGAAGCAGCTCTATTATGAAGAGGGCGCTCGCGGGCAGGCCAAATTCAACCAATACTCCCGTATTTTGACTATTCCTTTGGCCATACTTCAGGGCTTTGGTTTTTTGAACCTTTTGATTTCCCAGGGCGCTATCGCGCGGCCGAGTCCGCTTGGAATGCTTACAAACATTTTGGCGATTACCGCCGGTTCCATGCTCGCGCTTTGGTTCGGCGAACTTATAAGCGAGCAGAAAGTTGGTAACGGGATTTCCTTAATCATCTTGGCTGGTATTGTGAGCCAGCTTCCAACTGATTTCAGACTTCTCGTTGCCTCTTACACTCCGGCGATGCTTCCTACTTATGTCGGTTTCGCGATAATCGCAATAGGTATAATTGCCGCGGTCGTTTATCTGAATGAGGGAGAGAGAAAGATCCCTATCGCGTATGCCCGCCGTATCCGTGGGAATAAAATGTACGGCGGTTCTTCAAGTTATTTGCCTTTGAAAGTTAACCAAGCCGGAATGATACCGCTTATCTTCGCGGTTTCTGTCTTGCTCTTTCCGCAATTTTTTGCGCAAATAGTTTCGGTTTTTTCCTCGGATTTGGGGCTTAAATTACATACGGCAATCAGTACGTTCCTGGCCAATCAATTTTGGTACGGACTATTTTATTTCATTTTGGTTGTGGCCTTCACTTTCTTTTATTCCGCTATCACCTTTAATCCGGAAGAAGTTGCCAAGAACCTGCAGCGCAGCGGAGGGTTTGTGACCGGTATTCGCCCGGGCGAAGCGACCGCTTCTTTTTTCAAGCGAATACTTTCTCGGGTGAATCTTTCCGGCGCGGTCTTCTTGGGCCTTATCGCCGTATTGCCGATACTCGTGCAGACCGTAACCAAAGTTTCTGCGCTTCAGATAAGCGGCACTTCGCTTTTGATAACCGTCGCGGTGGTATTGGAAACCATGCGTCAGGTGAATTCGCAGTTAACGATCCGCGGATACGAGGGGCTCGAATAATCATTTTTGAGGGTCGGGCTCGACTCGTTCCTGCGACGAGTCGGCCCTGTTTCTCGTGTAAAAAAGCCCAGCAAGCTGGGCACCGAGCTTTTTTTACACTGCGAAGCACCCTCAAGAAATGATTATTCTCGCCAGTGGATGGAGAAAATGCGATTTCCCGACAAAGGGTTAACCCTTTGTTCTCGCCGGCGGTAAAAAAATATAAAATCTTTTTTATTAAAAAGCGCCCCAGAGGGGCGCTTGCGGTTTTACGACTATAAGCCGCGCTTGGTCATAAAGATGTGGTCGGCATCTTCCGGGCGGCTTCCCATGAGGATTTTAGCGTTCGAGAAGATCGGACGGCGTTCGATCAGGGCGGGACGGATCTTCGGATCTTCCGGGCGCGTGCCAGCGTAGAGCTGAATGTATCGTCCTTCAAGCTCGCCGAATCGCGCAAGCTTCCTCTTAGCCCAGGCGAGGAGCTTTCTCTTGATTTCCCGAATGCCGTCTGCGGTCAGGGTTGTGTCGTAGATGATGGGCGCGATACTTTCTTTGTCGATTCTGGATACGATTAGCGTCGCGGTCCACGCCTCTTTTGCCATTTTCAACTCCTTTCTAAATTCGATGCTAAGGCGATACTAACCCCGGGGGCGGTCACCTGTCAATTTTTTTATATCCGGTTTTGGTTTAGAATTAAGTTATGAAAAAAGTGATTATTCTTTATGGACCTCCGGGGAGTGGCAAGGGGACGCAGGCGAACTTGCTCGCCAATAAATTTGACGTGGTTCATTTTGATACCGGTAAATTTTTGGAAGCGATGGTACACGCGCCGGAAAATCAAAAAAATCCAACCATAAAGCGGGAGCGCAAGTTATTCGACTCAGGCATATTAATGACTCCGAGCTTTGTTCTCAAGATGGTAAAAGAAGAAGCCGGGCATATTCATGAGGCGGATTATGGGATAGTTTTCAGCGGCTCTCCCCGGACAATGTATGAGGCAGAGGGCTTAATGCCGCTTCTTATCAAAC
>CAZHBZ010000005.1:0-41062 GCA_964530925.1 uncultured Candidatus Saccharibacteria bacterium
TTACTCCACCCAAGAAAACTATCCTGTCCTTCAAAAGACGAGAGTAGATGTCGTAGGCGCGCTCGCCGTATTGAGATTTTTCTATGACTGTTGGTATTAGATTCATTTGTTTTTCTGATTATATGCTTTCGGATTTCTGTATTCAACTTTCCGTATTCAGCCTCTCCGCGCAGTGTTTGCGGAAGCCCTCGGAGCCCGCGCGGCTTGGTCCCTGCGGGCGCGCAGGTGAGAGCGCAGTGGGCGATTGCCGCAGGAGCAATCGAACCGCGATTCCGCCAAATACTGCGCAAAAACTTACCCTTCGTGTTTAATCCTCATCGCGTAGAACGAGCGCCACACGAACACAACGGAGATAAGGAAGAAGATTCCCGCGAGAATCGCGCTTGTTTGCCTCGATAGAGTGATTGCGAGCTCCACCGCGAGCAAACCGAAAAGCGTGGTGAACTTGATTATCGGATTCATCGCCACGGACGAAGTGTCCTTAAAAGGATCGCCCACGGTATCGCCCACAACAGAAGCGGCATGCAATTCAGTTCCTTTTTCTCGAAGCTCTGTTTCCACAACCTTCTTGGCGTTATCCCAAGCGCCTCCGGCGTTAGCCATAAAGATGGCCTGATAAAGACCGACGACCGCGATAGCAATGAGATAGCCGATAAAGAAATATGGCTCGACAGAAGCGAATGCCAGGGTGCTAAAGAATATGCCCATGAAGATATTGAACATTCCTCTCTGCGCGAACTGCGTGCAAATCTCCACCACTCTCTTACTGTCTTCGGTAGACGCTTTGGTGGAAGAATCATCAAGTTTAATTTTTTTCTTAATGAATTCTACGGCCCGATAAGCGCCGGAAACGACAGCCTGCATAGACGCGCCGGTAAACCAATAGATGACGGCTCCCCCGGTAACAAGCCCCAAAAGGAATGGCGGGTGCAAGAGCGAGAGATTGGTAACCAATTCCGGCCTCAGGCCTTCGGTTAATACCATAATAATAGAGAAGATGAGCGTGGTTGCTCCGACAACGGCAGTGCCGATCAGGACCGGCTTGGCCGTAGCCTTAAAGGTATTCCCGGCTCCATCGTTCTCCTCCAAAAATTCTTTTCCTTTTTCGAAGTTAGGAGTAAAGCCAAAATCTCTTTCTATCTCTTCTTTGATGTTCGGCAAGGTTTCGATTGTAGAAAGCTCGTAAACAGATTGCGCGTTGTCCGTAACCGGACCATAAGAATCAACCGCGATAGTAACCGGACCGAGACCCAAGAAGCCAAAAGCAACGAGACCAAAGGCAAACACAGCCGGAGCAATCATAATGGTAGAAAGTCCCAAGGCGCTCACTCCATACGCCACGCCCATCAAGGCAACCATCGCCAACCCTATCCAGTAAGCGCTCATGTTGCCGGCGATAAGACCGGAGAGGACGTTCAAGGACGCGCCCCCTTCGCGAGAAGAACTTATTATTTCTTTAACATGTTTGGATTTTGTGGAAGTAAAGAATTTTACAAGTTCCGGGATTAGAGCTCCCGCCAAAGTTCCGCAGCTGATTATGGTTGCTAGCTTCCACCACAAAGTTCCGTCGCCGAGTTCGGGAATCAGCAAGTAAGACGCGAGATATGTCGCCAAAATCGACACGCCTGAAGTTATCCAAACCAAAATGGTGAGCGGAGCCTCGAAGTTCATCTTCTCCGCGTTCTTGTAGCGGAATTTCGCTAAGGCCTGATTTATCCAATATGACCCAATACTCGTCGCAACCATCATTATTCTCATCACGAATATCCAGACCAAAAGTTGCGCCTGCGCGACTACATCCGCGACCGCAAGGAGGATAAAAGTAATAAGCGCGACTCCGGTTACGCCGTATGTCTCAAATCCGTCCGCGGTGGGCCCTACGGAGTCTCCGGCATTGTCGCCAACGCAATCCGCGATGACTCCCGGGTTCCTGGCGTCATCTTCCTTTATTCCAAAAATTATTTTCATGAGATCGGAACCAATGTCCGCAATCTTCGTGAAAATTCCGCCGGCAACGCGCAAAGCCGCCGCGCCCAAAGATTCACCGATGGCGAAGCCGATAAGACAGGCGCCGGCATAACTTCCCGGGACAAAAAGCAAAATGGCAAGCATCAACACGAGCTCAATACTTATCAAAAGCGCGCCGACGCTCATTCCGGCTTTTATCGGAATTTCATAAGTCGGATAGGGCTTCCCCCTAAGACTCGCGAAAGAGGCGCGGGAATTCGCGAGTGTGTTAATCCGGATTCCGAACCAGGCGACGGAATAGCTCCCCAAAATTCCCAAAATGCTAAAAAGCAAAATAATGACCACGCGGGTGACCTCGAACTCCCGAAGGTAGCCAAAATAGGTAATTATAATTATGCCTATAAACGCTTCAAGCAACGCCAAAAATTTTCCTTGGGTCACTAAATAAGTTTTACAGGTCTCGTAGATAAGTTCCGAAACTTCTCGCATAGATTTGTGCACCGGGAGCTTCTTCAGTTTCATAAAAACAGCAAAACCAAAACCGATTCCCAAAAGACACACGACGATTCCCCAGAGGAGCAGGTTGTAGCCGCTCACCCCCATGAAGGAAACCGCTTTAAAATCCGGAAGGACAAGGTCAGCCTCACTCGCCCGCGCGGCAAAAGGCAGGGCGGCCACCAGCAATCCACCGAGAGCAAAAAAAGATCCAAGTAACGTTTTTTTCAATCTATTCATTTGTTTTGGTTTTAAGTCTGTCTTATTTTTTCTTCCAAGTTAGTCGTAAGAGGCTTTCGGTTCGTCGTCTTCAACCGGAGCTATCTCATCTGCCGGAGCATCAGCGACGCCGCCTTCTTGAATCTCTTCCGGCCTGGTCTGGGAACGAACATCTATCCTCCAACCGGTAAGCTTCGCGGCCATCCGAACATTTTGTCCGCCTCGGCCAATAGCCAGAGAAAGCTGATCTTCCGGAACATAAACCCGGGCTTCGTGATGATCGAAGATTTCCACAGACTCTACTTTGGCCGGAGAAAGAGAATTGGCGATAAATTTCTGCGACTCTTCGGACCACTCTATAATATCTATTTTTTCCTGGCCGAGTTCGTTATTGACCGCCATCACCCGAGTTCCCCGCTGGCCCACACAGGCGCCAATCGGATCAACTCCCGCGGCATTCGAAGCAACTGCCAATTTTGTCCGGCTGCCCGGTTCGCGAGTTATCGCTTTTATCTCCACGGTGCCGTCGGCGATTTCCGGAACTTCCATTTCAAAAAGTTTGCTTACAAATTTAGGATGGGATCTCGAAAGAATTATTCCCGGCAAACGAGTGTCTTCCTGCACGGCCAAAACGAAAAATCTCAATCTTTCACTCGGGCGATAATGCTCTCCCGGAATGGTTTCGTTCGCGAACATAACTCCAATCGCGCGACCCAAGTCTATATAGACATGCCCCCTCTCGAAACGCTGAACTATTCCGGAGACTATCTGACCCTCTTTTCCCCTCCATTCTCCCAAGATAGATTCGCGTTCGGACTCACGCAATTTTTGCACGATAGTTTGCTTTGCGATCTGCGCGGCGATGCGGCCGAAATCTTCTTTCAAAGGAAGCGCGAAAGATAATTCCTCTCCGGACTCGACATCCTTTTTAATTTTCTTAGCATCGGCCAAAAAGATGTGGCGCTCTTCGTTGTAGCGCGGGAGCTTCGGCTCTTCGCCTTCCTCCGCTGGCGCCTCCGGGACTTCTTCCTCTCCTTCTTCAACGACGCGCACTTCATCCGGCGCCACCACGGTCTTCACTTGAAAGAAATTCATCTCTCCGGTTTCGAGATCCAACTTCGCGCGAATGACCTCTCCCCTTTCGCGATATTCTTTTTTATAAGCCGCGGCCAAAGAAGCCTCGATTGCCTCGAGTACCTGTTCCGGCTGTAAGCCTTTTTCGTCTGCGACCTGTTTGAGCGCCTTGGTTAATTCTTTTATTTCAAACATTTGATTAATAAATTAATCTCTACAAATTACTAATTTTTACGAATTACCAATTATACGGGTTCGACTTTTTATTCGTATATTGGTAAATATTCGTAATCCGTAGAGCTATATTTTTCAAAAAAGTCCCGCGCGTGGCGGAACTCCTTCAACACAAATATCATACTCTCTTCGCGCCAGATGTCAATCGCCATTTACGCGATATTCGGATAAAATCTCACGAGATTTTCACCGCTCTTTTCTTCCATTTTTATAGCTACAAGGTCCAGTTGGTAATCACCTGCGAGTTCCGGATGCACACCCATATACCAATCCGCCATTTTCTTCATTTTTTGGAGTTTTGACCGGGAGAGATTATCCTCCGGCTCCATTCCGGAATGATCCGCATACCCGGCCGAGATGGTTTTGACCTCCACAAAGTGGATGGTCCCGTCCCTACCTACCGCGAGAACGTCTATCTCTCCAAACTTCTCACGGATATTCCGACCGAGAATCTTATGTCCGAGTCCAACCAGATATTCGACCGCCAAATCCTCCCCAAGCCGGCCAAGCGATTTTTCGTTTGTAGTTCCTCCGCGAAACATATTATAATAAGCATAGAGTGTAAATCAGCAAACATCAACATGACCAGAGAGATTACATATGACTACATAAGAGGCTTAACCGATGGAGAGGGCACCTTTACATTCTCTACGCAGAAAAAACGGCATTTAAAAATACCGGCATTTTCAATAAAAATGCACCACCGCGACAAAGCCCTTTTGGAAGCAGTGCGCAATAGACTCGGTCTAAGCAATAGAATATATGTCTATAACCACCAAGGACATGACGGCTGCAAACGCGCCCCGCAGGCAATGCTTATCGTCCGAGAAATTGGGCAGCTAAAAAACATCATTGTCCCTCTATTTTATAGAACATTAATAGGCAACAAAGCCATTCAATTTGAAGAGTGGCTCGATAAAATATATGAGGATCCAGAGGTGCCCCACACCTATAAGATTTTACCAATTTTGGTAAAGTCAGGATTTTATTCCAAAAACAACAGATTTAAAGACTAATGTTTGCCGATTTACACTCATCTAAAATAGATGTAAATCGGCAAACATTATCTCTGTTACTTCTAGAAAAAGTGTAAATCAGCAAACATTATTTTTAACGAAATTAAGAGAATGTAGGTTTTACGGGCCAGTCGGGTTTTGCCGCTTCACTGGAGACAAACACTTTTGTTTGTCTCCAGTGTTTATTTGAGCGATTTTTATCATTTTTTGGTATTCGGCAACCCATCTATATATATTGCCGGTTTGCCGAATCAAATTGCCGGATTATTAGGTGGCAAACATTCGACAAACATTTCCACCCGATCCACCACCTTGGGCGAGCTTTGTTTACACTGGGGCCCTCGGAACCCGGCCCGTTTTCCCCTTAGGCGAAATTCCTTTTCCGCGGGAGTCTTCGGAGCCGGCGCAAGCTTGGACCCCGCCGAATGTCGGGGTTGCGCCGGCGAGAAACAGCGGGGTTCGCCCGCGGGAGGCGAACAACCGCGGTCCCGCGGGAAAGTGAATGAGCCGACTTTTCCACAACTAATCCCCAATATCCCAAAAACATGTTTGCGCCATAAATCAAAAGCCCTATAATTGACCTATGTCGGGTAGTGAAAATTCGATCACTACCTGAAACTGTTTCTCCGAATCCTCGCGCGTCTTTAAGGATTCGCTAGAAGAAAAAATCATAAAAGTTAGCAGTCGAAAAAAAATCGAATTTCTACTATCCGATATGCTCACAAAAGAGGAAATCGAAAAATATCAGTCCGCGCTCGAGCAAGAGCGACGGTTGTTGGTTGCCGAAATAGAAAATGAAAAACCGGCAGACTTTGGCTCCGAGCCGGACGGCGAACTTGAAGAGGAAGCCGATGAGTCGGAAGATTTCGCGAATAAAGTTGCGATCAAGGACACACTGAAAAACAGGTTGAGCGAGATTGATATGGCTCTTGCCCGAACGAAAGATGGAACCTACGGTGTCTGCGCAAAATGCGGAAAGGATATTGAAAAAGAAATACTGGATATTGTTCCGGAATCCAATCTCTGCGAAACCTGCAAAAAGGAGAGTTTGTCGTAAGTCGTAATGGTTTGTGGCGGGAGGAAGCGGATGAGTCGGTTTGCTCATTGGAAATTAGAAATTGGTAATTAAGAAATTATCATCACATGCCGGCGAAAATCTTTTCTGCTGAGCTCGAAGGAATAGAAGCAAAAAAAATCGAAGTGGAGGTCGACCTTGGGGTCGGCCTTCATTCGTTTAATATCGTCGGTCTTGCCGACAAGGCGGTGAACGAGGCTAAGGAGCGCGTTAATTCCGCGCTTAAAAATTCCGCCATCAAACCCCCGACAAGAGAAAATCGCAGAATAACCGTGAACCTTGCGCCGGCCCATATCCAAAAAAATGGTTCGCAATACGACTTGGCTATCGCGCTTGGATATCTCGCCGCGACGGGGCAGATAAAAGAATTCGACGCCAAAGACAAAATCATAGCGGGGGAGTTGGCGCTCGACGGAAGACTTCGCCCAATTCATGGAAGTTTAAATATCGCTGAGCTCGCGCGCCGCGAAAGGAAAGCTTTTTTGCTGTTGCCTAAAGAAAATGAAACCGAGGCCGCGGCAGTTCCGGGAATAAAAGTTATCGGGCTTTCTTCGCTCAAGGAGGCGGTTCAATACCTTGAAGGATCCTTGGAGCTCGAACCCGCGAAATTTAGCCCCGCGCAGGAAAGCCCTTCATCCGCGACCGACTTCTCGGAGATAAAGGGTCAACACCAGGCAAAGCGCGCCGCGCTTATCGCCGCGGCCGGCGGCCACAACCTGTTAATGGTCGGACCGCCTGGATCCGGAAAAAGCATGCTGGCAAACGCCATCTCCGGAATACTGCCGCGCCTTACAAACGAAGAGGCGATAGCTATAACCAAAATCTACAGCGCGGCAGGAATGTCTCCGGGCGCCCTCATTGGAAATAGACCTTTTCGCTCTCCGCATCAAACCGCCTCCGTTGTTTCGATTGTGGGCGGCGGAACGAATCCAAAACCGGGGGAAGTCAGCTTGGCGCACAGAGGAGTTTTGTTTTTGGACGAACTTCCGGAATTCCAAAGAAATATTTTGGAAGCGTTGCGTTCGCCGATGGAATCTGGAGTGGTGCACGTTGCCCGCGCGAAAGGGACGCTCGCCTTCCCGGCTAAATTTACCCTGGTCGCCGCGATGAACCCGTGTAAGTGCGGATATTTCGGCGACCCAGAGAAAGAATGTAGTTGCGGGGCCCACGAAGTTATCCGTTATCAAAATAAAATTTCCGGGCCCCTCCTCGACAGAATAGATCTGCAGGTAAAAGTTCTCCGCACGAAAGTGAAAGAGCTTCGGGAGGGATCCGCATCGGAAGAAAAGCAAAATGAAAAACTGCGCGCGCAAGTAGAACTGGCGCGCGAAATACAAGCCAAAAGATTCGCGGGGACAAACCTTGTCTGTAATTCGGAAATGAGCGGCAAACAGACGGAACATTTTGCCAATCTCGAACCGGAAGCGGAAAAGTTTTTGGCAGGCCTCGATAAAACAAAAATATCTCCCAGAGGATACTATCGGCTTTTAAAAACCGCCCGCACCATCGCGGATTTGGAACAAAAAGAAAAGACCTCGGCTGGAGATCTTCTGGAGGCTTGGGGATACAGATTTAAAGACGCGTAAATTAGTGTTCGCCGCCCAACCCTTCCTTCATTTCGTAAAGATGGCTTTTTTTGAGCACGTTCCGTGTTTCCAGCAACCGCTCATATTCCGCAATGGAAGTATGGAAAATTGGCTTACCGGTAGACTTGTCCTTAATCGTAATCGTGCGACTTCGTCTGTCTATTTCTAATTCACAAGTTCCATTTTCAATTCCGCGCGCAGCCTTCATTTCCAGCGCGAACTCATTGCTGTCCTCCTCATCTAAAAACCTGGCTTCCGCCTCCGATGTTCGCGCTATCTCTTTTTTAAACATTACTTATATTTTAGCAAATAGTCCCGAGCCGGCCCCTTCGCCCCGTGATAAGCCAAAATCCGGACTCAAAGCCGAAAGAAGGCCATTTTCCGAAGAAACGCTGGGCGATGTCTTGGCTAGAAAATAAGCCTCTGATTCCTCGTCAGGCCCAAGTCTTAATTCCCGAGGAGGAACGATCCCGATTATACTAGGCCCCAAAAGAATAGCCGAAGGTTGCCCCGCCAGAAAACCCATGTGGACAGCCTGGGGATTACTCGAAAAAGCTATGATATTCGCGGGCTTGGGGTCAGAACCAGCTAGGCGTATAATACCTATTCCCAAGAGAAATAGGCCTGCCATGATTAACGGCTTTTTCTCTTTTTCCAGTTGCCTTAAAATTGGACCTAGACTCATATCCATACGAGGATTCACCCTAACATATCATGAACCCAGAACTCAATCCGGCTCAAAAGAAAGCAGTGGAGGCGCCGATGCGTCCCTTATTAATAGTGGCCGGAGCCGGAACCGGTAAAACCAGGACGCTCACCAGCCGCCTTATTCACCTTATTAATAGTGGAGTTGAGCCGGACAAAATCCTGGCCCTCACCTTTACAAATAAAGCCGCCCGAGAAATGATGGATCGCTTGGAAGGCGAGCTTAGAGGCCTAAAGTCCCACCCTTTAATCGGAACCTTCCACTCTTTAGGGGCAAGGATTCTCCGCGCAGAAGCGGAGTCCGCCGGGCGGACAAAAGATTTTGTTATATTCGACGATCACGATTCCTTTGATCTTATAAAAAAGCTTATTAAGGAGATGGGGTTCTCTTTGAAGGAACAAAAGCCTTCGGAATTTTATCGCTATATCTCCGCGATAAAAAACGGAATATCGACGATTGGCGAGACCGAAGCGCCTGCCGGAGTCGGACGCGCGACCGCGGAAGAGTTCTATAAAAGATACGAAGCGGGTCTCTTGCGGCACAACGCTTTTGATTTTGACGACCTTCTCCAAAAACTCGTATTGGTTTTAAAAAATAATCCGGAAATTCTAAAAAAATATCAAAGGCTCTATCAATATGTTCTGGTCGACGAATATCAGGATCTTAATAACGTTCAATATGAGTTTTTGAAACTTCTTTCCCGGGATGGCGGAAATTTGAGTGTGGTAGGAGACGCGGCGCAAACTATTTATACCTGGCGCGGCTCCAATATAAATATCTTTTTAAATTTCGAAAGGGATTGGCCGGAAGCTCAAATAACTTTACTCGAAGAAAACTACCGCTCCACCTCAAATATTATTGACGCGGCCTCCGGAGTTCTCCTTGGAGAACGAACACTTTCGCCAAATTTAAAATATAAGCTTTGGACGAAAAACGGCGAAGGAAAAGCAGTAACTCTTTTGGAGTCCGGAAACGAAGAAGAAGAGGCGGAATGGATTGTGGATAAGATAACAGAAATTAGGAATAAGGAATCCAGAATAGAGAATGAAAAAAAACAAATTCATAATTCCCAATTCCCAATTCCTTCCTCTGTCGCTGTCCTTTATCGCACCAACGCCCAATCCCGCGCGCTTGAACAAGCGCTCCTAAGGAGGGGAGTCCCATACCGCGTTTTCGGCGGCATGCGCTTCTACGAACGCAGAGAAATAAAAGATGTTTTGGCAGGGCTTCGCTATGCCTTGAACCGCGCTGATGAAATAAGCAAGGAACGCTTAGAGAAGAGCGTCCTCAAGACCCGCTTCCGAAGATTTGAGGCCGAATTAAACTTGGCGAAAGGCCAGGATCCGCTTGAACTTATCCGCCTTTTCCTGAATTCCACCGATTATCTCCAATATATAGAGAGAAGCATGACCGACCCGGATGAGCGGAAGGAGAATATAGCTGAGCTAATTCACTTCGCCTCCGAGTTTAAAGAGCTGCCTCCGTTTTTAGAGCAGATATCCTTGCTCCAAAGCGCCGATAATTTATCCAAGCGAAATAATTCTGACGGGCTGATTTTATCCACCGTGCATCTCGCGAAAGGCCTTGAATTCGATACCGTCTTCATTTCCGGAGTTAAAGAGGGCCTTATTCCACACGCCCGCTCTTTTTATGATCCCGATGCGATGGAAGAGGAGAGGCGATTATTGTACGTGGCGATGACCAGGGCCCGCAAAGAACTATATTTATGCTTTTATGAAATTCCGTCCCGCTTCTTGAGCGCCATCCCGGAAGCGAATATGATTTATGAAAATATTGGCCGCCGGAATTTCGTCGACTTGGATTCGGAAGAAAGATATATAACCTACGATTAAGATGGGGAGAAAACTTGGACAGCATTTTTTGCGCGACAAAGACGCTGTGGAAAAAATTATTTCCGCGCTAGGCGACAATATCAAAACGGCTATTGAAGTCGGCCCGGGCAAGGGCGCGCTTACCAAGCCGCTCGCCGAAGCTCTAAAAAGAACAGGAGGGCGCTTAATAGCGATAGAAAAAGATCCGCTTCTCGCCGCGGAAGCGCGGAACTGGAATATTGAAAACCTCGAGCTAGTCGAAGGCGATGTCCTGGAGAAGCTACCGGCTATAATCCAAAACCTAAAACCTGCCTCCTATTCTTTGGTCGGGAATATTCCGTACTATCTGACCGGGTTCCTGCTTCGTAAGATTTCCGAGCTCCCAGAGAAACCCGCCCGGTCCGTCTTTATGGTCCAAAAAGAAGTGGCGGAACGCATTGTCGCCAAGCCGCCAAAAACCAACCGTCTCTCGGCCTCGGTGCAATTTTGGGCCGAACCAAGAATATTAAAAGCGGTTTCGAAAAAAAGTTTTAACCCTCCGCCAAAAGTAGATTCCGCGATAATCCTTCTCGAAACAATAATCCTCCCGCCAGAAACTGTCCCGGAGGCGTATTACTCTGCAGTCCGAGCCATTTTTTCTCAGCCGAGAAAGACCATTTTGAACAACTTGGCCGAAAGATTCAATGATCCAAGAAAGATTGCTTCCAAAAAAGCCGCGGAGATACTTGAAGAGGCGGGTCTTTCCGTCGCCCTCAGGCCGCAAGATTTGTCCGTAGAGGACATTAAGCTAATTTCTAAAGCCATAAATTAGTTATCCCCACGCATTTTACACGAGAGAGAGATATAATAGAGGAGTGGAGCACTCTCGGTAAATGAGTTCCCCAAATATACAAAAGTTTATAGTTTCGTTTCTAATACTGGCGGCCGTTACAAGCTCCTCGGTTTTCTTTTTGCTGGACAACCAAATCCCGGGCGGACTTCTAGAACAGGAAAATAGCGGCGCGACCGTGACGACCTTGGACGGACAAAAGGTTTTTGTGGAGAGCATCCAAGCCCTTCCCTCCTATAATTCTCCGCTTGCCTCGCTAAGCGACATAAAATACGGTTCCGGAGCAAATTTTACGGATTATGTAGCGGATAAGCTGGCCGTCGGCGTCCTCGAGGCCAATCCAAAAGGACCGCTCATGAAGGGCGGGGTCCCAAATCTTGATTTGCCGAAAGACCTGGCCGCCCTCACCGATGTCACCAATCTTTTACCAGATTCTTTTGCCCCGGTCATAGACAATAAAAAAATATCGCTTCTCAAAGATTATACCGCCGAGGATGTGGTAGATTATTTAGAAAATAGCAAATCCGCGCTAGAAGACGATTTGGCGTTGGGACTTAGCGGGCTTACCAAAACATCTCTGACCGCCGACTCATTGCCATCTATATACGCGGTCTACGATCAAACAGAAGGAAGGATATATGGAACCAAGGTTCCCGCGCCGCTTAAAAATTTTAATTCCGCTCTTTTGGCTTTTGTGAATTCACAAAGAGTATTTTTTAATCAAAACGATCCGGCAAAGGCGCTCATCGCCATTCAAAATCCGGAACTTGCCCTCGGAAAATATCAAAGAGCGCTCGAGAACGAAGTTAAAAATTTAAAAGTAAATCTCCCGGGGATACTTGCCGCGGCCAAAGACAATAAAACCGACGGGGCATACGCCGCTTTGCATATGCTCCTCGGAGTCGAAAAGGCTTACGCCCTGCTCCCGGATATTATCGGAGGTATTTCGAATGTCCTGAATTATATTTCTAAAGTAATTTCCGATGTCTGGGGATATGCCATGAAGGTTTTGGCCACCAACGAATGGCTTCGCAAGCTTCTTACAGAAGTTCTGAAAGATCAAATTATCCACCGGCTGATGCAGCAGATTACGAACTGGGTGCAAGGCGGAGGGGAGCCGCAATTTGTAAGTAATTGGCAGGGCTTCTTGGGTGATGCGGCAAACGTAGCCGCCGGAGGAGTTATTAGTAAATATGCGCCTCAGCTGTGTAGTAATTTTGGACCACTGCTTCGAGTCTCTTTAGTGTCTCAAGGCTCCGAATCATACGGAGCGGGATCAAATCCATACGCCTGTACATTAAATAATGTAGTTTCGAATATCGACTCCTTTAAGGAGAGCTTTCAAAATGGAGGTTGGCTCGCATATGGCGAAGTCTTAAAACCTCAAAATAATATCTTTGGCAGCATAATTCAGCTGAATGACGCGATGATAGCGGAATCCCAAGCGGCTCAAAAGTCCGCCGAAAATGAAGCGACTTCCGGCGGGGGATTCCAGTCACAAAAAGATTGCGCGAAGCCTATCGTCTATAGTGAACCAGAACAAATCGGAGGAATATCCTCGATTGCGGACGCAAGAGCGGCGATGGGCGCCGGCTTTGTAAGCGCTGAATGTCCTGGCGGCGGCAAACCCTGCACAAAAGTTGTCGCTTGCGAATCTAACGGGTGGAGCAATACCACGCCGGGAGGATTGATTGCCAACGCCACAGATCAGATTTCGGAATCGCCCGTCGGTCGGGTTGTGAATGCCCAAGACATTACCGCCCTCCTGTCGGCAGTAGCAAACTCGGTGCTCGGAAAATTAATGACTTCGGCGAAAAAGGGACTGGCCGACTTAACGACCGCCGACCTCAACAAACCGGGCGACCCGAACGCAAACTGCGCCGGACTTACCGGAGAAGATCTTGCCGCCTGCCAGAAGCTTAACGCGGATATAACCAATACCGCCTCCTCGGCCGGAAGCGGAAAGGATGGCGTGGTCAATCAACTTAAAAAGCTTTTCCAGTTGAAACAGAAGATCTTAGACGAAGGGTCTAAGGCTGTCGCCAAGGCCCAGGAGGCTTTGGGCTATCTGAATGTCGCCTCCACGACCTGTAGCGGCCCCTTGGCTTTGAGCGTTGATCCGGACGCCCAAAACACGCTTGTCTTTATCGAACAAAGTTCCGACGATACCACAAGACGCATCGAAGATATTAATGACCTAATCAAAGATATAGCCGGAGATCCTTCGGCCGCGCCGGGGACTGACGCGTTTGATGGAAAACTCAAGCGCTTGAACGCCGTTATTGAGTTAGCCCAAAATGACGAAATCGAAGAGATTGCGGCGCTTTTCAATATTCCTCTGCTCAGTAGCGCCGACGAAACCCAGAAGAAGGATGATTTCTACAATAAATTCTCAAGCGACATAGATAATGCCGGCTCGAACTTTGGAAAGGTCTTTGGTTCCCTGGATACCGCAGGCAATGAGCTTGGCGACATTAAGACATTCGCGACGACGATTTCCATGGACGGCGGTTGTGGAATTCTCGAAAAAGCGAAACTCCTTTATCAACCGGTAGACGGCTCGGCGGCCTGCTCTATAAAAGCCGCAGAGAAGTCCTGCCGCTCCGGGAACTATTAAATCGAGACCCCATGTCTTTCTCTAAAAAACTTTTATCTGCCCTAGCGGTATTCCTGTTGCTCCTGCCGACCGGAGCGACAATCGCGAACGCGCAGGCTGTCCAGGCAGCCATTGGAATCCTTTCCACCGTTGCCAAATCCGCAACCTCCGACTCACCAAATGTCTTTGGGAATCCGGTGGCATGGCTCGCTTACCAGATCGTCTACATCTCCTCTTCAATTGGCGGAATTTTTGTAGCTATCCTCGGGAAAGCGGTGGAGTTTATGTTGGACGTAAACCTGCGATCGATAAATACTCCGGCCGTTCAAGGAGGATACGCCGTAACCCTGGGCATCGCTAATCTTCTCTTAGTTCTGCTCATTATAGTAGCGGCGGTCGCGACCATAATAAGAAATCAGACTTATGGAATGAAGTCTCTTATACGAGACATTGTTATCGCGGCCGTGGTTATAAACTTCGGGCTGGTCCTCGCGAGCGGCGCGATAAGCATATCCAATTCCCTCACAAACACATTTCTGACAGGAGTAACCGGAGGAGGAGGCCCCGGAAAATTTGGGGAGATAATGGCCGAAACTTTTTCCCCCCAAAAACTATTTCTCCCAACCTCCGAGGGCGACAAAGAACAAACCTCAAAAATAGCTAAAGATATATCCGCGGCGAAGGGGCTCGAGGGGCTCATGCAGCCCATGGTCGCGGTTTTTATGTCTTTTGTCGGAACTACCGTGATAGTCGTAACCCTGCTCGCATTCGTGATAATGCTGGCTTACCGCTACATAAAGATTGTCATCCTTCTAATTTCCTTTCCGCTAGTTTTGGTCGCTAGGGCCTTCCCGAAATATAAAGAGTACTACGGGACCTGGCTTAAAGATTTCATAAGCCAGCTTCTTTTTCCGCCCGCCGCGATATTTTTCTTATGGCTCGCTTTGAGAATTAGCGGAGGCACGTTTGGCGCAGGCTCCACGTCTTTTGAGGGAGCAATCGGAGGACTGGCCCAGGCGATATTCATCCCTCTTATGAATATTTTTATTCTTTCCGGGTTGATGATGGGAGGCCTCACGGCGGCGTCTAAGTTCGGAGCGACCGGCGGTGAAGCGGCGCAAAAGGCTTTAGCCGGCGGAGGCAAGGCGGCGCTCGGCTGGGCCAAGAAGAGGGCGACTCGCGGAGTTACCGGGGCGGCTACCAGAACGGCGCCAAAGGAGAGGCCTACAAATTATTCCGTCAATAACGTCGGGACGCTCGGTAAAATAAAAAATGTCGTTAACCGCGGGAAAAACGCAACCAACGAGGCGCTAAACCAAGCGAGCGAGCTCAGCTTCAAGGCCGGAACACCGCTCAGATCTATCGCCCAAAGAACCGGCTTGGCTGAAAGCCTAATCGAAAGCAATCCGGAGCTCGGAACTCCGCAAGAGATAAGGAATCGCGCCGCCGCCAGGTTGGTTGAATTAAAGGAAAGCCGCCGACAAGCTCGCCGGGAAAAACCCTCGGTTGAATCGGTCAAAAAAATACAAGAACTGAATAAACAGATAGCTGATGTTCAAGACATATCCGGAGAGAAAGAGAATCTCGGCCTTTTTGCTTCGACCGTTAAGGGCATGAAGGAAGGTTCCGGACTAGCTGTCTTTAAAGAGAAAAAGGTTGAGAGGAAAAAGAAAACCGGGGATGCGTTGAGCAAGCTTGGCTTCTCGGAAGAAGAAATAAGGTTGATGGATGCGGCCGGCATGGTGGAAAAGAAAAAGAAAAAGCCGGTCAAAAAGCGCAGTGATTGGATAGCGGATGGTTACAGCAAGTCCGATATTGATGATTTTGCCAAAGACGGCATGGTTGAAGACGAGGGCCCAAACAAGAAAGAAGAGGCTAAAGAGAAAGAAGGTGAGAAAACCGACAAAAAAGCCGAGGAGCCAAAAGATGCGAAGAAAAGTTAATAACATCAGATGATAAACATCGCCAAACTTACAACCTATGAACTCGAGAGAAGACTAGATTCTCTCCCGGAAAATCTCGCGAAATTGGCGACCTCAAAAACCACCGAGCAAGCGGTCGAGCTTATTTGCGCCGATAATAATCTGCGCGATCCAGAGAAGATTCTGGCCGTAAAACAAGTTGTGGCCCTCTCCGTCTTGGGCTTTATTCACATATATGATCTCGCCTCGGAAATAAATTCCGGAGCGGAGCTTAATAATCCGCCGCTCTCAAAAGACATCGCCTCCTCCATCGAAGCCAAGATATTCGCGCAATTTAAAGACGAGGTGGAAAAAAATTATAACCCCACCCCTGAAGAGAATGAGCTCGAATCTATTGTCGAAGACTTGGGAGATTTTGACATCGGAGAATATGAAAATAGCCGTCCCGCGCCGACAGTCGCTTCGCCGGAAGCCGGAACCGAGCCTGCTCCAAAACCGATAGACTCTCTCTCCGCTGCCTCCCCCTCAAAAACGGACGCCCCTCCCGTCGCTGGCCCCGGACCCGCAACGCCTGCTCCAAAAGTGAATCCTTTCTCTTTCCTTGGAAATACTCCTGTCGCCCCCTCACCGACGCCAAAAACGACAGAGCCAGTCAAGCCTGAGCCAATGTCGCCGCCACAAGCTCCGACGCCGTCAAAACCAACTGCTGGCCCATTCGTGATTCACGCGGAGAATAAAGAACCGCAGATAGTCCAGGCCCCAAAATTCAAACTGGAGACTTCCGGAACTCCTCTTTCGGCATTCGGCTTAGCAGGAAAGACCGCCTCGGCGCCGAGAATTCCAAAACCGGCGCAATTAGAAATCGGTCGGGAAGAAAAACTTAAGCCCACAGAAAAGATTTCTAAGTTCGAATCTTCGCCAAAAGCCATTCATTACAGTAGCCTATCAAACCCCATCACGCCGGAAGGCGCTCCGAAATCCGGCGCCCCCCAACAACAAAAGTCTTTTGGGAACATTGCCCCGATGCCTGCCTCGCCGGTAGGCGGGCCTGCCGCGCCGGCAGCTAAGCCGGTCCCTGCTGTTCCGAGCAAGCCTTTTCCGCCGAAAGCTCCGCCCGCCACAAACCCAGCCTCGCCAACACCTGTCCAAACAAAAAATCCGCTCGCCCCGCCCCAAACAACACCTCCTTCTTTTGGCGGATTGGTCAAAAATATGATCTCTCCGGAAAAAAGTAGGCCCGGAGAAACACCGTCGCCGCCTGCTCCGGCGCGTTAAACAAGCCCTTATTTTCGGTCCGAATTCCGAATCCGGAAGGCCGCGGCAAAAGCGGTTTTTGATTTACGGGTTGCGGGCGTGTCGAAGTCTGAAACTTAAGCTACAATTAAATAAATGCAATTTCAGGTACCTCAATTCATTGAAACAGAGGACAAGATAATCGGGCCTCTGACGCTCAAGCAGTTTTTTTATCTTGCTGGAGGAACCGGTCTTGTTTTGGCCCTATACTTCGCTCTCGAACTCTGGCTTTGGATAGTTATTTCTATGCTTGTAATAGTTATCGCTGTCGGATTCGCGTTCATATCTATAAATGGGAAGCCTCTACCCAAGATTCTCTTAGCTATTTTTAATTTTTATTGGAACCCGCAGATATATGTGTGGCAGCCGGAACAACCAAACCTCCCCAAAACCGAGGAGAACATCAAGAAGGCTGGGCTCTCCCTCGAGAAAATAGTTGCCGGAATGGCCCTCAAGAACGCTTGGCGCTACCTCCAAACCGGAAGCAAGGCCGCTGAAGAGCCGAAGGCGGAAGAAACGCAGGTTAAAACAAAAGAAGTATACCAAGTGTTCCACGAAATAACCGGAGAGCGAAAGATAGCCAAGAGAGTCGACTACCGCTAAATATGTAAAAATCGGGTATAATTAATAAACAAATGCCTGCAAATTTCGCCAACTCTCAAACCTTGGTAGATATCGAACAAATCAGGGACTCAACCCTGATCCTTAAGGACGGCAGCCTCCGCCAAATACTCATGGTAAGCGGAATAAATTTCGCTCTCAAATCGGAAGATGAGCAGAATGCGATTTCCGGCTCTTACGCCAACTTTTTAAACAGCCTTGATTTTGGCCTCCAAATAATCGTTCACTCCAGGAAGATAAACATTGAGAAATATCTTGCCGACTTGGATAAAAAAAAGGAGGTGGAGCAATCTCCGCTTTTACAAAACCAAATAGGCGAATACCGGGAATTTATCCGTCAATTCGTGGAAGAGAACGCCATAATGTCCAAGTCTTTCCTGGTTGTGGTTCCCTGGCAATCTGCGAGCCTTTCCGTAGCGGCTTCGGGCCTTGGCGGGATTCTCCCGTTTGGAAAAAAGAAAGTTTCCGAAGAAGAGAAAAAGGCAAAAGAGGCTAATAAAAATGAAGATTTTCAAAAAAACCTCCAGCAGATTAGCCAGCGGGTAACGCAAGTTGTTGATGGGCTTTCCGCCGTCGGACTCGATGTGGTCCTTTTAAACGACGAACAGCTTACCGAGCTTTTCTATAACTTTTATAATCCGGAAACAACAGAAAAGGAGGGGATAAATTTGCAAAAATAAAACCAACATGGCAGATAGCTTCGACAATACAAAAAAAATAATTTCTCCGTCTGGACTGAAAGTTGAGTCCAACCATATGAAAATCGGGAATAAACTCGCGAAAACGTTTTTTGTTTATTCTTATCCCCGATATCTTTCAACCGGATGGTTCGCCCCCCTCATCAATCTTCCCCACCTCTTTGATGTTTCTGTATATATAAATCCGCTAGACACCGGCTCTACCCTCAAGAAATTGCGCAAAAAAGCGGCGCAGGTTGAATCCCAAATAATGGACCAGCAAGAAAAGGGGCTGGTTCGGGATCCTCAACTTGAAACCGCATTTTCCGATGTGGAAAATTTGCGCGATGTTCTCCAGCAATCCGAAGAAAAGATGTTCTCGGTTGGAGTTTATATAACAATTTACGGGGACAGCGTGGACGAGCTCTCCAAACTTGAAAGCAAAATAACAACGCTTCTCGAGGCAAAACTCGTCTACATAAAACCGGCCCTCTTTACTCAACTCGAAGGATTCCAAACCATACTTCCTTTGGGCGGGGATAAATTGAATGTGGTCACCCCGATGAACTCCGGTCCGGTATCTTCGTTTTTTCCATTCGTCTCCGAAGACTTGACCTCCGACCAGGGAATAATGTATGGCATAAATCGCCATAATAATAATTTAGTGATCTTCGATCGCTTCTCGCTCGAAAACGCGAACCAGGTTGTCTTCGCCAAATCCGGTAGCGGTAAAAGCTTCGCCTCCAAGTTGGATATTATTCGCTCCCTCATGATGGGCACGGACTGCATCATTGTCGATCCAGAAAAAGAATATCCGAAACTCGCTGAGGCTTTCGGCGGCAGCGTTTTCAACATCTCCCTCACGTCCCACGAGCACGTTAATCCGTTTGATATTCCGATAATTCCGGAGGGTGAAAATCCCGCCGATGTTCTCCGCTCCCACATCGTGACCCTTGCCGGACTCATGAAGCTCATGCTTGGGAAATTAACGCCGGCGGAAGATGCCATCTTGGACCGGGCCCTGACCGAAACCTATGCCTCCCGCGAAATAGTTCCTGGCGAGGATTTTACAGGAAAACCTGCGCCTCTTCTCGAAGACCTGGAAACCATCTTGAGAAACCTGGAGGGCGGAAGAGACATGGCCGAGCGTCTCTATAAATATACCAAAGGAAGCTTTTCCGGGCTTATAAATCAGCCAACAAACATAGACGTAAATAACCGTCTAATTGTTTTTTCAATCCGCGACCTAGAAGAAGAACTCCGCCCAATAGGCATGTATGTAACCCTCAATTTTATTTGGAATCTTATTCGCGCGAAACTTAAGCGGCGCATACTTATTATCGATGAAGCGTGGATAATGATGAGAAATGACGACTCCGCATCCTTCATGTTCGGACTTGTAAAACGCGCCAGAAAATACTTCCTTGGCGTCACCACTATCACTCAAGACGTGGAAGACTTCTTGCGTTCTCCGTATGGGAGGCCAATAGTAACCAACTCCTCGATCCAACTTCTTTTAAAACAAGCCCCGGCCACTATCGACATCGTCGGGAAGGCATTCTCTTTGACCGAGGCGGAAAAAAATCTATTGCTTTCCGCGGAAGTCGGAACCGGATTGTTTTTCGCCGGCAAAAAGCACGTAGCCATACAAATAATTTCTTCGTATTTCGAAAGCCAAATTATCACAACCAACCCGGCCGAGCTTTTGGAGAAAAAACAGCCGGAGGTCGAGTCCTAGATAGAAATGAAATCATTGGAAAAAAAGGAGTTTTCTAACCCCGGCTTTGTAATGGCGGCTATCTTTGTTTTCGTCGGGGATCTTTCTTTTATTTTGGTTTTCGGCATAGCCGTCCCGGCGGTAGGCCTGGTTTTTTTGGCCGCGTATATCGCCGCGCATTATATTTGCGCGATTATTGCCGCGACAATGTTTTTTAAGAAAATGCACGTTATACCTAAATTTATTTTTATCGCCTTCGCCGCAAACCCTCTGCCGACGCTATCCATCGGATTGCTTGTGGCCAATATATTGCAAAATAAATTTGTGGAGAAGCTGGCAATACAAGCGACAATTCTGGCGGTTGGGGCCGCGACAGGAGGGACTGGAGCGGCGGTCGGAGAAGCCGCCCTCGCCACCGCGGAAACCGGGGCTAAGGTTGCCGCGGAGGAAGGAGCCAAGGTTGTAGCTAAAAAAGCCGCGAAAAAAGCGGCGAAAAAAATTGGTGAAAAAGCCTTGGAAGCGGCGGAGTCCAAAATAGATGAATACGACGCAGGAATTGACCTAAGGAGGGAAGCGGTCTCCGAAAAAGATTTTGGCATGCCCGAGGAAGCGATGGAGGAGGCTGAAAGAGCCATGTTTGAGCCAGCGGCAGAAAATAAAAAATTATTCCCGGAACCGGAAACTGAACAACAATTGACGGAAAAAGGGAAATCGCCCACCGAAGAGGGCATAGACAAAGAACGTCTAGGCGGCGCCTACGCGGAAGAAGAAGCTGTCCGTCGCACAATGGAAGAGGTAGAGGTAGAGGGGAATGTGGTGAATCTAAAACCTTCGGGAAACGGGAGGTCTGCTAGCGGCGACAATATATCCTCAGAGGAAAACTCGCCGGAAAATGAGCGGTTAGCGGCATAATCGAGCTCGATTTGTTAGAATAATAGTAATGAACCTAAAACGATTTTTGTTTTTTATTTTGGGACTAGCGGCATTCTTGCCTGTCGCGGGGCTCGCTCAAACCGCGGAACCAATCCCGGTCATAAGCTGGAAGGCTCGCTCTTACGCTCCGGCCGAATTTCAAGGGAAGCCCCTCCCTATTTCAAACACGCCGATACTCGCCTCCCTCGAAGTTTTTGCCGGTGGCAAAAAAGCGGATATTTCCAATTACAGGATTTACTGGTATTTGAATGATAGGCTGATAGACCGCGGAGTTGGACTGCAGTCGGTTTCGGTAAGAGCGCCCCAACTTCTGAATGGTGGGGTCGTGAGTCTTAGGGCGAAAATTGACGACTATCCCGGGTTTCAGATATCCAAAAACATAAACATACCAATAACCACTCCCGGCGCCGCTATAAAGCGTTCATCCGCCGGCGATAAGTTTTTTTCCAAAACATTGGAATTTGAGGCTGTTCCATATTTTTTTAACGTAACCGACATTCCATCTTTGTCCTTCTCTTGGAAAGTAAACGGCGAATCCGTCTCGGCCGCCGAAAATCCTCAAAAACTTATTGTCACCATAAACGATGACGCCGCAAGCGGAGCAATGTTGAACGTTGAGGCCCTAATCTCAAACCCTATGGAATATTTTGAATTTGCTAAGGCCCAAAAGTCCTTAACTTTTTCAAAATAATGGATTTCCTGGGAACAATCGCGTTAGCCGCCGAAATCAGTACCAACCTCCCCGGTCCATATGATGTGGCGGAAACCGGTCCGGTAGGCATTATCGCGAACGCCTACTATATAGCCCTTGGAATAGGAGGTCTTCTGGCTTTCGGTTCTATCGTCTACGCCGGGATAAGATGGACCACTTCTCAGGGTAATCCCGGGACTATAAGTGATGCTAAGGATCAGATAGTCCAGGCTCTCTGGGGCTTGGTGCTTTTAGGGGGCGCCTATGTCATCCTAAATACCATTAATCCCGAGCTTACGGTTTTGAGGCTTCCAAACCTTGAGGAGGCGACTCCCTCAAATGGCGCTCCCACTCCGCCCGCGGAGACATGTGGTAATCCTCCGGCCTCTCCAGGAACCTGCCTCGCCGGAAGATCGTGCCAACAGGATTCGGTAAGCGGAAACTATCATTGTATAGACCTGGATTATGTTTATTGCGGAAGGGCTCTCCCGGATGGCTCTATCTCAAAAAAATGTTTGTTTGAGGGCGAAGTCTGTGTTGGTTCTGGCCCGGCCAACGACCCCAGCTATAAGTGCGAGTCCCTCTCAAAAAGTTATTACTATTGCGACGCCGGAGACGGTTTTATTAACGGGACTTGTAGCGGCAGCCCGGAGACCCTTGAAGCCTGCAAAAAGAGATGTAAAAACTCCGGAGCCGTCTGCGTCGAAAGCTCGGAGCTTTGCAACCCGAATTAGGCTGGTTTAATTAAGTCGAACTTATATAATTAAATAAGACAATGAAAAAGGCTCTTATTATCATTCTCGTAATTCTCGCTGTAGCTGGAGTTGTATACGCCGGATACACATTGAGCTCTAAAAAATCCGGCGTGAACGGAATTCCATCCGGCGGCCTTCCGGAACCAACGCCCATAACTCTTGGCGAAGAACCATCGGGGGAACAGAACCCGAATGGCTCTGTGGCTGGACCAGTCCCTGTGGGAAACGAGCTTTTTTCCTTTTTTTCCGTAGCCAGCGACACCAGCGTCATCGCGACTGGCCTCGACGGAAAAATATTTCAAGTTGCGGCCTCTGGCTCCGCGACCCCGCTTAGCGCGTCTGCCTTAGAAGATTTTGTTTCTGCCGCTTTTTCTTACGACTCTCAAAAGATTGTTTTAGCTTTTGGCTCGGCAGACAACAGACAGTTTAGCGTATTTGACGTTAAAACCCGTTCTTGGACCCCGCTCCCCTTGGGAGTAGTTTCCGCCGTTTGGAAACCGCAAAGCCACACCCTGGCTTACGCGGCGGAAAAAAATGGTTTAAAAACAATTTTCTCCTTGGATATGGGCTCGCCAAAGGCCAAGCCCGCGCAATTATTTTCGCTTAGAATAGAAGATTTAGTTTTGGAATGGCCGACTACAAACAAAATATCCGTCGCCCAAAAACCTTCCGGCTTTGTTCCCCAAACTATTTTCCTTTTCGATGTCTCTAAAAAAACTTTTTCTTCTCCGGTTATCGACGCGCCGGGCGCTATGCTCGTTTGGGATTCCACCGCTTCGCGCGCTTTGGAATTTTTTGGCAATCAAATCGCGAAAGGCGGGACTTTCAGGATTATCAGCGCCGCAGGAGAAACAATTAACAAATTCCAATTTTTGACCTTGCCGGAAAAATGTATTTTTGTTCCGGAGGTTCTGCCAACATCGACCGTCGCCACCTCCACAAAAACAAAAGCTCCGCTCCCCGTGGAAGAAAAAAGTATTATTTGCGCTATTCCATCGGAGCAATCAAGTCTTGCGCAGAAAACCATTCCTGATGAATACTATAAGCGGTCTTTCTTCACCAGCGACAACATCTATAAAATAGATCTCGAGGATGGAGTCGCCTCCCTCCTTTTCGGAGTCGGCAACAAGGAGGTTGACGTTCAAAACATATTCCTCGCCGGAAACAAACTGTTTTTTTTGAACCGCGCGGATAACAGGATATACTCTCTTTCGCTTTCTAGATAAAACTCACGCCATCGAACGCCGAACTAGAACCATAAGGTTCTCGACATACAAAATCCGGACACTCCATGGAGTGTCCGGATTAAATTATCGGCTTAATAGTTACCGATCTTTCCTTCCCCTGGCCCTGGCTTTCCGTCCTGATGTCCGGATGGGCCGCGAGCTCCGTATGAACAATGCGCCGTTCGTAAGAATTCATGGCTGGGAGAGTTATTTCCTGCTTGGTTGCCACCACCTTCCTCGCTGCGGCCCTAGCAAGCTCCGTAATGAGCTTTTCCCTTTCTTTGCGATAGTTATTGATATCTAAATAAATCGGCTCCTTATTGTTCTTCTGCGCGATAAGCTGGAATAGGTGATTAAAACTCTCCACCATCCCCGGAAGGTTTTCCTTGACCAAAGCCTCGCCATCATAAAGATGAACACTTCCGTGTTTGTGCTCTTCGTCTATCTCTAGCTTATAATCGCGGAAGCCCATCGCCTCCACTAGTTTTTTAATCAGTTCTTCCCAGCTCATTATCTTTCTTTATATTCCTTTGTATTAGTTCCTGTTGGATTATTGAGAATATTGACGCAGTCAGCCAATAAAGCCCGACGGCGGCTGGTAGCTTATAAAAGATAAAGACGGTGAGAGCCGGGGCAATAAAAGCCATTCTTCTGCTTGCTTTTTCTTGCACCGAAAGCTGTTTTCCGTCTTCAAGCTTTGGGAGCGCGGTTTTAATTTGGAAATACTGCCCAGCAGCCGCAAGACCCACCATCAGAATACTGGGCAAGGACAAATTAATCAAGCCTAAAAAGGTTGTGTTTAAAACTTCTGGAGCGACAACCATTCCGTATAGCCTTTCAAAAACCTCCGGCTTCAGTATGTTTAAAAATATCTGATAGAGAGCAATAAGTATGGGCAGCTGCAAGAGAATGAACAAAAAACCGGAGAATGGGTTGGTTTTGTTTTCTTTATAAAGCGCGAGCAACGCTTCCGTTTGTTTCGCCTTATCGTCTTTGTGTCGTTTTTGAAGCTCAGCCACTTTTGGCTGCATTCTTTGCATAACTATTTGATAACGGGCGCTTTTTTGGAAAATAGGAAAAAGCAAGAGGCGGATAAGCACCGTAAGAAATATTATCGCGAGCCCCAAGTCGTTAAAAGCAACGGTCTTGTAAAGAAAAACGAGAAGGTTCAAGAGGGGATCATAAAAAATTGTGTGGTAGAGAAATGTCATTTTTATTTAAATTATCGATTTATATCCATCCAAAAGAGTTTCACTGGACTTCTTTGCCCCCGATTCCTTTGCCGCTGGGAGTGGTGAAACTATAACATCCAACCCGGCCCTAGGCCAATTCTTGAGTTTTTCTCTTATCTGTCGCTGCCAATAGTGCCGCTTAACCGCGCTTTTTTCGAATTTCGCCGAAACAACTACCGCAAATCTGTTTTCTTCGGTGTTGTTTTTGCCAAAACGGACCAAAAATGGTCCGATGGTGGTTTTTTTTATTTTTTTATTGCCGAAGCCGGCTGTCCCCAGCCGATTCTTCTGTGCGAACATGGGTTTGATTAGGCGGAAAGCTTCTTTCTCCCCTTGGCCCTTCGCGATTGGAGCACTTTTCTGCCTCCGGGCGACTTCATTCTCTTGAGGAAGCCATGCGTCCTCGCTCTTTTTTTCTTTTTTGGCTGATAAGTCTTGGACATGCGCTTATTCTAGCACAGAAAAAAAAGTTATCAACAGCTATTCCCCAACTTGCCGAAGATGGCCCTTTGACTCTCCCGCTTCAAAGCATAGAATAGAGAGCAATGGACCTAGAACAGCTCTGGCAATTAGCGTTAGGGGAAATGGAAGTGCAACTTTCTAGGGCAAACTTTGCGACATGGTTAAAAAATAGCCGGCTCGTTGAAAAAAACGATGGAACTTTTCTTGTCGCTCTTCCAAATAACTTCGCAAAGGAGTGGGTTCAAAATAAATACCAAAAAAATCTTCTTGGGGCTGTAAGAAATTTTGACCCGAGCGCAAAAAAACTAGAATTTACGGTTCAGGGAACGGCGATCGTAGAGCCGAGGCCCCAGAAAATAACCACCACCGATTTTACAAAGTTTGAAAATCGGATGAATTTAGAATTTAAAATAGATCCGGTAAGTAATTTGAATTCCAGATATACTTTGAAGTCTTTGGTTGTCGGCGCGTCGAACGAACTCGCGGCGGCGGCGGCAAACGCTATTATTGAAGATGTTGGAACAAAATATAATCCTTTTTTTGTATATGGCGGAGTCGGGCTTGGAAAAACCCATCTAATGCAAGCTATAGGAAA
This sequence comes from uncultured Candidatus Saccharibacteria bacterium, assembly GCA_964530925.1. Lineage (GTDB taxonomy): Bacteria > Patescibacteriota > Minisyncoccia > UBA6257 > 2-01-FULL-56-20 > LiPW-15. The sequence goes on from CAZHBZ010000005.1 coordinate 25,755, forward strand.
TGAAATAATCACGCGATACAAAGGAAAACTTAGGCCGAAATATGTTACTTCTGAAAAATTTACAAGCGATGTAATTTGGGGAATTAGAAATAAGAGAATGGAAGATGTTAAAAAAAAGTATCGAGATGCCGATGTTTTGATTATCGACGACATCCAATTTATCGGCGGGAAAAAAGCGACGGAAGAAGAGTTTTTTTATACCTTTAACGCCCTACACGAAAACAGCAAACAGATAATTATTTCCTCCGATCGTCCTCCTCAGTCCATTCCAACCCTGGAAGAAAGGCTTCGCTCCCGCTTTGAGGGGGGATTAATAGCGGATATCGGCTTTCCCGAGTATGAAATGCGCATTGCCATTATTAAGAGCAAACTTTTAGAAAACAATCGTTCTTTGAGCGAAGAGGTCATTGATCTTGTGGCTAGAAAAGTAAAAAAGAATGTTCGCGAACTCGAGGGCGTTTTGAACAAGATCCTTTTTTACCGCGAAGCGAAAAAGATAGAATTATCGGTTAAAGAGGTTGAAGAAATAATTAAAAAATCCGTTAAAGACTTTTCTCAAAGGGTTTCTGAGGATCAAATTCTTAAAGCGGTTGCCGATTTTTATAACGTTTCTCCCGAAGAATTAATTGGGCGGGTTAGAAAAAAGGAGGTTGTGGAGCCGCGTCAGGTCGCGATGTTCTTGATTCGGGATATCCTGGAGATGTCCTACCCTCATATTGGGGAAAAGTTGGGGAGGGACCACACCACCGCTATTCACGCTGTAGAGAAAATATCTCAGGAAATAAACAAAAACTCTTCTTTGAGCCAAAAAATCAATCTTATAAAGGAACTTGTTTTTAAGGATTAATCCACAGAAAAAAGTTTTTTTAATAAGTTTATCCACAAGGAACTAGTAATAAAAATAAGGATTAATAGGACTTTTCCCCAGAAACATTAATCCCTACTACAACAATTAATTATTAATAAATATGAATATAGTAGTAATAAAGGAAAAAATGAAAGAAGGGTTGGATGTAATTTCTCGCGCTGCCGGAGAAAGCAGTCAGTTGCCGATATTAAAAAATGTTCTTTTAGAGGCGAATAAAAATAAAATAACTTTGGTGGCTACTAACTTAGAAATAGCTATAACTTCTTTTGTTATGGGAAAAATAATCGAGGAAGGAAAGATAACTATTCCGGGAAGTCTTTTTTCCGGTCTTATCGGCGCCCTTCAAAGCGAGCGCATAAATATATCTTTAAAAAATGAATCTCTGGAAATTAAATCGGATAATTATAAAGCGAAAATACAAGGAACTTCCGCGGAAGAATTCCCGATAATTCCTCGTCTTAAAGAAAAAAAAGAATTTATTGAGATTGATCAAGCGGTTTTAAAGGAAGCTCTTTCTCAAACCTCAATTGCTTCTCAGTTTTCGGAAATAAGACCGGAATTGAATAATATTCATCTTTCTTTTACGGTCGATTCCTTAATTTTTGCGGCCACGGATAGCTTCAGGCTTGGAGAGAAGAAAATTTCGGATAAACAATTTAAAACAAACATCGAAAACGAATTTTCGTGTCTTTTACCTCTTAAAACCGCAAATGAGCTTTTAAGAATACTTAAAGAAACAGGTTTAGTTAAAATATTTAAAGACGAAAATCAGATACTTTTCGAGACAGAGCAATGGGAGTGTATTTCGAGGCTAGGAGAAGGGAGATTTCCGGAGTATAAACAAATAATCCCAAAAACATTTATATCTGAAGCGGTTGTAGAAAGAAACGAATTTATGAACGCGGTAAAATTAACAAGCGTTTTAAGCAGCCGGGTTAATGAAATTTCGCTTAAACCGCGCGATAAGGCGATAGAAATAATTTCCGGAGACGAGTCCGCCGGAGAGAACGATTATCTCTTAGCGGCGAAAATAAGCGGCAAGATGAAACCAATAGGGTTCAATTGGAAATATTTAAACGATGGCCTTAAGGCCCTGAAAGGAAACGAGGTCTATCTTGGAATGAGTGATGAAAATAAAGCGGTTCTTATAAAAACCCCAAACGAACCATCTTATTTTTATATTCTAATGCCTATTTTAAAAGGCTAAATTAAAAAAAGAAACAGGTTAAAGAGAGGGCTGTTTATAAATAATTATTCCAGATTTAGCGCTTCTTCCGGAAGCGTCTTTTGTTTCAATTTCCAAATAATTCTGATCTTGTATGTCAGAAGGAGAAAAACTCCACGAAAAATCGTTGGTTTTCGCGGGCGAAGGTCTCATTGAATAAACCAAAGATTGGTTTAAATAGACATTTATATCGATAATATCCGCGCCAGAGGAAAGAAAAGCGCGTATATTTATAGGACCACCAATAAAACTTCCTTCTACCGGGGAATTAATTTTTATTGAAGGATCTTGGTTTCCGGGAATAAAAACGGTGGTTGTGGTTGCGGATTGGTTTAGAGAAGAGAAGGAAGATAGGTTTGTAGAAGCCCAGCGCAAAATACTCATTTCCCAATTTATGTATTGAGGGTCGGACGACGGATCGAGAGGAGGCATACCCGTCGGATTGTTTTTATCGACGAAATGTAAAATAGAGTGAAGCTGGTTTTGGATAATATATTCTCCTCGCAGGATAGGCTTTTCCGGAGTTCGCGGGTCCGGCTTCAAGAAAGGTGTTTGAGGTTGTGTTTTTAAGGCTTCTCCCATAAAAGAACTCCAAATAGGGATAGCGGCCAAAATACTGGAACCCTGTCTTCTCATTGGCGAATTGTCGTTATTGCCGGCCCAAACTCCAACAACCAAAGTCGGGGTATAACCAATAGTCCAAGCATCGCGATAATCATTAGAAGTGCCGGTTTTCATCGCGACCTCGTGCCCCGGAAAAACAGTGAGCCCCAAACTGTTTTGTAAAAGACCGGAGCGCGCTTCTTCATCGGATAAAATATCGTTGACTTCGCGTATGTTTTGCGAAGGAGCGACAACTTCGCCCGCAGGCTGCCAAGATTCCAAAACCTTACCGGTCGAATCTTTTATTTCCAAAATAGTTGTCTCTGGGTGTTTTTGCCCGTCATCCGCCAAAACAGAATAAGCTCCTACGAGATCCGATAATCGTACTTCGCCGCCTCCCAAAACCAGAGAGAGCCCGTACCTTTGCGGGTCATCCAGGGTTATGAGGCCAAAACTATTAACGAGGGCTAAAGCATCTTTGAGCCCCACAAGATAAAGCATTTTTACGGCCGGGATGTTAATAGATTGGGCAAGCGCGTTTCGGAGGCTGGTTGGACCCCGGAATATATGGTCAAAGTTTTCCGGATGGAAACAAGACGGATTATCTAAAGAGTAATCCGGCCACAAAGAACAATTAGGATTATTGGCCGCAAATTCAGTTGGAGTATCAAAAAGAACAGTGTCCGGGGAATAACCTTTTATGAAGCCTTCCAAATAAATAAACGGTTTCAAAGAAGATCCAGGTTGGCGGAGGCCCTGGGTTGCAACATTAAAATTTCCATCCACCGAAAGATCAAAATAGTCGCGAGAGCCGACCATTGCTAAAATTTGTCCGGATGTGGCGTTTTGAGCGACCAACGCCGCATTTTTTCCGTTATATAGTTTTTCATTACGCTCCGCTCCCTCGGCAACCGCTTTTTCCGCGGCCTGCTGAAGGTTCCAATCTAAGGAAGTTGTTATTTTTAAACCGCCCTTTCTAACCAAATCCTCGCCATATTTTTGGATTACATAGTCTTGCACGGCCATCACAAAATGAGGGGCTTTTATTCCGCGAGCGAGGGGTTGAAACTCTATTTTCTCGGCAACCGCTTTTTTGTGGTCCGCTTCGCTTATTTTTCCCTGCTCCAGCATTTTCCTTAAAACCAAATCTTTGCGCTTTAAAAGGTCTTGAATGTGGCTTCCGCCCGGATCGTAATAGATCGGATTTCTGGGGATGGATGCGAGGAGGGCGCTTTCGGCTAAAGTAAGTTCCGTGGCCGGTTTGTTGAAATAAGATTGACTCGCGGCTTCAATTCCATAAGTGGTTGGTCCGTAAGGTATTTCATTTAAGTAGTACCAAAGAATCTGATCTTTGCTGTAGTGCCGGTCAAGCCTAACTGCCAAAAGAAGCTCCTTAAGTTTTCGAACAATTGTTTTTTCCGGAGTAAGAAAGGCGTTTCTCGCAAGCTGCTGGGTTATTGTGGACGCCCCCTGGGAAAATTGTTGTTTGGTTATGTTTACATATACCGCTCGCAAAATACCCTTCCAATCAAACGCCGGCTCTTCGTAAAACCTCTCGTCTTCTATGGCCACGGTCGCGTCTTTTATGGATTGAGGAACCTGATCCGGCTGGATAACCGTTCTTTTCACTCCGGAGTTTAGGTCATAAAGCAAAACCTGACCGGTGCGGTCGAATATTTTTGTGGATTGGCTTATTTCGCGAGAGTCTATCTCCTCAATTGAAGGAAGTCCGCGGGAAAGAAAAAAAACAAGCAAAACACCAATCCCCAAAGCCAAGGCCACACTAATCAGGAAGTAGCGAAAAAAGACGCGTTTTTTATTCATGAGACGATAATATGTAAATTATAGCAATAAATAACCCGCCCGCGCATTTGCGCGGGCGGTATCTTTTTTATTGCTCTTCTTGTTCTTCGGCTGCCTCCCGGTCAATTCTTATTCCAGGATTGGTTCCTGGAATTGCTTCTGTGTACGGATCCAGGGGCACGGGGAGTTCGGTTTCTTCTTCCGGACCATCGGAAATCAAATCCATCTCAGCATCCACTCCGTCGATATCTTCTTCGGAAAGCTCTGGGGATTCAGGGCCAAACTTCTTCATTTATTTCTAAAAACTAATGACCTTTTATTTTTTATAAAAGTCAGTATAAGGGTTGGGCTTCCACTGTCAAGCCCGTCAGTTTGTTTTGCGCCTGTCTGCCGCGAGAATTGCGAGGGCTAGCGCGTCGGAAGCGTCGTCGATAACTTGAAGCTCTGGTTCTTTAAGGATTAAGCGAACCATCTTTAAAACAGCTTTTTTATCCGCCGAGCCATACCCGGTCAATCCAAGCTTCACCTCGTTTGGGGAGAGCTCTAATATCTTCGCGCCGGACTCCAGGCAAGAAACCAGCGCCACGCCGCGCGCCTCGGCTACCTGGAGGGCCGTCTTTTGATTCTTGGCGAAAAAAAGTTTTTCTATAGCCACGAGCGCCGGTTTATGAGCGGCCACAAGCTCGGAAACGCCAATTTTTATTTCCAAAAGGGCCCCCAGGTCATCCTTGGAATCTATTTTTATTATCCCCGCGTCGACGAGTCTTGTTTCTCTGCCGGTTTTTTCAACCAGCCCATAACCCATCCTTCTTGTGCCGGGATCGATTCCTAAAAATATCATTTCGCGTTTGTATATACTTCTTGGACGTCGTCATTTTCCAGAAGCGCGTTTTTGAGGCGGGAAAGTTTTTCTGAGTCGGCCGCATTGGTGTCTATCGGGAACTTCGGCGTCCAGCCATCCGCGCTTTTTTCGAATCCCCAAGCCACCGAGCCCGGTTCAGCCCATTTTCCGCTGTGGTTATTTAATATTTTTTTAACCTCTTGAACCACGCGGTTGGAATTGTCGCTCGCGGCGGAAATTAGTATCGCCGCTCCGCCCGGGCCATAAGCCTCAAAGAGCAACTCCTCGAGCGAGGCTCCGGATTCGGACGCGCGCTTTATCGCTCGCTCGATATTTTCCTGGGGAACGCTCATCTCCTTAGCCTTTTCTATCGCAGTTCTAAGGCGCGGATTAAAATTCGGATCGGCCTCTGTTTTCGCGGCAACCGAAATAGCTGTTAAAAGTTTTGAAAAAACCACGCCGCGTTTTTTATCGGTTATTTCTTTTTGGTGTTTAATTCCTGACCAATGAGAGTGTCCGGACATATAGATAGAATATAGAATTTAGAATATAGAATCTAGAAGAAGGAAAAATGGTAAAAAAAGGCCCCCGAAGGGGCCGAGAGACTGAGGAAAAGAAAGAAACTAATTGCTACTGATAGCGGAGCGAGTGAGGGGAGATGACTTCCTGTTGGGCCGAAGCCCCGGCGCTTTGGGGCCAGAGCTGGGTCTCCCAGGTGCCGCTCTGGCTTCCGTCCTCGGCGAAACCGAAGACACTGATCGTCACCGGCTGATTGTATCCGGGGTAAACCATCTCTGCCCGGATAGCATATACCCCGCTTGTTTTGATGGTCGCGGCTTGGCGACCGTTTACGAGAACGCGGAAAGTGCTCCGCGTATCGTTTACGATCTGCCGCCAGGATACCCCCCCGAACGATTCGCGGGGTATTTTGACTTTTCTCGAGGCCGGTTCGTATACCGGCGCGGAAGACGGGGGCTTCACAAGCCTCTCCCCGAAAAGAGTGATGTCGCCCTCGCGAATGATCCAGGAAAAGGATTGGGCATAAGAGCCCATATCCAGAATCCTGGTGGCGACACCGGAGTAGCGTTCCGAGTTGTCCAAAAATACAATGGCGAGCGGAACCTGACTCACGCTGAGCGGCTGATAAAAGCTTTCGGCCACGACAGTCTCGTTCGGGAATACTTCCCCGAACTTCTTGCCGAAAGCGATCAGGTCGCCCTTGAGCTGAGTCGTGTTCGTGATCGCGACTGTGTACGGGGCTGGACGGGCGCCGAGATTCTGAGCCAAAGGGCTCGACACTTGGACGAACTCTCCCATTCCGACGCACCCCGTAAGAATGCTCGAGAAGAGGAGGACGAGGACCGCGAGGACGAGACCCTTGAAGCGCATAACGCGCCTCCTTTCTTTGTATTTTCAAGCTTCGAATCTTGGCACATTATACCAAAGAATATTAAATTAGTCAAATAGCCCTCCGGCCAAATCTTGTTTCCGGAGGAGAGAAGCCTTAATATTGAAGAAATGGGTGATTCAGGCGATTCTGCCGCGAAAAAATTAGAAGAAATAAGGCGAGCCGGGGAAGAAAGAGACGCCCAAAGGCGGGCGGAAAAATTAAGTGTTCCTTATGCGGACCTAGGGAAAACGCCGATTTCTATCGAGGCTGTCGGGCTCATCTCCGAAGCGGAGGCGAAGGAGGCGGAGGCCATCGGTATCCAGATCAAAGACCACGAAGTCGCGGTTGTCTTTTTTGACCCCACCACCGAACTAGCCAAAAAACTTATTGCCGGGCTGGTTTCCAAAAAATATACAGTGAAGCCTTTTGTGGTTTCAAAGAGCGCGCTTAATCAAGCTTGGAGTTATTACAAATTTATTTCCGTAGAAAAAGAGGGTATTACCGGTAAGGTAGCGATAGATCAGACTAATTTCGCCGAGCAACTCAAGAGGTTTACAAATTTTCAAGCCGTAGAAGCGGCTATGACCGCTTTGGACTATGGCCACGAAAGCGTTTCCGCGCTTCTTGAATTGATTTTGGCGGGAGCCTTGGCGACCAGAACTTCAGATATACATTTTGAAGCGGAAGAAAAATCCGCGCGCATCCGTTATCGCATCGACGGATTGCTACACGATGTTGCCTCCGCGCTTCCGAAGAAAAATTACGAAGCGCTGGTTTCGAGGATAAAACTTCTTTGCAATATGAAGCTCAACATCCACAGCGAACCGCAGGATGGAAGATTTACCATTAAGATCGAAGCAAAGGAAATTGAAATGCGTGTATCTATTATTCCTTCCGAATTCGGAGAAACCATCGTTATGCGTATTTTGGATCCGGCGGGAATTAATGTGACCTTACCTCAGCTGGGACTCCGCGAGGACGATCTCGCAATGGTAGAAAAAGAATTGTCCCGTCCAAACGGACTCATTTTAAACACCGGCCCGACCGGGTCCGGTAAGACCACTACCCTTTACGCATTTTTGCGGAAACTGGTTAACCCGGAAGTAAAAATAATCACCGTTGAGGATCCGATAGAATACAGAATTCAAGGAATCGAGCAGACTCAAGTTGACCCGGACGCGGGCTACACTTTTGCGGGAGGGCTTCGCGCCATAGTGCGGCAAGACCCAGATGCGCTGCTGGTTGGTGAAATTCGCGATTTAGAAACGGCGGATATTGCGCTCCAAGCTTCGCTTACCGGCCACTTGGTGCTTTCAACTTTGCACACCAATAGTGCTGTGGGCGCGGTGCCTCGGCTTGTGGATTTGGGCGTTAAGCCCGCTTCGATAGGGCCGGCTTTAACGCTTATCATTGCTCAGAGGCTAGTCCGAAAATTATGCGACGACTGCAAAAAACCGGTGGCGCTGACCCCGGAGCTCAAAGAAAAACTGGATAAATTTATGGCCGGGCTGCCCGCGCGCGTGGATAAAGCTAAATATGCGAACATAACTATTTTTGAACCCGCGGGCTGCGATGTCTGCAATCACTTTGGCTACAAAGGAAGGCGTGGCATCTTTGAATTTTTCAAAGGCGGACCGGACCTGGAAGAAATAATTTTGAAAGAGGTTTCCGAGAGGGCGCTCAGGGAGCTCGCGAAGAAGCAAGAGATGGTCACCATGCAAGAGGACGGCGTCCTGAAAGTTTTGACGGGGATGACTACGTTTGAAGAAGTGGAATCGGTCACCGGACCGATTGAATGGGCCGAAATAGTAGGTAGTAAGTAGTGAGCAGTAAGTAAAAAAACAAAAAAGCCGACCACGGTGGTCGGCGGAAGGGCGGGCGAGAAGAGCTGTTTTCGCGCGCTTCGTTCGCTTAGACGACACTGAGCTCCTTGTTGTCCGCGAACTGAAAGGTCGCGATGAGATGAGTTTTCATCACTGCTCCTTCTTGGCCCGCAGCCCTACTTCTTGGCTTTCTCGATTGCTTCGACGACCCGGCTGACCTGGTCGTGAATGAAGATCACCGCGCAGAAGGCGGTCGCTCCATCGAGGAGGGAATGGGTCGCGCCCCAGACGGCTCCGCAGAGCGAGAGTCCGAAGAAGGCGGAAATCATTGCGCTTTTCATCTTTTCTCCTTTTCAAAAAGCTGGCGATAGCATAATCGCCTTATACCTGGGGGCGTCCGGTTAAGGATTGGGTTTCTCTTTCGCACAGAGTGGAAAGAGGATAGAATTATTTCGAGGAGAGGGCTCGCCGAGGCCAACCCATCCTTAAATATCTAAAAACAATTCCTGCCCCCAGATATAAGGCGACTATTCAATTTGTTGCGTAAGTTTAGCATATAAAACGACAAATGTCAATAGCGCATGGAAACCAGGCAAAATGAGGCGAAAACAGCAAAATGGACGAAGAAATAAAGAAAAATATTGACGATATCAGTGTTGACCAGGTTCTTCGCCCCGCGGCCTGGGACGAATATACCGGCCAGGAAAAAATAAAAGACAATCTTCGGGTTATTATCGACGCCGCGCAAAAACGAGGGGAGGCTATGGACCATATTCTTTTTTCCGGCCCCGCTGGTTTGGGTAAAACTACGCTCGCGTTTTTGGTCGCGAAAGAAATGGGCGCGCCCGTCAGAACCACTTCCGGCCCGGCGCTTGAGAAGATGGGGGATATGGCCGCGATACTTTCTAACCTTGAGCCCGGCGAAGTTCTTTTTATAGACGAAGCGCATCGCATCAACCGCCTTATCGAGGAGGTTTTGTATCCGGCGATGGAAATGAGAAAACTTCACCTAGTCATTGGAAAAGGTCCGTCGGCTCGGACGCTAACCTTGGACTTGCCGCCATTCACGCTTGTGGCCGCGACCACGCGAGAAAATTTACTCTCACATCCCTTGCGTTCTCGTTTCGGCGCGATCCTACGATTGGACTACTACACGACAGACGATATCAAAAAGATTTTAGAGCGCTCCAGCAAGATTTTGGGAATAAAAATGGCGCCCGAGGGCGTGGAGACACTCGCGAAAGCTTCGCGGGCGACGCCCAGAATAGCGAATCGCCTTTTGAAACGAGCGCGCGATTACGCGGAAATTCACGGAACCGGAATGATAGACGGAGGGGTAGCAAAAAAGGCGCTCGAGATGCTTGATGTGGACGAAGCTGGGCTTGAGCCCAGCGACAGAAAATTATTGCTAACGATAGTTGAGAAATTCGGAGGCGGACCGGTAGGGGTGAATACCTTGGCGGCGGCTTTGAATGAAGAAAAAGGAGTTATTGAAGATATTTACGAACCCTATCTGATGAGCCTTGGATTTTTACAGCGGACTTCCGCGGGAAGAATGGTTTTGCCGCCAGCCTATGAACACTTGAAGATAAAGCGCCCGGGAGAACTGTTGTGATACAGAATTTAGAATGTAGCCTGCCCGCCGACAGGCAGGAATCTAGAATGTAGAAGGAAAAACTAATGCGGAAAATTACTCGTTCGGCGCAGGAGACCAGGGCTATCGCCGAAAAATTGGCAAAGGAAATTATGAAAAAGAAGTCGGGAAAACGAGCTCTGGTTTTGGCTCTTTCCGGAGAGTTGGGCGCGGGGAAGACCACATTTGTCCAAGGATTTTTTAAGGGACTTGGAATAAAAACGCGCGCGACGAGTCCGACTTTTATAATTTTCCGCCGACACCGCATTCCTTCGCGCGCCGATCATAAGTCAAAAGTTATGGGTTATGAGTATGTGTATCACATGGACGCTTACCGGCTCTCAGGGGGCAAAGATTTAAGCCCCCTGGGATTTAACGAAATAATCGATAACCCCGAAAACATCTTGCTTGTAGAGTGGGCGGGGAATATCAAAAGTTCTATGCCCAAAAGAGCCTCTTGGATAACGTTGGAACACGGAAAAAAAGAAGGCGAGCGGAGGCTGACGATAAAACGATAGCTTACAAAACAGCACTCCGCCATTATAGCATATATGCTATAATGGCGGAGTGGCCTTTGCGGATGATTTTAAGACAAATAACAAAGCCGTCCAACTTCCAGATATAGCATATATGCTATATCAAAAATATAATAAAATGCCATCTTACGCCCAGGGATCTAGAAGAATTCGCGAGTTTGCGAGGAATATAGAAAAGCAGAGAAATAAACGCGTCCTTGATCGCGCGGTTGGAGAAGCGATAAGAAAAGAGGCTGCCGGGCGACGCGCGTCTTTAAGCGGGATTACCGGAGAAAAGATTGCCCAAGCTCGCAAAGCTCTGGGGTTTACCCAAAAAAGATTGGCCAAGGCGGCCCATACATCGCAGAGTGTTGTTGCCAGGATAGAGAAGGGTCGTCATAATTTAAGCATTAAAAAACTTGAATTATTGGTAAGGGCGCTAGAAAAAAACTTATATATAGATATTCGCTGATATAGCATATATGCTATATTTTAAAAACTAAATGAAAAAGCTTCTTTTGATTGACGCGAATTCTCTAATCCATCGCGCCTTTCACGCGCTTCCGCCGATGACATCTCCGGATGGGGCGCCAAGCCAGGCGATATACGGGGTGTCGAGAATTCTTTTAAAACTTTGGCGTGAAGAAAGGCCGGATTATGCCGCGGCGCTTTTTGACCGGCCGGAACCGACTTTCAGGGACGAACTATATAAAGAGTACAAGGGGAACCGTCCAGAAACAGCGGAAGAACTTATTTCTCAGCTAATCGAGATTCACAATCTATTCCCGCTTTTTGGCATAAAAGTTTTTGAAAAGCCTGGGTATGAGGCCGACGATCTTATCGCCACGCTCGCGAAAAAATTCGGCGAGGAAGATGAAACCGAAACCACGATTTTTACCGGAGATTTGGATTCTCTACAGCTCGTGAATAAAAAAGTTTCCGTGCGCGTGCCGCAGAAGGGGATAAGCGAGACGACAATTTACACCCCCGAAGCCGTCAAGGAAAGATACGGGCTCTATCCGGAATCTATTGCCGATTACAAATCTCTGGTCGGCGATAACTCCGACAACATCAAAGGCGTGCCGGGCATAGGGCCGAAGACGGCGGCAAAGCTACTTCAAAAATACGGAAATTTAAAAAAACTTTTGGAGGCCGGGGGCGACGAAGAAGTTAATAAAAAAATAATTCCTCACAAAGAGCAGGCGCTGCTCGCCGAAAAACTTGTAACCCTGCAGGGCGACGCGCCTCTCCCGATCGAGAAAATCGAGGATTTGGCGGTTTTTGAAAACGAAGCGGGTCTAAAAGATTATTTCGCCGGGAAGGGCTTCGGCTCGCTCCTCAAACAAATGAGCGAAGCGCCGAAAGAAACTCCAAAAAAAGAGAAGGAGGCGGACAGACAGGCGTCTTTTTTCTGAGATGGATTCCTGGCTGGTTTGGGTTATTATTTAACTAATGGCAAAACGAGGAGGGCCTTTCGCTAACTTCGGTGTGGTTTCCGGGCTTCCGGAAATGAAATCTTTTTGGGGCGCGCTATTCGCCCTGCTTTTGGTTTTGGTTGTTAATTTCGTATTGCTCGAAATCTATTACGCAATTTTCGCGACAATCGCGATTCTTGTCGCTTCCTATCTCACCTTCAGAAGCATTTATTCTTCCGCGGAAAAGAGCCAGCAAACCAGCCGGGAGAGAAATCAGCTTCGGGGCATGGTGACCACAATGGACGACTCGCTGGTGGTCTACGACCAAAATTTTACACTTCTTTTTTTTAATCCGGCCGCGGAAAGACTTTTTAAAATATCAGCGGCGGAATTTTTAGGTACGCGCGTGGAGCCAAAGCTCGCGGAGAATCCGGCGCTCCGGCGTTTCGCGCAGGTAATTTTTCCGTCGCTCGCGCCATCTATGATAACTCGTTCGCCGGCCGGGAAATATCCGCAGGTGGTGGATTTATCTTTCGACGATCCATATCTGGAACTTCGAACCTTCACTTCACCCATAATAGACGATGCCGGAAATCTCTCGGGGTTTATGAAAATAATCCGCGATCGGACAAGAGAAGTTTCTTTGGCAAAGGAAAAAAGCGAATTTGTTACGGTGACCTCCCACCAGCTTCGCACTCCGTTAACTCATATTGTTTGGGCATTGGAATCGATCAATAAAGAAGAATCGTTGGGCGCGGAGGTGAAAGCTCTCGCGGAGAACGCATACGCGGCCGCGAATCAGCTTCGGACCATCGTGGAAGACCTTTTGAATATTTCCCGCATAGAAGAGGGTCGCTTCGGCTACCAATTCCAGAAAGCAAACATTCTGGAATTTGTGGAGAATATTTTGAACGCCGCCGCGCCAAACGCAAGACAGCTGGGAATAAAAATATATTTTAACCGGCCGGAAGAGGCGATTCCGGACTTAGCGATCGATCCCCAAAAACTTTCCATGGCTCTTACTAATCTGGTGGACAACGCAATTCGTTATAACGTCAAAAACGGTGAGGTAATAGTGGGGCTCAAGAAGGCGGAGAAAGGACCGTATGTGGAAATTTCGGTCCGTGACACCGGAATCGGCATACCGCCCGAAGAAATAAAAAAACTGTTCGTGAAGTTTTTCCGCGCTACGAACGCTCTGAAATTCGCGACCGAGGGTTCCGGTTTGGGCTTATATATAACCCAAAACATCGTTCGCGCCCACGGAGGCAGTATGAATGTGGAGTCCGAGGTCGGAAGGGGGAGCACCTTCTCTTTTACTCTGCCGACCGATCCGACCCTTATCCCGCCCAAAGAAGTGCCGCTGGAATACTAAAAATAGAATTTAGCACCTAGAATCTAGAACGTAGAATAAATACGAAAATCAGTTTTTTTCCTAAACCTACAATCCAAAATCTACTCTCAATGATTTTTTTTCTTTACGGAACAGACGGCTATAGAAGGCTAAAAAGAAAGCAGGCGATAATCGCCGAGCTCGAAAAAAAGTACCCTGATATAGTTTTTGGTAAATTTTCGCTTGCGGAAAATGGAGGCGGGGAAGATTTTTTAAATTTTGCCAAAGGGCAATCGCTTTTTAGCGCCAAACGCCTTTGCGTTTTGGAGGGTATCGATTCGATATCCGGAAAGGAGGCGAAGGAACTTTTGTGGCAGTTTTTGGAACCGAAAGATGTGGCGGTCATAATCGCCGACCAGGCGAAGGTGGCTAAGGGCCTCGAATTTCTAGTAAAGAATCCGGCGCGCGGCGAAGAGTTTGGCGAGCTTTCTGGGCCTCAACTACTTTCTTTTGTAAAAAGTTTAGCCAAAGAATCTGGAGCAAGACTTTCGCTCGGAGCGGAAAGAAAGCTCGCGGCTTTATACGCGAAAGACACGTGGGGGCTTTCAACAGAAATTAAAAAAATAGCATCTTTAGACCCGAAGCTCGCGGACGAGACCCTGGTGGAAGGACTGGGGACGATGCCGGAGATCGATTATTGGCCGATGCTCAATTCTTTAAAAAGCAGAGACGTTTCTCTTCGTCTCAAAACTTTGGCAACACTTTTTGCGCGCAGAGAAGATCCGGCAAAAACTTTTAACATTTTGGCTGCCGCGACGAAGCCGCAAGCCTCGAGATTCGCGGGATACGATGTTTTGATAAAATCCGGGAAGATGGACTACCCTGAGGCGCTTTTGGATTTTGTTTTGGGGGGATAACAAAACCCCGCCGATCCAGGGATCGGCGGGATGAACTTGTTCTATTTCGCTGACTTGGCCAAGGCCTTCGCGAGTCTGGACTTCAAACGGCTCGCCTTATTCTTTTTTATAACTCCGGCCTTCGCCGCCTTGTCCAAGGCTTTGAAGGCGGTTTTGAGAGATTCCTGGGCTTCGCCAGATTTTTTTTCCGAGACGAGTTTGCGGAAAGACTTAACGCCTTTTTTATAAGCCTCTTTTCTTACGGTGTTCCTTGCTTTGCGGGTCGCGCTTTGGCGGAGAGCTTTTTTGGCGGATTTTGTTATTGGCATTTTGCTGGTTGGTAGTGATTAGTTTGTAGTGAATAGTATACAGAAATACCTTAAATTGACAAGGGGAGGAGATATTACGGACTCCCGAGTATATCGAGTATAATAGAAAGGTGATACACAGTCTTTTCGGCAAGCTTGATGGCAAGCACGATAACTTCGCGGTCATCAATGTCCACGGGATTGGGTTTAAGGTATTTGCTTCTTCAAGGACCTTAAGTAATCTTTCGGGAGACGTGAACGTTTTTACCCACTTAAATGTTAAAGAAGACGCGCTAGACCTTTATGGATTCCAAACACGAGAAGAGTTGGAATTTTTTGAGAAACTTATATCCGTCTCCGGGGTCGGGCCGAAGTCGGCGCTTTCTATAATGGACGTAGCGGATCTTAAAAACGTGACCGCAGCCATACAAGAGGGGCGGCCGGATCTTTTAACTCAAGCCTCTGGTATCGGCCGGAAAACCGCGGAAAGAATAATAGTGGAACTGCGCGGCAAGGTTGGCGTGGCAAGCTCCGAAGTCGCGGTGAGGCTCATGGAATCGGACGCAGACGTGCTTGAGGCCCTTCTAGCCCTGGGTTACAAGCGAGATGTCGCGAGGTCTGCTTTGGAAAAAATCGAATCCGGGATAAAAGGGGT
>CAZHBZ010000005.1:41162-52043 GCA_964530925.1 uncultured Candidatus Saccharibacteria bacterium
AGCGAGATGTCGCGAGGTCTGCTTTGGAAAAAATCGAATCCGGGATAAAAGGGGTGGAAGCAAGGCTTAAAGCGACGCTCAAAATTCTTGGGAAAAAATAAAATGCTTGGCAGAATAAAACGATCAATTTTCTTTCGCTGGATATACAAGCTTCCTTGGCTTATGCGCGGGTATCATCTTCTTTTCGCAATTTTGGGAACGATAATTTATCGAGCCCCAAGCCGGCAGATAAAAGTAATAGGTATTACCGGGACCAAGGGGAAAACCACGGCATTAGAGCTTCTAAATTCTATTTTTGAAGCGGCGGGAGAAAAAACCGCGTTACTTTCTTCTGTGAGGGTTAAGCTGGGAGAGAAGTCAAAGAGGAATCTGACCGAAAATAGCATGCCGGGCAGAATGTATATTCAAAGGTTTTTGCGGCGCGCCGTGAGCGCCGGTTGTTCCTACGCGTTTGTGGAAGCTACGTCCCAGGGCGCCATTTTTTACAGGCACGTTCTTATAAGCTGGGCGGCGGCGGGGCTCACCAATATTCATCCGGAGCATATAGAGGCGCATGGTTCCTATGAAAAATATCGAGAAGCGAAGCTGCAGTTCTTGGCTTACGCCGGGGGTGAGAACGCGCCAATATTTTTAAATGGAGAGGAGAAGGAGAAGGAATTTTTCGAAAGAGAGCTCAAGGGAAATAGGCTCGTGATTTATTCGACCGAGGGGTTGGGGGAAATGCCGGCATCCTCGCGCGAATATCTGCCCGGGTATTTTAGTAGGCAGAATGTGGCGCTCGCTATCGCTATCGCGAAAGAATTTGGCGTTTCCGAAGAAAAGATTTGGGAGGGGATATCGAACTTTAAAGGCGCTTCCGGCCGAGTTGATATTGTTCAACGGAAGCCTTTTAAGGTTGTAGTGGACTACGCGCACACGCCCGAATCACTCGAGGCGATATACGGAGCGCTAAAAGAAGAACTGGGGGGAGGGGGCCGACTAATTTGTCTCTTAGGCGCCGCGGGGGGAGGTCGCGACAAATGGAAAAGGCCATTGATGGGAAAGATGGCCGCAAAATATTGTGATCAAATAATTTTAACAAACGAGGATCCATACGATGAAGATCCTAGAGAAATAATTTCGGAAATAAAAAAGGGAATAACCGGAGGAGGAGCCTCGGGCGATAAGGTTTTGGAAATAGTTGACCGGCGCGAGGCAATAAAAAAAGCTATAGAAATAGCAAAGCCAGGAGACATAATAATATCCACAGGAAAAGGTAGCGAGTCTTGGATACACATAAGAAAAGCGGGAAAAATTCCCTGGAACGAAAAAGAAATTTTTGAGGAAGATCTGGGTATCGGAAAATAAATAACCCCGCCAATCCATGGACCGGCGGGGCTTTTCGCGAGAAATTAGAAGAAGATTTTTTGCTGGGGCGCGGGATGTCCCCGTCTGCCGACGAAGCGGCGGTAGGGTTCCTTGCGGGGACGAGATACTCTGGAGGAGGAGCTGGCCGATTTCGGAATGAAGTCCGCGCAGGGGTATCCCGGCGGGTCGGAATCCGGACGCGGTTCCGTTTTCTCCGATCCGGCGACAGTTTCCTCGCCGAAGAGAAGCTGATTGAGCTCAGCGTCGGAGACGGGACCCATCGGCGCGCCACCAAGAGATACTTTTGCGGCGCCTTCGAGAAGAATCGCGTCCAGCTCGTCGGTCGGGTCGGGAATCGGGTCCGGCTTGAACCTGTCTTTGGCGATTCCGTACGCCACCTTTGTCATGTAGGCAAAGATGTCGGGCGGAACCCAAATGTGGCTCGCAGGAACCCTGCC
Source organism: uncultured Candidatus Saccharibacteria bacterium (assembly GCA_964530925.1). Classification (GTDB taxonomy): domain Bacteria; phylum Patescibacteriota; class Minisyncoccia; order UBA6257; family 2-01-FULL-56-20; genus LiPW-15. The sequence continues at coordinate 42,968 of CAZHBZ010000005.1, forward strand.
TTCCGATCCCTCCTTCCAGCGATTGGTATTCTTGACCTTACCGTCCGCGAGTTCGGTGAACTCGTAGAAGTAGGCGTTGAAGACCCGGAAAACGATTCGCTTCAGGCTTTTGTCGACTGAGTATTCCTTGACCCTCTGGTCGTCGGACATTCAGTCTCCTTTCTAAAAGAACTTGGGCGCATAATATACCCTTTTAATATTTTTGTCAAAGTTAGTTTTTTTTCGAAGAAAAAGATAAAATTAAAGGGATGAAAATCATTTTTTACGGCGGGGCCGGAAGCGTTACGGGTTCGAATTATATGCTCGAATCCGGAAATGCGCGAATACTCATAGATTGTGGCATGGCTCAAGGTTCGAGTTTCGCGGAAAAGGAAAACTTCGAAGATTTTTCATACGATGTTTCCTCGATTCAGGCGATATTCGTGACCCATGCTCATATTGACCACACCGGAAAGATCCCAAAGATTGTCAAAGATGGGTTTAAAGGAAAAATTTATTCCACGCCTCCGACAAAAGATTTCGCGGAACTATTGCTTATAGACTCCGAACATGTTTTACAAGAAGAGTCCAACAAAACCGGACTGCCGGATCTGTATGAAACCGAAGATGTGGAGACGGCGATGGGAATGTGGGAAACCGTCGGATATCATAAGCCAATCCAAGTCGGTAATTTCAAGGTTACTTTTTACGACGCGGGGCATATTCTTGGTTCTTCAACTATAAAAATTGAAGCAGAGGGCAAGACGATTGTGTTTTCGGGAGACCTTGGAAATTACCCAGCCCCGATAATTCATAACACCGAACCCTTGCCGGAGGCGGATTATTGCGTGATTGAATCGACTTACGGAGCGAGAATTCACGAAGACACATCCGAGCGGGAAGGGGAGCTTGAAGACGTAATCGAAGACACTGTGAAGCGAGGAGGAGTCTTAATGATTCCCGCCTTTGCTATGGAGCGCACTCAGGAGCTTTTGTATCATATAGACGGATTGATGAGGCACGGAAGAGTTCCGGGTATTCCGGTTTTTATGGACTCGCCCTTGGCGATAAAACTTACGGCAGTCTATAAAAAATATGAAAAATATTTTAATCCGGAAACTTTTGATTTGGTTAAGTCCGGGGAAGACATAATGAATTTCCCGGGACTTAAAATGACTTTGACCGTGGAGCAGTCGAAAGAGATAAACAACATCGCTCCGCCAAAAATAATTATAGCCGGGTCCGGGATGTCCAATGGCGGACGCATCCGGCATCATGAACAGCGCTATCTTCCCGATCCCAATAGCACAATCTTGTTTGTTGGCTACCAGGCTGTCGGGACTTTGGGGCGAGCGATACTTGAGGGAGCAAAGACTGTTCATATTTTTGGGGAAGAAATCCCGGTACGGTGCCAAATCCGGACTATTACCGCTTATTCCGCTCACGCGGATCAACCGCGGCTCTTGGCCTGGCTTAAACCCAGGAGCGAAGCGCTCAAGAAAGTTTTTGTGGTTCAGGGCGAAGAAGGCTCGAGCGAAATTTTGGCAGCCAAGATAAGAGATGAGCTGGCTGTCGGGGCGCATGTGCCAAAGAAGAATGAGGAAATTGTGATATAATCTGCGTATGGCGAAGGAAAAAATCGCTCACCCGCACGGAGAGCTCTACCACCGTAAATATAAAATTTGTATTTCTGGCGCGGCCGAAACCGGGCATTGCGCTGAAGAGTCTCTGGGAAAAGCCGAGGAGCTTGGAAAAATGATTGCCGAGCACGGGATGGTCTTGGTGACCGGGGCTACTACCGGGACGCCGTATTGGGCGGCTAAGGGCGCAAAATCCGCAGGCGGAGTTGTGGTTGGACTTTCTCCCGCGTCCTCGAAAGAAGAGCACCTGAACGTTTATAAGCTTCCCGTTGATTATCACGACCTCATTATTTATACAGGTTTCAATTATTCCGGCAGAAATTTACTTTTGACTCGCGCCTCCGACGCGATAATAACAGTCTGCGGGAGAATGGGAACGCTCAATGAGTTCACTATCGGTTTTGAGGATAAAAAACCTCAAGGGGTTTTAACCGGAAGCGGCGGAATCGCGGATATGCTTGAGGATATCGTAAACAAAGCGCATCGAGGTCCGGGTAGGGTTGTATTCGATAGCAACCCATCAATCCTTCTTGAGAAAATAATTTCGATGGTCGAGCAAGAAGAAAAGCAATTAAAAAAATAGAATGCCAAAAAAGCAAAAGAAAAAGATTGTGAAAAAGTCTGCGAAAAAGGCAAAATCGAAGAAGAAGGCAAAAAAAGCGATCAAGCCAAGAAAGAAAATTGTTTCAAAGAAGGCCAAAAAGTCTACTAGTAAGGCTCAGGATAAACCGATCGGTCGGGTGACGCACTTTTTTACGAACATTAAGGTGGCGGTCATAAAGTTTAAGGTTCCGTTCAAAACTGGCGGCGCAGTTCGTTTTAAAGGAGCAACGACTGATTTCGCGCAAAAACTTTCTTCAATGCAGTATGATCATGCGTCCGTAGCCGCGGCCAAAAAGGGTCAGGGGGTCGGGGTGAAAGTTCAAAAGAGGGTCCGCGAGGGCGACTTGGTATTTGTCGAAAAATAAGAGTGTTTAAGTCGATAAAGGAAAACCTGTTTATTTCCGGGTTAGTTTTAGGGGCGACTGTTGGCGCCGGACTTTTTGTCTTGCCCGGAGTTTTTGCCGCGACAGGATGGGCGATCGGGCTTATTTCAATGTTTACGGTGGTTCTTTCCATTTCTTTCATACACACTTTTTTTTGGAGAGCGCTTAAGAAATCCGGGGGCGGAAGCGGGCTCCTTGCGCTTATAAAAGAAAAACTTGGGAATGGCGCCGGAGTCGCGGGTTTTTGGGCGCTTGTGGTGGGACTAACCCTAACCCTCTCCGCCTATTTGAATCTCGGAGCCGGTTTTTTAAAAACCATCTTTCCTTCGCTAACAGCCCCGCTTTTTGTTTTTTGGATAATCGCCTCCCTGCCCGCGCTCTTTGGGCTTAAGAAGCTAGCGAAACTTGATACTCTTGTCGTGTTGGCGATGACCGGCCTTATTTTTTTCATATTTTTTTCCGCTCCGGATAAATCCGCGGTTTTTTCATATCCTGCGGCTTTGGGCGGGGGAGCCGTCGCCTCTTTTGGAGTATTTCTTTTCTCTCTGGCCGGATGGACAGCCGTAGAGCCGGCGCTGAAGCTTTCGCGAGGCAGACCTGGAGACAAAAAAGAAATGTTCCTTACGCTCGGTACGGTTTTTTCGGCCATTCTATTTCTACTGTTCATCGCGGGGATACTTGGTTCCACGCCAACCGTATCCGGGGATACAGTCTCCGGATTGACGTCTTGGCCCGGGTGGAAGCTCGGCATTTTGGCAATCCTCGGGACCTTCACAATTCTTTCCGTGCATATGATGATTTCCGTGGAAATAAAAAACTCCTTAATCCAAAAATACGGACGCGAAGAAATATCCGGGGCTCTATACGTTATTTTCATTCCGCTTTTACTTGTTTTGGCCGGACTTAATGAGTTTCAAAAAACGGTGAGTTTGGCAGGCGGAATGTTCCTTGCCGGACAATATATTCTTATTATTTTGGTTTCAAAAAAGATACTTAAACCTTCCGGCGCCGAAAATTTTTTCGCGAACTTTTTGATTTTTATATTCTCTCTCTCCGCGCTTTACCAGGCCTATATCTTCATTGTAAAGTAAGCGGGAAGATGTCGAAGGATGGGTCCACGGAGCATAACGGATAATACATAGCCCTCCGAAGGCTGTGATCGAGGTTCCCTGCCTGCCGGCAGGCGGGAATTCCTCAAATAGCTCTCGTAGTTTAACGGATAGAATATCTCCCTCCGAAGGAGGTGATGCTGGTTCAATTCCAGCCGAGAGCACAATGAGCAAAGAAGAAGAATTAAAAAAATTGGAAGAAGAAATAGCTGCGGATAAAAATCTTCCTTTGGACCGCGCTAATTTGGTTTTCGGCGAGGGCTCAATAAACCCAAAAGTTCTTTTTATCGGGGAGGCGCCGGGACGGGAAGAAGACAGGCAGAAGCGCCCGTTTGTGGGCCGCTCCGGGAAGCTTTTGGACAAATTAATAGAAGAATTAGGCTGGAGGAGGGAAGAAGTATATATAACGAACATCGTGAAGCGTCGTCCGCCGGAGAATCGCGACCCGCTTCCGGATGAGATTGCCGCTTATAAGCCATATCTTACCCGGCAGATAGAAATAATAAATCCGCCGCTTATCGCCACCTTGGGGCGGTTCTCGATGAATTACTTTTTACCGGAGGCAAAGATCTCCCGCGACCAAGGACGACTTTTCAAAATAGACGGGCGATACATCTATCCGCTGCTTCACCCAGCCGCGGCGCTCAGGTCGCCGGATACGATGGGGGCGGCGCTCCATAAAGCTTTTTTAAAGCTCCCGGCGGCGTTAAAAAAATGTAGAGCGCTTATGCGATAGGCGCGAGCCAATTCCCTTAAGCGGGGGCGTCAGTATTTTCTGCTATAATTCATTTATATGGACTTTTCGCTTACTTATATTTTTTATAGGCTATTCTTCCGAATAAAAGACTTCTTCCATCACTGGTATGCGGATGGTTCGCGGGTCATTTTTCATCGTTTTATTCTTGTCTTAGAGCGGGTAGACGGGGTTTTGGCTTTTCGGGTCACGTTTAAGCATATTTTTGAGCCGCTCTATGGGGACTACACGGTGATCGGGCGAATTATTGGATTTATATTTCGCTTTTTGCGCCTGGTTGTCGGACTCTTGCTCTACTGCATTCTTGGGGGGATATTTTTAATGTTCTATCTTATCTGGCTGATGTTGCCCTTGGTCATACTGGCATTAGCGGTAAAACCTGTTTAAAATGGACGGCGAAAATAAATTAACTTTCGTTTTTGAGGAGCCCAGGCTAAAGATGACCTACGCCGGCAGACTTTTTGTGCGCGCGGCTAGCGCTGTCGGGTACGCCACTTTTTTTGCGGGAATATTTACAACTCTCTCTTCGGACAGCAAGGGCCTCCAGTATTTTGGTTTATTTCTACTCCTTTTTTTATTCGATTGGTTGAGGCATTGGGGCGAGGGCGACACGCCGCTAAGTGAACTTCCGAAAGAAGGCGAAGTTAACCTTGCGAAATATTTTCTACCAAAAGCTTATAAAACCATTGAACGGGCTTTTGAGCGAAGCGGGGTTAAGAAAACAAATTTTTACCTGGAACTGGCTTCGACACTTCTCGCTTCCGACCAAATCAAAAAAGGATTTCTACGGTTAGATATAAAAATAGACGAGTTTTCTCAAAAGCTAGAGTCTTTGCTTTCTGAGTCCGAGGGGCGCGGTGGGGGCGAGGCGCGGGAGGCCGAGGTGAAGGTTTTAGCCGGCTTAGCCGCGGATCAGGCGCTTCGTTCCGGGCACAGGTTTATCCGGCACTGCGACCTCTTTTCTTCGCTTGCCTCCCTGGAAGACGAGTATTTAAAGCGGTTATTCCATATGTTTTCGCTTTCCGCGGGCGACATAGAGTCGGCGATATTAATAACCGATTTTGCCGCTAAGGCGAGCAAGCATAGCAGGTTAGGCGGAGCCTCGCCGGAGCTTCAGCGAGGGTTGAGGCACAGGATAATGAACCGGGCTTGGACCGCAAGGCCGACGCCGACCCTCGATGAGTTTGGCGATGACTATACCGATTTGGCTCGGGCCGGGGCGGTCGGATTTCTTATCGGGCACGAGAAAGAGTACGAACGGCTCGCGGAGATACTTTCGCGGGAAGAAAGCCCAAACGCGCTCCTTGTTGGCGAGATAGGCATCGGCAAAGAAACTATAGTCGCGCATTTGGCTTTCGACATAATAAAAGATAAGGCTCCACAGGCATTGTTTGATAAGCGTTTGGTTGGTTTGGATGTGGCGCGGATGATTGCCGGGGCGACGCCGGAGGAAGTCCAAATGCGTATACAAAAAATCGTAGGAGAGATAGTCGCGGCGGAAAATATAATTCTTTACTTGCCGGAGGTTCACAATCTTTTAAAGACTTCCGGCGAGGCGTATATGTCTGCCGCGGACGCGCTTTTGCCGCTTATTCAGGACAGCAAGTTTCCGGTAATAGGAACAACTTATCCGAAGGAATTTAAGCAGGAGATTGAAGCGAGAAGTGATTTCTCCGGTCTTTTTGAGGTGATAAAAGTCGAGGAGATAAGCGAAGAAGAGGCGCGAAAAATTCTGACACTCGACGGTATAATTTTAGAAAAAAAGACCGGAGTCGCGGTTAGTTTTGGCGCGGTAAAGATGTCTATAACCCTAGCCAAGAAATATTTTAGCGGAGTGAAGTTCTTGCCGAGAAGCGCCGAAGATCTTTTGGTCGCGGCAATGTCTCGCGCGGAGCAAAAGGGGGAGAAGAGAGTTTCGCCGGAGGATGTTATTGCCGCGGCGGAGGCCAAAGTAAACATTCCTATTCACGAGGCAGATGAGAACGAGGCCGAAGCTTTATTGAATTTTGAGGAGATAATACATAAAAAATTTATAAACCAGGATGAAGCGGTGAAATCTGTCGGGAATGCGCTTCGGGAATATCGTTCCGGGCTTGCAAGAAAGGGTGGACCGATAGCGAGCTTTTTATTTGTGGGCCCGACCGGCGTTGGGAAGACCGAACTCGCCAAGCTTGTGGCCGAGATGCAATTCGGTTCCAAAACTATGATGGCCCGCTTTGACATGACCGAGTATCAGGACAAAAAGAGCTTCGAGCGCTTTATCGGCTCCGCGGACGGCTCTATTCGAGGGGTTTTGACCGAGGCGGTTCTTGCAAAGCCTTATTCCTTGATACTTCTCGATGAATTCGAAAAGGCCTTTCCGGACATACTGGATTTGTTTCTGCAGGTTTTGGACGACGGGCGGCTTACAGACGGGCTTGGGAGGACGGTTGATTTCCAAAACACTATAATTATCGCCACATCAAACGCCCATTCCGACATTATTAATCAGGCGCTTTCTGAGGGGCAGAACATGACGGATATCGCCGAATATTTAAAGAAGAGGCTAACCGATGTATTTAAGCCGGAGCTGATAAACAGGTTTTCAAGGGCCGTAATTTTCCGCAATTTGGAACCGAAAGAACTTGTCGCAATCGCGAAAATACAGCTTGAGGAGCTTGGAAAAGCGCTCGGCGAGCAGGGTATTTCTATTAAATTTGACGAGAGTGTCGCGGCATATGTGGTTAAGCTTGGATATGATCCGGCCTTCGGAGCCAGGCCGATACGCAGGGTTATCGAAGATAAATTAAGATCCGCTCTGGCCGAAAAAATATTACGAAAAGAAATCGACAAAGGAAGCGAGGTGACTGCTCTTATAGAAAACGACCAACTGATTTTTCGAGGAGGATAAAGTAAATGGATATTTCTAACGCCAAGATCGCGGAGATAATCGGGGCGATGGGAGAATACCTCGCGATGCAAGGCGTCGCGTTCAAGCCGCGAGCTTATGAAAAAGCGTCTGAAGCGATAAGCTCCTTGGCCGAGCCGGTTTCGGAAATATATAAAAAAGGAGGCTTAAAAGAAGTCGAAAAAATTCCGGGGGTCGGCCGTTCTATCGGGGAAAAGATAGAGGAATTTATCCTGTCCGGAAAAATAAAAGAATACGACAAACTTAAGAAAGACATTCCAGTAGATCTTGTCGAGCTTTCCTCGGTAGAGGGGCTGGGGCCGAAATCCATAAAAAAACTTTACGACAAGCTAAAAATAAAAAATTTGGCGGAACTCGAAAAAGCCGCGCGGGCCGGAAAGATAAAGAACCTGCCGGGTTTCGGAGCAAAGGCGGAGGCCAAGCTTCTAAAAGGAATCGAGTTTCAAAAAAAATCAGAAGGGAGATTGCCGATCGGGCGCGTTCTTCCTCTCGCGAAAAGCATCGAGGATCGGCTAGGCAGTGTTCCCGGCGTTTCGAAATGCGTTGTCGCCGGATCTTTGAGAAGGCGGAAGGAAACGATAGGGGATATAGATATTTTGGTTGTGGCGAAGAATCCGGAACGGGTAATGGAAAAATTTACGAGTCTTCCCGATGTGGCACGGATTCTTGCCAAAGGGCCGACCAAGTCGTCGGTTACCTTGGACGCAGGGCTTGACGCGGATCTTCGGGTCGTAGAACCCGCTGCCTACGGCGCGGCGCTCAATTATTTTACGGGGTCCAAAGACCACAATATCGCGCTCCGAGAAATTGCGATTAAAAAAGGTCTGAAGCTCAATGAATACGGGCTTTGGAAAAAGGAAAAACGGATTGCCGGCAAGACCGAGGAAGAGCTATACAGGGCGTTGGGATTGGGCTATATCCCCCCGGAGATGCGGGAAAATACCGGAGAAATAGAACTCTCCCATAAAAAAGAATTGCCGGAACCCATCGAATATAATTCGCTTTTGGGCGACCTCCAAACTCAGACCAGCTGGACCGATGGCGGCAATTCCATTGAGGAGATGGCATTCGCGGCAATCAAGGCGGGGCTTAAATATTTTGTGGTGACGGATCACACCAAGCGTTTGGCGATGACCGGAGGGCTCGATGAGAAAAAATTATCGAGGCAGATGACGGAGATAGATAAGCTTAATAAAAAATTCGCCGGAAAAATAAAAATACTCAAAGGCAGCGAGTGCGATATTTTAAAAGACGGCTCTTTGGATATTGCGGATGAGGTTCTTGAAAAACTCGACGTTGTCGGTATCTCCGTGCATTCCTATTTTAACTTGAGCCGCGAAGAACAGACCGCACGGATACTCAAAGCGATGGCCAATAAAAATGCCGACATCCTTTTTCACCCGACCGGGAGAGTCTTGGGGCGGCGCGAACCGTATGATGTGGATATGGACGCGATTGTAAGTCAGGCAAAAAAGACCGGAACTATTTTGGAAATTGACGCTTATCCCGACAGGCTCGATTTGAAAGATGAATATGTTAGGAAGTGCGTGGAGGCGGGCGTGAAAATGAGTATAGACAGCGACGCGCATTCCGGTTCACACTTCGAATTTCTGGAATACGGTATCGCGAACGCAAGGCGCGGCTGGGCAAAAAAATCGGATATTATAAACGCGTGGCCGGTTGAGAAAATGCTTGGCTTT
>CAZHBZ010000005.1:52143-62557 GCA_964530925.1 uncultured Candidatus Saccharibacteria bacterium
GGCAAAAAAATCGGATATTATAAACGCGTGGCCGGTTGAGAAAATGCTTGGCTTTTTAAAATAAAGGCCTCTTTCCCGCTTTGGGCGCGCAGTGTAATATTAAGGCATATGGATGCGCGGCAGGAAAGTAAAAAACAGATAAAAAAGCAGGTTGTTGCCGGATTTGTTATATATAGGCGAACCGAAGATGGGGTAAAATACCTTTTGCTTTATAAAAGGGGGTCATATTGGAACTTCCCAAAAGGGCACTTTGAGCTAGGCGAAACCAGCCTGGATACGGCACTTCGAGAAACAAAAGAGGAGACCGGAATAGGGAAAGAGGATCTCCGTCTAATACAAGGCTTTCGCGCTTACGAACGATTTTATTTCGACCGGGGCAACGAAAGAATTTTTGATACGGTTATTTTGTATCTCGCGGAAACCAAAAAAGTTCAAGTCACTCTTGTTCCGAGGGAGCATAGCGGGTATGGGTGGTTCTTGTATCATGACGCGCTAAAAGTCATTGGCAAGCAATATGTCGGGACCAAGAGGGTTTTGAAGTTGGCGAATGATTTTATTAAAGGCAGGCAGAAAAAATATGCCGCGCACCGCGCCGGAGTACAGGCTCATCCGCACCAGGCGAAGCGCCAGCACCCGATACATTCCGAGCATAAGCCGGCCGAGAATCATCAGAAGAAAGAAAAAACCGCATAAAGCGGTTTTTTCTTATAACTTTCAGATTTATTTAGAGACGAGGGCGAGGACTTTTTTGAATACCTCCGGATTATTTTTGGCGAGATCGGCGAGTATTTTTCTGTCCAATTTGATATTTGCCTTCTTGAGGGCGCCGATAAACTTACTATAGCTCATTCCGGCTTCTCTGGTCGCGGCGCTTATCTTTACATTCCAGATGGAGCGGGCCACGCGCTTCTTCTCTTTGCGGCCGCGGAACATCCTGGCTTCGGCGTGAAGGAGGGCTTCCTTGGCGGCGCGTTCTTTGGACTTTCTGCCCCAGCGAAAACCTTTGGTTTTCTTGAGGAGCTTCTCTCTTTTTTTATGGGCGGTTACGCCGCGTTTTACTCTTGGCATTTTATTTTGTTTGGGAGCCTAAAATCTTTTTCATCGGAAGATCGAGGCCCAAGGTTTTGCCCTTAGACTTGATGTTCTTGGTGGATTTTCGGGTGCGGTTATGGCCCGTGCGCATTGGCCGGCGAACAACCTTCCCGTTTTTAGTTATGCGAATCCTTTTGGTTAAGCTTTTGCGCATGTCGGGTAGTAGAAATTCGATTTATCGCGGTTGATAATTTTTTGATATTACTGCAATTTGTCGAGGTTGGCAAACATTCGTGTCCGGGCGGTTGAAAAGGGATATTCTAAGCATCGAATTTTAACTACCCAGTATGTTTTTAGCTCAATTATTCTAAATGATTGCCCAAAATATTGCAACTCCAGCGCCATGTCTCGGCACCCAGGGGGCTTTGCGCGGGCCGCGGTATGACTCTAGCGCTGGTTTTCCTGAGGGAATCTTTCCGCGAGATCGCTACCCAATCTTTCAATATCCACTCTGGCTTCGGCCACATGGCTATCAAGGTTTTTTTCACCAATCGGCGTCGAAAACACATCTCCCGGATTTTTTCTAACACCAGAAATTCTCGATTCTGTGTAAATGGAAGGAGTCCAGTCCGTTCCGGAAAATATTTCAGAACCGAGTCTCCCCTCCATCCTGACTTTGTCGCTGTCATCTTCGGATAACAACCCAATAGTGGCAATTTCGTATCGAACTCCGGCGTGTCTGAGGGCTTGTGTTAGTGGTATGAGAGAGTTTCCCGTGGCGATGGTGTCGGTAATGATCAGGACCTCCCCAGACTCGCCCAATAATTCACGGATATTTTTGTGTTCCAAATATTCACCTATCAGCTCGCTTTTTGCGATGGCATCCTCGGGGGTTGGCTTGTTGGCGCTGAATCCCGCTCCCGAACCCGCAAAAAAGAACACTTTCGGAGATTCTAGCCCTTTTTCTTTATATATTTCCTTGAGAGTTTTGTGGAAAATCAAGGTCGGAATTCTGCCGGATGCGTCGTCGCCAATTAAAACACGAAAATCTCCGCGCTCAATTTTCTCTCGGAGGGTGAATAAAAGGCGTTCAATTGGCTGGCGAAGCTCCTCGATTTGGTACATTGGCGCGCGCAGTTCCAAGTCGTCTTTTTTCGGCAGACTCTCCATGTTATTTCTTCACGATTTGCGCCGAGAAGCCGTTGCCGGCGTAGCGAGGAGGGGCGATTATCTTATACTCGATCTTTACCATGTTCATAAAGTCTTTGAGTTTTTGCTCCGCCCAGCCCTTATTGGCTTTTTCCCTGCCCTTTAAGCGCATAGTTATCATCACTTGGTGCCCTTCACCCAAAAATTCTTCAAGTCGCTTAAGTTTAATCTGGAGGTCGTTCTCCGCCGCGCGGGCGCTTATTTGCACAACTTTAAGGTCGGTCTGCCTCTGAGACTGACGCTGTTTTTTTTCAATTTTCTCCTGTTCGTAGCGATATTTGTCATAACTCATTATTCGCGCGACAGGAGGTTTGGCGCCGGGGGATATTTCGATGAGATCCAATCCGGAGGACGGCGGCACAAGGGCCAAGGCGTCCTGAAGCGTTAAAACGCCAAGATTTTTACCATCTTGGTCTATTACCCGCAGTTCGGGCGCGGTTATTTGATTGTTTATTTTCGGATTCTGTATGGGAGTCTAAAATTTGCGCCCAAAGGGCAAAAATAAGTTCTTTCTTTACTTATAACAATAGTTTAACGAGGCCCATTAGTCAAAAGTGCCACGCGCGAGGGTGAGAGCGCGTGAACCTATATCTCGGGCTCGATTGTCTGCCACTGTCCTTCGATTTCCTCCGGGGAAAACATGTCTTTTAAAACTTCGGCGAAGATCCGTCTTTTAACATCTTTGCCCCAAAGTTTCTCCGGGCCTCCCGGTTTCTGGTCGGTCTTCCATTTTTCATATATGCCAAGAATGTGTTGGAGCGGAACGCTCACCAAAACTATCCTATCCAACCTGTCCTCGGGCCGAAGCAGGGCATTTGCGCGCGCGATTTGCGCTCGCTTATTTTCCATTTTTTCGCCTCCGGTTATGGTCGTGAATTGGACACCAAGCTCTTGCCGGTCTTCCGCTTCAACCTTCACTCCCCGGTAGTCGTTTTTTCGGCGAATCATAAAATCTATCTTCTTGACCACATCCAGGTGGACGTCCGCTTCCAAAATTTCAAAATTAACGCCGGGGATAAAACTCATTTTTTTAAGAAGCCCATTCACCATTTTCTCGGCCAAAATGCCGGGGGAGAGCTTTCCTTCAAATTCTTCTTCCTCCAGCTTTCGGGTGTAGGCGGACTTTACGTGTTCGCCGGTTTTCTGGCTTGCTATCTCATCTATGTATATCTGGCGATCGAGTTTGGCGCGCATCTTTCTTTTGGCGGTTTCAATAATATACCTTTTGCGGATCTCTCGAGGGACGCTTTCGCCCGGAGCGTATTTTAAGCCCCAATCTCCATCGGTAAATATTTCTCCCGCCGCGACCGGTTCTTTTACTCCATTTTTATCTAAAAAGAAATATTCTCCGCTCTTGAACACAACTTCTTTTGAGCCCTTTTCCCAATGAAGCTCCGCGCCGGGCGTGTCGAGTGTTGCGAGGTCTCTTTTGAGTTTTTGAAAGATGTTCTGCTTGGTGCGTTGGAGCGCATAAATCTCAAGTTGCGCGGCTTGCGAGGTCTCTCGAGCGCTCGCATCTTTGCGAGTCTCCCAATCAAGCACGGTCTTTAGCTCGGCGAGTTCGGGTGAGTCTTCGTTTGGCTTTCGACCCTCGCCAATTTCAAGTTCGTCTTTTGCGATTTCGTTGTATTGGCGAATATTTTCTTCAAAACTCTTTCTCATTTATTTATATTTTGGTTTGCGCTCCTTTCTCCCTTGTTTTTTCGCTGCTCCGCGGGCCATCGCAAAAAGAAGACTCGAGAGACGATTTAAGTATGCCAGGATATTTCGGGGAAGCGGTTTTTCTCTGTGGAGTAAAATGGCGCTTCTCTCCGCCCGGCGAGCTACCGCTCTTGTAAGGTCGAGCCACGCTTCTTCCTGGTTCTCTCCGGTTATTATAAACCCGCGCTCCGGGCCTACGAAAGCTTCAAAGGTGTCGATTATCCGCTCTATCATTCTTATTTTCTCTTCGCCAAGGACGGGCGCTTTCTCTTCTTTCCCTATCAAAGCAAAATATAGATTGGCTTGGATTATGAAAAGGTCTTCCTGGATGGAGATTATTATCTTTTTATTATTTTTGTCCGGAGTGCGGCTCCTAAGGAGTCCAAGAAAGCTCCCTAATTCATCCAGATCGCCCAGGGCAACGAGCCCCGGGGAGGTCTTGTCCAGTTTTTTCCCATCCCAAACTTCGCTCGCGCCCCCATCGCCCTTGCCCGTATAAAAAAGTCCCATTGGTCGGATTATACTCCAAGGGCGTGAAAGGGAGTAGCGAAAGCTGGGAAAGATTGTTTCCCGCATTTGATATTTTATCCGGCTGGTGGCATATTAAGGCCAGTTGTTTGGCTCGCAGCACCTTCAAATACGGTTTCTTAAAAGGCCGATAACAAATCAATTTTATTTCAATGATCAAAAAATTACTTTTTTGCGTTATCGGCACAGTTGGATTTATGGCAATAATGTTCGCGCCATCGGCGCACGCTGCCACATCCACAGAAAGCGTGGATCAGCCGACCAGAGCGCTCCTCGGACAGACCCTGAATGTATTGCAAAGCGTCTTGAATGACATCCAGGCCCGCGAGAGCGGTGTGGGCGCTCCAATCGAGAATCCAGCCGCCGTGAGTATGGCCCTGGGAGGAATAAGGCAGGTCCTTGTCCTTATCGATACGAGACTTTCCGGTTTTCCAGCAAGTTCGCCAACCCCGACCAATAATCAGGAGGCTGTGCAGCCGACAGGTTTACTCGAGGGTTCCGGGATAAGCATCGTGTCCGAGGATAAAGAGATGGCGAATGCCGCAAGCGTCTTGAGCCCAAAACTGCTTCTCATTCTGCTTCCAATACTTATCCTTGTCTTGGTCGCGGTTTCGCTCTATAGAAGGCGCGATCGCGCGGAAGTTGCGGATCAGGCGACAACACCGGAAGTAGCGCCGGTGGCAACGCAAGAGCCCAATAGCGAGATTCAGACAGTCTAAATCCAAAGAAACCAGAAACGCGCCAAAACCCCCGCAGAACGCGGGGGTTTTGGAGTTTTTGGCGACACGAATTTGTTAATATATGTTTATGACACAAGAAGCGATTTTTGGAGGAGGATGTTTTTGGTGCACAGAGGCGATTTTCAAATCACTAAAAGGGGTTAGCTCCGCGACTCCTGGTTATTCCGGGGGGAATGTCGAAAATCCTACCTATGAACAGGTTTCAACCGGGGAAACAGGCCACGCCGAGGCGACCAAAATCGAATTCGCTTCGGATGTTATTTCTTACCGCGAGCTTTTGACCGTATTTTTTGCCACGCACGACCCGACAACTCTTAACCGGCAGGGGAACGATGTGGGAACACAGTATCGCTCGGCTATTTTTTATAAGGATGAGGCCCAGAAAAATGAAGCCGGAGAATTTATAAAAAGGTTGAATGTTGAAACCGGCGATAAAATAGTTACCGAACTTATAGAATTCGAGAAATTTTACCCGGCCGAAGATTATCACAAAAATTATTATGAGACACACAGGAACCAGCCGTATTGCGAGCTGGTTATCGCTCCAAAGCTCGAAAAGCTTCGCGAGAAATTCAGAGAATTATTAAAGGAAAAGGCGGAATAGTATTTAGCGTTCCGGTTTCAGCGAAGAAACTATGCAAAAGAAATAAAATATGAATATAAAAAAAGACGAGGAGTTGACGGAAGAATTACGGCGTATCGCGCGGGAGAAGGGGACAGAGGAGCCGTTTACCGGGAAATACTGGAATGAGCACGCTAAGGGCATGTATAAATGCGCCGTTTGTGGAGCGGAACTTTTTTCCTCAGATGCCAAATTCGATTCCGAGACCGGGTGGCCAAGTTTCGCGGAGCCGGCGAATCTAGAAAATATAATTTTGCGCCCGGATGATTCGGAGGACATGCGCCGCACTGAAGTGATTTGTAAAAATTGCGGCGCGCACCTAGGACACGTGTTTAACGATGGCCCGAAAGAAAAAGGCGGCAAAAGGTTTTGTATAAACTCCGCCTGCCTGGAATTGGAGAAAAAGGACTAACGCGCCGAGATCGGCTTATGTTCCCGGTGAGTAAGAGACCGAATTTAAAACCAATGGCGCGGCGGTGATGGGGAGTCCTACGGTGGCGCCGGAGCCGTCAATGGCGGTGTTATAGGTAAGGTCATCCGGAGATTGAATAACTGCCGAGAGGATGTTTGAAATCCCCGCGTTTGCGGCGATTGTGTTTGTTAGCGAATCAATTCTTAATTTGAGCGCGAGAGTTCCGCCAGCAGAGATAATCCCGTTCGAGCCGAAATCAGACCAGGAAAAAACGCAGCTTGAGCCGGTGTTGCAGGTAGCGGGGGCGAGTGTTCCAATCGCGACATTTGAGGAGTTGAGGAGGTGTACATCCGCATTGCTGAAGGAAGACGAAACCAAGCTTCCGGAAAAAGTAATTTTTAGAGTTGTAATCGCGATGCCTCCGGAGGCAGAGGCGGACAGATTTAGGATTGCGAGGTCGTCGACATTTGTTTTAACCCGATTTGTGGTCGCGCCGAGCGGAGTTGCGAAAAGCGATTTCGTAACTGGAGCGGGTTCGGCGGGAGTGCTTGTAGCCGGCACGGGACTCACCGGAGTAATCGAGGCGGACTGGGTTGGTGTCTGCGGAATAGTCGTCGTTCCCGAGCCACTCATTTGGGAAACGTAGGCCGACGAAATTGAAACGGCTTGGCCCGCGAAAGAGAGAGCCAGATTTTTTTGCGCTACGGTCGCCGAGGGATTCGTCTGGGCGTTCATCAAAAGAGAAACGGCAAGCTGAAGTAAGGCTAAAATTGATGTTGGGTTCATATAGTTTATTGTAGCAAATATAAAAAAAGAGCCTCAGGCGTGTCTTGTTTGGATGCTTTAAGGCAGCGGCTATCTTGGTTGATATTTTGTCGAATTAGTAGTGTAATGATTAAGTGTCGGCAACGGGAAGTCTAACTACTAACTATGAGTGAGCGCATTAACATAATTGTTAAGTTTTGGGTGGAGATATTAATCGGGGTGCTGATTCTCTTCAACGCGGATGATATTAGGTGGTTCCTTTTATATCTTTTGGTGTTGTTGTTGATTACGTTAACGCTTTATGTAGAATATATAAGAAAACTAATAAGATCGTTTCAGGTTTTTAACGAGCTGAAGTTAATTGCGATTATGCGGAAGCTAAAGGTTTCGGCAGATGAAATGGATATCGTTTTTGAAGATGAAAAGAAAAATATGGGGCAAAAGTGGAACGAGATAGAGAAAGAGTTTAATGAATTGACAAATGGCTAGGGAGTAATAAATTATTAGCATGACGGAAAAAATAGAAAAAATTAAAAATCACCTCGAGTTTTTGGGTTATACCATTGAAGAGAGCAAGCCGGAGAAGGAGGGCGAAAAGCTAGTTTATTTAGGAACACACCCCACCAAGTACAATCTAATTTTTACCGATTTCACTCCGGGGATAGTTATGTTCAGGTGCCAGCTTGCAACTGGAAAAATGTTTTCTGAGGAGAGAATGCTCTTTCTAAATAACGCCAACAAAACCATCGGAATAACGAAGGTTTATGCCGATGAAAACGATAAAAATATGGTTTTAAAATTCGAAGCCTTCTATGGGGGTGATTATATTAAAGCATCATTTTCAGAGTTCATTGGTGCATTTGAAGGAGACACCGGCCCTGGATTTAGAGCTGTGGAAAATTTTTCCAAATTGTTTCTAGATTAACCCCACGGCGCTTCATTCGCCGACCTCCCCGACAAATAAAAAACAACTAGATGCGGGGTTCGATTGTTTAGCTCGACGGGAATCGATCAAAAATTTTGGAATCAACTAAGGCGCTTTATTTTTCGAGTGGGGGAAACGTTTTTGGATATTGGATCCAACGGATAAATAACTTTATCCAGGCGGCTAATGAGTATATGGCAGGGATTAAAAACGGACAATAAGCCTTCACAAACGTCACATATTCAGCTATATTGTGCTATCATAAAAGAAATGATTAAGGTTGGGACCCGCCAAGTCACGAATCCTCGGACCAAGCTTGGAGAGTTAATAAAGGCTTGTATCGAGTTTGGGGCGGACGATGATGGGAAAATAACAAAGACAAAACTAGCTAAACTAGTATATCTGGCCGATTTTGCGTATTACTATCACAACCTTCGACCGATTACGGGAGTGACCTATAAAAAATTGGACCAGGGTCCAGTTTCTTTGGCATATTTTGATCAGCTATTTCAATTGCTGGGAGAGGATCAGATTAAGGTTGAAATAAAGGGGAAAGCGGAAATGTTTTCGCTTGGAGTTGATGCCAAAAAAGTTGTGTTGGACAAAAGCGAACTAGAATTAGTGCGGGAGGTGTGTGCAAAATGGAAAAATAAGCGAACGGAAGAAATTGTTAAGTTCACCCACAATCAATTCCCGTGGAAAATTGCATTTGATGATGACGAGATTCCATACAGCTTAATTATCCAAGAAAATGAAGCGGCTTTGTTCTAATCAGAAGTATAGGGTGATTTTCGAAGAATATGCAGAGCGTCACTTCATCAAAGACTTCGAGAAAAAGCATAAAGCGCATTGGAGTGTTACGAGACGATCCATCGAGGACACGCTCGAGCGCGTTGCCAACTTAGAAGATAGCTCCTCGCTTGATTTTATTTATGAATCAAGCCGGGGAACATGCATCTTCAAATTCGATTTCAAAATCGCAAAAACAAATGTTTCTTCAAAAGCAAGCGGGAATAGGTGTATATTGGAAGTTTGCAATCAAAGATTGGAAGTAAAAATTTTACTCGTCTATGGAAAAAGCCACATAGACCGTCCAGACAAGCAGGAGACTATGTGGTGGAGGGGTCATATCGAGAATTTTTTTAATATATCTCGCGCTTGAAGTTTTTTTGACCAGTTTGTTGTTTCAAAATCCGCGAGCTAGGAGACAGGCGGAGAATTTCACTGCTCGCTGAATACAGCTGAGAGAAGAAGCCCTAAAGCACTTCGTGCTCGGGCACCCTACTTGCTGCGCAACGGGTTTTCAACCCGAACAAAAACACCCAGGCTTGGGTGTTTTTGTTGTAGGGTGGAGGTGGGCGGAGGATCTCACTGCTCGCGGCGCCCTTCGGGCGGCTGCGCTTTCCGATATTTGTATTTAATTGTCTGCCGATTAATTTCAGCGAAAAAATATGGGTGCAATCACTATGTTCAAAAGAAAAAAGACTAATGCGGTTGTTAGGAACGTGATGTTAATATCTTGCCACGCCACAGTTTCATTTTCCGGATGCATTTTTTCTAGAATTTGGAATGAAAAACCCAGGGTCATTAGATATAGTCCAAGCATAAAACCGTAGTGGCTAATAAATGCTGGATGGTATTGTATCCCGCTCGACACGCTTCGAATGTATGATCCTGAGTATTCAGTTATTGATACTGCAGAAAAAAGAGCCCCGATAGAGCTAATTATTAATCCCAAGACACCAACAGTTCTTTTCTTCATTTATACTAAAATATTCCCAGGAATTTAGTCTTTCCATCTTCGCCTAGATAATTGTAAATTGACTCTCCAAACATAATTTGGAATGCTTCGCGTACGGTTTCCAGTTTCATCTTAATAATCTTATCGGTTTCCGCTATAACTGCCCTATGTAGATTTTTGCCGACTCCCGGCGGAAGTTTGCTGGCAACCAAATCATTTTCCATTCTGGCTCTTGTTGCCTCCCAGTCTTTAATATATGTGCTGTGCGTTTTTGCAAACGCATATTTGTTGTGACAATTTTTAACTAGATCTTCCACTTGATCGAGCTCGCCCTTAAGAATGCTCTTCGTCAAGTTCGATAGTTGCAGCACCTCTTCATCTGTTAATTGGTATTCTTCAAACATGAGTTCAATATAGTTCAATTTTTGTCATCTGTCATTCTGATTTTTGGAGGGAGAGGGGAGGGTTTCACGTGCTTGTTGGACGCAACCGAGAGAAGAAGCCCTAAAGCACTTCGTGCTCGGGCGCCCTACTTGCTGTGCAACTGGTTTTCAACCCGAACAAAAACACCCAGGCCTGGGTGTTTTTGTTGTAGGGTGGAGATGGGCGGACCTGCCTGCCGGCAGGCAGGGAATCTCACTGCTCGCGGCGCCCTTTGGGCGGCTGCGCTTTCCGAACCCACGGTTCTGAATAATCTCCTTCACGGAGGGGACGATATTGCTTCCCCTCCGACCCACCC
>CAZHBZ010000006.1:0-40720 GCA_964530925.1 uncultured Candidatus Saccharibacteria bacterium
TTTCTACTACTCACTATCTACCAACTACTATCTACTAGAATGCCTTTATCTCTTCCACTATCTTTTCAAGCTGCATCGCGTGCGAGGCCTTCACCAGAACTATATCACCTTTTTTCATAACGTCTTGAACCGCGGTCTTCGCCTCATCAGCCGTGTCGAACTCATAGATATTCCGCTTTGGCATCCCTGCGATTCGAGCTCCTTCAGCGATAAATTTGGCGCGAGGGCCAACGGCAAAAAGCACGTCTACGGCTTTTGATGCGATAGCTCCGATTTTTTCGTGAGCCTGCATCGTGTATTTGCCGATCTCAAGCATATCACCCAAAACAGCTATACGCCTCTTAGCGGGCATTTCCCGCAAGGTATCAAGCGCCGCGTAAACGGACTGAGGACTGGCATTATAACAATCGTCCAGAATATAGGTATATTTCACTCCAGGAATTATATTCATCCGGTGCTCGGCGGGCGCGTATTGCTCCAACCCAGCGGAAATCTTAACCAGGTTAAGGCCGAAAATCAAACCCACCGCCGCGGCCGCGGCCGAAGCATACCCTTGCGTCCGTCCATAAGCTCCATCCAACCTCACCGGAACAAAACTCCCTCCATATTCTATTTTAAACGACACTCCAATAGGTCGTTCGCTTTCGTTGCGCGGTTCAAACCCGGTAATTCGGATCGCGGCGCCCTTCTCAAACCCAAAAGTAACAACATGCGCCCGAGTCCGCTCCTTAACGTCCATAACCGTTTCGTCGTCGTAGTTTAGAACCGCGAAACCGGCGGCCGGCAGGGATTCGATAAGTTTTGCTTTCTCTTTGGCTACTTCTTCCGGGCCGCTGTAATGTTCCACATGCGCCGGTATTTCCCCCACCGTGGTAATAACGCTAACGTTGGGCTTCGCAATGGAAAGAAGATATTTCATATCCCCCGGACTATCCACGCCATATTCCAAAATCAATATCTCCGGATAATCTTTTTTTAAAAGAACATTCCAAAGCGCTTTAAAAATAACTTTCGGCCAGAAAAAGATTCCTTCAATTTTTTCGTAATTCCCGAGAATTGTAAGCGGAAGGCCAAGTTCGTTATTAAAATTTGCGCGCGAATGCCGCACGGAACGCTCCCCTCCGAGGACAGAGGCGATTGCCAGTTTGGCGGAAGTTTTGCCGACACTGCCGGTTATTCCGATGATACCCGGCCGATAACGCCAGATAGTCAATCTTGAAAGCTCCTTAAGCTTCCAACGTAAAATTTTTAATAAAGTTTCTTTAATTTGTTTTTTCATTTGTAATTGGAAATTAGTTATTAGAAATTTGGATTTTATTTACTTATTCTGTCCGGAGCTACATCGTAATAATGCAAAATAAATTGTCCGAGCTCCTTAAAAGCCGGAACGACTGTCGCTCCAGCTAAAAATTCTTGCGGTAAATCGTCGATCTTTATAAGCGCTACGAATTTGGGATCGCCAGTCGGACCAAAACCCACATATGTGTTCGCAACCCTGTCGCTATAACCTCCGTTCTTAAAATCTGGAATCTGCGCTGTGCCGGTTTTGCCGGCGATGGTAAATCCGTCGATTTTTGCCACCCCAGCCTTATCCACGGCGGAAATCATCATCTTGGTAACCGCCTTCGCGGTGTCCTGGCTCATAACTTCGCGTATAACCTTCGACTCCGAGTCCGCGTTAAGATACGGTTGCATCAACTTTCCTCCATTGGCAATCGCCGAAACAGCATTAATGAGCTGTATTGGAGTCACGGAAACCCCCTGCCCGAATCCTGCGGTCGCAAAAGCAATAGCGGGCGCTTTCGGAGTCAGCCTTGAGACATTTCCGCTGAGTTCTCCGGGGAGATCTATGTTGGTCTTTTCGCCGAACCCAAATTTTTTAATGTAGGAGGTAAGGATGGACGAACCCATGGTCTTCACCGCGAATGCGGTACCGGTGTTCAAAGATTGCTCAATAACATTAGTCATCGTAACTTTGCCATGCGCCTTCAAATCCCAATTCGATATTTTCTTCCCGCTAATTACCACACTTCCGGAATCATAATAAGTGGTGTCCGGCGTAATTTTTCCTGAATCAATTCCGGCGGCCATAGTAAAAACCTTAAAAACCGACCCCGGTTCATAGACCGCCTCGGTTATTGGATTAAGAAAATTCTTTATACTAAAAGTGGAATACGTATTCGGATCATAATTCGGAAAACTGGCAGCCGCCAAGATTTTGCCTGTTTTAGGGTCTTCGACTATTACACTACCGCTCGGAGATCCGGTATCACGAATAAGTTTTTCCAGGGTTTGTTCCGCCTGTCGTTGAATATTCGGATCTATGGTCAGAGTCAACTCTTCTCCCAAAATAGAATCTTCGCCGCCACCCGCGCCGGACAAAGAATTGTTATAAAATTTTTCAAGTCCATATCGTCCGACTTCGCTGTTTTTCTTATCATCCGGGCCGACAAACCCTACCACATGAGCGGCGACGGTCCCGAAAGGATAGAATCTATCCGGCGACTGCTTCGCGTAAACACCTTTTATTTCCAATTCTTGGATCTTGAAAACAGTTTCGTCCGAAGCTTTTTTCAATAAAGAAGAATACTGACTGGTCTTGTCGGAAAACTTTTTTTCCAAGTCTTCCGCCGGCATATTGAGAGCCAGAGACAATTGATGGGTGGCCTCTTGAATATCGTCTATTTCCTTCGGCACAGCGTAGATTTCGCTGAAATCTTTGTTGACCGCGGCTGGAACTTTTCCTCCGTCTTTATCCATAAAATAAATTATCCCCCGACGGGAGGCTTGCGAATTCGTAGCGCTCAATTGAGCTTCGGCCTGGGCGAGATACGAAGACCCTTTGGTTATCTGCACCTCATAAAGGCGGAACAGCAAAAAGCCGTAACACAAAGTTACAATCGCGATTAAAGATGCGAAGCGAGCTCCCATTGGTTAGCCTCGAGGTAGCTTGGTTTACTTTCTTTAACCAATCCTCGATCTTTAGCCAGAGCTTCGACTTTGCCTGGATCAAATATTTTAAAAAGTTGATCTTTGAGTTCGGCGCTTTGTACGCCAAGTTTCTGTGTTTCCGCCCTCATATCGGATATTCCATGTCGTAGGTTAACCAATTGATTATACACCGCAATCAAATATATGAAACCAAATATTAAAAGTCCGCCAAAAATTATAAGCAGGATATTTGAAATATTTTGTTTTTCGGATCTTACAGTTGTCATTTTAAATAATCTTTATAGCTCTTAATTTTGCGGAACGACTGCGCGGATTGTTTCTTACTTCTTCCTTCGTGGCAATTATCGGTTTTTTGTTTAAAGGTTCTGCTGCTTCGGCGCGGCAGAGCTCTCTGAATTTCTCTTTGACCATTCTATCCTCAAGCGAGTGGAAAGAAATTATCGCCACCCTTCCCCCTGAAGCAACCACATCCCCTAAACTCCCCAATATCTTTTCTAAATTCTCGAGTTCGTGATTCGCGTATATTCGGAGCGCTTGAAAAGTCCTGGTGGCGGGGTCCATCCTGCGGCCTTCGTAACCTACGGGCAGACTCTTTCGCACCACGTCCGCAAGCCGACCGGCGGTCTCGATCTTTCCCGAAGACTTTATCGCGCGAGCAATCCGTCTTGAATACCTCTCCTCGCCGAATTTGTAGATTATGTCGGCAAGCGCATCTTCTTTTGTTCGTTGAATGATCTCCCGGACCGGCATATCATCCTTGCTAAAAGTCATTAGAAGCGGCTCGTCTCTCGCCTCTTCGGCGAAGCTGAATCCTCTACCGGATATGAGTTGTTCCGAAGAAAACCCGAGATCTAAGAGAAGCGCGTTTGCCTTCCCTAATTTTTCGGCGGAAAGTATTTCTTTTAAATCGGCGTAATTACCGATTTTTAAAATCACATTCTTTCCCGCAAAACGCTTTTTGGTTTCGGAGAGTATCTCTTCGTCGAGGTCTAATCCCAAAATTTTTCCTTTTGGTCCGACGAGCGGCAATAACGCCTCCGTATGTCCTCCCCCATCCACGGTGCCGTCAATCACAAAGTCTCCGGACGCGACGCTCAGCGTATTTTTTATTTCTTCTAAAAGAACTGGAATGTGCATGCTAATTTCTAATATCTAATTTCAAATTTCCAAAATAATTCATTGCCGGTCTTTGTTTTTATTTGGAAATTTGTAATTGGTAATTGGAAATTCTTTACTATATCCCCAGCTGTCCCAGCTGCTCGGCTATTTCTTCGGAAGCGCCTTCGGTCTTGGCTTTATACTTTTCCCAAGCGTCAGCGTCCCAAAGCTCAACCCGGCTATAGAGACCGGCTACCACAACCTGCTTTTTAAGATCTGCGAATTTTTTTAAATATTCAGGAACAAGTATTCTTCCTTGTTTGTCCAATTCCACATCCGTAGCTCCAGCGAGCATCAAGCGGACAAAGGCTCTAGAGTTCGATTGTGAAAGCGGAAGAGCCGTTAACTTAGAAACAAGCTCCTGCCACTCTTTATGGGCAAAGACGAAGAGACAATTATCAAGTCCCCTAGTTATGATGGCCCCGGCGGATAACTGGTCGCGAAACTTAGCCGGAACCGCTATTCGACCTTTTTGATCTATATTGTGTCTGTATTCGCCGAGTAGCATGGAATTATTAACTAAAAAACTAATGACTAGCTCAAAAAGATGCTTTTGTTATTAGTTATAAGTTTTTTGTCTTTAGTTGGTTTTTATCCCCAGAAGCGGGTGTTTATCCCCAAAGTTATCCACAATTCCCCACTTCCATCTTATTCTATTCCACTTCCGCCTACTGTCAAAATGTGCATATCTTTTTTGGGTTTAGTCCTTATCCAATCAAGCGTTTTAGACCGATGGAATTGCCAATACCTTTAAAAAAACCTATAGTTTTGTAGTGGTTTAACTGGGGATTATCCCCTTACCCACTTAATTGGGCACTTAGCCCTGTCTGCCGGCAGGCAGGTCAGTTGGTTACCCGCCCGTACCGAACGGTACGTTCGGGCGGGGAGCGTTCCGTTCATTCACCCGCCCACCTTTTACATTGCACCCTTAGCTCAGTGGTAGAGCACTGCATTCACATTGCAGGTGTCGTAGGTTCGATCCCTACAGGGTGCACAAATAAAAATTCAAAAGGTGGGAGGGCAAGCATTGCAGAGGTCGCTACTGGTTCCCTGCCCGTCCGGCCCGCTTCGACTCAGCGAGGCGAGCAGGCGGGGAACCCAGTATTGCCCACAAACAAAAAATCGGCCGGTTGGCCGATTTTTTGTTTCTCTTTTTATCTTTCGATCATCCCCAACGTTTCTTTAACCCTCCGCACCACATCTTCGATCTTCCAATCGGCCTTAACCAAATAATAGGAGGGTTCTTCTTCAGAAACTTCCCCGCTTATCTTATCATTGGCGGAAAGATTGGTAAGAATAATTATCGGAACCTTCTCGCCGTATCCTGGATTCTTCCGGAGTTCATGCATCATTTGCAACCCGGTCTTTTTGGGCATTATAAGATCTAGAATTATCAGATCCGGCTTTTCCTCGAGCGCCACCTTGAGCCCGTCTTCTCCGTTTTCCGCCTTAAGGACGCCGAAACCTTCTCCGTTGAACTTATCTACCAAGGCTTTAAGAACCGGTTTTTCGTCTTCGACTATCAATAATATTTTTTTGTTTTCTTCCATATTGCTTATTATTATAGATTTATTTTATTCCGCCGTCTAAACTTCTGGTTCCTGGCTTTTGCTTCATGCCGCTTATCGGGATTGAAACCGTGAAAGTTGTCCCGACATTCTCCTCGGACTCGAAACTGATAGCGCCACCGGCTTTTTCTACCACCTCTTTAACGATGTAAAGTCCAAGCCCGGTTCCGTCTGTTTCTACGGGGATTATATTATCCCCACGGAAAAATTTTTGGAAAAGTCTTCCTTGTTGGTTTAGCGGAATTCCGTACCCGTTGTCCGCGACTTTAACCACAATATTTTTTTCCGTTTTAGAAATAGATATGGATATTTTACCGCCATCCGGAGTATATTTTACCGAATTGGAGATAAGGTTCTGAAGTATCATACGCGTTAAATTCGGATCTATATTTATAAACTCCGGCATATCCTCGGAATACGTATGGACAATAGTCTGATTTTTGGAGGAAATCTTCGGTTTTAATTCTCCAATTACAGAGTTGGCTATATCCCGAATATCCGTTGGTTTTGGTTCGATTGCGAAAGTTCCGAGTTCAATCCTAGAAACGTTTAGAAGAGCTCCAACGAGTTCCGCCATTCGGCGCGATGAAGCGTAAATTTCTGAAGTATAATCCTTCTGTTTATCGTTTAGCGCGCCCGCGTCCCCTCCCAGAAGCATTTCCGCGTACCAATTTATAGCGGAAAGCGGTGTGCGAAGCTGATGAGAGGCCAAAGAAACGAATTCACTCTTTGAGCGATCAATTTCCTCCGCTTGAGTGATATCCCGCTCCACGCCAACAAAGAATATTATATCCTCTTTATCGTTTAAGATTGGGGTAATGCTGAATTCGGCTAAATAATTTTCTCCGTTCTTGCGTCGATTATTCACTTTGCCGACAAATGATTTCTTTTCGATCTTTATCGTATGCCACATCCGCTCATAAAATTCTTTAGGCATCTGCTTGCCCCACAAAGCTGGAGTTTTTCCAATCATCTCTTTTACCGGGTAACCAGTTGTCCTTTCCGCTCCCCTGTTCGCGTAAATTATTTTCGCGTCAGGGTCGGTTATGATGATGTGATCCGAAGCGTTGTCCACCGCGCGTTTGAACTGCTGAAGTTCCGTAGCAGTTTTCTGCAGCTCTTCAAAAACTTTTTCTTTCTCCTCCCTGGTGCGAATACTGACAACACTGAAAGCCAAATCGCCTGCAAGTTCTTCCAACATTTTCATCTCCGCGGAATTAAAAAGGTCGGCCTCCGCGGAATAAATATTCAAAGCGCCGAAAACATGCCCGTCGGAAAAAAGTGGGATTGCGGCGCTCCCGACGTAACCAAGGCTTTTTGCGGCCGAAAGCCAGGGTTCAAAATCCGGGTCTTTCGAAAAATCCGAATCGACGACAATCCTCTTTTCGCGTATGGCCGTACCGGTCGGTCCCCTGCCACGCGCCGTATCCGCCGCCCAGCTCAGTTTAAGCTTTTCGATATAGCCATCGGCATGACCAGCCCAGGCCACCGGCCGTATGGACCTATTTTCATCATTCTCCGCGTAGCCAACCCAAACCATCTTGTAGCCGGCATTTTTCACCAGTATATTGCAAACATCCCTAAGAAGCTTATCTTCGTTCACCGCCTGGATGGCTACCTGATTGGCCTCACTTATGGTTAAAAGCGCCCGGTTCAGCTTCTGCAGTTGCTCGGTTCGCTCTTGGAGAGCGGCATCGGCCTCCCTGCGCTCGGTAATATCCCGGAAAATACCCAAAATAAATTTCTTACCCTCGATAGTTACCGGCGAAGAATTTATGTCGACATAAAATACGCTGCCATCCTTTCTTTTCGCAGGAAGGTCCCGCGCGGTACTGATTTCTTTCCTCGCCTGTTTTTCAAACTGATCGAGAACATATGGCAATGCTTCTTTTGGATGAATATCCGATATCCCTAAATTTTTTATCTCCTTCGCGCTATAACCGAGCATTTTAGAAAAAGCCGCGTTATTGTCGTAAAACCTTTTGGTTTGAAGATCGGTCAACACCATTCCATCACTCGCGTTATCAAAAACAACCTTAAACCTTTCTTCGGAATAGGCTTTCAATTGTTCTTCTACTATCTTGCGTTCGGTAATATCCCTGACGAGAGAGTGAAGAAATTGTTTATTCCCATAATCCACCCTCGAAAGCAAAACCTCGGCTGGAAAATTTTCTCCATCCAACCGTTTGTGCGTCCACTCGAAAAAGCTTCGCCCCTCACGCATCGCCTTTTGTATCATTTCTTTTGCCCCCAGAATAGATGGCGTTCCATCCGGCTGAAGTTCGGGCGACAATCTCCACGGCTCGTAAGACAAAAACTCCGCCTCGTCTTTCGCCTTGAACATTTCAAGTGTTGCCGGGTTTCCGCTGGTAAAATTCCAATTCGGCGGCTCTAAGGTCATAATCGCGTCGCGCGAGGAAAGAAAAATTGTTCTGTACCTATTCTCACTAGCTCTCAACAATTCTTCTTCAAGCGCTTTGCGATCTGTAATGTCGTGAATGACCGAGAGGATGCACTTCTCACCCTCAAGCTCTATGACCCTGGCGGAGTTTATTACCGAACGAACGGCTCCGTCTTTGCGTCTAAGTTTTGTTTCAAAGTCGGCAACCTGTCCGAATTTTCTTAGAGATTCGGCAAAAGTCGAGCGGTCTGCCGGATCAACCCAAAGCGAAAGCATCAGGGTGGTTTTTCCGATAGATTCTTCGCGCGTATATCCCAAAGTCTGGGTATATCCCTCGTTTACATCTAAAATTGTTCCGTCCGACAACCGCGTAATGGAAATCAAATTCGGCGAAGAATGGAACGTAGCGGAAAACTTCTCTTCGCTGGCGCGCAAATCAGCGGTCATCCGGCTCGCTATCTTTGCCGCCCTGGTTCTCGCATCAAGAAGAAGATATATAGCCGCCGCAATCAGCAAAGAAATTAATGACCCTCCATAAAGAATCAGCTTTGGCCCCATGCGAACATCCATATACGCGTCGAAGTATGGGGTTGAATGAAAACCTATAATCCAAGTCCGGTTGGCTATCAAATACGGATGGTAGTCCACAAACCTAGGTCGATAGCCGGTGGTTTGCCCCTCGAACTGCCTGGAATCGTATATTGGCGGAGAAGAAGTAGCGCTTCCGCTTTTATAGAGGCTCACTCCGACATACGCTCCTTCTGCGGAAGAAAAAACATAATCGAGAAGCTCCTGTGTCTCGAAAACGATAACTACATAGCCCTTAAGCGCGGCGCGCCGCTCTTCAATCGTGCCGTGAGGCGTGTCTTTCTTATAAATTGCCTTGAAGACCATAATCACGTTTTTATCCAAAAGATCCATTTTGAAATCCTCGGTTGAGGTAATCAAATCCTTATCCCGAGCATCCAACAGGTCTTGGGCCGGAATCTGACTTTCGGCGACGTCAAAACCTATAACCCCCCGCGTCTCCTCGGTTAAGGGCGCGACATATTTTATCGGCAAATATTCATCCTTATCTTTCTCCGGAAAAATTTTAAAATCTTGGAGACCGCCCGAAGAAATGGCCTTGTCCTCGCGCACGGAATCGACAAATTTAGAAAGTTCAACCTCGGGCACCTTTTCCGCGTACGCGAACATCAATACCGCCGGATTATCTAAGGCGCCGACATCCTTGGAGAATACGAGCCATTCGCTCCCCGCAACATCTTCGCTAGCGTTAAAAAGACCCTGCGCGGAAGAAAGGGTGTTTCGATAAAGTAGCTGAAAATTTTCTACTTGGCGCAGTTTGTCGCGCTGCTCTTTTTCAAAAACACCTAGAAACTCCGCTTGCGTGCTTTTATTAAGCTGGCCGTAAAGTGTGAACGTCAGATAAAAAAACGCGACAAAAATAAAAACGGATACCAGTAATGATCTCCAGGAAAAAGAGCCCTGCTTATTTTCTATGTGCTCCGCAATAGTACTTTTAAATTATTTTGTTTCTGTTAGCACACTCTTAACTTTCTCTACAATCTCGTTTATCGGGTGCTGACTTTTGACAAAATAATCTGTGGCCCCAAGCGTCAACGCCCGCTTTATGTCGCTGTCTTCTCCTAGATTCGAGACGACCACAATCGGTATATCCTTTATGTCCGCGTCCTCTTTAATTTCTTTAAGCACCGTGAACCCATTCTTCTTCGGCAATACTAAGTCCAAAACGATAACGTCCGGTTTTCCTCCTCGCGCCGCGATTATAGCCGCCTCTCCGTCGGAGGCCACAACGGATTCAAACCCGGACCTTTCAAATTTTTCTTTAAGAACCTTGGAAAGAACTGCTTCGTCTTCGACTATAAGAATTTTCATAATATTCTTTATTGATTGCTATTTTTACGAAGTCTCGAAAATTGACCCTCGTTTAATACATTATACCTCAGTCTTGCATTTCCTCCACATTTTCGGACATATAGCGCTTCATTTTATCCAAATTTTCTCTCATCCGCCTAAGATAAAACTCGATTTCTTTAGCCTCCGCCTCGCTAATTACTTCATCATTATAATCGCTGAGCATTTTGTCTATGTCTTTTCGAAGCAAATTAAAAATAACGGAAATATCCCTTTGGGCTATTACCACCTTCCTGCCTCTCTGCTCCTTGGCCATTTTTTGGGTAAAATATCCGGCAAAAAAACCTCCCACCAAAAGAAGCAGCAAAAGGATGGCCAGCATTCCGGATGTTATTTCCAAACCCCAAAATACGAAGAGAGGCCTCGGACGCACATTAAATTCGGATCGAATAGGAAGACTCGTGGCGCCACGCGAATCCTTTGCAAAAATTTCCAAGTAATACGCGCCAGACTTCCTGGGTAAATCGAAGGTCGCGCTCCAATTCCCGCTGGAATCCGGAGTCGGCTCAAAGCTCGCGATTAAGTCGCCGCCCTTGCCCCTCATGGAAACATACGGGGTCGTTCCGGAGGCAATCGCTCCGTTCACTTGAAGCGGACCTTCGCCCAAATATGTATCTTTTGTAATAAAAGTTATGATCGGCTGAGCTATTGGCAGAATATTCAAAGTAATGGCGTTCTCGGCAAAATTGCCGGCCTTATCAACGGCTCGCACCAAAACAACGTGTTCGCCGGGAAGTTGAACCGGCAACACACTTGACGTAGATGTAGATATAAGCAAATTCCCGCCGTCAACACGTATCTCGTAGCGATCTATTCCGGAAAGAGCGTCTTGCGTTTCATAAAAAATTTCCGGAACGGGATTATCGCTCTCAATATTGTCCGCCGCAAGCTTAAACGGCAAAGGAGAGGCGGTATCAATAGAAATCCCGTAATACGCGGCCGGTCCCCACCCTTTCGAATTTTTAAATTGGACTCGAGCATACCAGATTCCATCCCCCAACACACCCAAATCTTTTCCATTGAGAAGTTCGCGCTCCGCGGTCCCAGTATCGGGCGTTTTGGCGCGCACGACCCTGGCGGAAACATCGGATACGTCCGCTGGCACATCCCAAAAAACAACGGCGTCACCAAGTTGGTTATACCACTTGGATTCATCTGGATATAAAGGGACTCTAAGCTTTGGAGCTGCCGGAAGGTCCGTGGCTGGCGCTGGGGCCCTGCTTATAGCTATTGGCTGTTCCGGCGCGGATTGTCCCTGCGGAGCGACAGAAACCGCGATATCCACGCCAATTGTCCCATTCTGAATTCCATCTAAAACATTGGTGCCCTTACCGTCGTTTGAAGTTATCGCCGCATCGGACGCGGATATTACAGCGGAACCTGATCCGATAGCCTTAAAATTAATGGTTAGGACCGAAAGAGCGGCGCCGGATATGCCAGCGGTAGTCCCGCCGATAAATTTTACCGTCCCATCACTATTCGATATATTCGGACCGTCCAGCCAGAATCCGAACGCGCTGGTTTTCGTATCAAAACTGATCGCCTGCAGTTTATCCGCCGGAAAATTAATAGTCGCCTGCGCGGCATTAATAGAAGTGTTGGAACTGTTTATCCGAATGTAAACCGTCACCTGATCCCCGCGGCGAACGGTACCGCTTCCGGGAATAATTGAAAGTGTCGCTGCGGAAACCGACGAAGCGCAAAAGAATGCCGTTGCGAGAGATAAGAATATCACCGCGCTTGTCAGATATTTTTTAATATGCATTTTTATTCAGTTATCAAGAATTATGTTTATTATAGTATAGCAGAAACGGCCTTTTTTATTTGGAATTTCTGGCTTGTTGGAACGCATTCAGGAATATGCTGAAATCTCTGATATCAATTTTCCCATCCCGATTAAAATCTATGGTTGCTCGTGTTTTTTTGTCCTCGGAACGCCATCTCGAAAGAAAGATGCTCCAATCCGAGATAGTCGCAGATTGATCGCCATTCAGATCGACAATAGAATTCGCCTCCGTCGCTAGACTGAAGGTTCTCTGAAGCGATGGATCGCTCGTTTTTCCCAAAAAAATTCCTTTAGCGAAAACCGAATGCGAGCCTAGCGAAAGACCGGTGCTTGTCGCCGCAAAAGCATAATATCCGGAAGCATCCGGCCTTACATTGCCGGCTATTTTCCCGTCAATAAAAATATTTACGGTCGCTCCGGGAATCGCATAGCCGCTCAAACGCACGGGGCTTTTTATTCCGACTACGGCCGAATCTAAAGCCAAAGTAGGCGGAACAATTATATCTTTAACCACCCAATCTACGTCCGCTATCGCGAATTGCGCAAAAGAAATTAGGGCGGTGGAATTATTGTTTTTGTCTCTGGCCTGTATAGCAAAGAAATAGCTCGCCTGCAAAAAATCTTCCAACGCTATTTCAAAACTGCCATTATCCGCGATATTCACTTTTTTTGACGGAACGCTTGCGTATGGACCGCTAACTGAACTTTTGGCAAAAACTTGAATATCTGCGCCCGGAAAAACATGGCCGTAAAAATGGGCGCTGGCCGGTCCATAACCGCCCAAATTTACGGGTGGCGGCGAGGAACCGTTTGTTGACGATGGATTGACGCCGGAAGAAACCGTAACGGTCACGGTTGCCGTATCGGATTCTGCCCCGTCCACGCAAGTAAGGGTATAAATGGTTGTCGTCTGCGGCTGAGTCACGGTTTCCGAACCAGTCGTCCCTCCGGAAGCAATGGTTGAATTACCGGGGTCGGTTATGGTGCAGGTGGCGGTCGAGCCTGTCGCACTCCAGGTAAAAGTTATACTTGCCGAATCCCCTACCGATACACTCGAGGGGGAAGCATCGAAACTTTGTATGGACAATGGGATCGGCGCATTTGTTGCCGTTAAAGTAGGCTGGCTCCCAATGCTCGCGAGAGTCCCGGAATCGGAAATTCTATTCGTCGTTATCGCCGCGGCAGTCCCGATACCGGCTGGAGCGGTCACTCCGCTTGATCCTCCCCCGCTCCCATATGTAAAAACGATGGTCTGTCCGGAAGAAAGAGAAAGAATGCGAGCGCTGGCCGCGCCACCGGAAAAGGTTAGGCTACCCGGCCCAATTAAAACATCATCCAAATAAACAGTTGCGGCGCCAATGTCGGTCGCATATTTTATCCCAAAACTGTTAACGCTCGAACGCGTGCCGGACAAAGTTAATTTTTGATAACTCCATGTATTCGCCGAAAGGGCACCGATATTCACAGTGGCGATGGGACTTAAAAGATCGGAGCCGGAAGAATATTGGAATTGCAAATCGCCCGCTAAGGTAGCCACCGTAGATCTTATCCAAAATCCAACCGTCGTATAAGAAGACCAATTTCCTGTCGAACCCAAAGTTTGATACCAGGTATCGCCCGCGCCGGCTCCGGCGGCAATAATATTTTTTAGAGATGCCGTTCCCTCGTGGAAAGTCCCGGAATCCGCGGAAAGAGTTTGGACGGTAGCGGTCGGCGCTGTCCAACCGGTTGTGGAATCCGCCGAATCGATCACTTTGCCGAGCGCATCAAAATCGAAAGTAAAAGCGCCCTTATCGACCGCTTGATTGAACCCGTAGGACCTTACAATTTTATTTGCCGAATTGGCGGCAGTTAAAGTTACATACGTCCACACATTCGCGGAAATTGCCGGAAGATCTACCGTATCTTCCGGCGAGCCTAATGTCGCATCACCATCATCCATCCATTGGATATCCCCGGCGTTAAGCGCAACGGAAGATCTGACCCAAAAACTTACCGTGGTTCCGGGCCCTATTGTGAAATTTTGTCCTGCAGCCGCGGTACGACGGCAATTATCTCCGGCAGTTGCTGCGGCTCCGAATGTGCAACGGATCGCTGCCGTTCCCTCCATAAAATCTCCGACTCCGCTTATGAGTGCGCGGGTAACGCCGCCGGAACCACTCCAATTTGTGTTAACATCAGCCGCGTCAAAAATTGCGGAAATAGAATCCACCTTAAATGCCGCCGCGCCGATATCAGTTGAATATCTGAATCCATACGATAATTGCGCGCTTCTCGCGGCTCCGAGCGTTACCGAAGTATAGATCCAAGTATTCGCCGTTAGGGCCGGGATAGCTAAAGTATCCAAAGCGCTGACCAAGCCCGCGCTATCATCGTCTTGCCAAGAAAAATCTCCGCTCCCCGTGGAAACGCTGGATTTTAACCAGAATCCGATGCGCGCGCCATTCGCGCCGTTTGCTGCCCCCCAATCGGTTGCGCCTCCATAATCGAAATACCATTGTTCGTTCTGAGCGGCGGTCGCCGTTATCGTATTTGAAAGCGAAAAGGAGCTTGCGGGACTCGATGAAGAATTGACATCCGCGGATGCGGCCAAGCTCATATGTTGCGTGGCCATCCAGCCCGTTGCGGCATCCAAAGTATTTAACACGTCCGCGACAATTCCCGAAGCGGAGCTTACAGTCGTGTATCCGGCAACCCCATTTGCGCCTTGCATTGTGCTCCAACCGGTCGGTGTCTGGATCATAATTTCTCCGCTATCCATTGTTTCCGCGGCGGTAAACGTAAAGGTGAAAGTGTTCCCCGGAGAGCCGGCTGGAGTTGAAGTCGGCGAAACGGTGTTCGTCCCCGAACCATCAGCAGCAAGACCCAAACCCGAAATAAAGAGCATCGCAACAAGCGCGGAAAATAAGACAAATGATAATTTGCCAATTAGACTCGTAGGGATTATTTGTCTTTTTTTCATAGAACAGCGGTTTACTCTTTTATGAATATCTACCCGGAGCACCGCCAGGCCGACGATTATTCCGCACGTCAGCGATCAATTTGATATTAATAGTATAGCAAAAAGGAACTGGCAAATAACAAAAAACCGTCCGACGCGAATGCGTTTAGGACGGGTTTTTATGTGGTATTGAATGATTTTTCTCCCCTATCCACCATTTACCATCTACTATCTACTGTGTTCTACAGTATTTCTACCGTAGCACCGGCTTCTTCGAGCTTCTTCTTAAGCTCGTCGGCTTCTTCTTTCTTCAAGCCTTCTTTGACCATCTTCGGAGCGCCGTCAACCAAGTCCTTCGCCTCCTTAAGGCCAAGACCGGTCACTTCTCGCACAACCTTGATGACATTGAGCTTCTGTTCGCCGGCAGCCTTCAAGTTAACGTTGAAGGAAGTCTTCTCTTCGGCGGCAGCGGCAGGACCGGCGGCGGCCACAGGGGCGGCAGCGGAAATGCCGAACTTCTCTTCCATGGTTTTCACAAGCTCAACGAGCTCGCCCACGGACAATTTTTCTACTTCGGAAATTATGCTGTTGAATTTATCGGACATGTTATTAGTTTCTAGTTATAAGTTATTAGTTTTAATCGACCTTAAGCTTTCTTGGATTTCTCTACCATGAGATACATGAAAGATTTGATAGGCGCGATGAACATTCCAAGGACCATAGAAAGCGCGACTTCTCTGGGCGGCAATTGGCCGTAGAAAAGTATCATCTCTCTCGTGGCCATTTCTTTTTTCGCGAGATCCAATCCGCCCAAGATCTTAGTCATCGCCGCGGCTTTGGCTTCTTTGTCCTCGCCGAGCGAACTAAAGAACTTGTAAACGGCGGAGCTTGCGGTTTCCAAACCTTTTCCGGAAAAAACTGTTCCCAAGGATCCCTCAAACTGCTTGGAGTCGAACTCGATTCCCTTCTCCTTCAAAGCCACGCCCAAAAGACGTTTCTTTAAAACGAGCATGGAATTCCCCGAATCGCGAACCTCGCGACGAAGCCGGCGCAAGTCTTCCGCGGAAACTTTATTGAAATCCACGAAAACCAAAGCGTCGCTCGTCTTAAGAAGTTCCTTCGCTTCTTTCACTTCCACTTCTTTTTGTGATTTTGTCTTCATCCCGTTAGAGGTAGGGAGCGCTTAAGTCTGTTTTTCAGATAACGCCTACCCATACCAGTTTTTAGATATTTCTCTCTTACACTCGCATCTTTTTGACTTCTGGAAGCCTCGTAGTAGATAAGTTCAAACGGTCCCCGATTTTTTGTATACCGTGACAAATTTGAGTTATGTTCCCTTAAGCGCTCCCGTAAATCTGACGTAAATCCCGTATACAATAATCCGGTCTTCAAGCTACGTAAGACGTAGACATAATAGAACTGATTACCTCTAACGGGATTCATGCCCATCTGCGAATATAAAAAAACGACCTTTTATTCCAAAAGTCGCAATATAGGCTAAAAGCCTTTTGCACCTCGGCGGCACCTCTGCCCATTGTTTGTCGGGCTGGCCGCTGTCTTTGGAACGTGAGAACAGTATAACCGAAAGGCCCGGATAAGTCAATAACTATATGATCTCAGCCTGATAGCCCAATTTATTTATTATCCCTACGATCTTTTCGGGCGAAACCAGCGCCTCATCAAAAGTCACTTCGGCTTCGGACTTCGCAAAGCTCGCCTTCACTTTTTTGACCCCCGGAGTGTCTTCAAGCTCCCCTTCTATGTTCATAATACAGCTCGTGCAATGAAGCCCCTCTAGATTCAATTTAATTGTTTTTATATTTGATTCCCCCATTGTCTTTTTAATCCGTTTTGTTTTCTATTGGCTAGTGGCTAGACCCTATCTAACTATTATTGTGCCCCTATACATCCCCATCGAACACATAAATGGGATCGTGGTCGGTTTATCCGGCGCGGTGAATTCCACGGTCTGCGTTCTTCCCGGCGGCACGGAAGCGCGGAGATTCAGACTCGGGATAACAAAGCTCTGCGCGCAGCTGTAGCCGTCCGTATTCGTCAAAGTTATTTTGACTTTCTCCCCCACTCCCACGTAAAGAGTTTTCGGGCTATACCCATAAGAATCAATCGTAATAGTCGGGTTGTTATCCGTTATTTGTTTTTTGTCATTAGTTATTGGTCCATTGTTATAAGTCGATCCTCCCGGTATCTTTTCCACGAAATAATTCGGTTTATTCAAAGACTCCCAAACGCTCGTAAAGTTCGGCGCGCCGGCGAGGGCCAATGCGCCGTTCAGGCTGTAGAGCGCCAGAAAAGTTATCGCTAAAGCCGCGAATTTATAGAACTTTTTCTGCATCGAATCTCCTAACCTGGTCACAAAATATCCAAGAATGAAGAAAAGCGGTGTGGTCCCCAAGACGAAAGCAAAAAGTATGGCCATTCCGGAAAGCGCTTTGCCGGAAGAGATGGCCAAAGCCATCATCGCCTGAGTCGTCCCGCATGGGATAAATATAGTAAGAGCTCCGAGGATGGCCGGCGCGAAAATAGATCTGGACTTGGCCTGGCTCCTCACCCGCCTGGTCAAAAATTTAGGCGGCTGAATTATAAAATAACGAAATATAGGATGAAGATTTAAGAGACTTCCGGCTGTGCCCAACATAAAAATTATGACTACAAATTGCAAAATAACACTCGCGGTTACGGAAAGCTCCATAACCGATCCCAAAAGCCCCAGGAGAAACCCAAGTATCGTGTAAGCAACAAGTTTTGCGCTCAAAAACCAAAGGATAGGCATCGCACTCGGGCGCTTGGGCTCATGGCGTTCGTTTTCCGCCTGTTCTTCTTCCTCCTGCGCCATCGCGGTGGCCAAAAGCCCACCCTGCACGGCAAGGCAGGTTAGCCCGCCGGTCAATAGTCCTGTTCCGAAAATTACAATTAGATTTGGCATTGATTTAGTGAGTGGTAGGTAGTTTTAGGTCAGTTTAACTCGCTTAAGCCGTAGCGAATTGGTAACCACCGAGATCGAACTCATCGCCATTGCCGCTGATGCGAATATGGGGCTCAAGAGTATCTCGAAGAACGGATACAAGACTCCCATCGCCACGGGGATAAGAACTATATTATAGCCGAATGCCCAGAAAAGGTTGCCTTTGATTATTCCCATCGTCCGGCGGGAAAGTTTGATGACATTCGCGACCGAATCCAAATTCTTGTTGACCAAAGTGATATTGGCCGCTTCGATCGCCACGTCCGTGCCCGTACCCATCGCGAGGCCAACATTCGCGGCCGCGAGGGCCGGCGCGTCGTTTATTCCGTCCCCCACCATCGCCACGATTTTCCCTTCGGCTTGAAGTTCTTTAATCACTGCCTCCTTCTCCGTGGGCAACACTTCGGAAATTATTCTTGTAAATCCCAGTTCTTTACCGATAGCCTCGGCAGTGCGCTTATTGTCTCCGGTAAGCATCACGGGAAGAACGCCCATGGCCTTGAGCTTCTCTATTGCCGCCTTGGCGCTGGCCTTCGGAGAATCCGCAACAGCCACAAGCCCAAGCAACGCTTTATTGAGAGCTAAATACATCACAGTCTTCCCCGCCTCTTCCAACTTGCTCGCAATTTCGGCCGCACTGACAGAGTCCCTGTCCGCCGTTGAGGCGGAGACTCCAAGATCGTTCATAAACTTGAGGTTGCCAAAATATATATGCCTTCCGCCATGAACCGCTTCCACTCCCCGTCCCGGAGTCGCTTTAAATCCTTCGAGTCTTGAAAGCGGGATGCCTGCCGGCAAAGTTTCCTTGGCATGTTTT
This sequence comes from uncultured Candidatus Saccharibacteria bacterium, assembly GCA_964530925.1. Taxonomy (GTDB): domain Bacteria; phylum Patescibacteriota; class Minisyncoccia; order UBA6257; family 2-01-FULL-56-20; genus LiPW-15. The sequence goes on from CAZHBZ010000006.1 coordinate 18,545, forward strand.
ACTATCGCCTCGGCCAAAGAATGCTCCGAACCCTTTTCAACCGCGGCGGCCAATTCCAAAACTTGGTTTTCTTCCATTCCGATTCCGATTATGTCTGTGACCCTTGGCGTGCCTTCGGTAAGCGTTCCGGTCTTGTCAAAAACAATTGCATTCACTTTATGCGCGGTTTCCAAACTCTCCGCGTCTTTGATTAAAATCCCATGTTCCGCGCCAAGCCCCGTACCCACCATGATGGCCGTAGGCGTCGCAAGTCCCATAGCGCAAGGGCAAGCAATGATAAGAACTGCAACGGCGTTTAGAATAGCGAGAAGCAAAGAAGGAGCCGCACCAAGGTCGTACCACAGAACAAAGGTTAATATAGAGAGCATTATCACTATCGGCACAAAGTAGGAAGAGATCGTATCGGCAATACGCTGAATCGGCGCCTTGCTCCCCTGCGCCTCCTCCACAAGCTTGATGATCTGCGCAAGCATAGTATCGGCCCCGATTTTTTCCGCGCGGAAAAGAAAGCTTCCGGTTTTGTTTACGGTTGCGCCGATAACTTTTGCCCCTATGGATTTTTCCGAAGGCATACTCTCGCCCGTAACCATAGATTCATCAATGGATGATTCCCCTTCTATAATTACGCCATCCACCGGAATTTTTTCTCCGGGACGGACCCGGATAATATCGCCGATTTTTACCTGCTCTATGGGTATGTCGGTTTCAACGCCACCCTGTAGGACTCTCGCTGTTTTCGCCTGAAGTCCTATAAGTTTTTTAATGGCTTCCGAAGTTCCCGCTTTCGCTCGAGCCTCAAAATATCTGCCGAGCAAAATAAGTCCGATAACCAGAGTGGACACATCAAAGTACGGCATTGCCTCCACTCCGGCGGAAGTTATGACTGTGGGGAAAAATACCGCGAATACCGAATACAAGAAAGCCACGCTCGTACCGATAGCCACAAGCGAATCCATATTGGCACTCCGATGTTTAAGCGCTTTAAATGTCGCCTTATAAAATCCATACCCGGCCCAGAACTGCACAGGGATAGCGAGCGCGAGTTGTACGTAAAAGTTTTTCAAAATCTCCGGCGCGAAGTTAATAAGTCCGGGGAAACTCCCCCAAAGGATCAACGCTCCGGCAACAAGCGCGACCGAGGTGCGATTTAAAAGATTCCTCAGTTCTTTTTGCTTTTCTTTCTTTTTATCCTCCGCATGCATATTCGTGTCCTCCAAGAGAGCTTCGTAGCCCACATTGCTGACCGCCGAAAGGATATCCGTGTCTTTAACCTTCTCGGCATCGTATGAAACCGTGGCCTTCTCGGTCGCCAAATTGACGACTGCCGAATTCACCCCCGGCACCTTTTTGAGCGATCGCTCGATGGTCGAAACGCACGACGCGCAGTGCATCCCCTTAACGAGAAAATCTTTTCTCGTTAAGGCCCCGTTAGAAGCTTTATCATGTTCGGAGTTATTCATAAAGATTTATTTAAGGTGGTAAAAAAATAATTTTATATCATATGTCGCCCTAAGCTTTCTAACTGGGGCGGCTGTAATTACATATTCATATGTTCCTCCGCCGTCATCTCCTCCATTTTTTCTTTCTTCCCAAAGAAAAACCAAGCCACAAACCCCATAAGTATCGCTCCGATTATTGTCACAATTATTTTTGTCATTATTTATTCTATTCGCCTATTCGCGCGAATTAGAGAAGGTGAAGAATGGCCTTGGCGGCGGATGGCTGCGACTTTGCCTCGGCGAGCCGGTAATACATTTGCAGACTTCGCTGATCGCGCTCCACCATGTCAGCGGCGGCAAGGATGGCCAGGTGTTTTGATGTGGATTTGAAAGAGAGCTTTATCGCACTGGATACCTCCCCGACCGTGGCCTCGGGCTGGCGCTTCAAATACTCGAGAATGGCGAGCCGGCGGCGATTGGCGAGAGCTTTGAGTGTCCGTTCGAGAATATGATTGTTTGCCATGGATATATTATATCAATCTGTTCGCTTATTCGCGCGAATTAGAGAAGGTGAGAATCGTTAGGATTTGTTTTTCAGAATTTCGGCGAGTTCTTTCACCGCTTTCTCTCCCTGGCCTCTTTTTATCATACCAGCCGCACAGGTTTTAAGGTGATTCTCCAAGAGCACTTCGTCGGTGGCCCTAAGGGCCTTCTGCACCGCCTGGGACTGCAAAATAACGTCTATGCAATAGGCGCCATTTTCCACCATATCTATAACCTTCTTTAAATGCCCCAAGGAGATCTTATATCTGTGCTCAATCCGCTCTTTGCTGTTTTTAGGTTTATACATTGTTTAGGTTTACTCGCCTCGCCGTAGTTTTAACGAAGGCGGGTAGTCATAAATACAGCATATCCCCCATGGGGGGATATGTAAAGAGGAGGTGTGGAGAAATATAATTGCGCACACCGCCATTGCTTATCCTCTCCAAATAAGCCAAATTATCGCAAATGTAATTAGTGTGAATATGGTATATACAATTAATGGAATCGCGCCCCTGAACGACGGCTTTTTTAATGCCCTCATCTTATCAGCAGTTTCCTTGTTAATGCTTTGTTCGGCAATTTCATACATTCTCTTAAAACTATCCCCCGCCGCCTTACTGGTCTCATAAAACAATCCCCACAAACTGCCAGGGGTAATAATTAGTAAAACCGATAACAAAACACGAACTGCATTATCTAGAACTATCAACTTGTCGTTGAATGTTGCAACAATCAGCAACGTCGCGGCCAATGCACTTACGGTTGAAAGAGTCTCGAATCTGGTACGAATAGCCCAATTTGCAAGCTCAGCGTATTCTTTGATTTGCTCTCTACCGAACCATGCCTTACCGGCTTTTTCTATCTTACCTTTGAAATCCTCAATACCTCCCAACTCTCCAAACATTTTTGGATCAAAACCAGGAATTGAGCTTAGCAGCTTTTCAAATTCTTCTTGTGTTGGCGCGCTTGCGTTGTCCTTTGTCTGCTCGGTTTTTCCACTCATGTTTGAGAGAATATTAGCATTACGCCACGAACTAGCAACCTACTCCCCAGCCCAATCTTTACATAAGACTTCCGCCTGATCTAAAACGGTCTTCGTAGCCTGCTCTTGCTTATCTGGCGGATATTTGTATTTATTCAAAAGCTTCTTAACAAAGACCCTAAGCTTGGCCCGGACGCTCTCCTTAAGAGTCCAGTCGATGCTGGTATTTTTCCGAAGCATAACAACTAGCTCTTGGGCAATCTTCTTTAGCGTTTCATCCCCCAACTCTTTAATCGCACTTTCGTTCTCGCAAAGGGCATCGTAAAAAGCAACTTCATCTTCGGTTAGCTTTAAATCAATACCGCGCTCTTTTTCCTCTCGAATCTTTTTAGCCAACTCCACCAACTCATTAATAACCTGAGCAGCTTCAATGGTCTGATTCTGATATTTCTTAATAGTTTCCTCTAGCATTTTGGCGAACGAACGAGATTTCACCAAGAATTTCTTTTCCATTGTGTGAATCTCGTCGTTCAATAACTTCCTCAACACTTCCAACGCAACATTCTTGCGATCTAGGCCCCGAACCTCCTCCAGGAACTCATCGGAAAGAACAGCGATGTTAGGACTTTTTAGCCCAGCTGCATCAAAAATATTTACTACCTCGTCAGAGACCACGGCACCAGAAACAATCTGCCTAATTGCCTGATCGTAATCTTCCATCGTCGGGCCGCCCAATCCTCCTGTCTGTTCAAATTTTGCAATAAACGCCCGGACCGTTTGGAAAAACGCAACATCGTCGCGAATATCCAAGGCTTCTTTACTTGGCACCGAAAGAGCAAACGCCTGCGACAATTCTGTAACACCCTGCAAGTATCTTTTCTTGCCATCCTCTAAGCCAAGAATATGATCCATGGCTTTGCCAACCGACTCTGCCCTGTTCTTGGATTTTCCAGAAAAATACCCCGAATAATCAAAGCCATGATACATGGCTCTTACCATCTCATATTTCTCGAGCATCACTCCTATTTCCTGCTCTTGGTCTCCAATCGGCTTTTGCACCCCGATATCGGTATATTGAGAAACCGCTTCCTTTAGTGCTGGCGCGATACCAAGATAGTCCACGATCAAACCTCCTGGTTTATCTTTATAAACACGATTCACTCGAGCAATCGCTTGCATGAGCCCATGACCCCGCATCGGCTTATCAATATACATCGTGTGCATATTTGGCACATCAAAACCGGTAAGCCACATGTCCCGCACGATAACCAACTTCAATTCATCTTTCGGATCCTTCATACGATCGGCCAACAAATTGCGCTCTTCCTTGGTATAAATATGACGTTGATAATTTGCCGGGTCGCTTGCCGCACCCGTCATAACTACTTTTATAAATCCTTTCTTTATGTCGTCACTCCCCCACTCCGGGCGCAACTTAATTACTTCGTCATAAAGCTCAACGGCAACTCTGCGGCTCATGGCCACAAATAAACCCTTGCCATCCATAACAGCAAGCCTAGCCTCAAAATGCTCTATCAAGTCCTTGGCAACGAGCGCAACCCGTTTCTCCGAACCAATCATCGCCTCCAACCGCGCCCACTTGCTCTTTAGCTGCTCCCTTTTCTCCACTTCTTCGCCCTCAGTTAATTCTTCAAACTCTATATCTATTTTTGGAGTCGCTTCTTTCAAAAGCTGAATTTTGGCCAAACGAGCTTCGTAATATATCGGCACGGTTGCCTTGTCCTCCACTGCGCGTGCAATATCGTAGACATCTATATATTCGCCAAACACTGCCCGAGTATTCTTGTCCGAAAGCTCAATCGGCGTACCGGTAAACCCGATAAAAGTTGCGTTCGGCAAAGCATCATGCATGTGACGAGCAAAACCATCAATAAAATCATATTGACTGCGGTGAGCTTCATCCGCAATCACAATAATATTTTTGCGGTCCGAAAGAAGCGGATGCTTATCGCCTTTAACCTCGGGCATAAACTTTTGGATCGTCGTAAATACCACCCCACCGGAAGCAACAGATAAAAGATTTTTTAAATCGTCCCTATCCTGCGCTTGTTTGGGAATTTGGCGGAGCAGATCACTGCACTTAGAAAATGTGCCGAATAGCTGGCCGTCCAGATCATTGCGGTCGGTTAAAAGAACCAAAGTGGGGTTATCTAGCTTCTGAATAATTTTGCCGGTATAAAAAACCATAGACAGTGACTTTCCGGACCCTTGCGTGTGCCAAACCACTCCGGCCCGCTTGTCCCCAACAGGCTGGCTATCGGTGCTGGCTAATCCGTAGCGCGAGGGGTGCTCGCTCACCCTGTCGGCGACCGGGTCGGATGCAGCACGCAGAGTAGATTGAACCGCTCGATTTACGGCAAAATATTGGTGATAAGCCGCAAGTTTTTTTGTAACCATAGAAACATTACCTCTCGTGTCATTTTCACCCTCAAAAACAATAAAGTTCAATACGATATCCAAAAGTCTTTCTTTGGCGAACATTCCGCGAATTAGCGTCTCCAAATCATCCCTACGAACCCTCTCTATTCCATCCACACTCTTCCAACCCATAAAGCGATCCATATCTGCGGAGATAGTCCCAACCTTCGCATCCCAAATGTGGTCGCTCAACACGCAAAATTCGTTATAAGCGAATAAAGCAGGAATCTCAGCTTTGTAGGTTTGGATTTGGTTAAAGGCGCCAACGATCGTAGCGTTCGCATCGGCCGGATTCTTTAGCTCAAAAACTGCGAGTGGCAAACCATTCACAAAAATAACCACATCCGGCCGGCGCGTTCCTTCTAGCGCTTTATCGGCAGATGGACTATGCCCTTCGCGCGCAACTGTAAATTGATTAACAGCCAACCAATCGTTGTTGTCGAGGTTATTTGAATCCACAAGATAAACTTTATCTCCGCGCATCAGCCCATCTTCGGCTTTGTACATCACATCCACCCCCTCCTTTAGCCATTTATGGAACTGATTGTTAGCCACAAACAACCCTCCCGTAACCCAGGGCACGGCAAGAATTTTATCCAACGCATCCCGAATTGCTTCCTTGGGGATGTTTGGGTTGATGCAAATAAGGGCATCCTTCAATCTTCCGGCCAAAATAACCTCTTTGTAGGATTTTCTTTCGGGCACCTCGCTGTCTGGTGCAATGTCCGGCCCAAACACAATCGAATAACCCAGGCCTTCAAACCATTCAAGAACTGCTTTTTCTAAATCGGATTCGGTGTATTTATGGGGGTTCATTATTATTTGTACGGATTATAGTTCGGGTTTTTTTCCAAATAATTCTTTATATATGCGAGTCCCTTGTCAGAATACTTAGGAAGCTCGCTACGCTTAAACTTGTGCAGATAACAATAATCTGTATTTGAACGAATATTAAGCTTTCTCGCCATCCTGGCGATAAAAGATTGGCTTTTCCCAATAATCTTGGCAACATCGCTTGTAAAATGAGGAAAATCTTTGTTCGGGTCAGTCTTTTTAATAACCATGGGAGCATTTGGGTTTTTTGATGGATACACTTCTATGGATGCGCTGTGCCCCCGAGCAATATGAACTGGCACAAGTCGGATATTTTCTTGCTTATTAATATAGTCATAAACCGAAAGATGCATTGCCACCCTAGATTTGCGCGGCAATGATTTAACCTCTGAATCCCACTTGCTCTTTGTTTTCATCTGGGTATTTGTAGCACTATCAACAAATTCGCAACCTCTGTCCAGCAAGAATAACAAACGATTCTCATCAGTACTCTTTAGCCGTGAATATTTAAACAGTTTTTCTACCTTATTGGAATAGAAAGTGTGGTTGCCAAGAGCAATTGACAGATAGTTTTTTTCGAACGAACTCCCGAAGGACTTGAAAACTTTCTTGATCAATTTATTAAATCCAGTAATTGAAAAATACATCAAATGAGTCATAATCTCATCATCAATTGCTGGCAGAATGCTGTGCGTCGCCTCATTGCGAAGCGAAATTATCTGCGCGATAGTCTTAGCCTCTTCTGGTGAAATTATTCGGAGACCATGCAGTACCTTGTTAAGCGATTTTTCAGCAGTAATTGTTTTGCCATCCGATTCATAGATTGATTGCCGCTTCTTAAGAAGCGAAGCCTTTAACAATAACTCCCACGCCTGCGCATTAAAAATTAAAACTGATTCTTTCCAATGCGACACCTCAATTCGGTTGAACATCTCAATACTCAACTTTGCAGCATTTATTGCGGTCCGCACAAAATTAAGCGTTTGCTTAGATGTCTTCGCCATTATGTTTTACCCTTATTTTTCCACTCATTAATCGAGGCAAAAGTGAATCCCTCAGCTCAACCAAATCATTTACTACGTCTTTAGTAGCCTGGCCAGCCAAAAAGATGTTATTGCAAATGGCATCAAATTCCTTGAGGATGCCTTCGCCTGGCTTAATGACCTCCAAATTCCTAAAATCTGTCTTATTAAATTTCAATTGAGCGCTCCCGGAGGTAATTGAATCGATTAGGTCTTGGCCCGGCTGAGACTTAAATAATAGATATAGATAGCCATTAAGATATTCGCCATTCAGCATTATCACGTTATTACCCAAAACCATTGGTAATTTAAATTTTGGGCACCTATAAACGCTACCAACATCTGCGACATTGGAAATGATAACCTCCCCTCCGATCAAATGAGTTTTCCTCAAATATTCATAAGCCTTCTCATCAACATACCGTTTCGTAAAAAAATTATTCTTAAGATCTGTATTTCTAATGAATAATGCGTATTCTGGATATTCATATATCCTGGAAACATTTTGCTTCAAACTCGAGAAGCTTCCGTTTGCCACATAGTCGGTGACAGCAAGATTTAATTTGCCAATTTTCTCAGTACTCCAACCAGCAGGAATCTCACCCAGGTCAGAATCAACCATTCTTCCACCACTGGATTTATATGGTTTACCGTTTTCATCCGGAAATTCAAAATCAACAAACCACCGCTTGAACAGCGCCCCAGCCAATGCCTCCAAATTCGCATTTATTTTACGGTTCAATTCAATTTTGTCATCCAGCGAAGAAAGTATTTCCGCGATTTGTTTTTGTTCTCCTGCATCTTTCGGCACACCCATCTTAATATCATCCAACGTTTTCATGGTAATTGTGTCAAAGACCGAACCGTGAGTCCTATTCTTTATATCTGCCATTGCATTTTTAACGAAATAGTACAAAAGATCGTTAGAAATAGATTTTGCTACCAATCCATAGCAGGATTGATTGAACGCCATATCAACCCCCAGCTGGGTCAATGCGCCGACAGTTCCCCTGGCCGATATCACCAAAGAGCCTTTTTTTAAAATTTTGGTGCTAGAATTCTTTACTCCTTCATCTGTTATCGTTTTTTCAGTTAGATACACCTTTCTAGCGTCATCATTAAAATCAACAACCGATAACCAAGGGATCGCTCCGCCCCAATAACTTGTCTCTGTAGTTTTCGGAGTACCCCCTCCGACGACATACGCCAATTCAGTCAGATGAAAAACTTTCCATTCTTCTGGAATGGGCCCGATTTCCGTCTCTTTAAATTTTGTGGCAGTTTCCGTTTTCATATTATTTCCTATTGATTAAATCGTAAGCTAAACTTGCTAACGCAATGTAATGAATTGCTAAATTCTTGTCCAAATCTCCCGCGGGTGTATGTGCTTTTTCGTTTCTCAGAAACTGGATAGCCATGTGTAAAAATTTCACACCTTCAAAAAAATCTAGCTCAACGTCATCGGTTGGTTGGTGCCCAAATATTTTTTCGTAGTTAGCGCCGCAAAAGGCATCTGTTGCCTTTTCTTTCCCAGAAACATCTCTTAGTTTTTTGCGAACCACCTTGTACGCCTCTTCTACCGCGTTAAAATAATGGCCGTCATTAAGCAATTTTTGGACATGATCAAAGATATCTTTTTGCAAAAGAATGCTTATGTTGCCATCCTTAAAGGTAGCCTGTGCAACATTCATCTTGGCAGCCGCCTTAGCCCCAGACAGTCTCTCGCCTACCATTTTGCCGGCATTCATCCTCATGTCGGGAAAATCTACAGCTTTCAAATTATCGATTAGTATCTGATTTTCAATATATTCGATCAACTTCAGAATGCTTTTCCCAACAAGTTTATCATCCGCCTGAAGCCACAACCCTCTCAACCGGTTAGCCTTGGATCCGCTGCCATATTCATACTTTTTCCCGTAAATATCTATACCGACATCATCCCTAAAAAACTCCCCCATCGTTCGGTCGGAAAAATTAAGAACATAACCACCACCCATCTGAAATAGTTTTTCTGAAACTTGTTTTTCGTTTGTAGTTAAATTCGCCATGGCTATATTTTCTGTCCCCAATCATCATCTTCCCACGCTGGTTTTTCCGAACCAATTTCAAAAACACCATTCACGCCATATTCGCCATAATACACACCACCCTCCTTCCATTCGTTTTCATTAATAAATTCAGTAATTGATTCAACAACTGCTTTATATAGATTTTCCTTCAGCGAAACCTGTGAACTATTTGCTGGGCTAGCATAAACTTTAGCTGGATCGGGAATGCCCATAAGAAATAATGTTGTTTGACTGCCGCTACGAAGCTCCGATCGGAGCATGTATTTAAAATCTTTTGCTCCGATATATTCGTCGATCGCCAGACTATAATTTTTAGATTGCAACTTGAGTTGAAACTCTTTTCCAGTATCCATGAATTTATATATTGAATCCAATACTTTTAAGATTTTTCTTTATCCGCTCCTCCAATTCCTTGGATTGTTTGAATTGGTCGGAAAGTTCTTTGGTAATTCGCGCCATTTTTTCTTCAAAAACTTCGTCATCCTCCTCCGCGTAATCCGAACCAACATATCGCCCAGGGGTAAGCACAAATCCAGATTTTTCTACCTCCGCAATTTTTGCAGCTTTGCAAAATCCTTTTACATCCGCATATTTTCCATCCACAGTCCTCCAGGCATGGTAGATCCCGGAAATCTTTTGGATGTCTTCACTTGTCAGTTCCCTATTTTTACGCGAGACCATTGTCCCCATCTTGCGAGCATCGATAAACAAAATCTCATCGTGCCGATTGCGGAACTTGTGGTCATACCTATCTCTAGAGACAAACCAAAGACAGACCGGAATTTGGGTTGTGTAAAATAGCTGAGGCGGCATGGCCACGATACAATCCACGAGCCCTGCTTCGATAAGACGCTTCCTGATCTCTCCTTCTCCGGAAGTATTAGAAGAAAGAGAGCCATTGGCCAAAATAAATCCGGCAATTCCAGTCGGCGCCAAGTGGTGAACCATATGCTCAATCCAGCCATAATTTGCATTGCCCGCCGGAGGCACACCGTATTTCCATCGCACATCGCTCTTTAGCCGTTCACCGCCCCAATCACTAATATTGAACGGCGGATTGGCTAAAATAAAATCTGCCTTCAAATCTTTGTGTAAATCATTATGAAAGGTATCAGCATTTTGCGGCCCGAGGTTGCCATCGATGCCACGAATGGCTAGGTTCATCTTGCAAAGCCGCCAGGTCGTTGGATTTGATTCCTGCCCGTATATGGCTAAATCGTGCTTGCTCCCACCATGCGCCTCTACGAATTTCTCGCTTTGCACAAACATCCCGCCACTGCCACAACAAGGATCGTAAACCCGGCCTTTGTACGGCTCGAGCATTTCTACCAGCAGTTTCACAACCGATTGCGGAGTAAAAAACTCACCCCCACCCTTGCCCTCGGCCGAGGCAAATCGTCCAAGAAAATATTCGTAAACCCGGCCCAACACATCCTTGCTCCGGCTCTCTTTATCGCCAAGGCCAATTGTGCTTACTAAGTCTATAAGTTCACCGAGTCGAACCTTGTCCAAATCCGGCCTAGCATAGTTTTTCGCAAGCACGCCTCGAAGACTCGGATTGTCCTTTTCGATAACGATCATCGCATCGTCGAGCAGTTTGCCGATTTCCGGTTTTTTGGCGTTGGATTTTATATATTCCCAGCGTGCGTCCTGCGGCACCCAAAAGACACCTTCAGCAACATAGGCGTCCCTGTCTTCTTCTTGCCCTTCATAATAGTCTGCATCTGCTTTTATCTTTCCGTAGACCTCTTCGAATGAATCAGAAATATATTTTAGAAAAATCAAACCAAGCACAACGTGCTTATATTCCGCCGGGTCCATATTGTTGCGCATCTTATCCGCGGCGGCCCAAAGAGTCTCTTCGAATCCTACATTCGTACCGTTTGATTTATTTTGTGTGGCCATTTATAAAGTTTGTTTGATAATATATTTCTTACCGCTTATTTTTTCTAGCAACTCTAAGGTAGCCTTCACCGAAGGATTTTCTGTCGGCAATAATGCAAGTTTGTCACCAAATTTATCATGAAGTGGAGTCAAAAACTCGTCTCCCCAAGACGGCGAGAAGGTAATTACCTCGCTGAAATCGATGTCTACGTTTTCCCCCTCCGGAATTTGATCTAGGGTAGATTTAAAAGCAGAAAATGCTTCTTTCCCGGCTTGTCTCGAAATCAAGGTGGCACCAAATTTTTTTAATTCTATCGTCATTTTATTTATGTTTGTTGATGTTTATTTAAATTTGATAATTGCCATGCAGCCTCGGGTATTTGCCTGCGAGCGGGTGATATTCAGGGTTGGATCTTTCTCTTTCATCCTGAGTTCCGCATCGCCACTCCGGAAAAGTAAACTCATGGGGTTTTCCGAGATGACCTCACGCACGAACTTTAGTCCATTTCCTCGTCTTTCCGGATCTCGGCCGGAAATTATTTCTGTAAAGGCAACGTTTAAAGCCTCGATGTTAGTTTTTAGCTCTGGGCGAACCCTGCTCAATGTTCCAAGTATTCCCAATCCTCTATCTGCGAGCACGATTATTCCCTTGTTAAGGTCATAGCCAAAGAAAATCCCCTGAATATCTGGCCACTTACCAAGATTGTGATCAAATGAGTTGTTACCGATCTCACCGGCGACCGCCACTATAAGTGACACTAAGTGAGAAAATTCCGGCAGCTGCAACAAGGCATCCTGCAACTTTGTAATTTTTGCTTGGAAAATTGCGCTATTGGCACAATAGAATCTTGACGGTAACTCTGATCCGTCACCAATCCACTCATAAGCAAGCTTGATTATATCGCTAGTAAAAACCTCCAGATCTTTTTCGGTGTAGTATCGATGCACCCCGCCATCTTTTCGGATCGCAACTAATTTACCGCTTTTGTCCCAGCGACGCAGCGTGTCTATAGAAACCCCCAAGATTTCCGAGGCTTCGCTTATGGATAGTAGCTTTTCGTCCATGGTTAGAATGTTAACATAAGTTGCAAAACTATGCAAGTTTGCACTAAAACTATGCAAAATATGACCAAACTATGCATAAATTAGCAAAACTGCGCATATCATATAATTCGCTCCCCTTTTAGGCTATAAGTTTTTCGCGAGGTAATAATGACATGATCTGCAATCTCAATGCCCAACAGTTTGCCGGCCTCAATTAGGCGTTTAGTTACCTTTATGTCCTCTTCGGACGGTTTTTCGTCATTAGATGGATGATTGTGAACTAAAATTATCGATGCGGCCGAAAGTTTGACCGCTGGCTCAAAGACTTCGCGTGGGTGAACCAGGCTAGTATTTAATGTGCCGATAGAAATAATTTGCCGTTCGATAAGCCGACTTTGGATATCTAGATAAAAAGATGCGAAATGCTCTTTTTTTGAATTCCTGAAATCTGCACATGAATTCCAAATATCTTCAGCCGACAATATTTCGGGATTTTGGTTCGAATTTAATCTTTCCCCCAACGCAAGCATGGCAACCACCTGAGATGCTTTCGCGCCACCTAAACCTTTTATTTCCAGCAGGTCTTCAAGTTTCATCTTGTCTTTACCTTTTTTCGAGACACTATCCAAAATCTTTTTAGAAAGCTGCAGGACATTTATTCCTTCAATACCCGAACCTAGCAAAATTGCCAACAGCTCTGCGTCAGACAGTTTCTTTGGCCCATATTTTTCAAGTTTCTCCCTGGGCCTATCAACTTTTGGAATGTCTTTAAGCTTCGACATTTTTAAATTCTACTCGTACCTCAGCGCCTCGGCCGGCTCCATCTTGGACGCTTGGCGGGCGGGAAGAAGGCCGGCGAAGATCCCGGTCATGAAGGTCACAAAAAGGATCACCGCGAAGCCGTAGAAATCCAAGGAGGCGAAGGAGAACAGCCCCTGGGTGCCGAGCTTTCCGGCAAAAAGCCCGATAAGGAAAGAGATGAAGACTCCGAGGAGGATTCCCATTAGTCCCCCGGTCAATCCGATTATCCCCGATTCCATAAGGAACAAAGAGAGCACATTTTCGCTTGTCGCACCGATGGCCTTCATTATCCCGATTTGCTTGGTCCGTTCCAAAACCGAGGTATACATGGTATTCATGATTCCCACCGCGCCGACCACCAAAGAGATGAGGGCGATGACGATAAGAAAGAGTTCCACGAGCGACATCACGCTCCCGATAAGCTGGCTGGTTTTCGCGGGAGTCAAAACCGAAAAGTCTCGCACGGTTTCCTGTTTACCCAGCTCGAATTTTACCTGCCGAGCTAGGAGATCCAAGTTCACGCCCGGGTTGGCCTTAAGTATCGCCGAGATCACGGCCCTATCGGCGCCGGTAAGCGCCCAATAATTATTGAGCGACATATAAAAAGAATTGTCGTCGTCCTGCGCCCCTATCGGATTCAAGACGCCTACCACGCGCATTCTTTTTGATCCGATGATAAGTTCATCCCCCGTCCGAACCGGTGTTTTAAAAGTTTTGTTTGCCGCAATGTCCCCAAGTATCATTTCATTCGTGTCTTCGCCTTTCGGCCAAACGCCGGAAGCCAACTTCACGCCCTGAGACTCTTCAAAGATCGGCCGCATACCCGACCAGGGGGCGGCGTGTATCGTTGCGCCCTGCTTTTCCCCGCGAAATTCAATGTTCATGATCGCCACATCGGTCGGCATAACATATTTCACCCCGGGAATTCTTTCGAGATCAAAAAGATCGTCCACTTTGAATTTCTGTCCGCCTACAAAACTCGCCATCGGGTTTGTTTCCTTGCCCGGAAAGACAAAGATAAGGTCCGAACCGAAACTTTGAAGCAGGCCGGAAATCGCCCGCTCCAATCCCGAGCTAAGAGAAAAAATAATCACCACGAGCATTATCCCGATAACAATTCCCAAAATCGTAAGCCAGCTCCGAAGCGAGCGGTAGCGGATGCTTTTAAGGGTTAAAAGAAGAAAACTTTTAAACATTGGTTTCGGTGAAAATGCGTTTATGAATATGATGGTCGCGGAGCATTTCGCCGTCTTTTATGGTTATGACCTCATCTGCCTTGTTCGCGATATCCGCGTCGTGGGTTACCACGATAAGCGTTTTTTCCTCGTCGCGATTTAATCCGATAAGCATTTCTAAAATTAGATTGCCGGTTTTGGAATCCAGGTTTCCCGTCGGCTCGTCGCCCAAGATCACTCCCGGATCGTTCACCAGGGCACGTAAAATCGCGGTGCGCTGTTGTTCGCCCCCGGAAAGCTGAGTCGGGCGGTGCGTAACCCTGTCTTTGAGCCCCAACCCCTCGAATCTCTTAAGCATCTTCTCCCCATCCGTGTCGCCTTTCGAAAAAATAAGCGGGAGGGTCGCGTTTTCCAGAGCCGAAAGCCAAGGAATCAAATTGTACTGCTGAAACACAAAGCCGAATGCTTCCGACCGAAGAAGCGCCCGCTCATGATCTTCCGCAGCAGAAACATCTTTCCCCCGGAAAAATATTTTGCCGGAAGTCGGCCGGTCCAAAAGCCCGATCATATTCAAGAGCGTGGATTTGCCCGAGCCGGAGGCGCCGATAATGGCCGTAAAATCCCCTTCCCAGATGCTCAGGTTTATTCCCCTCAAGACTTCGGTCTTCGTCCCGCCCATGTCAAAAACTTTCCAAACGTTTTCAAGACGGATCAAGGGCTGACCCAAAAATCTATCCGGAGTCCGCTTAAACCTTTCCTCACAGCCGTCGCCGCACAGGGCATACTGCTTCCCGGCGTGAGTGACGTGCTTGAGGTCCGAAAGACCCGAAACATCCATCCCGCAGACCGGGTCGAATAATTTTTCTGTGCTCATGTGCTCATTAAAGATTAGCTGGACACGACTAGCTTTTCGCCTCCCGAAAGCCCCGAAAGAACTTCGATATTTTCCCCGTCGGAAATGCCCGTTGTGATTTTCGTCTGGACCGGCGCGCCGTCTATCTCCACATTCACAAAAGTCTCGCCACCAGACTTAAACATGGCTATCTCCGGGATAACAACCGCGTCTTTGTGCAGTTCCGCGAAAATATTTATATCCGCGCTCATTCCCGAACGAATTTCCACCCCGTCCATTCCTTCGCCGTCAAAGAAAACATTTGTCCGATAATATTTGTCGGTATCTTTGAGGACTGGTTGCGGATCAATAGAGACGACTCTGCCTTTAAACGACTTGCCGGGGAACGCGTCCAGATATATTTGCACTTCGTTGCCCGCCGAGCCCGCGGTAATTTTGCCGATATCCAATTCCGAAATGTCGGATTGTATCTTGTAGCCGACCGCGGAGAGAGAAACGGCGTTTACCCCCGGCTGGGCGGCCTCCTGCCGTTCAAGCCACACTTTTGTAACACGCGAGGCGATCGGCGCGTATAGCGTTGATTTCGCGATCTTGTCTCTCGCAATTCCGATATCGGCTTCTTCGCTCTCCACCGCGGCGCGTTTCAAATCCAATGTTTTAATCGCCAGATCCAAACTGGTTTTTGCCGCAGAAAACGTTCCGTCCGCGGCGGTGAGATTTGTGATTGCGGTATTTATACTGGTCCTCGCCGTGGAAATCATTTCCTTATAGGAAGCTAGGGCGGAAGTGTCATTCACGATAGCCGCGAGATTTTGCAAAAAAGTGACTGTTAGGTTCAACGCGCTATGCGCCACGGAATCCACCGAAGAGAGATCGCTCAAAGTCCCGGCGCTTGCCGCGGTAAGTCCGCTTTTGAAATTTGTTAAGGCCACTTCCAAAAGCTGCCGTTCAGACTCCACCGCATTTTTTAGATCATAGGAATTTGCGCCAACTTGATAGTTAAACACCGGAACGGTCTTCGGATTGGTAAAAAGCGCGTCCATTTTCCCGCGGACCACATCATCGGCTCGGAAATATCCGTCGTTTAAAGAGCTAAGAAGCGCCCGAGAGGCGGCGTCGTTGGCAGCTTGCGCATTCAAAACCGACGCTTCGGCAACCGCCACGTCTTTGGCCGCGGCGTGAGAAAGCAATTTATTTAAGCTCAACTCCAATTCCCTGGTGTCCAATTTTGCCAAGGGAGTTCCCGCCGGAACAACGTCCCCTTCTTTCACATAAACGGATGAAACCGTGCCGGAAACCGGAAACTGTAGATCAAAATCTTTCTGGGAAACCACCTCGCCCCTGGCTCTAACGGTTTCTCGAATATCTTTGCGCTCGGCCATAAAGGTGAGATTGCTCGTAGCCGGCGCTTTCACATACTTTTCATATACCCAAATCCCGGTCAGTATCACACCGGCCGCAACAGCCACAATTAAATACGTAGAAATTTTTTTCATGGTTTGACTCTCTATTATCTATAATTATACACCATTCTCCCTCGCCGCCCCTCCAGGACATACCAACATTCTCCCGCCTTCGCTCAAGGCTTCGGGCGAGCAGGCAAGTATGTTGGTATGCAGTTTGTTTAATATACGTCTTCGAGTAGGCCAAGTTTTATAAGACGGGCGCGGATCGAGCCCGGCTGTCGGCCAAAAATTTTCGAAAGTCTCGAAATATCTTCTTTGGACGTATATTGTTGGACCAGATCCAGATCCTCCGCCTCGCCCCAGGGCTTATAGGCGTTCGGATGTTTCTCCCTGATTTTTTCGAGCGAGCGATGTTTTTTCTTTTCTCCAGCCGAGCCGGAAATACCCCCGGAATCTTCGTTGTCGCCCGAGAAATCATCGTCCGCCGATCTCCCCATCCTCCCGCCGCACGCCGCGATAAACCTACGCTCTCTTTCTTCTTGATCCTCGGCCGAAACACTCATTAATCTAGCTTCGCTTATTTGCGATAAATTACGGAATTCCGCGTCCTTTGCCTGGACTTCCGGATGCACTTCCAAGGCGCGCGCGTTAAAACCGCGAAGCGTAAGACCGGAAAAAGTCCGAACCCTCGAAAGCGCAACATACCCTTGCCCGTACTCGAAGGTACTCGAAAGATCCATATAAGCGGAGTCCAGCGACATTCCCTGGCTTTTATGAATGGTAATCGCCCAAGCCAGACGCAAAGGAACCTGAATCAGCCGCGCCAGATCTTTTCCGTTTTCCTCAATAACCCAATTCTCCTTTTCAGCTTCGATCAACCTTCCGCCGGAAGTTCTGATAAGCGGAGAATTATTTTCGCCGGAAAATCCCTCCACCACCCCCATCGTTCCGTTTACGTATTTGTACTCCAAATCATTTCTGGTAAACATAACTTTAGCGCCAACCTTAAGGGATAAGACTTCCGGCGAGAGACAACCCCGGATCAAGTGCTTGACCAATTCCTTCGGACCGCTGGATTGCATATTAAATACCCTGGCGGCGCCGGGAAGCTTCGCCAGCTCCTCCTCGTTTATATAATCCACATTCGCGTTATGCGAAAAAAGTTTGGTCACCTCGCCCTTAAAGGTTTCGTTAACTCGTGTTTTGAGCAAAGCTAGATGTTCCGCTTCCACGGAGTTTCTTCGAATCGCGGAAAGAAGATTTAAAAAATCCCCGTCTCCTTGCCGATACTGCTCGGAAAGATAACAAACGATCGGGTTTAACTCGCGCCAAATTTGAGAGTTAAAGGCGAACGCGGAGAAATCCTCATCAATCGAAAATAGTTCATCTTGATATTCCCCCGGTCTCGGCTGTTTTGTAATCGGCGGAAGCTGAAAAAAATCTCCGACCAAAACCACCTGCATCCCGCCGAAGGGCTCGCCTCCTCCGCGAACACCGCGGCAAACCTCTTCCACCATTCTGAGCGTTCCCGCGGAAAGCATAGAAATTTCATCGATTATCAAAACTTTCGCTTCCCGAATCCTCCGGGAAAGACGATTATTTTCGGCGATCTTTTGCAGATCATGCTTCCCTATTCTTTCTTTTATACCGATGCCGCTCCAAGAGTGAATAGTAAATCCGCCGATGTGGGTCGCGGCTATGCCGGTTGAGGCGGTTATCGCCGGCTCGATCGAACGCTCCCGAAGCCAAGCGACAAATTTATTTATAGTGTGCGTCTTTCCACTGCCGGGTTCCCCGGTCAAAAAAACGCTCTCCCCCGTCTTTAAAATTGAAAGCGCTTCTTCCTGAGTCATTGGCTGATTATAGCCCAACTCGCCCGCGGTCAAAAACCGACAAAACAAAAACCCGGACAGTCCATGGACTGTCCGGGTTCTAGTCTCATTTTGCCCTAAGGCAAGGAGAGATGCATTTACGCAGCAGGCTTTTCGGCTTCGACGCGAGTAACGTTTACTGCGGCCGGGCCTTTTTCTCCTTCAACGACTTCGAAAGAAAGCGTATCGCCAACCTTCAATTCGTCAAAAGTAACACCTACGAGATCTTTGGAGTGGAAGAAGAGATCCTTCGCTTCGCCTTCGCGAGTGATGAATCCAAATCCCCTGTCAGTCAAAGTCTTGATTATTCCAGTCATCATTTGATTACGGTTTTAATTAGTTTATTGCTGTAAAATTCGACTAGGTTTTCGTGCCAAACGCACTTGGGAGTAAGTGTATATTATTCTAAGCTTTTTGTCAAATAGATTCCTCGATTGACTTCTAATCTACTTGAATCTAGGATACCGGTAGAACCCCAAAATAGATAAGGAGAATGGAGGATATATGGATGAGCCCAAGAATGCGGCACAAACCATCTTCACCCTGGACCAGCTTTTTTCTATGGCCGCCGACTACAAGGGACTAAAAATTCGTAACCCCGGCGCCCTCAGGCCCTGTACGCCAAGCTTCACGACTGTGCCTATCGGAAACGGCATTATCAACTTTCTAGCCGAGCGCGGAATCGAATGTCGTGAACACTCCTCGGGAATATTCACTATGGTAGATACCGGACAGCAGCAACTTGTTCCCGGATGGAGCCCCAGCAATTACTGGAATCAAAAAACTGACGGGCCGATTCCTCCGCAAATCGAGCTTTATTTGGCGCTTACCTTGGACGCCAAAGAAAACGGGATTAACCTCTGGCCGCAAACCAGCGGAAACTTCCTTTCCCCCGCAGATCACCTGCCGAATTTTCGGATGTTCAAAGCCATTGTCGAAAGCGGCAAGGCGAAAGAACTGCCGGCAGTCGCGCAGGAAATCGCCGAAAGCGAAGGCCACATTCTGGTCGCCTGGGCCGACCTGGGCCTTGAGGGACTCAAGTCCTCCACCGAACTTTTCGAAGAATTTTCCGGAGGCAAGAACGCGCTTCGACAGCTCGCGTATCGAGATGAAGTTTTTCGGCCGAAGATCAACGGGAATCTCTACTTCTCGGCTGACTACCAGGGAGAAGTTCTCACAAAGTGGCACCATCAACTCGAAACATATCGCGAATCACTACGCGACATGTTGCCCAGCCGCTAGCTAGCTCTTTTCTTAAGACGAAACCGCCCTAAACGCATAAGCGTCGGGCGGCTTTTTTAATTAACGAAACTTTAAAATTATTTTACACACCGTTCAAAACGTCGCGCGTGCTCGGACCAACATAGCCCGCGGCGGTGATGCCGTGCGCGCTCTGATATTTTTTCACCGCCGCTTCGGTCGCGGTTCCGAAATATCCGGTTGCCACGCCGCTAAAATATCCCTCCGAAATCAATCTTTTCTGAAGCTCTGTAACTTCATCTCCCGTGGAGCCTACCGAAAGAAAAGAGGTAAATTTATATTTTATTTGAGTCGTTCCCCCGCCGGAAGTTGAACCTCCCGCGCTCGCCGCAAGCTGGGTAAGCTTAGTGGCCATTGTTTGAATGGAAACCAGTATCTGCGCGAGCTGAGTCTGCATCGCGGTTATTTCCGCAAGCAAGGTCGTATTTGAGGTAGTTCCCCCGGTCGCGCCGGTCACCGTCGCGTAAAGCGTATTGCAACCACCCGATGAAGAACAAACCAGCATTGACGCCGAACCAATCCCGGCTCCATAAAGCGTAAGCGTGGATCCGTTCAAACTCGGCTGAATAACGCTTGAATTGGAATTGGACGAGATATAATAACTCGTTCCTCCGTAAACCTGGACGCTATAACTCTGCCCAACAGAAATGGTTGGATTAGAGGAGCTGAATGAAACCGATTGGCCCGAACCGGAAGCGTTCACGGTCGCGTAAATTGTTCCACAACCGCTCGCAGAAGAGCATACCGAAATATTTGTTGACCCGCTCGCCGCGCCATAAACAGTAAGAACGCTGCCGTTTATGGAAGGAGTCGCAATGCTGGAGTTGGTGTTGCTCGAAACATAATATCCGCTGCCGCCATAAATATTAATTGTGGAACTCTGGCCGATCGTAAGCGTAACGTTGTTTTGGCTGAAAGAAAGAGATTGTACGTTCGCGCTCTGCACGTTTATAGCGAGAGCCGCGCAATTTGAAGCCGTGCCGACATAACAGATAGTCGCATTCGTACTTCCTATCTGCCTGCCGGTAATGCTAATTTGCGTTCCGTTTATCTGAAGAACGGCAATAGTTGAATTCGGGCTTAGCCCCGCGTAAACCGCGGTAGTGTTTCCCTGCGAGGTAACCGTTACCGTCTGGCCGAGCCCCACCGGAACATTGGTCTGGCTAAGCGACGGAGTCCCAAGCGTCGTGGAATTGTAAGGCCAGGATTGCATCGTTGACTGCTGACCGTTTACCAAAACGTAGACAGAATTTCCTCCGTTAACCCCGTAGGCCGCGCTACTAATCGTGGTTGTAAAAGTTCCGCTAGAATTAGTAGTTCCGAGGGTCGTAACCTGCATACCCGAAGAACTGCCAATATTGTAATAGAGCATGACGCCGGAATTCGCGTCTCCGGTTACGTTTATCTGAACGGAATCCCCGCTCACGCTAGACATGGACAAAGTCGGAGTCATCGCCTTGGCATTCGACGCCCCCAAACCTCCAATTAATACAAACGCGGCCGCAAACAAAAATATTTTTTTCATTGTTATTAACTGATTAATATCTGACCCTTTACTTAATTCTCCTCTTTGAGGCGAGGTTTTCAAGTAGCGGGAATCCCCCTTTTGCCGAGGCTTAACAAGCAGACATTATTTACCCGTCTAGGCAGAAATTTCTTCCAAAAGATCGTTTACACCTATTTTCTTGATAGCGGAATACGGAATTATCATATGATCTCCTATTAAGTCTCCCAGGCGCTGAAGTTTCTTTTCGTATTCAGATTTTTTTATCTTATCTATTTTATTCGCAACCACCACAATATCTTTTTCTTTTTCTTCCAATTTTTTTAGCATCGCAAGGTCCTTATCGGTCGGACCCACATTCGCGTCTACGATGAGAACAACTTTTTTCTGCGCATAATTAGAATCCAAAAGATACCAATTTATAAGCTCCTGAAGCTGTTCCTTCCCGCCTTTTGAGGCGTAAGCGTAGCCGTAGCCGGGCAGATCCACCAAATAGAACTTTTTGTTTACGAGAAATAGATTTATCGCGCGCGTATACCCCGGGATATCGCTCGTCCGCGCCAAACCCCTCTCCCCCGCGAGAGAGTTGATAACGCTCGACTTACCGACATTAGAACGCCCGATAAAAGCAATCTGCGGCTTGCCATCCAAAAGCGTCTCGTCAGGACCTACAATACTCTTCAAGAACTTTGCCGAAGTTATCTTCATCCCGTTAGAGACAGGAAGCGATTTAACCTGTTTTTCAAATACCGTTTCCCCATTCCTGTTTTTAAATATTTTTCTCGAGCCTTTGCATCATCTAGGTTTTTGCATGCTTCGCAGTAGATCATCTCATATTTACCTCTGTTTTTAGTGTAGCGTGATTTCCCGGAATTATGCTGGTTGAAGCGCTTCCGTAAATCCTTGGTCACACCAGTATACCAGTTTCCGGACTTTTCGCTCCTCAACAGATATACGTAGTAATACATGTTGGTCTCTAACGGGACATGTACCCTTAGAACCTGTCTTTCTCGCTAATCAGAGAAACATAAAGCGTAGGTACGATGAACA
>CAZHBZ010000006.1:40820-57623 GCA_964530925.1 uncultured Candidatus Saccharibacteria bacterium
TAGAACCTGTCTTTCTCGCTAATCAGAGAAACATAAAGCGTAGGTACGATGAACAAAGTCAAGAAAGAGGAAAGCGAGAGTCCAAAGATGACCGCGCCGCCCAAAGACGTCCAGGTCTCATTGGAAAGCGTTATCGGTAAGATTCCAAAAATCGTACAGATAGAAGTGATGAAGATGGCCTCCATCCTGGACTTGCCCGCGTCTATTACAGAGTCCATGAAATGGATTCCGCTTTTTATGTTCAAATTTATTTTGTCCACCAAGATTATCGCGTTTTTAACCACAATTCCAAACAGCGCCAAGATTCCGACAAGTCCCGGAAAGCTCAAAGCGACATTAAATATTCCCATGCCGACAAAAACTCCGATTAGGGCCAAGGGAATCGTGACCAAAACTATCGCCGCCTTTCGGAAGGAATTGAACTGGATGACCAAAGTGATGATTATTAATAGAATCGCGACCACCATCGCCTGTAAGATCGAAATGACGGATTCGGTGTTTTGTTCATTCTCTCCTCCGTAAAAAATAGAATATCCGGTCGGAAATTCGTAGTTTTTTATTTTAGATTGGAACTCCGCCAAAATTTTGTTGGAATTCGTGGTAGAATCCGCGCCGGCAGAAAGAAGAACAGTTCGCTTTTGGTCGATACGAGTTATCGTGTCCACCGCCGGCTTTAGTTCTATCTTCGCTACATCCTTCAAGAACACTGCTTGCTTCCTCGGATTTAAAATCTGGAGATTTTGAACGGCTTCCAATCCCGGGAGTTTGGCCTCGTCGAAGCGCGCTACTATTTTTATTTCCTCGCCGCCCTGAATAACGGCGCTAACTTCGCTTCCGGAAATGGCCATCCGGAGGGTAGAGCCAACATAAGCGGCGTTCAAGCCGTTTAGCTCTAGCTTCACCGGGTCCAAGGTAAACGTATATTCCGGAGCCGCGTCTTTCAATGAAATATCCACGTTTATAACGCCGGGGATTTCTTTCAATTTCCCTTCAAGCTCTCCAGCCATCTTTTCTAGAGTTTTAAGATCCTCGCCGCTTATGCGAGCTTCGAATGCCGCTCCGGTTGGCGGACCGCCGCTCTCAGTTCCAACGGTTATCTCCGCGCCGGCAACATCCGCAAAATCCCGACGCATATCTTCCGCGAGAAGATAAGACTTTTTTGAACGCTCCTTGGCCTCCTTTAGAGTTATGGTCATGGAGGCAACGTTGGAGCCGCTGCGGCCGTTCGTGCTCATCGCGCTCGGGTGGCCGACAATGGACGAAAACGTTTTGATGTCAGGATAGCCAAGAAGTTTCTCCTCAACCTGACGCGCAACCTTATCCGTTTCCGAGATATTCATTCCGATCGGAGTGCGCACATCCACATATACGTAATCGGAGTCCGACACCGGGAAAAATATCATCTGCACAACACCGGTCGCAGGCAACATGAGCGAAAATATAAAAATCGCCGCAACGGTCCACAAAGTCATCTTGCGCGCTCTCTTGGTCCCGATTATTTTAGTCACCGCCCTCTCATATGACGGCAGGAAAACATTGAAATGTAGAATCCCATGAATAAGTTTTTCCGCGAGAGTCGCGTCCGGGTGGTTCCCCTGCTCTCTCAGCTTTTTCTTAATAAGCTCGTCGCTCTGCCACTCGAGATCCATCTGTTCTTTATTTCGAATAAGCTCGTCGTGTCCGCCACGCTCATACCAAACTATCATCCATATATTTCCAACCAAAACTAAAATTCCGGCTCCAAAACCCAGGATTCCACCTGTCCAGAAAAGCAAACCCATTACCGCAATAAGAAGCAATTCTATCAAGATGAAAAACTTCTTGGTCATTCTTAGACGCTCCAAAACCGCCGCCAGCGGGTGATTTATCATAAGCGCAATAAAGAGAGAGGAGATGAGCGTTATGGAAACAGTTATCGGAATAGATTTTATGAATTCCCCCATTATTCCGGTCGAGAGAAGAAGCGGAAGAAAAGCCCAGACGGTCGTGAGGGTGGTGGTCGTAAGCACAACTTTAAAATCATTCAAAACCAAGAGAACCGCTTCTTCCGGAGTATATTTACCGGTTCGCAGATATTGTTTAGTCGCGGAAACAACAACAATTGCGTCGTCCACCAAAAGACCCAAAGCCAAGATAAGCGAAAACATTGAAAGAAAGTTTAAGGTCGCGCCCAGCGCGAGCATCACCGAGAAGGTCGCAAAAAAAACCAGCGGTATGGCAAGTCCCGCCACAAAAGCTTCTTTAAGACCGACTATCAGGAAGAGAATTATGAACACCAAAAGAAGCGTGAGCAAAAAATCATGGCTCAGCTGGCTGAAATCCCGATCCACCAACTCCGCCATATCGGTTGTGGTTTGGTATTTCACCCCGGCCGGAAAAACCCTAAGCATTCGCTCTGTGGCCGCTTTGGCCTCGGAAACCGTATCGATTATCGAACCCCCGGTTCTTTTTATTATTGAAATAGTAACCGCATCTTCCGGAATTGAACTTTCTGAAGAGAGCCTGGAGTAAGCGGTTTTTTCTATAGCTTTAAGCGAAACCTGGCCCAGATCTTTGATAAAAATAAGTCCCCCGTCGTTCGTATGCCCCACGGGTATGGCTCCGATAGATTCCGCGGCAAAAACACGGGAGTCCGAGCGAATCGGATAAGTAAATTGACTTCCCTCAAAATTGCCCGCCGGAATCGCAAGATTCGTGGCCGCTATCGCCTGGTTTGCCTGATCCGCGGAAATTCCGTAAAAAAGTAATTTTTCCGGACTGTAGGCCACCTCGAATTCCTTTTGATCGCCACCGGAGATATTCGCCTCTCGAACTCCCGGTATTTTTTCGAGTTCATCCTTCAAATCCTCAGCCATCTGCCGCATTTCAAATCCGCCATAAGGGCCGGTAATGGCCATGGTAAGGATGGGCTGATCATCCATAGAGATTTCCGTGACAACCGGCTCCTTCGCGTCTGCCGGCAAATTGCTTTTCGCGCTGGTCACCTTGTCACGCAAACTCCTGATAGAATCGTTCAAATTTGCCTTAGCGCTGAATTCCACCACTATCGAAGAAACGGAGTTGTAAGAATTAGAAGTAACCTTATCTAAATCTTTCAATCCGGCGATGTCCGTCTCCAATTTTTTAGTAACCAGCTCTTCCACGTCCGACGGCGAAGCTCCTGGATAAAACGTGGAAACGACCGCAATCGGTATCTTTACTTCCGGATTGGATTCCCGTGGAAGTTTAGAGAAAGAATACACGCCGGCAACCGTCAAAATGCCGATAAGCAAAATAACCACCCGGAAATTCGAAACAAAAAAATTCAAAAAACTCTTCCGGAGTTCCGGATTAAATTCAAGACGCTCCAAATATTTTTCGTCGGAAGACTTGTGAATCTCCCTGGAAATGTTTATCTCTTCATTTTCCATATTTACTAATTTACCGAAACTTTTTCTCCCGCCTTCAATTCGTAAACCGGAGAAACGATACTCATGTCCGCGGAAATCCCCGCCTTAACCTCGACAAACTCCCCATTTACCGGCCCGAGCTGTACCGGTCGTTCGGAAAGAGTTCCGTTCTCAACCAAATACACGAACGCTCCATCGCTCGCGATTCTCACGGCCTGAAGGGGTAGGAAGAACACTGCCCCGCTTCCGGCAGCCTGCTTCGCAGTAATTTTAACCGCGACATTTTGACCGACCACTAGGTTAGAAGTTTTAGGATCGGAAACGATTACATCCACCTGAACTTTTTTTGTGCTCGGATCAATACTCGGCGCAACCCGACCGACTTTGCCGGCGATATTATCTCCGACAACCGCGTCCGCCCCTTCCTCAACCAAAGAAACATCGGAAGCGCTTACAAACGATTTAACTTTCAACCAATTTTTGTTGACCACAGAAACAACCAGTTGCCCGGGCGAAGAAAGCTCGCCCACGCGCGCCGGTATCGCCGCAATCACTCCATCTATCGGCGAGCGTATAATCGTTTTCGCGACTTGCGCTTTAAGCGCGTTTACCGACTCCGTCGACTGCTGAACCAAAGCTTCCTGAGAAGCGATTTGCTCGGCGGTATAACCAGCCTTTTTAAGCTCCAGCTGATTGTTAATTCCCTGAATCGCTAATTTTTGGGAAGATATCGCCTGCTCCTGCGCGCTTATCGCGGTAGCCGCGCCATTCGCCTGCGTCTTCGCGGCGCTCAGGGCCAATCTGAACCCGTCGACTGCCGCTTGCGACAATCCGCTCTCATAGCGAATCGCGTCGGAAGTCCGATCCAAAAAAGATTTGATAAAAGCTACATGGGCCTTGGAATTCGTAATAAGCTTGTCCAAATCACCCTCAGTGGAAGTGCTTGTTATCGCAAATAATTCGGCGCGCCACTCATTAAGCTCAATGCTAGCGCCAAGTCTGCCGGTCTCGACATCTATCTTTGTCTGCGCGTCGCTAACCAAAAAAGTCAGTTGAGGATTTAACTCTTCGTCGTTTATAAAGAATTGATCCAATTGTTTTCTTATGGCGTCTTCACACTTGGAATAAGCATCGCTCAAAAGATTCGAGGTGTTGTTATAAATGTTCCTAAGGGCCTGGTTGGCCTTATCAAGTTCTGTCTTGGTAATATTCAGATCTTCCTCGCGCACGCCCTTCCTCATTTCCGCGAGTCGCGACTCCTGCGCGTCTAATCCGGCCTCTGCCTGGCCAAGTTGCGCCAAAAAATCCGCGTTTTGAAAATTCACCAAAGCTTGGTCCCTCGAAACCTTATCGCCGACGGAAACATTAATTTTCAAAACTTGGGCCGAAATCTGGCTTCTGAGCTCCGCTTGTTCCAAAGATTCCACCGAACCGTCGCCGAAAACGAAAGACCCGGACTTCCCATAATCCCTAACCGCTATCAAATTAACCCTTTTTGTGGAGTCTAATAATCCGCCGGAGTTTTGAACCGCCAATCTTGAACCAACCGCGGCCACGGCAACCACCGCGACCAAAAGAAGGCTCATTAATACTTTGTGTTTTATAAACATTTGTTTTATTGAAGTCCAGGAGATTATACCAAAATGTGAGGTTTTTTACAACAAAAAATCAGCCTCGACACGAACGTGTTCGGAACGGATTTTTGTGAACTATCCCGCGAAATGAGCGCCCAGGTAATACGGCCAGACTATTACCGCAAGCACTCCCTGCCAGAAGCCCAATTTAAGGAAGCCGATGGTAAAAAACCAGCCGATTGCCCAAACGACGCCGCACGACCCTCCCATATTTCCACACTTCATTTTATCGTTATGTCAAAAAATAAAACGACCTTTAAAAAACTTTTAGCGGCTCACTTTGAATTATTTGTTCCACCTCCTCGAACCCCGGCGGAAACGCAAAATTGTAGCGCGCCGGAAGCGCGAAAACATATTTCTCATTCCGGCCGAGTTCGCTGGGGCCTATCGGCGCGGCCCCGATATGAAATTTTTCTTGCCGCAGATCTTCCCACTGGCTAAGTGTAAAAATCATTATCGGAATATCTTGATACATTACTTCCTTGGTCCACTTCGGGTTATGGATGGAGACCACAGTCCCGGTAGCATAATGAGTCTCGCCCAGTTGGTCGCCAGCCGCATCCCCGCTCCATTCGTCGAACGTTACCGTGTAGCCCCTCCAAGAATCTGGCAAGGCCACGCTAAACCCGTATTCCGAATTTTTATATTCGAACTGCGCTGCCGTATTCCATTTTTCGAAAAATTGCGGCCAGGCGAAATATCCAAGCGTCAAAAGAAGCGCGAGGAAGACAAAGCCTATTATTCTTTTGAGCAACAGCTCTTTCCGCATTACCAATTAAGATATGTAATCGTGAGCTGAAGAATAGTCGCGAACGAAACCCAAACTAAATAGGGAATTTGAATATAGGTGAGCCATTTCTCGTACCGATAGATCGCCTTCATCCCCCAAATAAGTGTGCCTAGGACGAAAAAAATATCTATGGCCGCCAGAAAATTATTTTGAAGAGTAAATTGTATCGGTGAGAACGCGAAGTTAAAAATAAGGTTCAAGACGAACGGTAGGGCGACAACCCCGGGTATTTTTTTCTTGGCAGCCAACATAATAACCCGACCGAATGAAATCGCGATCAAAACATAGAGCACGGTCCAAACCGGGCCGAAAAGCCACGCTGGTGGCGCAAAACTAGGCTTTATGAGACTCGCATACCAAGTTGCTGTATTCATATACTAATTATAGCAGGGCTTTAAAATTTCTGCGCCTTTAGTTAGAATCCTTTTCATGGGGGCATAGTTCAATGGTAGAACAGCGGTCTCCAAAACCGCTGACCTGGGTTCGATTCCTAGTGCCCCCGCCAAAAAAATCAGCGGCTATTTGCCGCTGATTTTTCCTTCTTTATGTTTCGTGCTCTTTCTGCACACAAACGCGTCGCTTCGCTCCTTAAGGACCCTCGGTCCTTAATCTTCTCCGACACAGGGGAATCCTTCCGCATTCCCCCGACCCCCTTTTGGGCGCCTGGCGCAGAAAGAGTATTAAAAAAAATCCCCGGACTATTTCCCGGACTTAAAAAATCAGCGGCTATTTGCCGCTGATTTTTCCTTCTTTATGTTTCGTGCTCTTTCTGCACCAGGCGCAATATTTCTTGAATTCGATCTTGCGCTCCACCTTTTTCTTATTTTTGGACGTGTAATATCCCCTGTTTTTACAGATCTCGCACTTCAGGGCTATTAGATTTTCGGACCGCTTTACCTTTGCCATAGTTCGGTAAGATTAACAGATTGTGTGACCCTTGTAAACCCCGGGATGGTGACATATCCTTCCATTTCGGCTAAAATCCAATTGTCTTTAGCCAAAAAGCCACCTTAGCTCAGCGGTAGAGCAACTCTTTTGTAAAGAGAAGATCCTCGGTTCAAATCCGAGAGGTGGCTCTCACAAAGAACAAAAAATCCGTCCTGGCGGTGAACGCTCGGGACGGATTTTTTGTTTACATAGTCGGAGTCTCGGACGCTGTCGGCGGAGTAGCATCTGCCGGCGGGGTTGCGTCTTTCGCCTTGGCTATCATGGCCGCCTTCATCTCTTCCGGAGTCATGGTCTCAGCCATTTTCTTCACCTCTTCCGGGTGGGCTTCCGCCGCGTGCTGCTCAAGCTTCATGGCAGCCTCTTCCGGGGTTTCTCCTTCGGCGACGAATGGACAGTTAACGCCCATATCCATACAAGAAATATTTTTCATGGGTATTTAAATTTAAAATTCCGACCTTTCATCGCGACCCGAATTGGCCACGTTTTTATTTTACCTCATGAGACACAAAGGAGACAAATCGGAGCTATGGACTTTTCGGCCAAAATAAATACAATCAAAGAGTCCTTTTACGCCTCCGCCAGCCGGCGGAGTAGCTCATTAAAAGACATGCCAATGTAGCTCAGTTGGTAGAGCAACTCCATGGTAAGGAGTAGGTCGTCGGTTCAACTCCGACCATTGGCTCAGAAATAAGCCCTAATCAGAAAGCCCGAATGGGCTTTTTTGACACGGCAAAATCCTGTAGTATGTATTTAAAGATCGCCGAAAAGGACGCCTGCCGAATCCTAAGTAAGCAAAATATCCCATGGCCAAATTTACCCACTTACACATA
The DNA here is from genome assembly GCA_964530925.1 of uncultured Candidatus Saccharibacteria bacterium. Classification (GTDB taxonomy): domain Bacteria; phylum Patescibacteriota; class Minisyncoccia; order UBA6257; family 2-01-FULL-56-20; genus LiPW-15. Next base: position 48,412 of record CAZHBZ010000006.1, read on the forward strand.
CACAGCCACTATTCGCTTCTCGACGGACTTACGAAGATAGATGAACTTATTAAAAGGATAAAAGAAACCGGAATGGATTCCGTGGCTTTGACCGACCATGGGGTTATGTACGGCTCCTTGGAGTTTTATCAAAAAGCTAAAAAAGCCGGCATCAAGCCGATTCTTGGAGTGGAAGCATACGTCGCGCCCAAAAGCCGATTAGACCGGGACGCGAACGATGAAAAATATTACCACCTTATTCTTCTCGCCAAAGACCTGACCGGCTGGAAAAATCTTATCAAGCTCGTTTCCCGCGCGAACCTCGAAGGCTATTACTATAAGCCTCGGATGGATAAAGAAATTTTGCGCGAACATCATGAAGGGCTTATCGCCCTTTCCGCGTGCTTGGGCGGCGAAGTGGACCAAGCGCTTCTTGCCGGAAAATTTGAGGAAGCGAAAAGAATAGCCCTGGAACACGAAGATATTTTCGGCAAAGGAAATTATTTTTTGGAAATTCAAAAACATCCGCACATCGACGATTCCGAAAAGGTGGAAGCGGATATTTTAAGGCTCTCCAAAGAAACCGGCATCCCGCTTGTGGCCACCCAAGACTCCCACTACCCCCGCAAAGAAGACTCTCATTATCACGACATCCTTTTGGCAATCCAAACCGGAAATAAACTTTCCGATGATGATCGTCTTTCGCTTAAGGCGGACGATTTTTCACTAGCCTCCCCCGAGGAAATGGAATTGAAATTCGCTTTCGCGCCGGAAGCGATAGAAAATACCGCGAAGATCGCGGAAATGTGCAACGTGGAACTGGAACTCGGAAAAACCCTGCTTCCGAATTTTCCGAAACCCGAAGGCAAAACCGCAAACGAATATTTGCGCGAGCTCATAGAGGAGCGCCTGCCAAACCGCTACCCCGGTGATAAATTGACCCCAACCGTGCGAGAACGGGTGGAATATGAATTCGGGGTCATCGAAAAAACCGGTTTCGCGGACTACTTCCTCATTGTTCAAGACCTTATTAACTGGGCGAAAAACCATGGCATATCTGTGGGCCCGGGGCGTGGTTCCGCCGCCGGCAGTATCGTTTCTTACATCTTGAACATCACCGATATCGACCCGCTGGTCTACGATCTCTTGTTTGAAAGATTCTTGAACCCGGAACGCATTCAAATGCCGGATATAGATATAGACTTTGCCGATACCCGTCGGGACGAGGTTTTGGCCTACGCGCGCCAAAAATATGGAGAGGACCACGTGGCGCAAATTATCACCTTCGGAACCATGGCGGCCCGCGCGGCCATTCGCGACGCCGGACGCGCGATGGGTATCGCCTACTCTTTCTGCGACCAAGTGGCGAAATTGATTCCCTTCAACCCGACCCAGGGCATGAAAGAAGGCTGGCTTCAAAAATGTCTGGAAGAAGTCGAGGATCTGAAAACCCTCTATAATTCCAACGCCCAAGCCAAAGAACTTATCGATACCGCGCTTCACTTGGAAGGCGTAGTCCGCCATGCATCGGTTCATGCCTGCGGCACGGTTATTTCCCGCGACCCGTTAGATGAACGAGTTCCATTGCAATTCGCTCCGCAAGATAAAGACATCATCATCACCCAGATAGAAATGCACGGCATTGAAGATCTGGGCCTTTTGAAGATCGATTTTCTGGGACTCAAAAACCTGACCATCATTGAAGACACCTTGCGCTTGGTTCGCGAACTCCAAGGGAAAGACGTGAAGATCGCCGAAATACCGCTTGACGATCCGACGACTTACGCGCTTCTCCAAAAAGGAGATACCACAGGAGTTTTCCAATTCGAATCCTCCGGCATGCGCCGCTACATGAAAGAAATTAAGCCAACCGTCCTGGAAGACTTGATCGCCCTGGTCGCCCTCTATCGCCCAGGCCCCATGGAACTTATCCCAACTTTTATTAAACGCAAGAATGGCCAGGAAAAAATAACCTATCTCCATCCCAAACTTGAACCGATACTGAAGAACACCCACGGCATCGGAGTCTACCAAGAACAAATGATGCGCATCGCCCGCGACCTCGCCGGCTACTCCCTGGCCGAAGCGGACACTTTGCGCAAGGCTATCGGCAAAAAAATTAAGTCTCTTCTTGATGAACAGCAAATTAAACTCGTAAGCGGAATGCAAAAAAACGGCATAGACGAGCGCTCCGCCAGAGCGATCTGGGAGCTCTTTCCGCCATTTGCCCGCTATGGCTTCAACAAGAGTCATGCAGCCTGCTATGCGATGATCGGTTATCGCACCGCTTACCTTAAGGCGCATTACCCCGAAGAATTTATGGCGAGCCTTTTAAACGCCGATTCCGGAGACACAGAGCGCATTTCTTTCCTCATCAACGAGGCCAAACAATCCAACGTGGACGTCTTGCCTCCGGATATTAATAAAAGCTTTACCAGATTTTCACCGGAAGGAGAAAAAATTCGCTTCGGTCTTTTGGCGATAAAAAATGTAGGCCAAGCAATCTCCGAAGCGATAATCGAAGAGCGCGGGAGTCGCGGGCCATTCAAGGATTTTGCGGATTTCCTCTCGCGCGTAAATCATAAAGATCTCAATAAAAAATCTTTGGAAAGCTTGGCTAAAGGCGGAGTATTCGATTCCATGGGAATGGAGCGCAACCAGATACTCGAAAATATGGATGAGATATTGCGCTTTGCCCAGGCTGCGAGAAAAGGCACGCAGGGGGCTCAGAATTCTCTTTTTGGAGATCTGCCCGCCGCGAGCATCCAGGGGCTTAAACTAAAACCGGTTCCGCCCGCGGAAGTCGGCCAAAAACTGGCCTGGGAAAAAGAGCTCTTGGGCTTCTATCTTTCCGAACACCCGCTCGCGCGATTCGAAACGAAGATTAGGGAAGTGAAGGCAAGGACCATAGAGGAAATAAGAGGCGCACAAAATGCCAACCTTATTTATCGCACCGCAGGAATCATCTCCAAATCACATAAAATAATCACCAAAAACGGACAGCCTATGCTTTTTGTGACGCTCGAAGACCTATCCCCTTATCAGATAGAGCTCGTGGTCTTCAACAACACTCTTCAAAAAACGCAGGATATTTGGAACGAGAATAATGTGATTATCGTGGAGGGAAAAGTTAACCACCGGAACGGCGAACCTTCTTTGATTGTAGAGCGCGCGAAAATATTGGAAGCGTAAAAAATATCCATTTTCTATTGTGTTGCAAGAGCCGTTTACGCAAATCACTGGCATAGCCTGTATATAGGTCATTATCTTTTCTAGATTTTAACACATAGACATAATGCATAGTTTTTTAATCTCACGGGGTAAGTCCCGTGGGATGGTGATTACACCTATCCCACTGGGACTACCGGGCGCAGCGGAACCCGAAGTAGCTGTTCGTGTCCGCCGGACCGCCGAACAGGATCAGCGTCCCCACCCCGGCGCGCGCGCCATTGCCCCAGTAGCCGCCGCGAAGGAAGGCGTAGGGATTCGCATCCGCATTTCCCTGGTAATATTGGCCGACGCCTTGGGTTGATGTCCAAAGCGAATTCAGGGGGCCTGCGGCAGCTTGAGTCATTGTCCCGTAGTTTGAAACCGCGCTCCACTGCACCCAGCTTCCCGCGATTCCCACCGGTTTGTTGGTTCCGGTGATGGTGTCATTGGTCCATTCATAAACGTTGCCTGCCAGGTCCCAGATGGTCTGGCCATTGGAAAGAACGTGGGCTCTCCTGTGAGTGAAATCGGCGTATCCGGTAAGGTAGGTGGAATTGGAGTCATCGGCGGAGGCAATCTGCGCCGCAGAGCCGTTTGAATTCCCCCGGCCCATGTTCCCGCTCCCGACCGATCCTCCGCTCCAGTTGGAAGAAACATTCTGCGCGTTCCAGGCGATAGTCTGCCATTCGTTGTTAGTGATGAGGTGGGCGCCGATAGACTGGCAATATTCGATGGCGTCGTTCATGGCTCCGGCAGTACTTTGGGCAATTCTCGTAATCGGATAACCGGTTGGAGCTGTAGTCACATATCTTGAGTTTGCGCTGGTGCAGGGGGTGGTGCCATTGTGATACGTCTGATATGTAGATTCGGTAGGAGTTGTCAGGAGGTTCCCGCCCGTATCCGCGCATTTGGCCTCATATTTCATCACGTAGAAGTCCGAGGTTCCGAAGGTGGAGTTTCCGGGGACTTTGATCCAGCCTGCGGGGAAGAAGGTGGAACCCAGAGTCAGATTGTTTCCGGTTTCGTAGGAATCAGAGGCTACTCCTCCGTCTTCGTTGCTTTTAGATATGTACTTTTGGGATTCGAGAGACACGGCAGAGAGTTTGTAGCTCCCTCCGGTTATATATGTGTAGTAGAGATTGGAAGAAGTGGTGTTAATGGGGTCGATGGGCAGAGAGGAGAGAGGGCTTCCGAAAGATATCCGAGTCAGGTCTACGGGTATCCAGCCTCTGCCGTTGGATAGTTTGGTACTGGTTGCGGTTACGCAGTTGTAGGACCAGCCGGTGGGAAGGGTGGGAAGACCAAGGTTAGCGCAGGTAGAAGTGGTGTCAGGGATAGATACGTAGACAATGGAAGATGTACCCATGAAACCTCCGTTTACGTCTGCCTCGTAGGCTGCTAGGGCGGTGTTTAGTGTAGAGAGGTCGGAGAGTCTGTTTGAGTCTCTGGCCTGGCGGAGGAGCTCCGAGGGGTTCAGGGTCATGATGACTACGACCGAAAGAATGGCTACTATTGCTAGGACTACGAGTAATTCTATTAGGGTAAAGGAGTTCCTAAGGTCATGCCTCATGCGTGAAATACAACGTTTTTCGTTTGAGAAGGAAAATTGTTTTATTGGAAATTCTCTGGAAACTAAAAAATGGAAACCTATTATGTTCACAACCTATCCCATAAATTATAGCAAAAATCAAGGTCAAGTTATAATATATTGACGCACGCAAAAAGCCCCGACCTAGGTCGGGGCAAACGAATGAGAGTCGTCGCCATCACCGCAAGCGCGGTTCTGCTTGTCCGCGCCGCGGACAACCAGATACATGAAAGCGCCGACGGCGAGGACAAAAACAACTGCGACTGCGAGCATGGCTATCACCTCCCTACTAACAGCAAGCTTAACACAATTCACGAAAAAGTCCAGTCCGCTTATGAATCCCCCCTGGGCCCGTGCGGCTTTGGCCGCATCCCGTTAGAAACAGATCGCGATCTGGCAAACAACGCAGTAGCTGCAATAGCTAATAATTTTTTACAAAATATTCCAACTTTATGCCGCAAACTAGGCGCGATCGCGGTTTCTAACGGGACGCATTAGGGGAAAGAACAAGATCTCCCGGATCGGTTTGCCCATAAGAATCGCAAAAAGTCTTTCCGAAATCCCAAAACCGGCAGTGGGCGGCATGCCGTATTCGAGCGCAGTTATAAACTCTTCATCCAACATTTGGGCCTCCGTGTCCCCCGCTTCTCTTAGCCCCATTTGTTCCTCAAAGCGGGCCCGCTGATCTATGGGGTCGTTAAGCTCTGAAAAGCCCTTGCCGAGCTCGGTTCCCGCAGCCAAAACCTGGAACCTCTCCACGCGGCGAGGATCTTTCCTGTGCCGTTTTGCCAAAGGCTCTATCTCTACCGGCGGATCTATCAAGAAACAAGGATTGATAAGCGTCGGACGCACGATCTTTTTAAAGATAAGGTCGATAAGCCGACCCTTGCCCATATGGCGTTCGGGATTCAATCTTAATTCGATCGCTTTCTTGCGCAATTCTTCTTCCGAAGCGGAAAGCGGGTCAAGTTTTACGGCTTTTTTAAAGGACTCTACATAGTCCACTTTTTTCCATTTCTTCCCCCAATCGATCTTCTTTCCTTCATAAACGGTTTTCAGACCTCCGATGGTTTTTTTAATAACGGATTTATAAGTTTTCTCAACAAGCTTCATTAGGTCTTCGTATTCATGAAAGGCCCAGTAGAATTCCAATTGGGTGTAGTCCTGAAGATGCTCTTTATCTATGCCTTCGTTCCTAAAGATACGTCCGATCTCAAAAACTTTTTCATAGCCTGCGACTATAAGTTTTTTAAGCGGCAACTCCAAGGAAATACGCAAAAACAGATCAATATCCAATGCCTTCAAGTGGGTTTTAAAAGGTTCCGCCTCCGCGCCCCCCGGAATGGATTCCAAAACTGGAGTCTCGACTTCCAAGAATCCTTCGGCAAGGAGAGCGTCGCGAAAAGCCGCCCAAAAAGCAGCCTTTTTTCTAAACATATCCGAAACGGTTTTGTCGGTCAGTATCTCAAGATACCTCCGCCTCAAACGCAACTCGTCATCCTCCACCCCGTACCATTCGGATGGTATCGGCAAAAGCGCCTTAGAGAGGAGCCGAACGGCTTTTATCTCTACGCTTTCCTCGCCCTTCTTGGTCTTAAAAAGAGTTCCGGAAATCTGAATAAAATCTCCTCGATCCAAAGAATTTTTCCAAAGCGGAAAATCTTTAACGTTCTTTTTCATAAGCACGCCCTGCATGTTGCCCGACTCATCGCTTATATCCAAAAAAATTATGTTTCCTTGATCGCGAATACTCCAAATACGCCCCGCGAGGGACACTTTTTTCTTAGCCTTGAATAATTTCCCAAAATCTCTTCTAGCTTCCCCTAGCGTGTGGGTTCGCTTGGAATCCGCCGGGTATGCAAGAAGCCCAGCGTCCTTCACGCGGGCAAGTTTTTTCAATCTTTCCTCACGAAGAGCATCAATCATGGGTTGAAGTCCCTCTACTCGATACGGGTTATTTTATAGGTAGCTTGGCCGTTTGGAGTCGAGACTTGAGCACTGTCCCCCACTTTTTTACCCAAGAAAGCCGCGCCTAAAGGAGATTCGTTAGAAATTTTATTTTCTTCCGGCTTAGATTCCTCGGAACCCACAATAGTAAAGGTTTTTTCTGCTCCATCTTTTTCAACGGTCAAAGTGGAACCAATACGCGCCTCAGCTCCTCCGTCGCCTTTTTTGATTATGGAAACATGCTTCATCATGTCTTCCAATTCATAGATTCTAGTTTCCACCCGGGACTGCTCTTCTCTCGCTTCGACATATTCGGAGTTTTCGGAAAGATCGCCGAATTCTTTCGCGCGACGAAGACGTTCGGATATTTCGTTCCGCTTCTCGTTCTTCAGAGTTTCCAGCTCTTTCTTTAATTCTTCAAGTCTCTCCGGGGTAAGATAGTAGGTCATTATTATTAGTTGATGGTTAGTAGTTAGTGGTTTGTAGTTAAAATACGGGTTCTTCTCAGTGGGTTTAACTACTTACGACTTACTACCCACTACTCACTGATTTTATGGGGTATTTCTTTCCCCAAAGCCATAGGCGAATCTTAAGGGTTTCGATGAGAACTTTCAAGTAAGCGGAAATCCCGACATGCGAACCCTCGGCATTCACCCAGTGCACGGGGATTTCCTGAATCTTAAGCCCCAGTTCTTTGGCGAGAGCCAAACACTCAACATCGAATCCCCAGCCGGTTATTTTCATTATGCTGAAGATTTCTTCGGCCGCCCGGTCGCTAAAAGCCTTGAAACCGCACTGCGTATCCCAAATGCCGGGAAGCAATAAGGCCTGAATGAACAAATTTCCCATCTTGCCCGGTATCTGCCGATAGATCGGTTCCGGCGGGTCAAGCTTCGCGCCTTTTACCGCGCGGCTTCCAATAACCACATCCGCTCCGGCCCTAAAGTGCTCGATCATTTTGTCGAAGTGATCAACGGTCGTCGCGTTATCCGCGTCCATAAACAGGCGGTAATTGCCCTGGGCGATAAGCATCCCATCCCTGACCACCGCGCCCTTGCCGCGGTTCACGTGATTATCTACGACCTTCAAGTTCTTTATGTTCGCGGTCATCTTCTGCGCGACCTCAGAGGTGTTGTCTTTTGAACCGTCGTTCACCACCAAGATCTCATAAGCATAGTCCACTTTTGCCAAATGCTTGTCGATATCGATAAGCGTAAGCGGGAGCCTTTTGGCTTCGTTATAGGCGGGAATAATTATAGAAAGATAAGGTCGAGCCATGGGATAATTATACCATAAGAAAAAGCCCCGAAGGGGCCCACATAAAATCTTGAAATCTAACCTTGGGTCAATATTTTGTGTCCCTTCTCGGTGATAGCCACGGTATGTTCAAAGTGTGCCGCGTTGGAGCCATCGGCGGTCACAAAGCTATCATCCTCAAGTTGCTTCACTCTCGGTTTTCCGGCGCAAACCATAGGCTCCAGGGCCAACACCATCCCGGGCTTTAAAACGTCCCATTCGCCCGGGAGTCCCTCATTAAAGACATATGGGTCCTCATGTAGCTTCCTGCCAATGCCATGGCCAGTCAGTCCGTCCGCTACCGAAAAACCGTTCTTTTTTACGAAACTTCCGATCGCGAAGCCGATGTCCCCCAAAGTGTTTCCGGGTACGGCCGCAGCAATTCCCCTTTCGAGCGCCTCCCGGGTCACGGAAATTAATTCCTGGTCCTCTTTGGATATTTTCCCTATCGGAACCGTAATAGCCATATCGGCATAAAATTTTTCATATATAAGTCCCAAGTCTAACTTTAAAAGATCGCCGCTTTTTAATTTATAGTTCGAAGGAAGGCCATGAACCACGCCCGAGTTTATGGAGGCGCAGATAGTCGCGGGATAAGCGTGCCCCGCGCCACCCGGTCGGTAATTCAAAAAAGCTGGAATTGAGCCGGACTCTTCTATAAGGCGTTTTGCCTCTTGGTCGATTTCGTTGGTCGTAATACCAACTTTTGCCATAGCCTTAAGAGCCTTGACCACCAGGGCCAGACGCTTCCCCGCTTCCGCCATTATTTTTATTTCTTCTTCGGTCTTGATAAATATCATTTGATCGCCTTAATGAGACGCCCGAATACTTTATACGGCGCGGGCCTGGCATCAAGTTTCACCACTTTTATACCAAGTTTTTTCATAAACTCGAATATCGGTTCGGTCCGCTCCGCATATTGCTTCAGCCTGATTTTAATTGTTGCCGGATTATCCAGGGTTCTCTTATAAAACGGCCCGCCGCAAACCGGACAATGCTTTGGATTCTTGGTCGGATAATACGCGGACAAAAGCCCGTAGCCGCAAAACTTGCACATAAGCCGGTTGCTATTCCTTTTAATCGAAAGATCCGCGGAAGCCTCCAGAACAAAAACATAAATATTCTTTTTCCCGTAGAGTTTGATAAGAAGCGGCATTAAGCCCTCTGCCTCATACATTGTCCGGGGAGAGCC
>CAZHBZ010000007.1:0-6106 GCA_964530925.1 uncultured Candidatus Saccharibacteria bacterium
CGAGCGGGGTATTTTTGTTTGCGGTAATATAAGAGCGTGAAAGACCAAAGAATTATTGCTCACTTAGATATGGATGCCTTCTTCGCCGCTATCGAGGAACGGGATAACCCTCGTTTTAAGGGCAGGCCGATTGTCGTCGGTTCCGATCCCGAGGGCGGGAAGGGCCGGGGAGTGGTTTCGACCGCCAATTACGCGGCCCGTAAATACGGCATACATTCGGCGCTTCCGATTTCCGCCGCCTGGAGGCTTTCGGAGGAAGCCAAAAAGAAGGGCTTGCCCGGCGCGGTCTTTACCGGCGGGCACATGGGAAAATATGGCGCCGTCTCAAACGAGATTATGGAGATAGTGCGTGAATTCGCTCCGCTCGTCGAAGAGGCAAGCATTGATGAAGCATATATAGATCTCTCTTTCGCGAAGACGTTTGTGCGTGCGGAGGAGCTTTGCAAAAAAATTAAGAAAGAAATTAAAGAACGGGAAAAGCTGACCTGCTCTGTTGGCTTGGGCCCAAATAAATTAATCGCGAAGATAGCCTCCGACATGCAAAAACCGGACGGACTTACCATTGTTCTTCCGAAAGAGGCCGAGGGCTTTATGGAGCCGTTAAACATCCGGAAAATTCCGGGCATCGGACCGAAGACGGAAATTATGCTAAATAAGCTGGGGATTAAAACAGTCAGAGACTTAAAAACTTTATCTCTATCAAAAACAAAAGAGCTCTTGGGCAAGTGGGGCGAAGACCTTTATCGCAAAGCGCGCGGAGAATCGGATTCGCCGGTTAGCAATGATTACGAAGCCAAGTCCATCGGCGAGCAGGAAACTTTTCACGAAGACAGACGGGATGCGAATTTTATCGTTGACCGGATAAAGGAGCTTTCTGAAGATGTTATAAGAAGGCTCAAGCGGAGCGACTTTGGGACCTATCGCGCAATCGGTATAACCGTGAGATTTTCTGACTTTGAAACAAAGACCAGGGCGCGCACACTTGCCGAGCCGGCCTCCGATTCTGGCACCCTGAGCTTTGAGGCGTTTAAACTTTTTTTGCCGTTTTTGGACAAACGGGAGAATCCGAAACACAAAGCCATCCGGCTTATTGGGGTGAAAATAGAGAAATTGGAGTAAATAAAAACCCGCAGCAGTCACGCTGCGGGCGGCGGGTCAATCCCGCCCAGTGATTTGCGAGAGGAGATCAAGGTCCTCGAAGGACAATGGTCGGCCAGCGGAATCCACGCCGGAGAGCTGCGCGTTTAGGGCGATCAGGAAAACCTTGCTCACTTCCTCGGGATTTTCAAAATCGTATTGTCGATAGTCGTACCCGAGCCGTTTGAAAAGATCCCTGGTATGGGCCGCGCTGAAGCAAATCACTTTCTGGCCGGTTTCGGGGCTTACGTAGGTTTTGAGGTCGGTGCCCATAAGCGCTCCTTTCAAATCGCGCATTTTATTTATCGCGGCTAAACAAATACTATTCCCGCGCTGATATATGTCAACCAGAAATATAAAAATAAGGGGTTTATAGGATTCGATGTTATAATTAAGGCAACATGAGGGTAATCTTTTTTGAGGCTACGGAATCGGAAAAAAATATTCTAATCTCTCTTTTACCAGATCATGAGCTCGGGTTTTATTCCGAGAAATTAGTCCCGGAAACCGCTACGCTTGCCAAGGATAGCGAGGTGGTCTCGGTTTTTGTAAATTCTCCGGTTAAAAAAGAAATTCTAGATCTTTTGCCTAACGCCAAATTGATCCAAACCAGGTCTACGGGCTTTGACCATCTGGACCTTCCGGCGATAAAAGACGGCGGGAAGCTTGCGGCCAATGTTCCGGGCTATGGAGCGCACACTGTCGCGGAATTCGCTTTCGCCTTAATGCTTAATCTTTCCCGTAAAGTTTTTGTAGCCAGGCACAATGTTTTAGAGGGAGAGATGGGTACCGAAGACATGGAAGGGTTCGAGCTTTTTGGAAAAACTTTGGGAGTTATCGGCACGGGGCGTATCGGGAAAAATGTCATAAAAATTGCGAATGGTTTTGGGATGAAAGTTGTGGCCTACGACGTGTTCCCGGATCTTAATTTCGCGAAAGAACAGAATTTCGAATACGCGGAACTTGAGGCAGTGATGCGCGCGGCGGATATTTTGACCCTCCATGCTCCCTACAACGAAAAGAGCCACCATCTTATAAACAACAAGAACATCGGTTGGCTCAAAAAAGGAGCTTGTATTATAAACACCGCCCGTGGAGAATTGGTGGAGACTGACGCGCTTATCCGGGCCCTCACGCGAGGTGATATTGCCGGGGCCGGATTGGACGTTTTGGAGAGTGAGCGCCAGCTTAAGGATGAAGACAAGCTCTTGCGCGGCGGAACGGAAATGACAGACTACAAAACGCTTTATGAGAATCATGTGCTAATGGATATGCCGAATGTGATACTCACGCCGCACATAGCTTTTGATACCAAGGAAGGTGTGGGCGAAATTTTGGCAACCACTGCCGAAACCATCAAGGCGTTCGCGGCCGGAGCCCCGATAAACTTAATTAGTTAGTAGTTGGTTGTTAGTAGTTCGTAGAAAAAACACATGGAATTCAAATGGATAAAGAACGCGCCGGAGCTTGCCACGACTCCGGCAAGAGAATTGGCGCTTAAAATTGCCGATGCGGGTCTTGAGGCCATAGACACGGAACGGGTTGTTTTGAATTCTGTAAAAATACATGGCGACACTTTGCATATTAAAAATGAGGAGTTTGATCTCTCCAAATTTAAATCCATAAAAGTCATCGGTTTTGGCAAAGCTTCTTGCGTTGCCGCCGGGGCGCTCGAGAAGGTTTTGGGAAATAAAATAGCAGGCGGCGCGGTTATTGATATATCCCTTGGCAAGTGTGAATTCATCGAGAATCTTGTTGGCACCCATCCCCGGCCCACGCCTCAAAATGTTGAAGCCACCAAGCACATTGTGGATTTGGCGGCAGGCATAACCAAAGAAGACCTAGTTTTAGTTATCGTTTCGGGCGGCGGTTCCGCTTTGCTTTGCTATCCCGAAAGCGAGTGCGAACAGAATGCAAAGCTCTACGAAAAGTTTTTGCCGACTGGCGCGAGCATCCAAGAACTGAACCTCGTTCGCAAACATCTTTCTTTCCTGAAGGGCGGAGGGCTTGCCAAACTTTTCTATCCGGCGACTGTTGTGGGGCTGATATTTTCCGATGTGCCCGGCGGACACGACGAGATAGTCGCATCCGGCCCGACCTTCAAAGATGAAAGCACCGCGGAGTACGCGAGGGATGTGTTAAAAAAATACGGAATAGACGATAAAGAATTCGAGTTTAACGAGACTCCGAAAGACGACAGATTTTTTGAAAAAGTTAAAAACATAACTTTGATCTCGAATGAATTGGCGCTTGAGGCGATGAAAAAGCGCGCGGAAGATTTTGGCCTGCGGGCAAATATTGTTTCCGCGGAGCTTTATGACAATGCCAAGGTTTCCGTAGAAAAAATGATAGCAGGACTTGTGGGACATGATGTCTCTTTGGCCGCGGGGGAAACGTCTTTAAAGATAGAAAAAAAAGGCGGTTCCGGCGGACGGAATTTGTTTTTGGCGGTGGAGGCAACGAAGCACATGGAGCCCGGGATGGAGTTCATCGCTTTGGCATCCGACGGGCGGGATAATTGCGACTGGGCGGGAGGTTTGGTGGACGAGAGGATTTTCGAAAAAATGAAAGAGCTGAATTTAGATATAGAGAAATATCTCAGCGATTACGACGCGGTTCCGCCCTTGGAACAAACCAATTCGCTTATTAAAACCGGGCCGACGGGCGCGAATATTTCTGACCTGATGATTCTGCTAAAGAAATAATGAGAAACAAGTTTATAAATATTTTAGGTTGGTATGGAGTAGCGGCAATTCTTGGCGCCTATGCGTTCTTGAACTTTGGGATTCTTCAACCAAAATCTCTGGTTTACCAGGTTCTGAATCTCACCGGTGCGATAGGCGTAGGTGTTGATGCCCTAAACGATAAAGACTGGCAACCGGTCGTGCTGAATATTGTTTGGGCCGTGGTTGCGATAGTATCTATAATAATTTCACTACAATGATTGGAATAACAAAGGTGGAGGCTAAAGAAATATTGGATTCGCGCGGGAATCCCACTATATCTGTGGAGATTCTAGCCGGCGGTGACGCAAAAGGCATTTTTGACGTTCCCTCGGGAGCTTCGACCGGAGCGCATGAAGCCTTAGAGCTTCGGGACGGAGACCTTTCGAGATTTGACGGTAGGGGTGTCTTAAAAGCCGTTCAAAATATAAACGAGATAATTGCTCCGGCGCTTTTGAATTTTGACGTTACCGACCAAGCCGGAATCGATAAGCGTCTCTTGGAACTTGATGGAACGTCGAACAAATCCAAGCTTGGGGCGAACGCCATTTTGGGGGCAAGTGTCGCTTCGGCAAAGGCCGCGGCGGCCGCGAAGAACGTTCCGGTGTATATGCATCTGCGCGACCTGGCCGATGTTCCGCCCTCGCGAAGGATCCCTTATCTATTTATGAATTTGATAAACGGAGGGCTTCACGCGCGCTCTAAGCTGGCTTTCCAGGAATATCTTCTTGTTCCGCAGACTGAAAGCGTGGAAGAAGCTTTGCGGATAGGCGCGCAAGTTATGCACGAAGTTGGTCGCCTTATCAAAGAAAAATACGGACCCGCCTTCACAAATTTTGGAGATGAGGGAGGTTTCGCGCCGGATATCGCGGATGTAAAAGAGCCGTTAAATCTTTTGTTTACAGCCGCGAAAAATCTTGGGCTTCAGGAAAAAATAAAATTGTCTTTGGATGTCGCGGCCACTTCGTTCTTTAAAGACGGTAAATATAATTTCGGCGGGAAGAGTTTGAGCGCGGATGAGCTTCTCACTTTTTATCATGAAATTTGTTCCGAGTTCCCGATGCTCTCCATAGAAGATCCGTTTATGGAAGAAGCTTTCGGAGATTTTAATAAACTAAACGACGGGAAAGTTGTGATCATCGGAGATGATCTCACGGTTACCAATCCCGAACTTTTGAAAAAAGCGATAGAGATTAGATCGATTTCCGGAGTCATCATTAAGCTAAACCAGATAGGCACATTAACCGAAACTATTGAAGCCATGAAAATCGCCCGAGCCGCGAACATAGAGTGCGTGGTCTCGCACCGCTCCGGAGAAACCAAAGATGATTTTATTGCTGACCTGGCCTACGCCTACGGAGCATTCGCTTTGAAAGCCGGCGCGCCGAGCAAAGAAGAGAGGCTTATTAAATACAATCGGCTCTTGGAAATAGCCAAGAAATAACCATTATTTTCGGGTTTGCTGCCACTTGACAAATGGGAAGTAATCATGCTATAATGTCGGGGCAATAGTGAGTCGTCCCTTAATTCTTTAACGTCCGGAAGGGCCCCTAATCCAGCGGGCAGCTGGAAACCTTCGGCAGAAAGCCGAAAAGGAGTGTGTCATGAAATACGGAAAGCTGACCCTGGGTCGGATCGAGGCTCTCGTGAACAAGCTTGGCGGAGAAGACTCCGTGGACGGCATCCTGAGCGGGAAGCTCACCGTGACCCTCACCGTTGCCCTCAAGTCCATCCTCGCCCTCCTCGGCACCATCGCCGTCCCCGCCACGAAGCAGTTCGTGGCCAAGGACAACTTCCAGGTCGGCAAGGCCGGCATTGGCTGGCTCGGAGACAACTTCAAGGCCTGGTTCCTCGGCAAGACCGAAGGGCCAGTCGAAGGGTCCACTCTCCGCTACCACAAGCTGACCGAATCCTCACTCGATACTCCGATTCTCGCAGAGTTGGGCGACAAGGCCGAGACGACCCTTGCCGACCTCTTCCACCTCCTTTCGCTCCAGGCGAACGGACAAGGAGGGGTTCTCCTCGCGAACAGCTACGCGAACATCTTCTACGTCCGCGACGCGAGTGGCGAACTCCGGGCGGTGTGCGCGCGCTGGTATGCTGGCAGCGGCGATTGGGGCGTGGATGCCACTGGTGTCGCGTGCCCGTACAGGTGGGATGCTGACTTCCGGGTGTTCTCCCGCAACTCCTAACTCTTTTGCTCTTTTTCTCTTGTTTTCTTGGCCACCCGAAAGGGTGGCCGCTTT
>CAZHBZ010000007.1:6206-53315 GCA_964530925.1 uncultured Candidatus Saccharibacteria bacterium
AACTTTGTGTTATAATTTGAGTAGTTTAAAAAAACAAAATGAAAATTTTTAAAGATAAGTTCATCATTCCGTTCGAGAAGATAACTATCAAAGACGTTAGTCTTGTGGGCGGGAAGAACGCATCCTTGGGAGAAATGATCCGCTATGTGAAACCGAAAGGTGTGAGAATCCCAGGAGGGTTCGCGGTGACCGCAGAGGCCTACAGATATTTTTTGGAAAAAACGGGACTCAAGAAGTTTATAAAAGACACGCTCGAAGGTTTGGACACAAAGAATTTAAAAGATCTCGCAAGACGCGGAAAACTGGTTCGGGAAAAGATAAGGGCTACGGAATTTCCGAAAGACCTGAGTTTTGATATCGCCAGGGCCTATAAAGCGCTAGAAAAAGAATACGGAGTGAATCCGGACGTGGCGGTGCGCTCTTCCGCGACCGCGGAAGACTTGCCGGGCGCGTCTTTTGCCGGAGAGCACGAAACATTTTTGCACATCAAAGGAGCGGACAGGGTTATTTCCGCGACCCGGGCCGCGATGGCTTCGCTTTTTACCAATCGCGCGATTTCCTATCGCGTAGACAAGGGCTTCTCTCATTTTGATGTGGCTTTGTCCGTCGGCATTCAAAAGATGGTGCGTTCCGACTTGAGCGCATCGGGCGTTATGTTCTCGCTCGACACCGAATCCGGTTTCCAGGGAATCATGCTCATTAACGCTACCTGGGGTTTGGGAGAATTAATCGTGCAGGGCGAAGTCACCCCCGACGAGTATTTGGTCTTTAAGGGAACAATGAAGGACCACAAAGCTATTATCAAAAAGCAGATGGGAGATAAGCTCCAGAAAATGGTTTACACGGATTCCAAGCGGGATTCCAATCGGACTATTAAAAAAGTAGCTACCAGTGAAAAAGAAAAAGACAGCTTCGTGCTTTCGGAAGAGGAGATAATGACCCTTGCCAAGTGGGGCAGGGAGATAGAGGCGCACTATACGCTACACAATCATAAGTGGACGCCGATGGATATGGAGTGGGCCAAGGACGGACAGAGCGGAGAGTTGTTTATCGTTCAAGCGAGGCCGGAGACGATACACGCGATGCGCGATTATTCCGTGCTCAAGGAATATACAAGGAAAGATGAGGGGAAGGCGATAGTGAGGGGCGCTTCCGTCGGTTCTAAAATAGCGACCGGCAAAGCGCGGGTGATAATGGATGCGAAGAACTTGGGAGAGTTTCAAAAAGGAGAAATTCTGGTGACGGATATGACCGATCCGGACTGGGAGCCGATAATGAAAATAGCTTCAGCGATTATCACTGATAAAGGGGGTAGAACTTCGCACGCGGCGATAGTCTCGAGAGAACTCGGAATCCCGGCGATAGTCGGAAGCGGCGACGCGACCAAGGTTTTAAAAACCGGAGACAAGATAACCGTGGACACGACCGGGACGGAAGGTTTGGTTTTAAAAGGCGAGCTTAAGTTCCAAGTAGTCGAGCACGATACAAAGAAAATTCCCGAACCGCCGGTCAAGATAATGATGAACATCGCGACTCCGGGAATGGCATTTGAAAAATCATTTATTCCGAACGAAGGAGTGGGCCTTGCTCGCGAGGAGTTCATCATTGCATCGGACATCGGTATTCATCCAAATTCGCTTTTGGATTACGCGAAACTCAAGAAGGGCGATGTGAAGCAACGCGCGGTGGCCAGAGAAATCGATAAGCGCGTGGTGGGTTGGAAGAGTAAAACGGATTTTTATGTTGATAACCTGGCCTACGGAATCGCTCAGATAGGCGCGGCGTTTTATCCGAAACCCGTTATTGTGCGCTTTTCGGACTTCAAGACGAATGAATACCGAACGCTCTTGGGCGGAGAATTTTATGAACCCGAGGAAGAAAATCCGATGATCGGCTGGCGCGGAGCTTCGCGCTATTATGATCCGAAGTTTAAGGCTGCATTTGCCCTGGAGTGCCAAGCGTTTAAAAAAGTAAGACACGAAATGGGGCTTACGAATGTGGTGCCGATGATACCTTTCTGCCGGACTGTGGAAGAGGCGGAAAAAATTGTGGCGACCATGAAAGAGCACGGCCTCGACAGAAAAAAAGATAAGACGCTAAAGATCTATGTGATGTGCGAGATTCCCTCTAACGTTCTTTTAGCGGAAGATTTTTTGAAAATATTTGACGGAATGTCTATCGGCTCCAACGACCTGACCCAGCTTACCTTGGGTCTTGATCGCGACTCGGGAATCGTCCGGCACGTGGCTAACGAAAATAATGAGGCGGTAAAGATGTTGGTGGATAAAATAATCCAGATCTGTAAGAAAAAGAAAAAATATATCGGTATTTGCGGACAGGCGCCTTCGGATTACGAAGATTTCGCGCTATTTCTCGTGGAGCGGGGAATCGACAGTATGTCTTTGAATCCGGATGTGGTTATTAAAACCCGTTTGGCGATTTCGAAGATGAAGAGGAGAAGTTGGTGGGCAAGATAGAATATAGAATATAGAAAGTAGAAAATAGAATCATCGGAAATGAAAAGCGGCGCCCTTTCGGGCGCCGCGATTGGTTGACGTCGGGCTTCGCTTGGCGTATATTCTGGCCAGAACCAAGGAAGGGAGGCTCATTGAAATGTCTGGGAAAGAGATTGGAGACAAAGAGTTTGTCGATGCGATAAACTCATGTCTGAAGAATTACTCCGTTGGCGACATTGCCTCGGCTATCCTAGTTTCTGTTTCGACTGTGCGTAGGTGGGCTAGGGGCGACAATCTTCCTCATCAGGCCATGAGGGAGCCTATCCTCACCGGAATCAAGCACCTGCTCGTTGGGTGAAAGGAGGAGCCAAAATGTGCGTGAGAATGGGCCTGCATGGCGTTCCCCTGGATGATGTCACTTTGGATGACATGTCCATGGAGGAGCGAAGTTTCTGGCTGAGTTTTATGGAGCTCGCGAGCCAAGAGATCGACCGGGCGGAATCCCGGCCCATCAAGCCGTCTTCTGCGCTCCAGGCGAAGTACGCGAAGGCGGTCAAGGACTATAATGGAAGGATCTACTGCCAAGTGAACGGCCTCGAAAATATTTTCTCTTTCGCGTGAACGACATACCCCCGGGCTTCGGCCCGGTTTTTTTATGTCAATTTAGGGTTTATTTCTTGGTAAAAATCGATTAAGATTTATTAATATAATGTCTGAATATAAGCCCACAATAGGACTGGAGATCCATGCCGAGCTTAAAACCCGGACCAAGATGTTTTGTGATTCGCCGAATAACCCGGACGAGGCGCATCCTAACGTCAACGTTTGTCCGATTTGTATGGGCCACCCCGGGTGTCTGCCGGTTATGAATAAAAAAGCGATAGAGTCGGTTATCCGGGTGGGGCTCGCCTTGGGCGGAAAAATTGCTCCGATAACAAAATTTGATCGCAAAAATTATTTTTATCCCGATCTGCCAAAGGGATATCAAATTTCCCAATACGACAAGCCGTTGGTTTCCGGGGGGAGCTTGGTCGGTGTGCGCATTACTCGCGTGCATTTGGAAGAGGACACTGGAACCCTGGGGCACGACAGCGAGGGCAAAAGCTTGGTTGATTTTAATCGCGCGGGCGTTCCGCTCATGGAGCTCGTGACCGAGCCGGATATTACTTCTGCCGAACAGGCGGTAGCTTTTGGCAAAGAACTTCAAAGGATTTTACGCTACTTGGGTGTGAGCGACGCGAATATGGAAAAAGGGGAGATGCGGGTAGAGGTCAATATCTCCATGAATATGGGGACAAAAATAGAGGTGAAGAATATAAACTCTTTTAAAGCCGTAGAGGGCGCGGTGGCGGCGGAGATAAAACGCCAAACGGAACTTCTTTTGAGGGGAGAGGGAGACAAAATAAAACAAGAAACCCGTGGTTGGGACGACGTTAAAAAAACCACGTTCAGCCAGCGTTCCAAGGAAAGCGCGCACGAATACAGATATTTTCCCGATCCGGATCTGCCGCCTTTTTCCACCGATCAATTTGAGATAGAGAAATTGCGCGCGGAACTCCCGGAGTTGCCGCAGGCTAAACGGGAGAGATTTGGGTTGGAATACGGACTTACTGAATCTCAGGTAGATCTTTTGGTCGACGAAGAAGCTCTCGCCAATTACTACGAAGAAGCGGTTTCGGAACTCAAAGAGAAGGTGGATGGCGCCGACGCGGGCTTGCTCTATAACTATTTAACGAGCGACTTGAAAGGCCTCATGAAAGAAGACGGCGTGTCTATCGCGGAATGCAAAGTTGTCCCCGAACACTTGGCGCATCTGGTATCTCTTATCCAAGGCGAGAAGATAACCAGCCGACAGGCCAAGGAGATGCTCGCCGAAATGTTTAAAACCGGAGCGGATGTAGAGGAATTGGCGGCCAAGAACGAAAGTATTGGCGGAGACGTTTTGGAAAAAGCCGCGAAGGAGGCCATTGCCGAGAATCCGAACGCGGTGGCCGACTATAAAAAAGGAAAAGAAGCCAGCCTCCAATTTCTGGTTGGCCAAGTGATGAAGAAGACCAAGGGCGCCGCGAAACCGGCGGAACTTCAACCGCTTCTTAAGGAGCTTTTGGAAAAATAAAGATAATAGCTAATTTTTTATCGATATTCGCGCCCTTTGGCGTATAGCATATATGCTATACGCCAAGAAAGCGTTGGAACGCGTTTAAGTGTGAATCCCTAGGCCAGAAAGCGGCGCAAGAGCGAGGCCGCTTCTTTTTTATTTTTCACCCAGTGAATGTTTTTGTCTTTTTTAAACCAAGTGTTTTGCCTTTTGGCGAACTTAAATATCTCCCGGGAAAGTTCCTCTTCCATTTTCTTTTTGGTGAGCATCCCGCGTAAGTACCTTGAAACATAACGATACTCCAATCCCAATGCTTCCATCCGTTTAAAGCTCAAACCGTTTTCGTGAAGGCGGGTGACTTCTTTTATAAGGCCGAGTTTCAAACGTTTCTTGAGCCGCAGATCAATTCTTTTTTTAAGCGTTTCAAGAGGGAAGTTTAAACCCATTTTTAAAGCGCTATATTCTTCTTCCCGGTTTCTCGCCGGAGACTTGCCGATGGCTTTGGCAATTTCTATCGCGCGGATAAGGCGGTGCGTATTTTTGGCATCAATGTTTCTGGCGCGCCCCGGGTCCATTTTTTTGAGGAGCAAAAACAATTCTGCGGCAGATTTCTTTAGAAGTTTTTTACGTAGCGCGGCATTCGGCGGAACAGGAGCGAGACTTTGCTTCTCGAGCGCTGCGGCGATATAGAAGCCTGTGCCTCCGCAGACAATCGGGAGCTTTCCCCTTTTAATTATCTTTTTGACCGCAATCTTTGCGAGGTGGGCATAATCGGAAGCGGTAAAGACGCGGTTTGCGGAAGCGACATCCAATAGGTAGTGGGGGATGCCACGATACAAATAGTTGGTAGTTTGTCGTGAGTAGTTAGTAGAAAAACGCGAAGAACGCACCCGGTCGCGGGAGACTTTGCCGGTCCCCAGGTCAAGACCCTTATAAACCTGACGGGAATCCGCAGAAATTATTTCTCCATTGAATTGCTTAGCCAAATCCACGGCAAAATCGGATTTGCCCGTAGACGTAGGGCCAAGAATGACCAGTATTTTCGGGATTTTCGAACCTATTGACATTTTATATGTATATGATACAATGTACCTCAAGATCTTCGGATCTGCAACCTGCACGAAAACAGAGAAAAGAAAGGGGGTCCAAAATGGACTTCACGAACATCGGCCTCTCGCTCCTCATCACCGCGCTCCTCGTTCTCTTCATCGCGAGCGTCATGCACGCGGCGAAGAAGCTCGCCGGCTCCGCCCAGAAGTCGGCGGAGAAGTCGGTCGCGGAGGAGATCTTCCGCGTCCCCAACGGGCGAGCGGAGTACCGCAATCTCGTGGGTCGCACCGTCCGCTACCGGAAGAGCCGTAAGGCTCTCCGGCGCGGAGCCAAGGAGTTCGGCAAGGCCGAGCTCGTCGGCTCCGGGTGGCGATACCGGGGAGGCCGGCTCTGCCTCGTCGCGAAGCTCAAGAACGAGGTCGGAACCATCCTCTACAGGTACAACTTCGAGGTCGCCTGAATCCCCACTGCTCTTTAGCTTCTAGCTGCACCCCGTCCTATACGCATTTGCGTCGGACGGGGCTTTTTTATTCAAAAAAAACAAAACACGCTTGACTTTATATACTTTTGTGA
Source organism: uncultured Candidatus Saccharibacteria bacterium (assembly GCA_964530925.1). Taxonomy (GTDB): domain Bacteria; phylum Patescibacteriota; class Minisyncoccia; order UBA6257; family 2-01-FULL-56-20; genus LiPW-15. The sequence goes on from CAZHBZ010000007.1 coordinate 12,384, forward strand.
TATACTGAGCGGAGCTCGAAATAAAACCCAGAAGGAGAAAGAATGAGTACCGGAAAGTTTTTCATGGCTCTCGTCATCGCCGTCATGCTCGGAATGACCATCGGTATTCTGGACATGCTCAATGTCTCGGCAGCCGCCCACGGCGGAATCCTCGTGGTCCCGCACTGGGTTGTCAAAGTCGGCGGCGTTCTTTTCATGCTCGCGATGATGACGCTTGTTCCCGCACTTCGCCTCGTAAGGGAAAGTGAGGGGGTTCGATGAAGTTCAAGAGGATAATCTCCTATATCGTCCCCGCGCTCCTCGTTCCGGTCGGGTATCTCTTCCTGGTTTTTACCCGGGATGGATTCCGGTCGGGGCATCTCACCGTCGAATCCGAGTAACGGTTCGACAAAAAGCCCCCGGTGTTCCCGGGGGCTAAAACTTTATTAAATAGTTTTTCCGGCGACTTCTTTCACCATCTTTTCCGCAATTTCTTTAAGAGGCAGAGTTCCTTCCTGCCCGCGCCTGTAGTGACGGACATTTACTTCGCCCGCGGATTCCTCTTTTTCTCCGACAACCAACACATAGGGGATCTTTTGCATCTCCGCGATTCGAACGCGCTTGCCCAAGGTCTCATCTGCCGCGTGAAGTTCCGCGCGAATGCCTGCCTCTGTCAAGCTGTTCATAACTTTCTCCGCATATTTGGAAAACTTTTCGCTTACAGGGATTATTGCCGCTTGAACCGGCGCGAGCCACAGAGGGAATGCTCCCGCGAAGTGCTCTATCGCGATCGACAGGAATCGTTCTATGGAGCCCATTATCGCCGCGTGAATCATAACTATTCTTTCCGGTTGGCCGCTTTCGTTCGTGCAGGTCAGGTCGAACCTTTCCGGCATGTTCATGTCGAGCTGTATTGTCGCCACTTGCCACTCTCGTCCCAGAGAATCCTTGGCCATGAAATCCAATTTTGGGCCATAGAATGCGGCTTCGCCCAAGCCCTCGAACCAATCCACTTTCTTTTCGGTCACGATATCTCGCAGAATTCCTTCGGCCACAGCCCAGTTTTCTTTATTACCTAAATATTTTTCGGGATTCTCGGGGTCGTGGATGGAGAGGCGGACGCGAAGATCAAATCCGAATTTCGGATAAAATTCATGGATAATATCCCAAATTTTTAAAAATTCCTCTTTGGCTTGGCTCATCCGGCAGAACACGTGGGCGTCGTCCTGGGCGAAAGCGCGAACGCGGGAAAGTCCTGAAAGTTCCCCGGTCTGTTCGTCCCGATAGCAGGTGGTGGTATTAGCGTAGCGTTGCGGGAGCTCCCGATAACTCCAGGGCTTCCGGGCATATATTTGGGTGTGATGCGGACAGTTCATCGGTTTCATCGCGAATTGATGACCTTCGCGCGTGGTTATCCTAAAAAGATCATCCTTATATTTTTCCCAGTGGCCGCTTTTCTCGTAGAGATCTTTTTTGGTGATGTGCGGGATTTCTACTTTTTCGTAGCCGCGCTTTTCCCGTAGTTCCCAAACGAAATTATCCAGGAGGTTTCTCATCAAGGTTCCTTTTGGAGTCCAGAGCGGAAGTCCCGGGCCGACGAGTTCGGAAAACACGAAAATATCCAATTCGGGGCCAAGTTTTTTATGGTCGCGCTTTTTCGCCTCCTCCATCATCTTAAGATACGCGTCCAAATCGCCTTTAGAAGAAAATGCCAAGCCGTAAATGCGTTGGAGCATTTGGTTTTTTTCATCGCCCCTCCAATACGCGCCGGCTATCTTGTCGAGTTTAAATGCGTCCGCGTTTATCAGGGAAGTGTTATCTACGTGGCCGCCACGGCAAAGGTCCAAAAATACATCACCGGTTTTGTAGATTGTCAGTTTTTTACCTTCATCGGCGAACTCTTCTATTAATTCCAATTTGAACGGCTGGTCTTTAAATATTTTTTTGGCCTCAGCCTTTGTGACTTCTTCTCCGGAAAATGCCAATTTTCCGCCAATCATCTTTTTCATATCCTTCTCGAAATCTTTAAGATCCTCCGGGGCGAGAGAGCGGGGGAGCAGGAAGTCATAGTAAAATCCGTTCTCGATGACTGGGCCGATGGCGAGTTTCGCGTCCGGAAATTTCTTTAAAACCGCGGCGGCCAAAAGGTGAGCTAAAGAGTGTCTGATACCATCCAACTTTTTTTCGTTATCCATTTTACTTTTTTATTGGTTAATAAAAATCGCCCCGACAAAAAACGATTTCTCATTTCCTGTCGGGGCGAGTCTTCGGAACTAATTTTGTTCCTTGTCGCGGTTCCACCCGGCTTTGGCCTCTTTTGTTTCGGATTAGCCTCTTGGGTCCCGCCGACCTGGCGAGATTGCGGCTGGTAGTCCGCAACAATTTCCGTTCCATTCAAGTATAATTCCTGGCCCTAAAAGCGCAAGTTTTTTAAAAAGCAAAAGCCCGGATAGTCCATGAACTATCCGGGCGAGGTTTCATTTCCTAGCGGATTTCAAGAGGTCGTCCGCGTAGGCTGAGAGCTTGAAGTGTGTTACCAAGTCACCGGCTTCATCCGTGATCGGCGCACGGGTAACCAGGGTAAGCGTCCGCATGCGGTGCAGTATCCGCGCCAGATTTTCGCTCGAATTCTCGGGTGAATCAGCGTTGAATTTCTCCTTCAGCTTTTCCATGGGGAGCCAGTCATTCGCGTTGCGAAGAATGTCCAGAATCTTTTTCACGGATTCCGAACTTGCGCCGGAAAGCAACTGCGCGACCCGTTCCTTGGTCGGGGCATCGTGGAACTCCGAAAGGTCCAAGAAAAGGATGTCGAGGCTCACGCTTGTGCGGACGATCGGGGGCAGATCCTGTTCCAGGGTCAATCCGGGATTTGTGCGTACGAGCTTGAACAGAAATTCCTGAATCGCATCTACCTTGTCCAGCTGCCTGTCATTTACCCAAAGAAGAACTTTGCCCCTCAAGAGGTTGGTGATCTTTTCGAGCGATTCGGTCCTTTCCGGGCTTTCGTCGCCATTTTTGATCGCGTCCAGATCCATCTTCAGTGCATTGCCGAAAGACTCCGGAGACTCCGTGTTGGCGGATCCGCTGAGTAGGTAATCCCAGCCGAGACCTTCCTTTGCTTCACTCACTCGCCTCTCCTTTTCAATTTGAAAACTATCTGGATTCTATACCCGGATCGGATTTAGTCAATTTATTGAAATCTTGCCACTACTGGGATGCAACTTGCCCCGAACCGGCCCGGGAAATAGAATGAAAGAAGCAACTTTGGCTAATGGAGGAGGCTCAAATGGCCAGACTAACGGTCATCGTCGGGTCGATGTATTCGGGGAAGACCTGGGAAGTTTTTCGTTGTATTGAGCGAGAAGAATATGCCCAGAAAAGGGTATCGGTCGGAAAACCGATATTCGATGACAGATTTTCGAACTGCGAAATCGTCGCGCGGGCAAAAAACGAAGAGGGAAAATTCGTTCCGGTGAAGCGGCATCCCGCGAGCCCCATACGCTCCGAAGAGGATCTGCGGGATTTGATAGAGAAGGAGCGGCCGCAGGTCCTGGTGCTGGATGAAGCGCAATTCTTTGACGAGTGGATCTTCGACTTTGTGAATAAACTTCTTAAGTCCAACTCCGACATCCAGATAATCGTTTCCGGGTTGAACATGGATGCCTGGGGCGAGCCGTTCAAGTCGATGCCCAAGCTTATGGCTATCGCCTCTGAGGTAAGAATACTGAAAGCAGTTTGCTTTCACTGCAAGAGAGAAGACGCCGATATGACCCAGAAGAAGAGCGCTGGGACCGGAAATCGTGAAGAGGTCGGCGATAACGATCTTTACGAGGCCAGATGCCGTTCTTGTTGGACCCCGCCCCCGGGAAGCTGAACACCCGCCCCTGACAGTCCATGCCTGCCTGCCGAAGGCATGGGACTGTCAGGGTTTTTCTTTTTTAAACGAAGCTAGTATCATGGAACACATGATAGACGCCAAACTTTTGCGGGAGAACCCCGAGAAAATTAAAGAAGGAATCGCCAAAAAGAAAGCCGATCCGGCTCTGGTGGACGAGTTTTTGAGCGCGGACGAGGAATGGAGGAAGGCTACCGCCGAACTGGAAACAGTTCGAGTGGCCCAAAAAAAAGCCAGCGCGGAGAGAAATATAGAAGAGGGAAAGCGCTTGAAGGGCGAAGAAAAGATCTTGGAAGAAAAAGTTGGTACGGCCGAAGCGGTCAGAAACTCCTTTTGGATAAAAATACCGAACCCGCCTTTTGACTGGGTAATTAAAGGAGATGGCGATGCGGATAATAAAGTCCTGCGGGAGGTCGGCGAAAAACCAAAATTTGATTTTAAACCGAAAGATTATGTAGAAATCGCGGAAGGCTTGGGTCTTATCGACACCGAGCGCGCCGCGAAAGTTTCCGGTAGCCGCTTCGCGTATTTGAAGGGCGACCTGGTCCGCTTGGAGTTCGCCTTGGGGCAATTTCTTTTCGAGACAGTTTCAAGCCCAGAAACTCTAGCGAAAATTGCCAAGGACGCCGGACTTGAAGTGAGCGACAAAACATTCATCCCTGTCATTCCGCCGGTGCTTATTAAAAAGGAAGCTATGGCCGGCATGGGTTATATGGAGCGGGGAGGAGACGAAATATATCGCCTGGAAAAAGACGACATGTATCTTGTTGGGACCTCCGAGCAATCCATCGGGCCGATGCACTCCGGCGAAGTTTTGGATGGGAAAGATTTGCCGCTCAGGTATGTGGGATTTTCAACTTGCTTTAGGCGCGAGGCGGGAAGCTATGGAAAAGACACGAAAGGAATTTTACGCGTTCATCAGTTCAATAAGTTTGAGATGTTCAGCTTTATCGAACCGGAAAAATCCGAAGCCGAGCACAAATTTCTTTTGGCGATAGAGGAATACTTGATGAAGTCGCTAGAGATTCCCTATCATGTTTTGGATATCTGCGGGGCGGACCTGGGCGATCCGGCCGCGGCCAAGTGGGACATCGAGGCTTGGCTTCCGGGGCAGAAGGCTGGCGAGGGAGAATATCGGGAAACCCATTCCACTTCGAATACTACGGACTTCCAAGCCAGAAGGTTGAACATAAAATATAAGTCCGCGGACGGAGCGAAGTTCATTCATATGTTAAACGGCACCGCGTTTTCGGAGCGGCCGCTTATCGCCATTATCGAAAACTTCCAAACCGCGGAGGGAAAAATAAAAATCCCGAAGATTTTACAGAAGTATTTGGGGAAGGAGGAGATAGGGTAGGCAAAAAATAAATCCCCGGCTTGGCCGGGGATTTTGTTAGTTCACAAAGAAGGTGGAAACGCCGAGCTTCCGGAAGAGTCTTTGCTCCCATCTCGCTCCGTGAGATTCTTTCCAGTTGGGGAGCATGAATGCAAGGGTGATGAGGCCGGATTCGAACACCGGCCTGTAGAATTCATTCAAAAGCTTCATCGGCTTGCCGACGTTTTCCGGAAGGGCCTTGATGCGGAAAAGATGTTTTTCGAATGGACGTTGGTCCCAAACGGGGATTCCCAGCTGCCGGAGTTTGGCAATCATCCTGCCGAAGTTTCGGATGTTTTCCTGTACCACGTCGTAGGGCAGGGTGCCGCCGTTTGTAAGCGTGCCGGAGACCACGGCGATTTGGTTGTAATTGTCCGCCGGAAGTCGATCCCATTGTCTCATAAGCGCTCGAATAGCAAAATCCGCCAATTGCTCGTAAGTCGTGGCGTTTTGAGCCTCACTTAGATCTTGCGTGGTCCAAAATGGGGAAGCCTTTATTGCCTTCATCCTCTTCTCCTTTCGAAAAACTACAAACAGAGTACTTCTCCTATTGGGGCGCGTCAATTTTTCAAAATTCGGCGAAATGCTACAATTAACTGACAAAAATAATCAATCAATTACAAAATAAAATGTTTAAAGTAGATCAAAAATTCCCGGAGTTTTCGCTCGAAACCTACGATCCGAAGACCGACGGAGTCAAAAAAATAAGCCACACGAACTTTAAGACCAAGTTTTTGGTTTTGTTTTTCTACCCGGCAGACTTCACTTTCGTATGTCCGACTGAGCTTGCCGATCTAAAAAAGAGGCATGAGGAAATAAAAAAACATAATGGGGAAGTCGTAGTTGTTTCGACCGACACGGTTTTCACTCACAAAGCCTGGATAGAGACCGAGGAGCTTTTGAAGGGTTTGGATTTCCTTATGGCTGCGGATCACAACGGCAGACTTTCGAGAGAACTTGGTATTTACGATGAAGAGAGCGGGCTGGCGCAAAGAGCCGCGTTCATTATTGCGCCGGATGGCGTTTTGCGCGCCGCGGATATTACCGCGGACAATATCGGCCGAAGCGCGGGAGAAATACTTCGCAAAGTGAAGGCATTGAACTTCGTAGCTACTCACAAAGGAATGGCCTGTCCCGCGAGCTGGGATGAGGGTTCGGCGACACTCACTCCTTCCATAAAAATTTCCGGCAAGGTTGCCGGGGCTCTGAAGAAGAGAAAGTAGAATCTAGAACATAGAATGTAGTATGGAAATACCGGACACGGAGCGTTCTGGTGTATAATTGTTATAGGTAAAATACACAAACAAAGATGGCAAAAATCGCGATAAATGGATTCGGACGTATCGGCCGGCTTTTGTTCCGGCAGGTGTTTGAGTATCCAGGTCTGGAGATAGTTGCCATCAACGATTTAGGCGACATACAAAACCTCGCGTATCTATTGAAATATGACACAGTCTACGGACGCTTTGATAAGGAGGTTCATGTGGATGGGGATTCGTTGGTTGTGGGCGGCAAAAAAATAAAAGTTTTACAAATGAAAGACCCCGCGAATCTTCCATGGGGAAGTTTGGGCGTGGATATTGCGGTAGAGGCTACCGGTTTTTTTGAATCTTTCGCGGGCGCCAAGGCGCATTTAACTGCCGGCGCAAAACGGGTAGTCATAACCGCGCCGGCCAAAGATGCGGAATCGGCTGAGGCCAGAACCGTGCTTATGGGCGTGAACGAAAAGGATATGAAATCCTGTAAAATAACTTCAAATGGAAGTTGCACTACGAATGCCGCCTCTCCCGTCATTCAGATAATGTCCGAAGATCCGGGAATTCAAAAAGCGCTTCTCTCAACCGTTCACGGGTATACCGCGACTCAGAATTTGGTGGATGGACCAGTTAAGGCTGGGCGGGATTTTCGGCGAGGCCGAGCGGCGACGCAGAACATAGTTCCTTCGACGACCGGCGCGGCTGTTTCTGTTGTCCGGGCAATCCCGGAACTTGAAGGAAAATTCGACGGCATTTCTTTTCGCACCCCGAACATTACCGGATCTTTAGCGGACATAACTTTTATCGCCAAGCGCAATGTCACCGTGCCGGAGATAAACGATATTTTTAAGCGCGCTGCAAAAGATCCGCGCTGGCAGGGAATATTAAAAGTCACCGAGGACCAATTGGTCTCTTCGGATATTATCGGGGAACCTTACGGCGCGATAGTGGATCTGTCATTCACGAAGGTCATAGACGGAAATCTTGTTAAGGTGCTTTCTTGGTACGACAACGAAGCCGGTTACGTTGCGACCTTGGTCAAGCATATTCTTTCCGCGGCTTCGGCTCTTTAAGTTGAAATATAAAGAGTCAAAGGGCAGTCCTTTGACTTTTTGACGCGTATTATTTATAGTCGCGGTAGTTTAGGCCTTTCTGGGCGGTTGAAAACAAATAAATTGGAGGAGGGAGAAGTGGTCAAGAAGATCGGTCTCGCGCTTTCTATCGTTGGCATGGTTGGTTGTTCTGCATTTAGCGGCACAGCCAGGGCCCAGGTTATTAGTTCGGAGCGCTTCGAAATTCGAGAGTCTTTTAGACAGTCTTCAGAGGACGATACCCCGGAACCCCCGGAGGAGAGGCAGCCGAGAGTGGCGCCGGGCAAGACTATCAATATGCTCGACTACCTCGTTCCGACCCAGACCTGGAATGATTCAAAGCCCTTCCATCTCACAGGGTATTCGAAATGTTTCTGGGGTGGGTGCGTGGACGGGGGTGAACTTCCCTATAGCGAAGGCGGATTTACCAAGGTCTATCGCGCAGCCGATGATAGAAGCGGGGACGTTCGTTATGTTGCCATGAAGACCCCGACCAAGCCCACCGAATATTCGGTGGTTAAGGATATTCTCGAGGGCGACGAATGGATAAAGAAGTCGTTCCTTGAGGCCGAGGATATGGCCTGGGGGCTTGGCGGCTGGGAGCTTCGCGACTATCACGACGAAATCGGCTTCCCGACTTTTGAGTGGGGCCGAAGCAACGCGGTTTCAGGAAGAACGTATGTTCAGAATATGCCTTGGTGCGATTGGCTCTACTGCGGAGCCAAGCCGGACCGAAGGGAATTTCTTGGCGGATATTCGGTCTATACGGTTCAGCAGTTCGACTTGACCGGAGATCTTGCGGAGGTCGTGCGTCAGCTCGGCGATCGGGTCTTCGATGCTGACATGGAGGGCGTGCTCCGGAAGTGGATCGCGCTCGCGGGCGAGCTCGGCATCGCCGAGCCGAAGCTTATGGTCATCTCCGGTTACTGGTCTCCGGTCGCGTTCGGCGCCAAGGTTGCCAATCCAACTCTTTGGTATCAGCGGGAGATTTACTCGTATATCAAGGGCCCGGGTTGGGTCGGTTGGTGGTGGCAGAACCATTTGAACCGCGATCAAAACGCTCCATTCTCGACCATGAAGGGCGGCATAATGCACAAGGTTGTTTGGGAAGACCCCAAGAATCCGATTCTGGCGCTTGAGGTTTGCGCGAAACTCCCAAAGTTCGGTAACTGATTTTCGGAGAATGATTTTCACCCCGCGAGACGGAACTTTCAAAGTTCATTGTCCCGCGGGGTTTCTTTTTATACACCTGCTATAATCAATACATGGTTATTTATATCGGCGCCGATCACAGGGGATTCGAACTTAAAGAATCTTTAAAAAAATATCTAGTTGAAGGGGCTTATGAGGTGGAGGATGTCGCTCCCAACTTTTCCGACGGGGACGATTATCCCGATATTGCCAAAGCAGTGGCCTTAAAAGTTTCGAGAAACTTAGAGCAAAGCAAGGGCATAGTCATCTGCGGGTCCGGCGCCGGGGTAGATATAGTCGCCAATAAATTCAGGCGAATTCGTTCTGTGTTGGGAATTTCTCCGGACCAGGTTTTTGACGCGCGCCATGACGATAACGTAAACGTCTTAAGTCTTGCCGCGGATTTTGCGGATCCTATGGCGGCCAGGAATATGGTTAAAATATTTTTAGAAACAAAATTTGAAGAGAAAGAAGAACGTTTCAGGCGCAGGCTCGCGAAGCTTTTGGAAATAGAGAGGGAGAATATGGGCCCGGACCAGTTCTGAGAATAGAATCTAGCCTGCCTGTCGGTAGGCAGGAACTTAGAATCCGGAATATATGAGCCGGCCCTCGCGGCTGTGACCGAAAGGTGTCGGGGGCTTTTAAATATAAAAAATCCGGACCAATCAGGGTCCGGACGCGCCTTACTTCTGCTCCCAGCCGGGGAGATAGCCAACTGCGAACTTATAGACCTGTTCGCGAAATTCAGCCATGGTGCCGTTGTTCTCGAGTCTGAAATCAGCCTGGGCGCCGATTGCGGGAATATGGATTTCGGTCGGAGCATTCTCCTGCTCCATGAACTTTTCCCAGGTCATGCCTGCCTCATCCAGTTTCTCAGAGCTCGCCCGCGCGCGTTCAAAGCGAATACGTTCGTTGGCGGTCACATAGACGAGCGTCCCGCCGACCTTTCGAAGCTCCGCAAGGTCCGAGGGCCAGCGGACGCCGACGATGACCGCGAGGTCGAGCCCGGCAAGAAGGACTTTCCTTGTCATAGCGCGAGAAAAGACTCCTGCTCCATAAGCGGCTTCGATTATCGGTGAAAAGAGCTGCATGTTTTTTCTGCTCTTATCGATATCGAGCTCGTCGAGACATTTTGCTATCATGTCGGAATATCGGAAGATCGCGTAGCGAGTAAGAGCCATCGACGGAAACAGGCCGATGAGATCGAAAAGAATCTTAGCGAATTCATCTTTTCCCGCCCGTTTCTCTCCGGTGATTCCCAATACGAGTCCCATGGGGGACCTCCTTTGCGATTTCTATGCGCCAAGGACATAATAGAGCTAATAAATCATATATGCAAAAAATAAATTTTTGGGACGCGCATACGCATATTCATTTTCGAAATTATGACGAAGACAGGAAGGAAACGCTCGAGAGGGCCTTTAAAGCCGGAGTCAAAATAATAACCGCGGGGACGCAAAGTTCCACTTCGGAAGGCGCGATAGAATTGGCCAAAAAATATCCGGGGCAAGTTTTCGCGGCGGTCGGGTTCCACCCCGCTCATTTTGCGAGCGATTGGCATTACGATGAGAACGAACAAGAAGAACCGGCGCCGGAACTTTTCGATAAAGCCAAAATAAAAGAGCTGGCCCTCGCGCCGGAGGCGGTGGCTGTCGGCGAGTGCGGACTGGACTACTATCGGGTTTCAGACGACGAAACCAAAGAAAAGCAGCGGGCCGGATTTATCGAGCAGATATATGTTTCCCACGAAACCGGGAAGCCTCTGGTGATTCATTGTCGGGAAGCTTTCGGAGACTTGATAGAGATACTTGAGGCGCATCGGGATTATCTTTTGGAATATCCGGGAGTCATCCACTTTTTTAGCGGCACCACAGAAGAGGCCGACGCGCTTCTTGGCCTTGGATTTTCGTTCACTTTCGGGGGCGTTATAACTTTTGCCCGCGACTACGACGAGGTGATAAAGTTCTTGCCTATTGAGAATATTCTCTCCGAAACCGACGCTCCCTATGTGGCTCCAGAACCATATCGGGGAAAACGCAATGAGCCTTCGTATGTGGCAGAGGTTGCAAAGAAACTCGCCGAGCTTAAAGGAGTTTCTCTTGAGGAGATGGCTTCGGCGATAGACGCGAACGTCAGGCGGATATTTAAGATTGCTTAGTTTCAATAGGGAAGCTGGTCAGCCCGCTATTTGAGGAGTCTTTTCGATTTGGTATAGAATGAAAGGACCTGAATTATAAGTATGCAAAAATACGACCCGAAAAAAATCGAGGCAAAGTGGCAAAAGGAGTGGACAAAAAGCGAGATATATTCCGCTAAAGATTTTGATAAAAAGCCAAAAAAATACGTGTTGGTCGAATTTCCGTACCCGTCGGGAGAAGGACTCCACATGGGACATCTCCGGCCCTATGTCGCGGGCGATACCTACTCTCGCTATCTTAGGATGAGGGGCAACAATGTTATCTTCCCGATCGGTTGGGACGCGTTCGGACTGCCCGCGGAAAACTATGCCATCAAGCATGGGGTTCAGCCGAGCGTTTCCACGGCAAAAAATATAGAGAATGCCAAACGTCAGATGCTTTCCTGGGGCTTAAGTTTTGACTGGACGCGGGAAGTGAATACCACCGACCCCGACTATTATAAGTGGACGCAGTGGATATTTCTGCAATTTTATAAAGCCGGTTTGGCTTACGAAGCGACCGGGCTTATTAACTGGTGTCCGAAAGACAAGACAGGGCTTGCGAACGAAGAGGTTGTGGGCGGGAAGTGCGACAGATGCGGTACGCTCGTGGAGCAGAAAGAACTTCGCCAGTGGTATCTAAAGATAACCGCCTACGCGGAGAAACTTTTGGAAGGATTAAAAAATCTTCCGGAATGGCCGGAAGCGATAAAACTTCAACAGGAGAACTGGATTGGCCGCTCCGAGGGCGCGGAATTGGATTTCAAGATAGATGGAAGCGAGGAGGCGATAAAAGTGTTTACAACGCGGCCAGATACTCTTTTTGGGGCGACCTACATGGTTTTGGCTCCGGAACACGAACTAATACAGAATTTAGAATCTAGAATCCAGAATTTAGAAGAGGTAAAAAAATACATAAGAACGGCAGGCGCCAAGACGGAAGAGGAGCGTCTAACGGAGGGGAAGGAAAAAACGGGAGTTGAGCTTAAAGGTATAAAAGCCATTAATCCAGCGAACGGCGAAAAGATCCCGGTTTTTATCGCGGACTATGTTCTTTCGGGATACGGCACCGGCGCGATCATGGCCGTCCCCGCGCATGATGAGCGAGATTTTGAATTCGCGAAGAACTTTGATCTAAAAATTAAGCATGTGATTGAGCCCAGCGAAATTGATAATTACCAAGAACTGGCTTTTCAAATTGTTTTTGGTGCCGGCGAAAGAAAAAATTATCAACCCTCGATTAATCAAAACGAGGTTCTTGCCGCTCTTGATGCGCTAAAAAGAGGGGACTTTTGTTATTATCGAGCAAAAGGAGTGATTGTTAATTCCGAGAAGTTCAACGGAATGGAGTCCGAAAAAGCTAAGTGGGAGATAACCAAATTGGTTGGCGGAGAAAAGAAAATACAATATAAGCTTCGGGATTGGGTTTTTAGCCGTCAGCGCTATTGGGGAGAGCCGATTCCTTTAATTCACTGCGAAAAATGCGGAATCGTAGCGGTCCCGGATAAAGATTTACCGGTTGAATTGCCAAAGGTGGAGAAATACGAACCGACCGGAACGGGGGAATCTCCGCTCGCGGCCATCGAAGATTGGGTGAATATAAAATGTCCGAAATGCGAGGGCCCAGCCAAACGCGAGACAAACACCATGCCGCAATGGGCCGGCTCTTCCTGGTACTGGCTTAGGTATGCTGATCCGAAAAATAAAAAGGAATTCGCGTCGAAAGAAAAACTTGAGTATTGGACTCCGGTGGATGTTTATCTTGGCGGGATGGAGCATACCACGCTACACCTTTTATACTCCCGTTTCTGGAATCTTTTCCTTTATGACCAGGGATTGGTCCCGGTCAAAGAGCCATATAGGAATCGCCATCCGCACGGCATAGTCTTGGCCGCTGACGGGGAAAAAATGAGCAAGAGCCGCGGCAATGTGGTCAACCCCGACGAAATCGTCTCGAACTTCGGCGCGGACACTCTTCGAATGTATGAGATGTTCCTGGGCCCTCATGAGATGAGCGTCAGCTGGAATGACCAGGGGATTTTGGGAATATCGAGGTTCTTAAATAGGGTTTGGAAGCTGATCGCGGAAGGAACTGCTGAGCGTCAGGGTGAAAACGCCGTGGCTCACAAAACAATCAAGAAGGTCGGCGAAGATATCGAGAATTTCCGCTACAACACCGCTATTAGCGCCATGATGATATTTCTAAACGACTTGGAATCAAATGGCGCATCCGCGTTCGACAAACAGGTTCTGGTTAAACTTCTCGCGCCCTTCGCTCCGCACATTGCCGAAGAATTGTGGCAAATCTTAAATCCAAAAGCAGAAGGTTCGATACATCAAGAAAAATGGCCGGAATACGATTCGAAGCTTTGCGAGGAAAAAACCTTTAACCTGATAATTCAAGTTAACGGCAAGACTCGCGCGAACGTGGAGATGGCCGCCGGCGCCACGGAAGAAGAAGCCGGGGCAAAAGCGCTTGCGGAAGAGAAAGTGAAGGTTGCGATTGCCGGCGCGGATATCAAGAGAATCGTCTATGTTCCGGGGAGACTTATAAACATTGTCATCTAAAATCGGAAAACCCAATGTTTAAGGATGATTTTATAAAGTATCTTTTTTTCCTCTGCCTTATAATTCTTTTACTCTATGTTTTTCAGCCGTCTTTTTGGAACAGCCATCCCGGCTTGATAAGATTTTTCAGCCAGGATAGTTCCGCTCCAGCGTCCGGAGGCTCGACCGCCACTTCTTCCGAGGCTAGATTGTCTCAGGTTGTTTCGGGAGAGGATTACACGCGCGTTTCCGGCGTATCTATTTCTTCCGTTGGCGATGTGGGGGAGCTTCGTATCTCGGCGGCAAAAAATTCTCCGAGAGAGGTTAATCTGGGAGGGTGGAAAATAAAGACTTCTCTCACAACCATAACCATCCCCACGGCGCGAATACCAGCCGGAGGAACGCTCACGATATCTTCGCTCTCCGCGCCTGTTTCCGGAGCCGCGTCAAGAACCTATTATCTCGGTCAGAGATTTCTGAACTTAAGCGACACAATATATCTTTATTCCAAGTCCGGAACTTTGGTGGACAAGTACGCGTACTAAGACTATTTCCTTTCCGCCATAAATATTCGAGAGCAAAGGAATTTTCCTTTCCGCAATATTTTAACATCCAAAGCGTCTCCAACTTTCATTCCATCCAGAATGTCCTGTATCGGGTTATCCTTTTCTACCTTTTTGTCGTTGCATTCCAAAATAATATCGCCTTCTCTGATTCCGGCTTTATCCGCCGGGCTTTTGGGCACTACCGCGTGATCGTTTGGACCCTCTCCCGTGACTAACGCGCCATGATCGGCCGGAAGATTCATTTTCGCCTGCAGATTTTTGTCGATGATTATATAGCGAAGTCCCAGATAGGGTCTCCTGACGCGGCCAAAGCGCCGAAGGTCTTCCAGGTCTCTCGCAACCGCGTTTATCGGGATGGCGAAGTTTATATTCTGGGCGCCGAAAACGACTGCCGCATTGATACCGATAGCCTTGCCATCCAGGTCCACCAATGGTCCGCCGGAATTTCCGGGATTTATCGCCGCGTCGGTCTGTATCAAGCCTCTCATTTCCTGCGGAGGGGCCTTTGGGTCCGCCTGGGCGGTTATCGCTCTTGAAAGCCCGGAGACGATGCCTAAAGACACGGTGTTCCGGAATATCCCAAGCGCGTTTCCTATGGCGATAACGCTCTCGCCAAGATCAAGCCTGGTGGCATCCCCAAGCTTCACAGTCGGAAGACCGGAAGCCTTTATTTTTAAAATAGCCACATCGTAGATGGGATCGCGGGTCATAATTATCGCCGGATGGCTTTCCCCGTCATTCGTGATGACGGAATACTCCGCCTTCGGATCGGAGATAACGTGTTTATTTGTGACGATAAGTCCTTCTGGGGAAACGATAAAACCGCTGCCGCCGCCAACGCTAACCATTCCTCGGGAATCGGTTAAAATATCCGCGACTTTAAATTTCCTCTCTTTATTTTTTTTGAAAAGCGGGGCGAAGGCTGGAATTTCTTTTTTAACGTCGGTGAGATTTTTGGAAATGACGATAGAGACCACCGCGGGCATCACATTTTTTATTGTAGAAATAACTTGTTTGTCCTGCATGCGTTAATTGTAGCATTAAAAATAGCGAAAAGAGGTGTTAATAAAAAATGAGAGCATTTCTGCGCCCATTTTTATTTCTCTGTAAGCCGCAATCCCGTTTCGTGGCGGCGGGGGGTGAGGGGGATTCGTCCCGCGCAAAGCGGAGGGTAGAGGATTTGAACCTCTGAGGGGATTTCTCCCCAACCGCATTTCGAGTGCGGCGCAATAGACCACTATGCGAACCCTCCGCTTTAAGCGGGATTGCGATTTGTTGTCAATATTTTATAAAAATAAAATTATTGAACAAATCGGGAAAATTCACGGGACCTTTAAAGTTTCCTTACTTGCTGATTTTACCCCCACACCAGGCAAAGAACAAGATTTTTTTGATTCCATTTTTTGTTTGGTGTGGGGGTTTACTTTTTGCTTGGGTAAAAAGAAAAGCCCCCAATTGGGGGCTTGAAGAGGGGAGCTTCAGGCGAGTCGAGGATGGAGCGGGAGGCTTGCGGCTGTTTGCCAGGCCAACTCGTTGAGGCTGACATCGGCCGGACACCTGCCGCGCAGGGCTTCCGCGACCCTTTCTGCGCAGGTCCTGTGGAGCCCGCCAGCTCTGCCAAGGCTCGCGAGCTCCGCGAACCGTAGGATGACATCGTCATCTCCTGTCGCGAGGGCTCGCCTTTCGGCTTCGGCGATTGTCTTTTTGTCCACGCTGAATGGGGTTTCTGATTCGCCGAGCAGAAGATGACACTTCGGGCAGATGCGGTGACTTTTTCGATTCATGAGTCCTCCTCTTCCGTTTCGTATTTCAGGGCTGGTTCCAATTATAACTAGTTTTGTAATTTTGGCAACAGGAAGCTTTTGAGTTTGATTTCTGCGGTAAAATTGAAGCGCGGGTCCCGCCGGCGGCGGGGCATAAGAATTAGTAGCACAAAAACACCGCGGGGGCGGTGTTTTTGCTAACAAGATTCTAATGTGCCCTCGCGAGGAATCGAACCTCGATCGGCTCGTTAGGAGTGAGCAGTTCTATCCATTGAACTACGAGGGCTATTTATGAGTTGAATATACAGCATTTCTGGGGTATATACAATTTTTTGATTGGAGTTGCCGAGAGAATAGTTTTCAGCTAATATTTTAGAGCGTAAAAGTTATAGTCGGTTAGCTTCTCGTTTGGGCCTATATCAAGATTACTGATATATGCCCGTCACTCGAAGAAAGAGTAAATTTAAATTTATTCTTTAGCTTCTCGTTTGGGCCTATAGTATAGCGGTAGAACGGTTCCATGGCATGGAACAGGTCGGGGTTCGACTCCCCGTAGGTCCACAAACAAAAATATCCAGCCGGAGGCCGAGTAGTGAGATCCTCCCCGTAGATCCACAAAATGAAGCAGCCCGGCGTTTTAGTTAGGCTGCTTTGCTTTTTGCGAAATCGCGGCGCGACTCGGCTAACGAACGAAAAAAGGAGCGGATTCGTCCAAAAACGCGTGATTCGTTCCGTGGGGTGGAGGAAATACGATAATGAGATAAAATCTATATATGTTTAACAAAATATCTATAAATAGATTCGTGCGAACATTAGTAGCCTCCGACTTCTTTTTGTTCTTTGCGGTCGGTCTTTTGGCGCCAATTTACGCGGTTTTTGTCTTGGAAAATATAACCGATAGGTTAGAGGTAATCGGCTACGCTGTTTCTTTTTATTGGATAACTAGGGTGATTTTGGTTATTCCATTCAGCATTGTCATGGATAAGATAAAAGGGGAGTTCGATGAATATTCGTTTATGATCGCCGGAACAGCTTTAATATCAATAGTCCCTTTGTTCTATCTAGTAGCTTCGGAGCCATGGCATATATATTTACTACAGATTTTAAACGGGGTAGCGAACGCTATGGCAGTGCCGGCCTGGCGCATTGTTTTTACAAAACACATAGATCGTGAGATTACCGGCTTCGAGTGGTCGCTGGAGGATGTCGGTGTTGGCTTGGCAACCGCTTCTAGCGCCGCTTTGGGCGCGATAATCGCCAATAAGTTTGGGTTCGACACCCTTTTTGTTTTTGTTTTCATTTTTGGGGCAATCAGCACCGCCATCCTTTTTAAGCTTAGGGGTAATAAGAAAATCATAATCGAATTAGCCAAGGGCGGTTCGGACAAGGGCCCTATGAAAATTGACACGATAAAATAAAAAATCCACACACGAGGAGTTTTTATTTTTCATAAATCCCTGGGCTCGGGATGGATATTCTAGAAATATCTTATGTGCGGGGATTTTCTAATTATCTTCCAGGCTTCTTCGGCGGTGTCCACGACTTGGTATATCTTCATGTCCTCTTTGTCGATTGCTTTGAATTTTCCGTACATTTCGGTTTCAACCCAGCGAAGAAGCGGTTCCCAGAATTCTTTTCCTACGCAGATTATCGGAATATCTGCCAATCTTTTTTTGGTCTGGAGAAGGGTTACCATCTCGAAAAACTCGTCCAGGGTCCCGAATCCGCCGGGGAAGTAGACATAGGCTTGAGCGGCGTAGGTCAGCATAACTTTTCTGCTGAAAAAATAATGGAAACCGATGCCTTTCTTCACCCAGGGGTTAATGCGTTGCTCGAATGGAAGCTGAATATTCAATCCGATTGATTCTCCTCCTCCCTGATGGACTCCGCGGTTTCCGGCCTCCATTATGCCCGGACCTCCTCCCGTGACAACCCCGTATCCCTTTTCTCCCAATATTTCACCAAGGCGTTGCGCTTCTTTATACCAATGATTGTCTTCCGGAAAGCGGGCGGAACCGAAAAAACTCACGGTTTTGATTCCATTAAAATCCGCGAGAAAGGTAAAGCCATCAGTAAATTCAGAGAGTATTCTAAGGACTCTCCAGTGGAATGAGTCGCGAAAATCTCCGTGAGGGTTAGCCTGAGACGGAAGTTTGGATGCCGGAACGTTTAGCTCGTCTTTATTTTGCGTTGGCGTTATCAATCTCATTTTGTTTTTGGCTGTTGGTTTTATTTCTGCCTTTTGCTTAATTTTAGCATATTTCGAGGACGTAGAATTTGTTCTATGATTTAAGGTATCGAATGGCTAAGCCGGATGTCAAAATTTATCTAAGCGATGCGGGGCGAAGGCGCAAGCGGAAGCGCATGAGATACGTGTATCTGGCTGCCCTGCTCATCGTGTATTCAGTGGCCTTAATCTTTTGCCTGCTCGCTTTCCGCACCGGGTTGTTTCGGGCGAAGACAATAGAGGTGACGGGCAATCGCGAAGTCTCTTCGGCGGATATAATGACGGCTCTCGAGGCGCAAATTTTTAATGGGAACGGCTTGAAATATGCCCTTGGTTTTCGAAACTATTTGATTTGGCCGGATAGGTTAAAAGATCCGGGGAGGTTCTTGCCACAGATAGAATCGATTAACATTGAGAAACATTACTGGAGCAAAAAAATCGAAGTGAAGGTTGTCGAAAGGTTTCCATATGGGACTTGGTGTCTGGGGTCCGAGGCGCCGGAATGCTTTTGGTTTGATGAAAATGGCTATATTTTCAAGCGTGGCACCCCCAGCGAAGGAAATATAATTAAGTCGGTAAATGATTTCTCCGGCAGAAAGCTGGGGCTTGGGAATACCGTGCTCGACAACAGCTTTTTTCTAAACCTAAAAGGGGCGTTTGAAGTTTTGGAAAAAAGCGGCATAGGCGCGCGCGCGATTGAGCTTAAAGATTTGGCGCTCGAAGAGGTTGTCGCGAAAACCACCGAAGGACCGCTCATTTATTTCAGCCTGCGGTTTTCCTCCGCAAACTCCGTGGAGCTTTTAGGAACGCTTGGGGAGAGCAAGTCTTTTTCAAAACTTCAGTATGTGGACTTGCGGATTCCGAACCGCGCTTACTATAAATAATCTCTTTATGGCAGGCGATAAATGAAGATAGTTGTTCCGGCCTTAAAATCCGGCTTGGGGACTCCTCCCATTCCTTCGTTTGGCGGGTAGATCGCGGAAAGCCACTTATATTCATCCGCGGGGTTCCGCTTGAAATAATAGATGGGTTTGCCGAATGCGCCTTCGAGAGTATTTACGGATACGGCGAGCCAATGAATGCCGGATTCCCGCGGGTCGCCTTTAGCCGACCACCAGTTGACTGCTTGTCCGGGAAGGTAATACTCGGGTGAAGCAGCGCCGAAATAATCCACCGCAATTTTTTCTCCGTTCAATTTTTTTTCCGCCCAATCTTTGAATCTCAGGAAATCTTGCCCCCAATCATAATTGGAATCGGTAACATATCGATATCCAGTTGAAGTCCCGCCGCCCATTTCGTTGAAATAGGAAAGGAAGTTCGGAGCCGCAAACGCAGTCTCGCCAAAAAACCAGATAAGTAAAATCGCGACCAATGTTTTTTTGAGCCAGGGTTTTCCATTTTCGGACCATTTTTTCCACGCTGAAGTGAAGAGAAGGTAGAAAAGCGGAATAGTCGGCATGAGGTGCCTGAAGCCGATATTCAAAGGGCTTCGCATGCTCATGAACCAATAAAAAGCGATAAATATGGCAAAGCTGAACTGCGCGAAATTATTCTCGAAATAAAACGACATTTTATTTCCGAATGTTTTCGTTCTGTCTCTCAACCCTCGCCAGATAGACATTGTTCCAAGGCCGAGGGCGATGACGATGAAGAGGAGGGTTGGCAATGTTTCTTTAAGTCCGAAAACTATCGGGAAATAACTTCTGGAGCCGGAGTTCGAAATTTCACCCAAAAAATAATTGGTGTTTCCGCCTGCCGCGCGCTGGGTGACCATAAGCGCGCCAAGCGCGTATTCCGCGAGCGGACTGGTCGCCGGATTTTTAGTAGCCCAAATAGTCGCCTCCGCGAGACACCTTATCGGATTGCAGGTCTCGCCCGGGGATGGCGGTCCGCCGGCGAAGGAACTCAAAATATATTCCGTATCCGCGGTTTGTCTGGCCTGCGGATAGTTTTTTGTGAAAAGAAAGTATGCGGGATAGATAACTATTACAACACCTATCAAAAACACCAAAAAAGTCATCCAAAGTTTTTTAAAAAAAATTTTGAAAAAAGACGCGAGCCACGCTCCGAAGCCAGAATGAAGGTTGGAGTTTAAAGAAAATAAACTCCAAAAAAATACGAGCATTAAGAAAAACGGCCCGAGGAGCACCGCGGAAAACTTTAAAAGCTGGGCGATGCCAAAGGCGACGCCGGCCCAAATAAGTTTTTTACGGGATGGACCGCTCAAGTTTCCGAGGAATGCGTAGGTTGCCAAAAGAACGCCGAACGCCGCCGCGATGTCTGTCGTCACATAGTGTCCGTGCGCTAAGACCGAGGGTGATAGGGCGAAAAGCGCGGTCGGCAGAAGGGCCCACTTTGCTCCGAAAAGATCTTTAGCTATCAAGAATATAAGGAGTGATAAAAGCAGGGTAAGGATTATCGGGAAAATCCGCGAAAGAAAAATTATTTTATCTGCGTTGTTCCCGGACTTATACAGGAAATTTGAACCCATATCCCATTGTCCGTTTACCGCCGAGGTCCAGGCGTAATCATTGGTAGGAAAATTAGGGTTTATCAAAAGTAGCGGCAGGGCGGACATAGCTTTGAGGAGCGGAGGGTGTTCGGGATTTAATCTGAAATCAAGCTCGTGAACATATCCGTATCCGGATGGTATGTGGGCTAATTCGTCCATTATTCCGGAATCGGTTTTGGCGGCGGAGAACATCAGAGCTCCGGAAACTATCAATATAATCGCAAGAGAAAAGCCAATCCATGAGGGTCTCTGCTTTGGCGCCCCATAATCCGGAATCTTCTCAAATCTCAGTGAGTTTATCATTCCTTAATTATATCAATTGCGGCTTTAAATAAGGGCAAAAAAATAATAAGATATCTTTGAGCCACTATTGCTATGAAAGTTCCCAAAAAAAATATTTTCAAGAGAATGATGGACGTCCGCGCTCCAAAGGTTTTAAGGGCGGAAGAGCCTTCTGGGGGCGGAAGCGCAAAGCGGTCTTTTGATGAAGAAATATTTATTCCAAAAGCGAAGTCAAAGTCTGCCCCAAAAAATCGCGTTCCCTGGAAGAGTATTTTTCTTTCACTTCTTATATTGGTTATTTTTGGCGGAGGCTTTTGGGTATTTTCGGCATACCAATCCAAACAAGACCTTTTAAGGCAGGTGGAGAGGGGTCTCGAGGATTCGGGTTTGTCTTCCAGGTTAAATTTGTCGAGCGGAGATTCGGGAATTAACAGCTTCAGCGACGTTGTTAATAAATTCTGGCCGCTTCTAAAAGGCGGAGTCGGCGCGTACAAAGGTCTGATGAGCGGGGTTTCCGCTTGGATTGGGCTTGAACAGGATATCTCAAGCTTAAAGGGAAATATTTCCGGATTTCTTTCCGGCGGGGAGGGAGATATTCTCACGCCTTTGAAGAAAATAAACGAAGATATTGCTTCTTTAAGCGCGGCGATAGAATCTATTGATGCCGCCGGAGAAGAATTTAAAATTGCGGTAGATATTTCTCCGGAAGATTATTTGAATTTGAAATTGGAACTGAACTTCTGGAAGCGCGCGCTGAATTCTTTCGAGAATTGGCTTTCGACGGATAGAAAGATTATTGTTTTTCTCCAAAACACTTCGGAGATGCGTCCGACAGGAGGTTTTTGGGGGAGTTTCGCGGAGATAAATATACGAGGCGGGAAGATTCACGATCTTGAGGTTAGGGATATCAACGAAGTCGATAGGACTTTGGAACTTCTGACCATTCCTCCCAAACCCCTTCAGGCGCTGGTTACCAACTGGCGAACCGCGGACTCCAATTGGTTCTTTGATTTTCCCGATTCCGCCGCCAAAGCCGCGGAATTCATGGACTCTTCCAAGCTCTATGGGGATGATGGATCGAGGGTGGATATGATTGCGGCTATTTCGCCCTCGGTTATCGCGGATGTATTTAAAATCACAGGTCCGGTCAATGCTTCGAGCACTAAAGCGGCGATAGACGAAAATAATTTTTTGGAGGAGATACAATCCGAGGTTCAGGCGGGCCAAGATGTCGGGTCGGTAAACGCGAAAAATATTTTGGACGAAATATTCGCCGCGCTCATGCCGAAGCTCGCGTCTCTTAGCGGCGATTCGGAACAGGAGTTATTAAAAGCATTTTTTGCCCGCTTGGAATCTAAGGACATAATGCTTTGGGCGGGCGAAGAGGAGATCGAGGCGGTGTTCAAAAGCAAAGAAGTGAGCGGAGCGATGTTTGAGATACCGCAGAAATTTGAAGGCGATTATCTTTCTGTTGTTGTGGCGAATGTGGGCGGAGGCAAAAGCGATTATGTCATGAGCCAAAAAATATTTTTGGAAAGCCAGCTATCTCTTGATGGGGTGGTGAGCAACCATTTGGAGATTTCAAGAAAAAATAACGCCAAATCGACCGATAAGTGGTGGTATAAAATGGCCAATCAATCCTATGTGCGCGTCTACATTTCTTCGCTCGGCAAACTTCTCGCCGCCAAGGGTGGCGTCCAAAAAACCATACGCGCGCCGATAAATTATAAGAGCGCGGGATATTATCCGGATCCTTTGGTCGAAGAAATAGAATCTACCGCCCTTTCAGCGGAGAACTTCTCCTGGCTCACCACTTTTTCCGAGGCTGGTAAAACCGTTTTAGCCGCCTGGCAGAAAACCGCGAGGGGCGAGACGAGCAAGCTTTCTTACGATTATTCCCATCGATTATTCCTGTCTCCGGCCGATGGAGTTGTCTATCAATTTATTATGGATAAGCAGCCCGGCGTAAATTCGGAATACAATCTTTTCTTCACGGCGCCGGTCGGCTTTATTTGGGAGGAAAGCGGTTCACCGGTGTTCGAATATAAAAACACGGATATAACCGCGAGGCTTACGCTTCTCCTGACTCTCCGAAAAGAGATTTAACTTGTGCGGTCTGCGATTTTCGCTTAATCTTCCATAGACTTATCTAAAATGAAGCATGCAAAATATATAGATAAGCGGTTTATGCTTTGCTATCTAATATGAATAACATTCGAAATTTTGTAATAACCCCGAAAGATTTATTTCATAAATCTTTCGGGGCAAGTCGCCCGTATGTTCGGTCTCCTATTTAACTATTCAAAATGCATAACATAAGAAACTTTGTGATTATTGCCCATATTGACCATGGGAAATCCACCCTCGCGGACCGGCTTCTTGAGGCCACCGGAACTGTGGAGATGCGGCGTATGCACGCGCAATATCTGGACCAACTGGACTTGGAGCGTGAACGCGGCATCACTATAAAGATGACCCCGGTCAGAATGAATTATTCCTATAAAGGGACGGAGTATATTTTGAACCTTATCGACACTCCGGGGCATTCTGATTTCCAATATGAAGTTTCTCGCGCGCTTATGGCTGTCGAGGGAGCGATACTTTTGGTTGACGCGACCAAGGGCATTCAGGCGCAGACACTGTCTAATCTTAGGAATGCTCAAAAGGCGGGGCTAAAAATAATCGGAGCGGTCAATAAAATAGATTTGAATGTCCCGCATCTTGAAAAGACCATTTACGCGCTGGCCGAACTCTTACATACCGAGCCGGAAAACATTTTTAGGATTTCCGGTAAGACTGGCGCCGGAGTAGAAGAGCTTTTGGGCGCGGTTATAGACAACGTTCCGCCGCCGAGAGTTTCCGACAAGGGAGAAGTGAGTCGCGCGCTCATTTTTGATTCGCTCTATAATGACCACAAAGGAATACTCGCTTATGTGCGGGTGTTCGACGGAACTTTTAAAGCCGCGGATCTCGCGGAGCTTCTGGCGACCGGAGAAGATTTTAAAGCAAAAGAAGTGGGTTGTTTTTCGCCTCAATTAAAACCAGTGGAAGTTTTGTCTGCTGGGGAGATAGGCTATATCGCGACCGGGTATAAAGAACCGGCGCTTGTGAAGATAGGAGATACGCTTGTGAGGAGGGAAATAAACTCGCCCCGCGATTTAAGCTCCCACGCCTTGCCGGGATTCAGAGACGCTATACCGACAGTTTTTATTTCGTTTTATCCTGATGGCGGCACGAAATTTGAAGAATTGGAACGGGGTTTTGAAAAATTGCGTTTGACCGACGCAGCTCTTTCTTTTGAACCAGACGCGAACGAAGCTTTGGGCCGCGGACTTAAGGTCGGATTTTTGGGGCAGCTTCATTTTGAGATAACTTCGGCGCGGCTCTCTCGCGAATTTGGTTTGGAGTTTTTAACGAGTTTCCCATCCATTGCTTATCGAGTGCGCGCGGGGAAAACTGAAAAAATTATAAAAGAACCCCATGCCTTCCCGGAAAACCCGGACGAGGTTTGGGAGCCGATAATCAAGATAGAGATATTGACCCCGAAAGAATACCTTCAGAAAGTGCTTTCCATTCAAACCGCCTACGAGGTGAATGTGGAAGAGGTGCACAATGTCGGCGAGAATCTTTTGATAACCGGAACCATGCCCCTTTCCGAATTAATCCGTGATTTTGATGACCAATTGAAATCCGTTTCCGCGGGATACGCTTCTTTTAGCTATGAATTTTTTGGAGAGCGCAAAACAGACGCCGAGAGATTGGATATTTTGGTCGCGGGAGATGTTGTTCCGGCGCTTACGAGGGTAGTTAGAAAAACCGAGGTTGAGCGCGAGGCGCGAGCGACCGTAGAGCGGCTAAAGGAGCTATTACCCAAGGCCCAGTTTACGCAAGCCATACAGGCGCAAACCCACGGGCGAATAATCGCGAGAGAAACGATAACCGCGGCCAAAAAGCAGCTTGGCGATTTCGGAAAGAACGGAGGCGATATAACCCGAAAAATGAAGCTATGGCGCAAGCAGAAGAGGGGGAAGGAGAGGCTTCTCGAAAGGGGAAAAGTGAACCTGACACCGGAGGTATTTCGCGAGATACTTAAGAAGTAATGCTCAAGAACGTCTTAATAGTCATATTTATCGCTCTGCTTATTTTTGCCGGAGTGGAGCTCATATCTCTTCTCGGGCAGAGGGAATCTATCGCCGCGCAGTCGGAGGACATCAGAAAGGAGCTTGAAGAAGCCAGGGTGGAAAAAGGAAAGTTGGAGGCTGATATTCAATACATCTCTATCCCGGAAAACCTAGAAAAAGAATTGCGCGCTCGTTTTCATTATCAGGATCCCGAGGAAAAAGTTCTCATTCTAGTTCCGCGCGATAATGCGACTACTTCCGTGAAAACTCCATGAATAACCACAAACAAAAATCCCCCACGCGGGGGATTTTTGTTTGTGGTTATTATTTTATTTCGTAGGTCAGATATACGCTGACTTTCACGTCTTGCGATCCAACTTCTATGGTCGGAGCGGGCGCGACGGATTTAGTAAGATACATATCTTCGGCGGAGCCTCCTCCCATGCCGTAGACTATCGGACCATTGCCGTCATTTATACTAACGGATACCAGGCGTCCGACTCGGAATCCGCCTTCATCCGCGATTGCTTTGGCTTTGGCTTGGGCTTTATTGAAGGCTTCGGTTCGGGCAGCGGCTTTCGCGGATTCTGGATCGTCGAGGGTGAAGTTCAGCTGCGAAACATTATTCGCGCCGTTATCGACCACGCCGGAGAGGATGTCGCCGGCCTTTTTAAGCTCTCTAACTTTGACGGAGACCGTTTGATTTACGGTGTAACCGACAATGGTCGGCGGAGGGCACACGGTGTCGCTCCTGCTGCTAATATAGCTGCAGCTCGAATACTGATAACGAGGCTGTAGGTTGTAGCCTTCGGTCTTAATGTCCTTTTCTTCGATTCCCTGGTCCTTCAAAAAGTTTATCGCTTTATTTATTTTCTCGGTGTTTTGGGTTTGAAGCGCGGCAACATCTTTGCCGCCTTCGGTTATTACCCCAAAGCTGAAGCTTGCTATGTCCGGTATAACCACAGATTTTCCTTCTCCGGAAACGCTGAAGCTTCGGTAAGAGCCAGGCTGAAGAGAGTCCGCGTAAGCTCCCACATAACGCCAGCCTGCTATCGCTACTATTATTATTCCGACCGTTCCCGCAATTCCGAGATAATTTTTAATTTTTTGTTCCATTTATTTTTTTATTTGTCCGGCTCTTTGCCCGGAATCGACTTCTATATTATAACCCTGACTTAAAAAACGGAGAAATTCGCGCTAAAAACACGCGTAAATTATCGACCTATTCAATATAACGAGTGGGGGAGAAAAATAGTTCCGCCAAAGATATTTGACTTTTCCAAGAATTGTTATATTATTCTGACAGCAGAAGTTGATATCCGAGAAAATAGGAGGCGAGAAAAATGAAGAGGAACCTGGCAATCGCGCTGGCAATCGCAATGGTTTTCTACACCTTTCCGGTTCGCGCGGCAGAAGAACCGATTTATCACTTTTTCAATATCGGCGCGCGCCCAGTGGACCCCAATCGGCAAATCGACTGGGCAACGGAATGCCGGGTGGAGCTCACAGAACCCTCACCGACGGTCAGGCTCTCTTTCCTGAAAAACGGAGAGGTGGGCGAGACTCGACCGGGGAACATCCGTTCCGGCTACGTTGTCGTGGTCGATAAGGTGACCGGCTTCGCGAAGTGGGTTTCGCTTTGCGGGAATGATGTCACGGAGCCCAAAAACTGGATTCCGATCGGGCGTAAGGAGTGCGGGAGCGAACCTGCCCCGACCGCTACGCCTTCCGCAACCGCTCCATCTCCCGCGGTGGAATCCGCGCCGGCGGCTGTCGTTGAAGTTCCTGCCGCGCCAGTGGTCGCCCCTCCGGCGTCCACGCCGATTCCAACGCCAGCTCCTGCCTCCGACGAGGGTAAGGGTAAGAAAAACGGCTGGAAGACGGTGGGCAACATCCTTTTGGGCGTCGGAATCGGCGCCGCGGTCTGCGCCCTGGTTGGGAAATGCGATTTTTTCCGGGGCGGCAGTCCTATCGGCAACGGCAATGGCGGTCCCGCTCCGGACCCGCCTAACGGCCCCACTGGGAATCCTCCAAACTGATTCTTTTTCTCCGGCCCCGACTCCTCTGTCGGGGCCTTTTTTTATTCAAAAATAAGGGTAATATAGGCAACGAGGGGAAGGGCTTTTGGGGCATTGACATGGGAACCTCTATATGGTAAAATTGCGGCACGCAAAGTCAGATTAAAAAAACAAAAAAATGACTAAAAAAATCATCAATTTTAAGTCGATAGCAGTCGCTTTGGCGCTGTTTTCGCTTTTTGCGGGCCCTTTAGCCTCTTTGGCCTCCGGCGCGCAATTCAATACCGACCCCTTAGATAAACCGACTCTTAGGGTTTCAAACTATACCCAAAACCCGGGTTCCACCAATTGGTCCTCGAGTATCTCAAACGTCCATGTAGGAGATATAGTCAGTTTCGTTTTTTACTATCACAACACCGGCAATCAAACCGCGAACAATACTCGCGCCGCCATATCATTTAATTATGGTTCGGGAGTTTCCGCGGCCGGAGTCATTTCCGCCGATAATGCTCTCTCTGCTTATGGCTCGGCATCCGTTTATCCGGCCTCCGGCGAAACTATAACTTCGCTTACTTTTGATTCCGCCGAATGGTATCCGAATCAGTCTGCGAGTCCGGTCGGAGCGCAGGGTGGTCCGACTACTTTCAACTTGGGCAATATTACTCCGGGCTGGTCTAGTCAGGGGTATTTGGTCGCGCGATATAAAACCGTGGGCCAGGGACAGCCTCCGGTCGGGTCCAACGGCGCGGCTTGTCTTTCTGTAAGCGCTCCGTCGAGCGTAAATTCGGGGCAGACTTTTTCCGCGACAATAACCATGAAAAATACCGGAACCAAATCCTGGACGGCCGGCGCTTGGCCGGTGAGCGGTTATTTTTTGGGATCGCAAAATCCTCAGGACAATCAGACTTGGGGTTTGGGCCGCGTGGATTTGCCGTCTTCGCCCATAGCGCCCGGACAAACCGCTAATTTTTCTTTTACCGCCACCGCGCCGACAGTTTCTTCCGGCTCCAATAAAGCTTTTGCTTGGCAGATGGTTCAGGAGGCCGTGGAATGGTTTGGACAAACGTGTTCCAAAACTATTTACGTTAATCCGACTCAGGTTGCCAACCCGACTCTTACGATTTCTCCGTCCTCGGCAACGGTGAATGTCGGTTCCGGCGTAAGTTTCCATGCGAATTACGATCCGGATGGAACCGGCCCGATGTCCAGCTATGAAGTGACAGCTTCTTCCGCGTGGACTTCTTCCAATAATTCTGTCGCCAATGTATCGGGAGGATATGTGACCGGAGTTTACCAGGGTTCGGCGACTATAACCGCGACCTATAATAATCTTTCCGCTACGGCATACGTTACCGTTAATCCGGTTTATATTCCTCCGTCCGGTTCCGCTCCGGTTGTCTCAACTAATAACGCTACCGGTATCAGCCAAAATTTTGCCACCCTGAATGGTTCCGGAACGCCAAAAGGCGCCACGACTTCTTGCTGGTTTGAATATGGCTCGAATACTGGCCTCGGACAGACCATCGGCAATCAGTCCATTGGCTCCGGCAATTCCGCGGTTAGCTTGAGCTCCTATCTTTCCGGATTGTCCGCGAACACAACCTATTATTTCCGGGCCGCTTGTCAAAATTCCCACGGAACTACCCGCGGGTCTATCCTGAGCTTTAAGACTTCGAATAACCCGCCGGCCGGAAATCCTACCCTTACGGTTTCGCCGACTTCCGGTTCTATTTCCGCTGGCCAAAATTTCAAATTCTTCGCCTTGTATGACGCGGATGGACCGCAAGGTTCTCAGTCCGCGATAGATGTCTCTTACTCCGCGTCCTGGACTTCTTCTAACAGCTCTGTGGCAAGTGTGGCCTCCGCCGGAAATATAACTGGTGTTTCAAACGGCGCTGCCGTGATATCCGCCGTTTATTCCGGGCTGACCGCTACCGGTTCAATAAATGTTTCCGGAACTTCCGCCGGGAACGCCCCTACGGTTTCCACAAATTCCGCCACCAACATCAATCAGTCTACGGCTACTTTGAATGGGCAGGTGAATCCGAATGGCTTTGCCACCACTTACTGGTTCGAGTATGGAACCA
This sequence comes from uncultured Candidatus Saccharibacteria bacterium, assembly GCA_964530925.1. Classification (GTDB taxonomy): domain Bacteria; phylum Patescibacteriota; class Minisyncoccia; order UBA6257; family 2-01-FULL-56-20; genus LiPW-15. The sequence continues at coordinate 41,470 of CAZHBZ010000007.1, forward strand.
CCCATTCTTTGGGCCAGACAACCTTTACTCAAAACGCCGGTTCCGGGACCGGAAATATTTCCGCGATTCAGAACATCTCCGGCCTTTCGCCAAATACCGCTTACTATTTCCGTCTTACCGCAGAGAATCAATACGGCACAAGTCATGGCCAAATTCTTAGTTTTATCACTCAAAATGGGGGAGGAAGCGCTGCCACTCTTACCATCTCTCCGTCCTCGGCCACAGTGAACGTCGGTTCCGGTACTAGCTTGCGGGCTTATTACGACGCGGACGGATCCGGTTCCGGCCAACAGACGGATATCACGAACTCCGCTTTCTGGACTTCTTCCAATAATTCTGTCGCCAATGTATCGGGAGGCTATGTGACCGGAGCCTATCAGGGTTCGGCCACCATAACCGCGACTTATTCCGGTTTGAGCGCGACTGCTTACGTGAATGTTATTGGAGGGACCCAAGGGTCCGCTCCGATAGCTTCTACTAATGGAGCGACGAACATCGCTCAAAACTACGCGACTTTGAATGGACTTGTGAATCCAAACAACGCCGCCACCACTTATTGGTTCGAGTATGGAACCACCTATTCTTTGGGCCAGACAGCGGGTAATCAATCCATTGGTTCTGGTAGTTCGGCGCAAAACGTTTCTTACGCCGTTTATGGATTGAACGCGAATACCACTTATTACTTTAGAGTGGTCGCGCAGAATCAATACGGAACGAACCAGGGTCAAATCTTGAGCTTTGTGACCAACGGTTCCGGCGGCTGCACTTATAACTGCGGCGGCTCAGCTCCGATAGTCACCACGAATTACGTTAGCAACTTGAACCTGAATTCGGCGACGATGAATGGGACGGTAAATCCAAATGGTTCCAATACCAATTACTGGTTTGAATACGGGCAGACTTCGTCTTTAGGACAGACTACCGGCTTCCAATATCTTGGAAATTATTCCGGGCCGCAAAATGTTTCCGCGCAAATCTATAATCTTTTGAGCAACATGAACTACTACTATCGGGTAGTCGCTCAAAATTCTTACGGCACTACTTACGGGTCCGTCTATAATTTCACTACCGGCAATAACAACCAGGGGAACTGCAATTACAACGGGGGCGGTTATTATGGAAACGGCGCGCCATGTGTCGAGACTCTGACCCCGACAAATCTTGGGAATAATTACGCCACCTTCAACGCGCGGCTTTATTCGAACGGCAATGGAAGCGATTCTATTGTTGGCTGGTTCGAATACGGAATAAATTCGAATTCCCTGACTTACACCACGAATAATAGTTTTATTCCGTCTTACGCCACCAATTACAACTTTTCGAATGGCGTGACTAATCTGACGGAGAATACCAGCTATTATGTTCGCGCGGTCGCGCGGAATAGCTACGGCACTTCTTACGGTCAAACCTATCAGTTTTCCACTACCGGAAACGGAGGCGGGACTAATTTGCCCGCGGTCCTGACCAAACCAGCCACTTATGTGGGCCGAAACTCCGCGCTTTTAAATGGTTCGGCGAATCCGAATTCTGGAGTGGGCAATGCTTGGTTTGAATACGGCCCCACCGCCTCTCTTGGGCTCAGGACCAACATGCAGCCTGTCGGCTCCGGCAATTCTTACGTGGATACCGCTTTCGCCTTGACGAGCTTGCTTCAAAACACGACCTACTATTTCCGCATCGTGGCCCAGACCCCCGCGGGAACGAGTTACGGTTCAATCTTGCGCTTTACTACCACCGGGGGGACCGTCGTCCCGCCGGTTAATCCTCCGATTGAGCCCCCAATAGTGGTCGGAAGTTCTTGTCTCAAGCTTTCTCCGGCAATCTATCCGTCTTCCGGAATAACCGCCGGCGATGAGGTTGTCTACACTCTTACCTATAAGAACGATTGTGGTTATGATCTCTCGAACGCCGCGCTTCAGATAGTTTTGCCCCTTGAAGCGAGCTTCTTGGCTTCCAATAATTCTTTTGCCAGCAAAAACTCCAACACGCTTTCCTATAACTTTGGTCTGGTTCAGGCCGGTTATCAGGGGGTTGTAGAAATAAGAAGTAAGATCGGCAATAACGTGGAGAAGGGCGACTCCTTGGTTTATGGCTCCACCATGAACTGGACGGATAAGAAAGGGAAGTTCCAAACGACTTCCGCCTATATCACCGCGCTTGTTGGCGCAGGAGCTGTGGCCGGACTTGCGTCGTTGCTTTCAATCTTCGGCGGTTGGGGCTGGCTCTGGCTGTTGCTCTTGCTTCTCGTAATCTTTGCCATCTATTGGCTCTTCTTCCGCAAGGAGGAAAAAACCGCGGTGCAAAAGATAGAGCAAAGCATCGCCTAAAACCTCAAAATAAAAAACATCCCAACCGGGATGTTTTTTTATTTCTTGAGCGCCTCAATGTCCTTGAGCAATTTTTGGAGCTGGACCTCGATGTTTCCTAGCGCCTGATTTTGCTTTTCGTCTATTTGGTCGTCGAGAACAGCGTCTTCCTGTATCTTGTCTACGTCTTTGGAAATCTCTTCCACATCTTCTCCAATTTCCTTAACTTCTTCTTGAACTTCCTCCACATCTTCGGAAATCTCTTCCACATCTTCGCTTATTTCTTCCACATCTTCCTGAATCTCTTCCACATCCTCCCCGACTTCTTCGATGCTTTCTGTCGCCCGATTTACCGTCATTTGGATGAATATTGAAAAATATATTGCTTCGAGCGAAACGAAGGTGGTTAGCGTCAAAAGAACCTTATCAGCGGGAAGGCCCGCGAAAATAAGCGCGAAGGCCGCTATAAAAATAATAGTGTGTACGATAAGCGAGGGCACTGAGCCCAGCCACTTGGTGGATATGTCCGCGAATTTGGAACGATTTTCTTTGTTTGAGCGGTTCATCGGGACGTAATTATACCCCGAGTACGGCTAAGATGTAAACAAGCGAAATTGCGGCGAGAAATACGGCGCTCCAGATAATCACGCCGGCGGCTTCTCGCTTTTTTCCTTCCATAAAAAGGGAAAACGGATAGCCGAATACAATTATTCCGCAGATAAGCGCCGAAGTGGAAAAGGCCAGGAGGAATATTGCCATTGCGACCATTGGCGCCGGATCCGTATCGCCGGCAAAAAAACGAAATTTCTCCGCGAGAAAAGCGAACGCGGCTATATACAAAGCGACTCCGGCGGCTTCGGCCGCGCCTATCTTCCAAGATTTATGTTTCATATTCGCATTTTATCAGATTTATTAAAATTTTGCCCGTCTTGCTATACTTAAATCATGAATTGGATATTTTACGGGCTTCTTTCCGCGATTTGCGCCGCGCTGGTCGCCGTCCTGGGAAAAATTGGCATAGCTCATCTTGATTCAGTTCTGGCTACTACGGTGAGAGGTGTGATTATGGCCGCGTTCTTGGTTTTAGCCGCTCTATTTTTGGGAAAGGCTCCGCAACTTGCCTCTATCGACTCCCGGGCCCTTTTCTATATCGTTCTTTCCGCTATTGCCGGAGGGTTGTCATGGCTCTTTTATTTTTACGCCTTAAAAAATGGACCGGTTGGCGGGGTCGTGGCCCTGGACAGGTTGAGCTTGGCTCTAGCGGTCATCTTAGCCGCGATATTTTTGGGCGAAAAACTTTCCTGGACTATGGCTGCTGGCGTGATCTTGATGGTCGGGGGAGCGCTGCTCATTGTCGCGAAATAATTGGTTATGTAATAATTAATCCCATGGATGACATTATATTGAATAACGACGAGGATAACGCTGAGGGGTCGGTTGTCGGCGGAGAAGCGGGAGAGGAATCTCTTGAAGATGCGGATTTGTCTGCCGCCGAGGCAGAGCGGGTGGAAGACATGGACCCGGAGACTCAACTAATACTGAAATTGGATTTGGAGGGAAAGCTTAAGGCCGGGAAGAAACTTTCGGAAGAAGAGATGAAGCTCGCCGAAGAATTGATGGGCGACGATATTTTAAAATACCTGGACGAGCACAAAAAAGAAGAAAGCCCCGCGCCAAAAAATCCGCTTCCCGAAGAGGAAGAAGAGGAGATCGAAGTCGCGATATTGAGGAAGGTTTTGGGCGAAGAGAAATAGTTTTCGAAAGCGGGCCTACAGGCTCGCTTTTTTGTTTCTATATTGTTAGAGCCTCCAGTCCTTTTTTCTTTATCGAATATTCGTAGAGAACCAAGGCCACTATCGCTACATCGAGAGCGGTGATGGCAAAGAGGGCGAAGGACCAGGCGGAGAGCAATTGATACGCCTGATAGAAGATAAACAATGTAAAGACGAACGCCGAGGTGGGGTAAGACCAAAGTCTTTCTTTCCAAAGCCCGCCGATTAAAAGAAGCTTTATTATCCCATGCGAAAGGAAAACAAAGGCCCAAACTCCTTCACCGGAAGCCGAAAGGTCATTTAATCCCGCGGCGACTATCTGCCAAAACCAATCTCCGGAGTTTTCTTTGAGTTTTCCCCAGAGGATTGAATTGATCAAAGAATAGATTGAGGCATGGCTCATAAATAAAAAAGCCGCGCCGGCGACAATCTCGATCGCGCCGATAACCGCTTTAAACGCGATTCCAATTTTATAGATCAGGTGATAAACGCCCTCCATTTCCTTTTAAGCATATCACTGGCGGTAAAACAAAAATACCCCGAAGGGGTATTTTTGTTTTGTGGAATTCGCTTATTCCGTAGTCTGCCCGTCAAAATCTTCTTCGCTTGCCATCGCTTCTTCTTTTGTCGCGTGTATCGTGCCGTTCTTGTGGTGGGCGGGGGAATAGATGGTGTAAAGCTTCAACTCTTCGGTTTCGGAAGTGTTGATTATGTTATGTTCCGCTCCGGCTGGAACGATAACGACCGAGCCGTCGGTAAGCGCGTACTCATTTCCGTCTATCAGAGCCTTGCCGGTCCCTTTTTCGAAGCGTAGGAATTGGTCGTTCTCCGGATGCGTTTCCATGCCGATTTCCTCTTTTGGCCCGAGGCTCATCAAAACGAGCTGGCTATGATGTCCGGTATAAAGAACTTTCCGGAAATTATTGTTTTCAAGCGTGTCTTTTTCAATATTTGAATTAAATCCTTTCATTTGTTTTTATTTTGATTGCTTGCGACTTTAGTTAATCATATCACTTTTGGCCGGCTCCGATTGATTCGTGGTTATTTTTCGCCGGGGAGAAGCTCGTCGAACGCTTCCGGTTGGAAGCCGACGATTATTTTCCCGTCTATGTCTATAACCGGCACGCCCATCTGGCCGCTTTTTTCCACCATTTCTCTCGCGGCCGCCATGTCGTGGCTTACGTCCACATCTTTGAATTCCTGGCCCCTGGATGCCAGATATTTTTTTGCCATTACGCAGTAAGGGCAGGTTGGGGTCGAGTATACAGTTACGTTATGTTTATTCATTATTTTTATATTTACAGATTAGTTTTTTTAAGTCGTTTGTGAACGGCGAAGGTTTTATTTCGTAGCAGATCTTTTTTCCATGTCGGACCGGGCGGGTTATTCCAGCCTTGCTCATGGCTCTTAGATGGTGGGAGGTGATGGCCGGGCTGGCGCGGTCGAGTTTCGCAAGGTCGGATACGCAGATATTCTTCCGTTCAAAAAGCTCGCAAAGGATTTTGAGCCGGCTTGGTTCGCCCGCGGTTTTTATTATCTTCGCCATATCATTCAAACGCATATTTGAATGATAGCGTAGGGATAAAACCGGGTCAAGAGTCGCTTTGCCGGCTTATTTTCGGAAGTCAGGATCTTCGCAAAAACTTAAGAAGTGTCGGGATGTGGGAATGTTCTATATCTTTAACCGCGGTAATAAGGGTGGTGTTCTTCTGGAATTTTAAGATTAACTGGCGGAGTACTTTTTTGTTGGCGGAAAGTTCCTTGGCATATTTTTTCTGGAAATCTTTAAATCGGCGTTCGGGGTCGGCATGGAACCAGCTCCTGAGTTCATTGGATGGCGTTAAGTCTTTGGCCCAAACCGTTATTTTTGCTTTTGCCTTGCTTATACCTCTCGGCCAAAGTCGATCTACCAATACGCGTTCTCCATCCGCTTTTGATGTGGGGTCGTAGACCCGCTTAACTTTGAATGTCATAGATTTATTGACGCACAATAGTTGGCTTTTTAGCTTTTGCCCCCTCTTCAAACTTTTGGAAGATATTTCCTACTCAAGAAAAGAGCGCCGATTACTATAGCAGGAAGAGATACGATTACCGATTCAAAATCGGATAGAGCGAACAAGAGAACTCCGGCCGAGAGGAATAACCAACCCCCGAGAACCTCGTTTTTCCAGGAGAGAATAACTATTCCGAGAAGTAGAAGGGATGGCAGGAGGTGCATGAGGAGCGGGAGAGCGATCGCCCAGCCGCTGTATTCGGAAAATACGTCGAGCGAGAACACGGATATAAAAAGAACGAATCCGATGCCTAAGATTCTTGGCAGCCAATAAAGAATTTTATTCATGACAATTATATGTTTTCGGCGAATATTCTCCCGTCGAGTGTCGCGCATTGCGGCGGGTTGGATTTCATAATGGGGAAGCCGGCCGCCACGCATTCCTCGTAATTAGTGATTAGCTTCATGAGTTCCAGACATCTGTCGCGGCTTCCAGTGTCGCTTTTGGGAAGACATTCCTGGAGCTCAATGGCCAAATCTATTTTTTCGGCGCCGGGCGGACGCCAAAGGAACGCGATAATAATTGCCGTAAAAATAACGACTATTACCGCAATTAAGACCATGGTTTTTTTACTCATATTTTAATCATACAACATTTCAATTTGCGCCGATGCGGCTCTTTAGGATAACGAAAATAGCTTATCCACGGATGTTTTGAACTCTTTCGCGAGGCCAAGGGCCAAAAGAAGCGAAGGATTATATTTCCCCTGCTCCAAAAAAACGATAGTCTCCCTGCGGACGCCAACACGCCTCGCAAGCTCCTCTTGGGTCAGATTATATTTGGCGCGGAATTCCTTAACGCGGTTTTTAATCATGGATTTTTAGGGGCATGGTCCGGTTGGCATTGCCGAGGAGGGGTTTCCATGCTTTATCCAACCGCCGTCTTTGCAGATCCAATCATCTTCGCCGGAGAGAAGACGCGTTCCGGCAACGACGATAATAAGAGCGAGAAGAAAAGCAAAGATGAAATAAGCAATTCGCTTTCGCCTCGGGAAAGTGTCATCCATACGGCGAAAGAATAGCCCGACGATAATGTTTATAAAAAGAAGGGCGCAGATGGCGTAAGAGAGCGTAAACCCGGCGATTTCATAGGCGGGTTTAACTTCGCGCATTGTTATGAGGGCGAAAGAAAAAAGCCAGCCTCCTATCGCGAAAATAGAAAGAGTCCAGCGGGCTGTGTCTCCGGCAATCTTATAATCGCGTTCATCAACGACAATTTCCTTTACGCGCTTACGCAGAACAAAGAGTATCAAGCTCGCGATGATGACGGATGTGGCGCCCAGGATAAAGTTGTTCCAAATCAAGGCCTGGCTCACTACGACGGCCAGGATTACCGCGACTATGACTCTCGCGAAACGAAGCTGTTTTTCTGTCATGCTGGATAACGTGGTTTTTCTTCTTCGACATTTCTAATGTTAGAAGTATCTAACATTGATGTCAAGGACGGGGCGGTTCTAGAACGCGCGCTATTTCAGGCGGTGTTTCCCCAGTTCTTTGAGCGCTTTGTTCACAAACTTCCCAAATTTTCTGTCTTTTTCTTTTTTTTCCAATTCGGTAAGCTCATAGTATTCGGCTTCTTTCTTGAGACCGATGTAATTATTGTATTTATTTCTATCTAACTTTCCGGAGTTCAGCGCCGAAAGGACCGCGCAACCCGGTTCGGTCGTATGCGCGCAATCCGCGTATCTGCAATCCCGAGCGAGCAGAGCTATTTCCTCAAAAGTTTCCCCGAGGCCAAGTTCCGCGTCCGTCATTCCCACTTCGCGCATTCCGGGGTTGTCTATGACTATGCCTCCGCCTATCGGGAAGTACATTTCTCGACTGGTAGTCGTGTGTTTCCCTTTTCCGGAATATGAGCTGATGCCTTTGGTCTTTATCTCGTCTTTGCCCAAGAGTTTATTTATGAGGGATGACTTGCCGACTCCAGAAGAGCCCAGGAAACAATAGGTTAAGTTTCCGGAAGTATATTCTCTTAGTTTTTCGAGTCCCCGGTCATCCGCGGCGCTCGTGGGAATAACGTCGATATCGGCAAAACGGCTTTGGATTTCGCTAATCTTAGAATTTAATTCTTCTCCGGAGATTAAATCTATTTTATTGAGTATTACTGCCGGCTTTACGCCTCCGTCCCTCGCGAGAACAAAATATCTTTCGAACCGATTCAAATTGTAGTCCCGATCAACCGATTCCACGACGAAGGCCACATCGATATTCGCGCCGATAACTTGCGTTTCCATCTTGCCGCCGATCTTGCTCCTGTCTTTACTCTTTCTTTTGATGGTCGTCCTGCGGGGGAGTATTCCGCGAATCGCGGCTTTCCCGCTGGCAAGCTCGGTTATCGCCACCCAGTCTCCGACCGCCGGATAGTCTTCCCGGCTTGAGGCGCCAAACATTTGTTTGCCGGTGATTTTGGCCAAGAATCGTCCTTTTTCATTTATCACATCGTAGGCTCCTCTGTGTTCGGCCGTAACTCGCGCAACCGAAAACGCGTCTAACCCCAAGGCGCGGCGGTTAGCCTCAAAAAAATCATCATATCCCAAATCTTCAATTGTTTTATCCATTGGTTTTATCTTTTATTGTTTGCAGTCGCAAAAGCCGTTCCTCGCGGAGGTCCAGCTTTCTTTGCGTCTCATTTCCTTGTTCAATTTCAGTCTGGTTTAAACTTGTGCGAACAAAATCATGAAGTTGTCGCCGAACTTTTCGGCGCACTTCGGGCAATAGGCGTAATGAATATAATAGTCGGTTGCTTTTTTGCCCTGGGAGGTCAAGTATTCGTTCATCTGCTTTATAAACTTTGGAACGGCGCGATATGGCCCGGAGAAAACTTTAGCCATGAAAGTCCCTGAGATATTTACATTGTCGGCATTCGGAACTGCGCCGGCTACGGAGAGATATATTTCAGACTTGAAGGCGCTTGGGTCGCGGAAGAGGAGAAGGGTATCTTCGCTGTTTGCTTCCGCCTTGCCGGCATCCATCATCTGCGTGTATATCTTAGTAACCTTCTTATTGATCATGGAAGGAAGCGGCATATGAAAGAGCGTCGGCATGGATTCCTTTATAAATGGCTTATTGTCCCAGGTGTAGGTTTTATTATCCCACCGCTCCAGGTTGAATTTCGGACAGCATTCTTTGTTTTCGTTAGTCATATATTAATGGTAGACCTGTTAGCCAGAGGATTCAATGCGCGAAAAAGCGTTTTTTCCTGGTATACTAAGAGCAATGTCTGATAATTATGGGGAAATTGAGGTTCGCGAACTCCCGCCTCCGCCGCATTGGTCAAAGGCTTTGGGCGTGGGCATTGTTCTTATGGGTCTCGCAATCGGAACCGGAGAGCTTATTATGTGGCCTCACCTTGTTACCAAACATGGTCTGGGTATTCTCTGGGCCGCGCTTCTTGGTATAACCGCGCAGTATTTTTTGAATCAAGAGGTGGCGCGACATGCTATCGCGACCGGCGAAAGTTTTTTCACCTCTTCCTCTCGTCTTTTAAAGTGGTTCGCGCCGTTTTGGCTTCTTTCGGCCGTTATCCTTTACATCTGGCCAGGTTGGGCCGGCGCGATAGGCACGACTCTCCGGGAGCTCACAGGGGTTGGGACTTATCCTATGTGGGCATGGGTGAGTTTGGGGTTTATCCTCGTCTTAACATTCTTGGGAAAGGTAGCGTATTCTGTCCTCGAAAGATCGCTTAAAATCATCGTTCCGACTTTTTTTGTCCTCTTAATCGTGGCGAGCGTTTTAAATATCTCCGGCGCCGAAATCGCAGATATGCTGAAGGGGCTTATGAGCTTCGGTTTTTTCCCGGAGGATATTGATTTGGCCGTTTTCCTCGCGGCCATCGTTTTTGCCGGGGCCGGCGGACTTTTAAATCTTTGCGTTTCCTTGTGGTATCGCGACAAGCAGATAGGTATGGGCCGCCACGTCGGCCGAATTATAAATCCCATTACCGGTCGCGAAGAAGCGGTTTCATTTAAAGGGTATCGTTTCGATACGCATCCCGAGCATCTTGAGCGTTGGAAAAAATGGATGCGTTTTGTCCGGATAGATCAGGGAGTTATATTTTGGTTCCTTGGCCTGGTGACTTTACTTCTTCTTTCCGTGAACGCGCATTCTGTCTTGGGTCCACGGGGTATTGTCCCGGAGGGGACGGATGTCGCAGTCGTTCAGGCGCATATTTTCGGCGAAAGTTTTGGGCCGGCAGGTTTCACTATTTTTCTCGTAATGGCGTTCCTTATGCTTTTTTCGGTGATGTGGACCGTTATCGACGCTTTTACGCGTATTGTCGCGGATATCCTCTATGTGAACTCCAGGGTCGGGCCGTTTAAAAGATATCTCACCTGGCTTCAAAGAATTTCGATTCACAAGCTTTACTATGGAGCCATTGTCGCGATCGTGTTTGTCTCCGCGTTCCTTGTCCCGCTTCGCCAGCCGTTAATTCTCCTGACCATCAGCGCGGTTTTGGGAGGCATTACGATGGCTGTCTACACTCCGATCATTATTTATCTGAATAACGCGAAACTTCCAAAACCTCTCCGGCCGGGATGGTTCACGAATCTCGCGATGGTTGGAGTCGCCATTTTTTACGCCTACTTTAGCGTCGCGCTTGCGATTTCGTATTTAAAATAGCGGTATTTGAAAAACTATAACGATATTGCTAATATATAACCGTCCTTTTTTAAGACGATTCCGCGGTAGCCCCGACGCAGATGGTCGGGGTCCCGACCGAAAAGTCGGGACTCAGCGCCGATACTCGGCACGCTTCGCGGCAAGCACTTTGCAAGGTTTAGATTCCGCGGTAGCTCAGCGGTAGAGCGGCTCCCTGTTAAGGAGATGGTCGTAGGTTCGATCCCTACCCGCGGAGCCAAATTGTATGTTGCGAGTTTATTGCCTCGGCGCTTCGCGCCTCGGCAGGCAGATTGTATAGTATTTGCCAAGATTTTTTAGGTTCAATCGCCACCTTTTGCGAAAGCAAAACGCGGTTCGAGCCAATCCTTTTGAGAAAATCCCGTCCCGCGACGGGATTTTCTTGCAAAGCGATAATTTTGGCTTGTTGAGCCGCTAAAATGAATTGTCTTGCCGGTTCGAGCCAATGATTGCCGTTTCGCTCAAAATCCTTTGATTTTTCGGAAAGCTCGGATTTTTCGTTGATGATTTTTTCTTTTTTTGCGGTGTATTCCTCGCGCGAAATTGTGCCGTCCAAATGAGCGTCTAAAAGCAGGTCGAGCTTTCCTTCAAGCTCTTTTATTTTGTCTTTGAGATTTTGAGCGAAAACGGCTCCGTTTTGGGCGGCTTCCGCTTCTTCCTTGTTTAGTTCGGTGAGCATCCACTCCGCCCAAGTGAAAGACAAAGAAACTTTTTGAAGCTCGTTTGCGACTTCTTCCGCCAAAACTTCCTCGCGGATATATTTTTGCGAACATTTTTTATCTCGCTTTTTGGTGCAACGATAATAGTTGTGTCCTTTTTGCGTTTCGGAAGTTATGGCGCAACCGCACTCTCCGCAAACGAGCATATTTCTAAATGGGTATTCTTTTTGGCTCGGCTTTTTCGGGCGCGAACGATCCGCCATTACTTTTTGGCACGCTTCAAAAAGTTTCTTTGGAATCATTGGCTCATGCTTTCCGTCATACATTTCGCCGTTATATTTGAAAACGCCATAATAAAATGAATTGGAAAGTATGCTTTGGATATTGGAAACGGAAAGCATATTTTTCTTTCGGCTCA
>CAZHBZ010000008.1:0-4998 GCA_964530925.1 uncultured Candidatus Saccharibacteria bacterium
CTCCTCGTTACGGGCTGTAGTATACCGGTAGTACGCGTCCATGGGGTGGATGTAGACAGGGTTCGATTCCCTGCAGCCCGACAAAATAAAATTGCTTGCCGCTTATCGGCAGGCTTATTTTATTTTTTTGCGCAGGGAATCGAACGGGAAGAGGGTCGGAGAAACGGGAGTTTCTCCGTGTCGGAAATCACTCAAAACCGAGAGGTTGTGAGAAAATTCGCTTTGCGAATTTTGTTTAGTTCCCGGCAGCCCGACTAGCTTCAGAATTCTTTTTTGAGAACCGCGATACAGCTGCTCCGGCGGCGGCTGTTCGCTGTCTCTCGGCGCTTCTGATTCTTCGAATACCAAGCCAGAAGCGCCTCCGAGGACTTCTCTAAAAAAGAACTCTTCCGCTAAAAAATAAATCTGCGAATCTTCCCGGCCCCAACGGGCCCTTTTGGGGCAGCCCGTCATCAAAAACCCCGCCGTGAGGCGGGGCTAGTAGCTACTCCCCGTTCGCGTCGGGGATATTGGAAAGTTCAAAGTACTTTTTGACGAATATCCAAGTCTCCTCTCTGAGTATTCGCCCCAAAACTCTCTTTTCTTTCTTTTCGGCCAAACGCTCAAAGAGATTACCGATTACCTCCAACACTCCCAGATTCTTGTTTTGCTCCGCAAGATATAACCCGGAAGCCCTGGCCTGCCCGCCGTTATAGGCGGCGGCAAGATAGAATCCGAACCCCCGAGGGTCATCCTGGAACTTTTTCTGGAATGAGGAGGGCATATCTTTTAACTTGCTATCCAGGACAAGGTAGGCCACCTGAATTGCCAGTGAATGCCCCGAGCAGGAGCCAACAACCGCGGATGCCGGCAGTTTTGCCCCAACATATAAACGCCGAATCTCCCGATAAGTCGAAGGCATGATTTGCATGAGACAAAGCGCCCCGGCGCCCCGGCTTTTTGAATAGAGAAATGTATCCGAACCGTTCACCCCAAGCTGGGTCAGAACCTTTCTCATCATGTAGTAGGGGCCATGCTCTTTGTACTCCGCGTGGTCGATATGTTCGATGAGCCCCAAAAGATATGGTATCTCTTCGGGGATTATATCCACCACGAGTTTCTTTGGAACCGCGAGGGAGTAAACCTTTTTCCGCCGCAGCTCTTCGACGGCAATGCTAATCTCATGGCGAAGATGCGCGTCTCCCAGCGACACAACATCATTTGTAGCAAGCGCGTCAGAGTATGGAACGTAAACCGCCCTTTTCCACGGAGGCTTACCGTCGGTTGAGAGTTCTTTACCGGCGAGAACAATTTCTTCGACAGCATCGCAGGTAATGCGATAGTTGGCATTGACTCCCCCGCCTCCGATCTTTTCCGCGGAACACTCGGGAGGAAATACCGAAGCCAACTCGGTCACAACAATTGTCCTCTTCCGCCTTCCATTCTTAGTCTTCACAAAAACAATCTTTTGTTTATTGAGAAAACTCAACCGCACAAGCCGCAATTTGCCGGAAGGCGAAATCGTGACGCGCAGGGTTTCCTTGCCGATAAGAACGCGCTTCTTGCCCGCGCCTCTGTAGATCGGTTCGGGATTTTCTTTCGCGAGAAATACCTTAGCCTCCGCGACCAGCGCCGGAATGGAGGCATCCTTCGTCGTGAGCGGCGCTTCGGCCAGAAGCGTCGCCCCGATAAAAAACGGGAGAATGCGAACGAGTCTCATAGAACCTCTCCTTCTGAATATCAATAGAACAGCTAACTTTTTTATAACGCATTTATGTCAGAAAACAAAACCCGGACAGTCCAATGGACTGTCCGGGTCTAATTGCGCGTCCTGCCTGATTTACCGGGAAAGATTCCCAGGTGGGTGAGCTAGGTTCTGCCCCAAGGAGCAAAGCCAATCCGCTCTCCCGTGAAAAATTATTTGATCCGAAATCAGAACAGGACTAACTGTATTATACCAGACATAGAAATTCGATAAATAGCGCTTTTTTGCGTATTTATGCACACCCGGAGATACCTCGGAGTCTAAGACTTTTCACTACCCAACATACGCGAACCCCGCCCTTATCAAAAGAACTATGGGGGAATATAATGGGTGGGTGAGCAAAAACTTCAGAAAGGCCTTTTTATATGCCCTTTCCGGGGTATTTTTGGTGCTCGGAACCGGCACTATTTTTTATGCGCAGGGCTATAGATTTGACCTCGAAGCCATGCGCGTCAAAAAGGTGGGGGCAATCTACATACAAAGCCATCCCAAAGATGTAAAAATCTTTCTGGACGGCAAAAAAAGGGATGAATCCCGCGGCATTTTGAGCTCCGGTGTACTGGTCCAGAGCCTTTTCCCCAAAACTTATGAGGTTGAGTTAAAATTGGACGGCTACGAAAATTGGCAAAGAATGGTCTCCGTAGAACCATCGCTCGTCACGGAACTGAATCCAATACTCTTGCCGAAAAAACGAAATGCGGTTTCTGAAAAAAGCGCGCAGGGCATCTACGCTTTCCGGGACAAAGTTCTCGCCCTAAAAACCGATGGGAAAATATACATTGGGGAAACGGTTATTCCGGGAACCGATGTTATCGATTGGTCCGTCGAAAATAATGAAATTCTGACCTCGGACGCCAAAGGAAATCATTACCTAACCCTTCTCTCCTCTACCGCGAAACCCACAACACAAAAACTTCCGGCCGCCAAAACTTATATGCTGGACACGAACCCCGACCGGCTAATCTCCCATTCCTCTTCCCAAATCTCTACGTTTGAAGCCGCCGAAACTCCGGAAAAGATTTTTACCGCCGCCAAGAACCAGATCGTTGAGGCAGTCTCTTCCGCGAACGGACTTATTGCCTGGTCCGTATACGACACAAGATACGGAACTTCCACGATATATGTTTATGAGAAATTTTTGGGACGAGTTTCAAATAGCGGAATATCCATTCCGGGAAAGACATATAAAATGCGCCTTTCCTCGAAAAATATCCTGGGCCTTCTTCAAGATAATGGAGAATTATATTTTTATAACACCCTATCCGGCTCCCTGGAAAAAAATGGCGAGAATATAAGGCAATTCAGTTTTTCCCCAAGCGGCGCGTGGACAGCAATCCTCAGCGAAAAAACTCTTGAGGTGTTTTCCAAAAACGGCGACTATGCCCGCCTGAACCTGAGCGCCTACCCATACATAAATTCCACTTCATGGTATCGGGATGAAAGCCACCTTCTATTAAACCTAGAAACCGGAATGGGGCTTTTGGACTTTTCCGCGGTCAATCCGGAAAACATCCAGCGCCTTGCAAGCTCTATAGTCGCCTCTTACGATTCCGACGGAAATGTCCTTTATTATGCCATGGACGGTAAGGTTTGGAGCTTGGAGATACCGAAGTAGCAAATACAGTAAGTAGTAGGTAGTGAGTAGTAAGTAGCGGCTCAAAAACTCCCGCATAAGCGGGAGTTTTCTGGTTATCTCTTTTTCCAATGAGGCGTCGTCCGCCGGCTGGCGACCTCCCTCACAACCCTCCACCTTCGTTAAAACTATGGCGGACAGGTCGGTTTTCCACCCCCGCTTGCCCGCCCGAAGCCCTGCGTAGGCGGGACCCCCTTCCTCTCCGCAATGTCAGAAAAGCAAAACCGGCCAAATGGCCGGTTTTTTAAATTATCTTTTCTTCTCCCGCCAGTAGGCGGGATTACGCGGCTCTAAGTCGCTACGCCTCAAGAGCCACGAGAACTCTTCGCCCTCAGTGGAAAAAGCTAAATAAAATCCCCGGAAACCGGGGATTTTATTTTTAACGCTTTTTCCACTGAGGGGCCCTTCTGGCTTTCTTGAGTCCAGGTTTCTTGCGTTCCACCATGCGGGAATCGCGGGTAAGGAGTCCCAATGAGGCCAACTGAAGCTTGAGATCGGGTTGCATGAGAACCAAGGCTCTCGAAACGCCATGCCTTACAGCCTCGGCCTGGGCGTTGATACCGCCGCCATCAATCTTCACGCTCACATCCACGCTATCCCCCATATTCAGCCTTTTAAGGGACTCTTCGGCCACAGAGCGAAGTTTATCCGTTTGAAAATATTTATCCATCGCGCGGCCGTTTATAGCGAATTTACCGGCGCCTTTCATTACACGAACTCGGGCTGATGCGGTCTTCCTGCGGCCGATACCCTCAAAATAGCGTCCGGCGGCGGTGTGCTCCGCTGGCTTATTATGAACCGGGGTATGAGCGGCAACATGTTTATCCGCCGCTGCCTTAGGAGCGGTATGTTTTTTCGGCGCAGCTTCTTTTTTAACCATTTTCTTTTTCTCCATTTTCTATGAAAACGAGGTTTAATATCCTCTTCGACTGGATAAAGTTCTTAGGAAGCATGTGTAAAACGACTTCGCGGATAACTTTTTTTGGATCTTTGTTCCAAGCCATTTCAAAAGTTTCGGTCTTTAAATGACCCATGTATCCGGTGTGGCGATGATAAAGTTTTTCCTTGAACTTCCTTCCGGTCAGAACGACCCCTAAATAATTCTTCAAAAGAACGCGGTCCGAGCCGATTTTTCTCGGATTATAAGCCGGGCTCTTTTTGCCCTGGAGGATAAGCGCTGCCTCGGAAGCAACGCGTCCAAGCGGTCTATTTTTTGCGTCAATTACGTAGTCCATATTAATAGGTTGCGGATTATAGGTTTAAGGTTATACGAATTCAATACTAACCATCCTGGTCGCGTCGCGCTTACGAATTACGCCCAACTTCACGATTCTGGTATAACCACCCTTTCGATCGGCGTACTTTTTGGCCAGTTCATCGCAAACCTTTTGGACTATTTTTTTATCATGAAGGCGAGAAATAAGCAAACGGCGGCTAGCCAAATCCTGTTTCTTGGCAAGGGTTATGGCCTTTTCCACAAGCGGCTTTATTTCTTTGGCCCGCGCTTCAGTAGTTTTTATCTTACCATTCTTCAACAGGGCGAGCATAAGAGAGCGCACAAAAGATTTGCGTTGTCCGGTCTTTCTATGAAATTTTCTGCCTTCTTTCTTATGTCTCATAT
>CAZHBZ010000008.1:5098-38978 GCA_964530925.1 uncultured Candidatus Saccharibacteria bacterium
TTGGTTTCCGCTGGAGCGGCTTCTTTAATCTCAACCCCAGAAACCTTCTCGAAGTGATCTTTTAAGATGTTCGTGGCTTTATGAAGAGCGGAAGACGGGCTTACGGTGCCGTCGGTCTCGACTTCAAGGCGGAGACGATTGTAGTCCGTCCTATCACCCACGCGCATGTCTTCAACGTTATAATTCACGCTAACAACCGGAGAGAAGAATGCATCCAACGCAATTACGCCTATCGGAAGTTTTTCGCTTTTTCTGGCTTCGGCCGGAGAGTATCCAAGCCCTCGCTCCACGGTTATTTCCGCGTCAAATTCGGAATCTTTCGCGGTCAGGTGGGCTAACACCTCCTCTGAATTCAGGATTTCCACCTCGCTATTGAGTTCAATATCCGCGCCGGTAATTTCTTTCTCGCCCTTCATCTTTAGCGAAAGAACTTGTGGCTCATTTGAATCGGTCGCAAGACGCAACTTTTTGAAATTAAGCATGAGCTGGATAAGATCCTCTTTCACCCCAGGAAGGGTCGAAAACTCATGCGGAACATTTTTAATCTTCAGATAAGTAATGGCGGCTCCGGGCAAAGAAGACAGAAGTGTGCGGCGAAGCGCGTTGCCCAAGGTCAAACCATAACCGGCATAAAGACCCTCGACTTCAAAAACTCCTTTTTTCGCTTCCTCAGAAATAGTTTTTATAGAAACGGATTCGCTAAGATGTGTTATTTCCATTTTTTATTTTGTAATTTTTTTACCTGCAGTGAACCTGTTGAATTATTTGCTAAATGCTTCAACAAGCAAACTCACCTCAAAAGGCATGTCCACATCGGTTGGCAGCGTCATCACTCGACCTTCCAGGGTTTCTGGATTGAGCGCCAGCCATTTCGGCGTATCATAAGTTTTCAATTTTTCTTTAAGATCCCGAAATGGTCCGTCAGTCAAAGACTCCTTCCGAACCGAAATCGTATCGTTAATCGAAACTTCGTTGCCGGGAGCGCGGGAACGGCGGCCGTTCACAAAAATGTGTCCGTGAAGAACGAGTTGCCTTGCGGCAAGCCTCGAAGGAGCCAAACCCATCCGAAAAACAACGTTATCCAAGCGCCTTTCCAAAAGATCGACAAACTTGGCGCCAACGCCGCCGGCGCTAACCTTTGCGTTCTTAACAGCTTCGCCGAAAATCCGGCCCAAGTTCCTTTCATCAAGCAGATAGGTGAGTTTAAACTTTTGCTTCTCCTTAAGCTGTTTGCCAAAATCCGAAAGAGCCCGGCGACGGCCTTGACCGTGCGCTCCGGGAGGATATGGCCGCCTTACAGCGGCGCATTTCGGCCCATCACAACGAGCGCCCTTAAGATGCAATCTTTCTCCCAAAGCTCTTTCCCTTTTTTCTTTTGGTCCCAGCATTTTAGTAAATAGTAGTTAGTAGATAGTGAATAGTAAAAGTTATACGCGGCGGGTTTTAGCGGGACGCGGGCCGTTGTGCGGAACCGGAGTTACGTCTTTTATGGAATTGATATTAAAACCCTGATTCAAAAGGGAACGAACAGCAGAATCTCTCCCGGAACCGACACCCTTAACGACAACATCAAGATCCGCCGTGCCAGAGGCTTTTAGCTTTTCAATAATTACAGACATTATTTTTGAAGCGGCGAATGGGGTAGCCTTCTTCGGTCCGGAAAAACCCAAGGAACCGGCAGTCGCCCAAGCGATGATATTCCCCTTCTCGTCTGTTACAGAAACAATCGTATTGTTATAAGACGCGTTTATATAGATCTTGCCAGACAAGACTTTCTTAATCTTCTTCGCGGAAGAAGCCGCTTTTGCCGCCGGAGCTCCTGAAGTTTTAGTTGTTGGAGTTTTTGCCATAGAGATAGATAATTATACTAATATACGAATTGTGCTAATGATACTAATATTGCGAATGGATTCATTGGTATTATTCGTATGATTCGTAAACATTTGCATATTGGTATCGTTTAGTTATTTCAGTTCAACTTTTCTCTTGCCGCTACCAGCGGTCTTTCTGATATTGCCGCGGACAGTGCGGGAGTTAGTGCGGGTTCTCTGGCCCCTAACCGGCAAATGACGCGCGTGTCGAACTCCGCGATAAACCTTAAGGTCTTTTAAGCGATTTACGTTTTGGCGGATAACCTGACGAAGTTCTCCTTCGATGCGGAAAGCTTTCTCCACAAAATTCTTGAGCTTGTTCTGTTCGTCCTGAGTTAAATCCTTTGCTAATTTTTTCGGATCTATCTTGGTTTCCGCGAGAACCTTAGCGCTCGTAGTAAGCCCGATACCATAAACATAGGTAAGGGAATACTTGATTTGTTTCTGATCCGGAATGTTTACACCGAGTAGACGCATGATAAATAGTGGGTAGTTGGTAGTAGGTAGTAAGTAGAAAAAAGTTAACCTTGGCGTTGTTTATGTTTTTTTATCTTACAAATTACGAAAAGACGGCCGTCTCGGTTAACGATCTGACATTTCTGACACATTTTTTTTATAGACGAACGTACTTTCATCTTTTTAATTTCGGCGTGTTATTCTGCCGCGTCCTCCATCCGGACTGAGTTCCATTAGCACTTTATCGCCCGGAACTATGCGAATGTGGTGCAAGCGCATTTTTCCGGAAAGGTGGCCGAGAATCAATCTTCCATCCGGAAGACGAACCCTAAAGGAAAGGCCCGGTAGGGCCTCCTCCACCTGACCTTCTACGTGCGGAAGAACTGACTTTTTAGACTCGGTCATAAATAAAAGCCGGTGCGATAATTGTATTCGAACCCCCCCCTTATGTCAACCATCCCTACTCTATAGCGATCTTAACCCTCCCGGCGGATGCCGGAACCGTCGAAATCCAGGCAGGTGAAAGCGATATTTTGCCATCGGAAAGCTCCGAAAGACCGAGAATAATCTCCTTGGCCTCGTCTACGGATTTCCCAAGAATCGAGACCTTAAACGAGTCCGAATCAAAATCCGGCGCGACGACACCTTCGGAATCAACTTCAAAGGTCAGTGTCCCTCTTTTAAAATCCGGCTGAACCTTGGAATACTTGAGGTTAATGCTCTCAAAAGACGCGTTCGGGTCATCACTTCTCGCCTTAGCAAGAAGCGCGGCTCTAACATCCTCTTCCCTAAAACCGATGGCGGTATACTTTGCCTGGCCTAAGACAGAAAAATTGCCTTCATTGTCCGTATTCGTATCTACCGAAAGCTTAGTCACTTCAAAAACCGAAGCGCCATCAATGATGGTGAGCCCTCCGGAAATCGTATCCAAAAAATTAGGCCCGAATGAAGCTTTTAAGAGTTCTGTGGTTTTTGTTTTTGCGGCGGCAATATCCGCGGCAGTCGGGACTTGGCGCTCGCCGACAAATCCCCCCTTAAGCTGAGTTTCTATCTTCCCATAGAAACCTTCGAATCGCGGAGATCCGGCGAATCCGGGAATAGTAAGTTTTTCTATTGGTCCAACGTTATATTCCGCCCCGGGCTTATCAGCGATAATATCCGCCTCAATGCTTGAAGGAATTATTTTTCCGTCTTGAATCTTCGCGCCTGGAACGGTTATCTGAGATTTCAAGCGGAATATTTTTCCATCGGGAGTTTCAAATCTGGTCGTCGCTACAAGCTGCTGCGCTTTGGAGCTGTATGCGTTGAAAATAGTTATCTTGCCCTCCGCCTTAACTGAAACTTGAGATTTTCCGGAAGCCGGAAAAAGAGGAGTTGCCGATTTAACTGGATTGAATATTTGGGCCTTTAAAACTCCGGCGGCAGAATCAAGGGAAGCGGTCATTGTAGAAGTATCCTGCCAGGGCGTTTTTTTAAAACGCAAACTTATATCCGCGCGGGCAAAAATCGCCGTTCCCCCAAAAAATATTCCCGCAAGCGCCGCGACGCTTCCCAGGACATATAAAGTTCTTTTGTGGCTTCGCTTTTTCGGCGCCGGTTCATACATATTCTCAAAATGCCCGGCTTCGCCTTCAAAAGGAGCTTCGGAGGGCTCATCGGATACAGCCTCCAGATGATAAAGCGATGCGTTGCTGTTCTTCCCAGAAGAGCGAACCGCCTCTTTTTTTTCGAGAGATGCCCTGCCGCGGCTTTTGGCCGGAAGTATGTCTGAAACTTTTCCGCCCGATCCGCCCTCAAACAACGGGTGAAGCGCCTCGAATTCATTCGCCCTCGCGAGCGCAAGCGTATTCTCGTCTACCGATTCTATCGCTATCTCTTTATCCAGTTCCGTGGCCGCTTCCCGCAAAAGTTCGAAGTTTGAAACCTCCTCTCCAAACGCGGATTGCCTTGGTATGACCAAAACAATTCTACGACTTTCGCTGTTTTCTATTTTTTTTATTACCGAACGCGCGTCGTCACTTTTGTTTATTATTATTTTTGCCATAAAAGTTGCTGACCCATCAGCCTATCAGCCAATGTATGCGACGTCTCAAAGAGTGGCTCACTTCCGGGTCGCTACTATCATAATAGCATTCGACGAATGGGGAAAGCTGTGCAAAAACTTCCCGGGAAGTCAGTCCGGAAAGTTTGCCCTCAAAAGTGAAGCCAAGTTTCTCGAAGATATCTCCGAACGGAAACTCTAGGAGCGTTATTCCTTTCTGTCTGGCCGGCAAAGTAAGCGAAAGAGGCATCCAGGTTTTTACGTATACATCCCCCTTGGCTCCGGCAAGTTTAAGCGCGGAAAATAGCGCGTTTATCTCCTTATTCCATATTCTTTCTATCTGCGCTTTAAGTTTGGGCGAAATATCGTCTTTTAGATATCTAAAATAAATACCTGTCGCGGTTTTGTGGTCTACATTCCAAAGCTCTTCAAGGCGGCTTATAAACCGGCTCGGCGACCAAGCTACAGATTTACGGCTCATCGGCTCCGCATTCTTTTTATCCAAATCGAATTTAAGAATTCTCGCGCCGCCTTCTTCGGAAAATTCCAAAAGAGATATCTTCGTCATGCCCATTTTTTTGAGGGACATAAGCTCGGACTTGTCATGCAACGTCATAAAAACCGGATTGCCGGAATATATGGTTGGCTGCATAAGATCGAACGCGCCCCTGGTCGTAAACAACAATTCCAAAAATCCGTGTATCTCTTTGCTCTTATGGCCAATAGGAGAACTTACCGAACTTCCATCCGCCCGATAGGCAAAAGGTTTGGACTCCACGAGTATCGCGTCCAGTTCATCAATACCAAGTTCTTCCGCCACATCGGCGCGAAACTCCAAAAAGGCTTTTTGGGAAAGCTGAGCCAAAAAATTTTCCAACTCCGTGTGCTCCAAGGGCGCGCTTTGCGTCTGGCGCACAAATCTAAATGGCACGATACGGACCGCCCCGAGCGCGGGGTGCAGGCTTACCACGGCCGTCAGATTACTCTTTGAGATATCCCTCAAAAATTTGGGGATTTTCCAATCAGCCAAATTTTTCTGAAACCGGATATTTTTATCCTCACCAACCCCGAGCACTATAGTACGCGGCCCGGCGGGTTCGATGTTCAAAATGAGAAATTTTTCTCTGGCGCCGAACATATACGTTTATTGTAATCCCAGCGAGATATTCGTGCAAAATACTTTTGGCGTGTATTTATATTCTTTAACACCGCGAAAGTTTTGGGTTTGCGAAGGGCTCTCGGGCAGCAAAAGCTCGGTGTCCGAAGGACTTTTGTTGCCGAGAGCGCAGATAAGCTGCGGCCGCAGGAGCCGCAGAATTATCGTCCTTCGCAAACCCAAAACTGGAGCTACTCTACGGTTGCGCGAATACGGCGCATGCCGCTTCCCACGGCTTCCTCTTTTAGAATTTTTAGTTTTCCAACTTCGCCGGAATGGGTCACGTGCGGTCCACCGCAGAACTCTTTACTCCAAGCAGTCGCCATATCATTACCCAAATAATAAATACTCACCGGATCAGGATATTTTTCTTTGAAGAAAAACAGCGCGCCGGTCTTTTCCGCTTCCTCTTTTGGCAAAATAACCTTATTCATCGGCAAGTCTTCCTTAACTTTCTGATTGACGATATCTTCAACTTTTTTGATTTCTTCCGGCGTTAACTTTCGCGGGAAGCTGAAATCGAACCGGGTGCGTTCGGTAGTTATGTCGGAACCGGCTTGATGCGCTTCGTCGCCCAAAACCTCGCGTAAAGCTTTTTGGAGCATGTGAGTCGCGGTATGAAGCCTTGTAACTTTTTTAAGCTCCTCTTCGCTTCCGGCCTTTAGCTCGCCGGTATCGAGAATAAGTCCGTGCCCGCCGAATTTCTTTTCACCTCCGGCGCGAGAAATCTCCTGATGCTTTTTAATTTCTTCCTCGAGTTTCGCGCGAAACTCCGCTTCGTTGAACTTATAGTTCCTTTCGGTTAAAAGTTCGCCGATAACTTCCAGGGGGAATCCGTAGCTTTGATAAAGATCGAACGCATCCGCGCCAACATGGGCTGCTTCCACGGAAGAACCCTTTGCCTCCGGATATCGCCTATCAAATTCTTTTAATCCCTTGTCTAGCGTCGCGTTAAACTTTTTCGCCTCCGCGCGAAATTCGTCGGCAATAACGCCGCTATTAACACTTAGTTCGAGATAAAAGCTGCCGTATTCTTTTACGATGCTTCCGATATATTTAACCAACTCTTCTGTTTGAATATTAAGACGCTTGGCGATTACAAGCATTCTGCGGATAAGACGACGCAAGATATAGCCTCTCTCTTTATTGGAGGGCCGAACCCCGTCCGCCAAAAGGAAGGTAGAGGCGCGAAGATGGTCAGCGATAATCCTGGCCGCGCGTTTATCAGCGATTGAATCCATCAAACCGCCCAAGGGGTTCTTGAATAGATCGGTTTCGAAAATTGTCGGCGCATCTTGGGAAACCATCACCAATCGTTCAAGCCCCATGCCCGTATCCACACCCGGAGTCGGCAAGGGTTCCAATTTTTTGCCAGACGTTCCTTGATTCAATTCCTCGCGGCTTCCGGGATAATAAAATTGGTTGAAAACGATATTCCAAACCTCAAGAGGCTCTCCCGTAAAGCTTTTGCCCTTTACATATATTTCCGTGGTTGGTCCGCATGGGCCGCCGGAACCGGTCGGGCCCCAGAAGACGTCGTCCATCCCCTGCTCAATTATTTTTTCTTCAGGAATCCCGAGACTCTTCCAAATTTCTTTGGACTCGGTGTCTTTGGGCACGCCGATATCTTCTTTCCCCTCGAAAATAGTTACGTAGGAGATTTCCAAACCCATAACCTTGGTTATAAATTCATAACCGTAAGTTATCGCTTCTTTTTTAAAATACCCGCCGAAAGAAAAATTGCCGAGCATCTCGAAAAAGGTAAGATGACGTTCGTCGCCCACAGATTCGATATCCGAAGTGCGGAAAGATTTCTGAATGGAGGCGGTGGACTTGGAACCAAAATCTTTAATTGCGTCCGCCTCGCCAGTGTAATACTTCTTGAACTGTTGCATGCCGGCGGTCGTCAAAAGCACCGACGGATCGTCGGGGATGAGAGACGAAGAAGGCACTATCGCGTGCCCCTTACTCTTCATGTATTCCAAAAACTTTTGGCGAATCTCTTTTGAATCCATGTTAGCTGAGCAACCCTGAGTTTCTCGAAGGGTGACGAATTTCGTTGGCAGTCATATTAGCCATTCTATATTTACGCCTTAAAAATCTCAACCAAACCGCCCTGAACGCGCGCGGGTCTTAAGAAGGCTTTTTATATTCCCCGAACACAGTTACAAGACCCCTTAGTTCCGGCTTCTCTATCTCTTCCGGCCCCCAGTGAACTTTCTCTGCCTGTCCTTTTGGTAATTCTTCGCCGAAAAATTGCTTGAGATGAGCTACCACCATATTGAATCTGCGCGTTAATTCGTAATCCCCGAGATCCAAACCGGCAACTTCATCGTTGTCCAAAAATTTAATCACGACCTCAGCGCTGCCATCTTTTGAACCGACTACCTGCGCCCAGCGACCGTCAATTTTTACCACATCCAAAGTCGCCGGAAACTCCTCCTGATTCTCTTTTTTGTTTTCGGAAAATTCCATCGCTTAAATACCTTCTTCGAATCCTTCAAGCGCGCGGGCCTTATTATGCTCGCGAATCTTCTCGAGCGCCTTGGCTTCGATTTGGCGAATACGTTCGCGAGTTACGCCAAAAACTTTTCCGACTTCTTCGAGCGTGTGCTGCATACCATCTTCCAAGCCAAAACGCATATTGAGTATCTTCTGCTCCCTGTCGGACAAATCCACAAG
This sequence comes from uncultured Candidatus Saccharibacteria bacterium, assembly GCA_964530925.1. Lineage (GTDB taxonomy): Bacteria > Patescibacteriota > Minisyncoccia > UBA6257 > 2-01-FULL-56-20 > LiPW-15. Next base: position 13,305 of record CAZHBZ010000008.1, read on the forward strand.
AATCTCTTTGATGAGATCTTTCAAGAGCGCGCGGGACACGGCTTGGTCGGGAGTGACATTGTGTTCGTCCTTAATAAAGTCCGCAAGAACGGAATCTTCTTCGTCGCCTACCGGTTGTTCGATGGAGAGAACTTCCTGAGAAATTTTCTGGATGTGCACAACTTTTTCCACGTCCACGCCCATTTCCGCGGCAATTTCTTCCGCCAAGGGGTCGCGGCCAAGCTCCTGGATAAGCTGGCGGCGGGTCTGCGCGTATTTGGAAATTGTTTCCACCATGTGGACCGGAATGCGGATGGTGCGGGATTGGTCGGCAAGCGCGCGCGTTACAGCCTGGCGTATCCACCAAGTGGCGTAAGTGGAAAATTTAAAGCCTTTGCGATAATCGAATTTCTCCACCGCTTTCGAAAGGCCAATGTTGCCTTCTTGAATAAGATCTAAAATAGACAGGTTTGGAGAACGATTCACGTATCTTTTGGCGATAGAAACCACAAGGCGCAAGTTAGCCTTGATAAGCTTCTGCCTGGCCTCTTCGTCTCCTTTTTCCGAACGTTTGGCGTATTCTCTTTCTTCGTCTTTGGTCAAAAGCGGGGTCTTACCAATTTCTTTTAGATACAATTGAACAGCATCCGGAAGATCGGATTCCAAACCGATGTCTTCTTCTTTAGCCGGAACTTCCATAGAGAGATCGATAAGGCCGCTCGTTTCAATAACTTTTATATTGGCCTTCTCGAGCTTCTCATAAACCTCGTCCAAAAAATCCACATTCTTTTCAATGCTGGGGAAATAGTACAAAAGTTCATTGTCCGTCACAAATCCCCGCGGCTTTCCGCGGGTAATAAGCTCCTCAAGAGCAGCTTCATTGATTGCCAGTTCCTTTTTTTTCTTCGGAGTTAGCGGCTCCTTCTTGGCCTGTTTTGGGGCGCGCTTAACGGCCTTGCCCTTCTTTTGGGTCTTCCTAACCGGTTTCTTGGCCTTTTTGGCCGGCTTCTTCGGGGCTTTCTTAGCCTTCTTTACGGGCTTATGCTTCTTTATTTTTTGAGCCATATTGCGCTAAGTTTATATCCAAACTCAAAATATTCCAACCCCCGGCTGGCAAACTGATTACAAACTCTTTAGTTCTTCTATCGCGTTTTTAAGCGCTTCTTCGTCTCCCCTTGCCTCTGCTTCCTTGATACGTTCGGTAAGCTCCAATCGCCTAAGCTTAGCCCCGCCGTTTTTTAGCGCGTTTTTCATTTCTTCAATCTCCGCGTCAGACAAATTGACGGCCTCCAGGATAACCAAATTCAAAAACTCATCCTCCCCGGGATCTGCCGCTTTTTTAGCGCCTGACTTTAAAATCTTAAGTATATTTTTTAAAGACTCGGGTAAGAGATCTTCTACATCGGAAAGCAACGAATAATCCCCCCGGCTGTAGGCCGCGCCCAAGAGATCCTTGGATATCCTCTCTTCGCGCGAATATTTTTTCTCTGGAATTATTTTTTCTTCCTCCCGAAATCTTTCCGGCGCCTGAATAGTTTGGACTTTTTCCATTTCCTCCTTGAGGGTAAGCTCGGACATCTTGGTGTAAGTTGCCAGGTCTTTGAGCCAATAATCTCGCTCTACCGGACTTGAGATGCTTTTTATTTTATTTAGGAGAATGCGCAGATTTTTTAGTTCGGCATGGTTTAATGGATCAACCTTGCCCCAAGGCAAATATCGCCTGAAAAAAACTTTGAAAGCCGGCTCGGCTTTATTGATGGCCTCGCCCAAGATTTTCGGATCTTTCTGTGCCGCTTCGGCCGGATCCTTCACGCCCTCCAAAGTTACGATTCTCACCTGCATCCCTCCGGCCTCCGCCAGGTCTATCGCTCGCTCTCCGGCCGCAAACCCCGCATCATCATTATCAAAGCTAACCAGTAATTCCTCCGCGACTTTCCTAAGCGCCAAAATATGGTCGGGGGTAAGCGCCGTGCCGGAAGTTGCTACCGCGTTTTTTATTCCCGCCTGATAGCTCATTAAGAAATCCATTTGTCCCTCAACAAGGTATGCCTTACCGCTTTCGCGTATTCCGGTTTTGGACTTCCAAAATCCGTATAACAATTTGGACTTATTAAAAATCGGGGTCTCCGGACTATTCACATATTTACCAAGTTCGCCCGTATCGAGTTGTGGTAGGATCCTCCCCGTAAAACCCACGACTTTGCCAAGGTGATTGTGTATCGGGAACATTATCCGTCCTCGGAACCTGTCGTATTGAAGGCCCCTCTCGGTTCTGCCGATAAGTCCGGCCCGGGTGATATCCGCCGGATCATATCCTTTATTTATAAGATGCATTGCAAGCGAATCCTGATCATTCGGCGCGAAGCCGATCTCGAATTCTTCTATTGTTTCCGGCGTAAGTCCACGCTCATTCAAATAATCCTTAGCTATCTTCGCGGTCATGAGTTGTTCTTTCCAGAAATCTTTGGCCGCATCCTGAAGCTCATAAAGAAGTCCGAATACTTTATATTCCCGCGGGTCTGCCCTTTTTAATTCCACGCCTGCTTTTTCCGCAAGCACTTTGAGCGCTTCGCCGAATTCCATATTCTCGTATTTCATGAGGAACGCGAAAATATCTCCCCCCAGCCCGCAACCGAAGCAGTGCCACGACTGCCTCTCGGGCGAAATCATAAAAGACGGCGTTTTTTCGTTGTGAAAAGGACACCTGGCCTTCAGGTTCTTGCCCGCCGGAGTCATCGGCAAATAGCCGCGCAGGAACTCCACGATATCCAACTTCTCTTTAATTGTTTGTGCCGGTCCGTCAGTCATTTTTTAAATTAAATACCAACCGTTCTCTTTTGCTTTTTCTGCCAAAGCATTTCCTCGGTCCACCACGACCTTAACTTCGGCATATTCGAGCATCGGCAGATCGTTCATACTATCGCCAACCGCGAGTACGGGTTTCTTATCCGCAGAAATAAATTTTTTAATACAATCCACCTTCCTTTCAATTATCGGGGTCGGTTCTTCTATTGCATCGGTGAATACGCCACCGCTCTCTGTATTTCTGACCCCGATACAAACCACCTCTGGGAAATTCCAAATTTTTAAAGCGAAATGCACTACTTCTTCAGAAGAGGCCGTCACGACGTAAACAGAACAGCCGGCGGCAAGCAACGACTCCATAAGCATCTTAACCTCAGGCCTCACCGAAAGTCCTTTGGCGACATCGATTCCGAATAAATTTTGGGTTCCCAAGATTTCCCCCTCCGATCGGATTACATCCGAAACGAGTCTTTCTATCTCCGAGCGCGAGAAACCTGCCATTGTTCGCACGGCATAAATATAAGCTTCTTTCATCTGCCCCTCTTCCAAAAGTTTGTCGTAACCCAAAAACACCTCGCGGTTATATGCCTCCTTATCGGCAAAAGGCGCTTGGGCCAAACGCTGGTTTTTTAAAAGCGAGTTTTTGCATAAATAAGCCAGGGTCGCTTCTTGGATATCATTTACAATACAGCTGTTATCGAAATCAAAAACCGCAAAGCGCCCGGTAAGCGGACCGCACACGCGCACGATTTCCTGGACTGTATTCGACCCTTCTTCCATTGGCTCCATTCTACTCTAAATATTATCTCTAACAAATCTGTTATTATTAGTATAAGAATGGCAAATATTTTGAAGGTCAAAGATCTGACCGTTGAGTTCGGCGACGAACCGGTTTTGGATTCCATAAGTTTTGAACTCCAGAAAGGAGAGTCTTTGGCTATCATCGGCCCGAATGGTTCCGGGAAGACCGTTCTCCTCCGGGCGCTCTTGGGTTTTGTTCCCCACTCCGGGAAAATTACCTGGGACAAACGCGCGAAAATCGCCTACGTTCCCCAAAAAGTGGACTTGGACAGGAAGGTGCCGATGAACGTAAAAAATTTATTGACCGCAAAAGCCACTATTCTTGGGCTTAAAGAAAAAGATGTGATTGACGTCATCGATCGGGTGCATCTTGAAGAGCGGATCATCCATACCGCCATCGGACACCTATCAAGCGGACAAATGCAAAGGGCCCTCGTAGCCTTCGCTCTTTTGGGACATCCGAATGTAATACTTTTCGACGAACCGACCGCTAGCATGGATATGCCCGGCGAAGAACAAACCTATGAACTGATTCATCGTCTTCAGGACGACATGGATGTGACCCCGATTATAGTTTCCCACGATTTAACTTTTGTTTATAAATACGCAACCCAGGTTCTCTGCTTAAACAAGCGCGGTCTTTGTTTTGGCGAACCGCGCGAAGTCTTAACCCCGAAAATGCTGGGGCAATTATACGGGACTCCTCACGGGCTCTACCACCATCTGCACGAAGAAACACGCCAACACAAACATCAACATGGAACTTAATTTCGACATTTATTCGCTCATACTCGCCGCAGGCGTAGCGGCGCTTGCCGGCGTGGTGGGCGGTTTCGCGATTATGAAAAAAATGAGCCTTGCAGGGGACGTGATGAGCCACATCGCTCTTCCCGGCATCGGCGTCGCGCTTCTTTTAAAAGTAAATCCACTTTATGGCGCCGCGGCAACATTGATTCTAGGCACGCTTTTTATCTGGCAACTTGAAAAAAGAAGTTCCTTGGCCACAGACACCGCGATAGGCGTGGCCTTTACCGGCGCGATAGCCTTAGGCGTGCTCCTTACTCCGCGCGAGGACATTTTAGACACACTTTTCGGAACCTTTCCCTCCACGGACATCAAATCTTTTCTCGCCGTCCTCTCCCTTATCGTCCTTGCGGGCATAGTGCTTTTCATTCTACGCAATCGCCTTATCCTTAGTATTTTTTCTCCAGAGCTCGCGGCCTCTACCGGCGTGAATGTGAGCCTCACCAATCTTATGTATTTTTTGCTCTTTGCTCTCATGCTTTTCCTCGGGCTGCAATTTTTGGGCACCGTACTCGTAGGAGCCTTAATAATCGCCCCAGCCGCGGCCTCAAGGCAGATAAGCACAACGCTCGGCTCCTTCCTCTCGCTCTCCGCTCTCTTCGGAGTTTTCTCGGTTGTAGCCGGCTGGCTCATCGCTTTCCGCTATCAACTGGAACTGGGACCGGTGATAGTCTGCGTTGCCGCCGCGGTTTTCATTTTGAGCCTGTTTATAAAAAACAAGTAGCTTGCCTTAGCGCCCCCAATCTTCAATAATAAAACGCGCAGCATCAGCGGGTATGGTTCAGTGGCAGAACGAGACCTTCCCAAGGTTTAAACACGGGTTCGATTCCCGTTACCCGCTCAAATATAAAAAATGGCCCATTTCGCGGGTCTTTTTTTATATTTGCATAATTGGTAGCGGAGAATCGAACGGGAAGGGGGTCGGGGAAACGGGAGTTTCCCCGTGTAGGAAATTACTCAAAACCGAGAGGTTGTGAGAGAGCGGAGCGACGTTCGCTTCCCGTTACCCGCTCCGATATTTTTCTTGGAAAACACTTTAGGGCTATAATACACTTATGGAAATTGTTCTGCCTCTCGCCGCAGTAACCCTTATCGCCCTCGCAGTCGCGGCTTTTGCGATATTTAAATTAACCGGTAAAAAGCCAGAAGCCCAAGATAATCAGTCCCTACTGCTCCTCCAAAACCAGATAAACGAACTTACCAAAGCCCTGGACACGAAGCTTGGGGAATCTACCAGAGTCATGCATAGCGACCTCTCGGAAAGCCGCAGAATAATCCAGGAAATAACCAAGGAGCTCACCAAAGTCGGCGAATCCCAAAAACAGATATCCGGGGTCGGCGAGCAATTGCGGAGTCTTCAGGATATTTTAAAAAATCCTAAACAGCGCGGAGTGCTCGGGGAATACTATCTGGAAACCGTTTTAAAAAATGTTCTTCCGCCGGAGGTTTTTAAACTTCAGTACCCATTTTCAAACGGCGAGATTGTGGACGCGGTAATTTTTACCAAGAGCGGAGGGGAGGAAGGAATAATTCCAATAGACTCCAAATTCAGTTTGGAAAACTATAACCGCATACTTGAGGCCCAAACAAAAGAGGACCGGGATCGCTACGAAACGGCTTTTGCCAACGATCTTAAAATTCGAATAGACGAAACCTCTAAATACATAAGGCCGCAGGAAGGGACTCTGGATTTTGCCTTTATGTTTATCCCCTCGGAAGGCGTTTACTACGATCTTTTGATAAACAAAGTCGGGGTCATAAAAAGCAACACCGAAAATTTAATTGAGTACGCGAACAAGAAAAAAGTTATGGTCGTCTCCCCCACCACCTTCTTCGCCTATCTTCAAACCGTAATGCAAGGATTGCGCGCTCTAAAAATTGAAGAGTCGGCGAAAGAAATACAATCTCAAGTTTACCAGCTTGGAAAGCATCTCTCCGCCTATGACGCCTATATGAACAAGCTCGGCGACAATCTGGGAACAACGGTCAATGCTTTTAATCGCGCCCATAAGGAACTCGGCAAAATAGATAAGGACGTCTATAAGATAAGCGGCGAAAAAATGGGTATAGAGCCGATGGCGCTCGAAAAGCCGGTGACGGAAGAATTGGATAGCTAGCCCCGATACTTGCTAAAAGAATTACACCGGGTATAGAATCCCCGTAGATAACCTTGACTTCCAAATAGATTCCTTAAAAGGAGGCCGGTTTGAGCCAGCATAAAAAGCTGCCGAAGAAACAACGCTCCAGCTACTACTATGTTCAAAAACGGAAGCGGCGGAAGAAGCAGAGGCACATCGATGTCCTGCGCAAAAATCGGCGAACCGAGGGGCAACCGCTTCCCAGACCGAATACCGACATAGTCTGCGAGATCACCGAACACAAAGGAACCGAAGCTGGCAAATTCTTGAAGAGCCAGGGCCGATTGGTCGTTGACGTATTCCACGCGAATAAAAACAGAGAGGTCGACTCTCTTGGCGTGGATGTCGCTTTATTCCTTCAAAATAACTTTCTGTTTCCGGTACAAGTTAAAGCCGGCTCGGCGTCTCTACCCATTCATTACGGCAAGTACCCCTACATCTACGCAACCGCCGTCGGCAAGCGAACAAGAATAGAAGATTTGGCGCTTGAATACGAGCAGGAAATCCGCGCCCACGCCAAGGCCTTCTTCAAACTAAAATCATGCGTTCCTCGGGACATGAAAGTAAGACAGAAGGCGAAAGATATTTGGGACTGGCCCTCGCCGATCCTGAGCGCGCTCCAGGAGAAATCGCCGCTCGTTGCCAAATACCATGAGGCATACAAGCACAATGGCGACTCTCCAGGGAAAAATGAGCTTCGCAATCTGGGGTTCACCGGCATCGTATTCCTCCGAAATGGCTTCGCTCTCTTGATCCGCCGGGAATCCCCCGATCTCCCACCGCCTCAATTCCCCGGCCTTACCATTCCCTCCGGACTGAGTCCCAGTTCCGAAGCGGACCTTATCGTGGAAGCGATAAGAACCAGCGCCCGGGAATTTAGATGGTAAAACGAAAGCCCTCCGACAATCGTCGGAGGGCTATTTTTATTTTTTCTTTTTACGGAGAAAGGTCGGGATGTCCCAAACGTCATCTTCCTGTTTCTCTGTCTTTTTCGTTTCAGGAATGGGATTCTTATTCAAATTCAGGGCGGGCTGAGGACTTTCTTTGGGCGCGAACGGGGATTCGGATGGTTTTTCAAACTTCTCGAACTTCGGGGAGAAAAATTGTTTGTCAGCGGAAAGAGCGGCGGCTCCAAAAAGGGAATTCGCGGCGGAAGCTCCATTGAACCCGGCCGCAATTAAAGTTATTTTTATCTGATTATCTTTGAGATTCCTGTCGTGGTACGCGCCGAAGATTATTCTAGCGGCAGGATCGGCGGCTTGAGCGACCAATTTCGCCGCCTCGTTTATCTCAGCCATCTTCAAATCGCGGCTGCCGGAAATACCCAAAATAACCCCTCTGGCGCCTTCTGCGGTAACTTCAAGAAGCGGCGACCGCAATGCTTCATTCACGGCTTTAACCGCGCGGTCTTGTCCCGCAGCCATGGAAACGCCGACGATAGCCGAACCGGCATCCTGCATAATTGCCTTAACATCCGCGAAGTCAACGTTAATTATTCCCGGAGTGATTATAAGCTCAACTATTCCATGCAACGCATTCCTCAGAACCTCATCGATTGCCTCAAAAGCTTTGAGAACTGGAGTGTCCTTGCTGATTATTGAAAATATTCGGTCGTTCGGGACCACGATAAGAGCGTCCACCTTGTCTTTTAATTTGCCCAAGCCCTCCATCGCGATTTTTGCCCGCTGAGAACCTTCAAAAGCAAATGGCTTGGTTACAACCGCGACCGTAAGCGCTCCGTTCTGCTTTGCCACTTCGGCGACTATCGGAGTCGCGCCAGTGCCGGTGCCTCCGCCAAAACCGGCGGTTAGAAACACTATGTCAGCGCCCTTCAGGGTTTCGGCGATTTCGGAACGGTTCTCTTCGGCCGCTTGCCGTCCTAGATCCGGATTCATGCCGGAACCCAAACCCCGAGTTAAATTTTTACCGATATATATTTTTTTCTTGACCTCAGAATGGTCCAAGTCCTGATGATCAGTATTGATGGCAACAAACTCAACGCCACGAATAAAATTACGGCTCATACGGGACGCGGCGTTACCCCCTCCGCCCCCGATACCGACAACTTTAATGCTCGCGATAGGCTCCCGGGACACGGTCTCTTTTCGAGCCGTTCTTTGTATTTTTCTTTTTTTTGCCATTTTGTTTTTGTAAGTTCTGCTCCCGGATAGCTCCCGGGCAATTTTATTTATACTTCCGGCAAGACAAAGTGAAAATCTTCAAACATATACATGATGTATCTGCTCGAAGATTTTTGCAAAGTCACAGCCCCCTGCCGGCCCGCAGGCAGGCGGAATATGAGCGAAAAGACTAGAAGAGCTATTCGAGAACAGAGCCTAGGGAAGAAAAGAGCGGAAGATACCTTTTAGCCCTTTAGAGGAGAAGATCGTCGAAAGCGATTCTTTTTCACTCGGCTCCCACCCTTCTTGCCGTATGCCTTCAAGAAGGAGTCCCAGCGTAGTGGTGAACTCCGGATCTTCCAAGTATTCGTCCATGGACATTTCGCCCTCTTTCGCCCACTTGCCGATCCCGTTCGCGAATCCTATTTGGCTTGACAATTTCAACTCTTGTTTCGCTAATTCGGTAAGCCCCGGCATCTTTGAACCTCCGCCGACGAATACCACTCCGCCGGCTAGATGCCCCGCCTTCCCCATTAGTTTGAGCTCATTATTTACGAACTCCAAGATTTCCGCAAGGCGAGACTCTATTATCTCCGAAACGAATCTGCGGGATACAGTATTCTTGGCATCAGGTATGAATTTCTTAAGCTCTATCACCTCCTTGCTCCCAACCTCGCTCGCGATAGCATAGCCATATTGAAGTTTTAAATTTTCCGCCGCGACAACGGGAATCCTGAGACCCACCGCTAAATCATTCGTAAGATTGCCGGCGCCGACCGGAAAGATCTGAACTCCGACCAATTTATTTTCTTCGTAAACCGCGACGCTTGTGGTCCCGAATCCAATATCGACGACGGCCACGCCTAATTCTTTTTGGTTCTTACTCAAAGATGAAACAGCGTCCGCGAGCGGGTTAAACACCAAACCTCCTATTTCTCCTCCGGATAACTCGATAGCTCGCATCACGCTTTTAACATGAGGAGCGAAGGCATCGATAATAACGCTCCCGACCTCCAGACGGGATCCGGAAAGTCCCAGAGGGTTCGCAATATCCGGCACACCATCCACAATATATTCTTTGGTGATGTTGTGGACGATCATCCGGTTCGGAGACAGATTGACCGCTTCGCTCGCCTTAATCGCGCGATCTATATCATCTTGATATATTTCGTTGTCCGCGCGAGAAACGGCGACAATACCTTTTGAATGTTGAACTTTTATCTGTGGAGTGCCGATATTGGCAAAGATCTTTCGCAACGTCCCTCTTCCGAGTTTTCTCACGCCCTCCAAAGTTCGGCTTACCGCCGGAACAGCTTCGGCAAGATCGCAAACCGCTCCGTGCCGCAACCCGGCGCTCGGTTCTTTGTATAATTCGCGTAAAATTATTTTTCCGTTTCTAAGTTCAGCGACCGCGACCTTCGTCGTGGCAGTCCCAATATCTAAACCGACAATAAAACGTGACGCCATAGAGGGTAGTAGTGACTTGATTATATTCCCCTTTTTTCTTTTTTATAAAAATATTCTTTAAGCATCCTTTTAACAACTCTGGCCCCCTGATTGGTCTTCAAGTATCTTTCCCTCCTTTCGGCATCATCTTTATTCAAGTATGCTTCATAAAATATTAACTGCCAGGGAGCGTAAGACTTGGTTGAAAAACTTTTTTTCGATTGTGCTCGCTGAAGCGCCTAGGCAGACTATTTGTTAATCCGACATATAATCCGTCGTTCTTTATGGAGCGCAAAATATAGACAAAATAAAAAACTTCCTTTATCAAGTCATCACTACCCTCCATAATTTCTTTTCCAGTTTTTCCATTCTCATGGTATCACGTTTTGAGTCGTGATGGTAGTTTAAAAGGTGGAGAATTCCGTGGATAAGAAGATAAGAAAGAACTTCGGTCTTTTTCTCCGCCCAATCATAGTTCAGATATACCTCGCCGAGCGACCGCCGCCCGTCAAAATCCGGAAATTGAACCTCGTCCGGAAAGGAAAGGACGTTGAGGTGCTCCTCCCTCCGAAGCTCCTTGCCCATTTTAGACCCCCTAAGGGCAGGAAGGGCGCCCACCTTCTTCCCTAGCTTGCGCATCTCCCGATCCTTCAATAAAAAAATCTGGGCGAAACATTTTTTTTCGCCCAAAAGATGGAGCAGCTCTGCCGCCATTCGACGCAACCGTGCCTCCGCGGAGCGCATCAGATTAGTTCTTCTTTTATAACTTCAGAAACCAATTTGCCATCCGCCTGGCCTTTCAAGCGGGCCATGGCCTCTTTTACCACGAGGGGAAAAGTATCCGCTCCGCCGGCAATTATTTCTTTTACTACCACCCGAATTTCATCCTTCCCAAGCTGCGCGGGAAGATACTTCTCTATCATCCCAAGCTCAACTTTTTCTTTATCGGCAAGGTCCTTTCGACCTCCTTGTTCGAACAAGGCAATCGCTTCTTTTCTTTTTTTGGCTTCTTTCGCGAAAATTTCGAGAATCTCTTCGTCTGACAAAGCCCCACCTTCAGCCCCAAACTTTTCTTTTTCTTTGCTCTTGATTTGGGAGATAAGGAAACGCAAAAGACCGGTGGTCTCCTGATCGCCGGACTTCATCGAATTTTTTAACTCCGAAACAAGCTGTTCGTTAAGAGTCATATTAGAGGTAGTATACAGTATTTTGTATCAGGTATTAAGCGGGCGCGTAGATACTCGATACAGAATGCTAAATACTGCTACGGTTAGGCGGAAAGGCCCAGCTTTTTAAGTCTGATTATTTCTTTGGCCTTATTGGCGCGGTGTTTCGCGGACTCCCGGACCTTCCGCTTGTTCACGACCCGATCGTGAAACCGGCGCTTTCTGACTTCAAGAATTACGCCGCTTCTTCGGACTTTTTTGGAAAAACGGAAATAAAGGCTAGAGGCCGATTCTCCTTCTTTTTTCTGAACTTCTATCATAGGGATATATATTAAGCGAAAATATGCGGCTTGGCAAGTTTGCGTCTTACGATAGCTCCTAGAGGATCAGACGGCCGCCCTAATCTTTGCCGCAATCTCCGCGAGGGATTCGGCCGGAGGATTTTGGACCACAGAATGCACCGATCCACCGCTATCCCCCGCGAATCTCGGGATTATATGTATGTGAAGATGATCCACAACCTGGCCGGAAACTGAGCCCTGATTTATGCCTATTGTAAATCCGTCCGGCTTAAGCGCCAAAGAAATCTTATTCAGAACCGCCTGCAAATCCTCAAAAAGAGGCTTGATCTCGGCTCGCGGAAGATCTTGAAGATTTTGCGCGTGGCCCTTTGGGATCACCATCGCATGCCCCGGGGCAACAGGATTAATATCCAGGATGGCAAAAGACTCGTCATTCTCAAAAACAATTTCCGCCGGAATCTCTTTCTTGCCAATCTTACAAAATAAGCAATCCATGAAAATTAATGACTAATAACTAATTACCAATGACTAATGATAAGAATAATTCCTATTTTGAAATTAGACATTAGAAATTAGCCGTTCACTTCAACCTTTTCTTTATTTCCTCGACCAGTCTTTCTAGGGGAACATTTTCTTGTAGGCTGTTTTTTAGATCGCGAACAATCACGGAATTTTCGAATATTTCTTTCTGGCCAAGAATTAAAGCGAGCGGAGCGCCTTCCCGATCAGCCATCTTGAGCTGGGCCTTAAGGGATTCCCGACTCAAAGCTTCGGTCACGGAAATATTCCCCTTCCGCAACTCTTCAATTATACCCAAAGATTTTTTCTTGGCTTGCTCGCCAACATGGATCATAAAGACCTTGCGGGGAACCCGGAGCTGCGGAGTCGCGCCCTGCGCCTTCATTACCTCTATCAAACGTTCGGCTCCAAACGCCGCCCCAACACCCGGAGTTGGACGCCCACCCAAAGCTTCCAAAAGATAGTCATATCTTCCGCCCCCGGCCACCGCGCCAAGATTTATACCGTCTCCCTCAACATAAAACTCAAAAACCGTCCGGCTATAATAATCCAATCCGCGAACCAATTGATTATCAAGAGAATACGAAATCTTTAGCTCGTCCATATATTCAAGAACCGTCTTTAAATGAGTGCTACAGGTACTGCAGAGCTTGTCGAAAAAGTTCGGAACCTTTTCTTTGAATGGCTGGCACTTTTCATTTTTACAATCCAAAAGACGCAACGGATTTGTTGCGTATCTCCGATTACAATCCGCGCAAAGCTGTTTTAAGTGAGGCTTATAGTAGGTTTGAAGCTGGCGCTTATATATCGGCCTGCAAACCCGGCAACCGATAGAATTAACTTTAAGATTTAGATTTTTTATCTTGAGCTCCTCCAAAAGCCTCTGAGTCACTATTATTATCTGAGCGTCATACATCGGATCATTCGGCCCGCCGATAGTCTCAAAACCTATCTGGTGAAACTGGCGGAAACGTCCCGCCTGAGGATTCTCGTAACGAAACATCGGCCCGGAGTACCAAAGCTTCTGCAGCGGCGAAGACTTACCCAAGCTGTGCTCTATAAAAGCTCTGGCAACCGGCGCCGTGCCTTCCGGACGCAAAGCCAAGACATCTCCGCCCTTGGTCTTCACGGTATACATTTCTTTTTGCACGATATCCGTGTCTTCTCCAACGGCTCGCTCAAAAAGAGAAGCTTGTTCGAGTATCGGCGTTTCAATTTTATGGAAACCATAAAATTCGCTCACTTTTTCCGCGGCGCGATATAGCTTATCCCACCAAACCTCCTCTCCGGGAAGTATATCGTGCATTCCCTTTGGAGTTTTGAGTCCATCGGGGATAGTCCTCTTTTCTTTCGGTTTTTTGTTTGACATTTAATTTAATAATTTGGGGCCGCGAAAATCATGAAGTCCCGCACTGGCCAAAGCCTTAGTCGCGCGATACCGACTATATCGTCTTTCGGCAACACTCCCCAGCTTCTGGAATCGAAACTATATGGACGATTATCTCCCATCACAAAATATTCTCCATCCTTCAAGGCCACATCAACAGACCCCTGGGTGGATATCTCTTTGGGAATATAGACCTCATCCAAGACATTATCGTTTATCGCCACCTTACCGTCAGAGAGCGCGACATGTTCCCCAGGAAGCCCGATTATCCGTTTAATGAAAAAAGTGGTGGTGTCATTCGGATAGCGAAAAACCACAACCTCTCCCCGCTCAGGTTCCCGCACCCGATAGGTCAGTTCATCCACCATTAAGTAGTCTCCGTTCTCAAAATTCGGAGCCATACTCGCTCCAGATACCAAAAACGGCTGGACCAGAAAATGCCGCACAATGAAAACCGCGCCCAAGGCGATAAGAGCGATTTCGGCTACCTCTAGCAAGGAAGCGAGAAATTTTCGCATGATTACACTTGAGTATACATTATAGGGTATAATCCTAGCAAGACCGGTTAATAAGAAAAATATGAGGAAAATCCTTATCGGCCTCGGGAACCCCGGGGCAAAATACGAAAATACCTATCACAACGCAGGAGCTTTAGCTGTTCAAAAAATAGCGGATTCTTTAAGTCTCGAAGCTCATAAAATAAGCGAAAAAAATAGAACGCTTTTCAGTTTCCGCGAGCTCAAGATGCCCGACGGAGACACTTTTGTGTTTATAAGGCCGAAAACTTTTATGAATGAATCCGGACTGGCGGTTAAATCGGTTCTCAAATATTTTTCCGCGCAAAAATCGGAGATTGTCATTTTGCACGACGATAGCGATCTTCCTCTTGGGACGACAAAGATGTCGGAAAGTTCAAATTTGGCGGGTCACCGAGGATTGATCTCCATAAAGAATGGAACCGGCTTTGCCGATTTCACCCGCCTTCGCATCGGTATTAGAGACCCGAAAGAGAAAATTAGGAAAAAAGCCGAGGAGTTTGTTTTGAAAAATATTTCAAAGTCGAAAAAAGACGCGCTTTTTGGCGAAGAATTTGAAACGAGCTGGCTTAAGATTCTTCAAAAGTCATAGAAAAAGTCGCCCCCTGTGGAGAAACTTGGACCGCTGAAGGCGGCAAATCCACCTTTTTAAAGAAAGCGTCTCCCTCCAATAGTTTTTTAAATACCAATAGATCGTCGGATGATTTCGCGGAACCGAAGATAGATACTGGCAAATTGGCCGCTTGATAGTAAACCCGACTAATCACTATGCCCGTCCGAGAGGAAAAATCCGCTATTTTTTCGAGCATTGGAGTTTTCATAATAACGCCGCTCTCTATGCCGGAAAGCAAACTCACGGTTTTATTAAATTCCGAAATTTGCGACTCAATCCCCTTCATCTCCTGCGCTTGCTCGCCCCTGTTTACCGACGCCACGTCCGCCTCCAGGCCTTCATCAATCCTCGAAAGAGAAAAATAAACGCCCGCAAACGCAATCATAAAAACCGAAACAATCGCGGGCATAAGAACGCGCCAAAATCGCAGAAATCCCAAAACTTGTTCTTGTCCGAATTCCTCTTGAGCGTCTATTCCCAGGAGGCTTATTTCTTTATCGTTGCGCCGGGGAGTTAATCCTCTTACCGCGGAGCCCAAGGCCACAAACCAGTCCGGGGCTACCGTCTGACTGGTATTCAATTCAAAATCTCGTGTTTTGAGAGAAAAATTCTCCTGAATTATTTTTACTATCTCATCATGGAAACCGGTGGCAAGAAGGACTAGCTCGTCGAGCGGTTCCTGCCAGTGAGAATTATAAAAATTCAAAACTTGATGTAAACTCCTGATTACCGCCGCGCTGAATACATCCGAAGAAATTTCCTTAGTTTCACCCTGAATATCGCGCCAGGAGGTAAAATAATCGAAATGAAGCTGTCCATGGCGGATTATCAAAAAATCCAACCCGCTCCCGTCCACGCTCATCACCACTTCCGACCTAGTTGGATCAAAACCAATCCCGGCTTCCTTTAGTAATCTTGTAAGCGAAAGAGCCCGGGATTCTACCGCGACAGTCAAAAAATCTGCTTCCCGCAAAGCCCCGGCAAATTCGTCCACCACGCCTTTATTCGCGAAAGCGCTTAATATTTCAAGCCTAACCTTATCTTCGTCTTTATTCGCAAACTGCCAGCCGGAATAAGCCTCCGAAAAATCCAGCGGGGAAATCATCTGGATATTCAACTGCACCGCCTTCTCCAGGCTCTCGCCTTCTATAAACGGCAAGGTGAAGACTTGCGTATATATACCAATTGAACTCAGGGAGACGATGGCATTTATTTTTACTCGATGTTTTTTTTCGCCCAAAATTTGCGCGTGTAATATCTTAAGAGCGGCAACAAAGTGCTCCTTGTCCTTCAATTGTCCGCCAACCACTACGCCGGGTTGGAGTTTAAGTCCGGTCATTTGGAAAGTTTTTCCGTCCCAGACCACAAATCTAAGCGCCGTATCGGCGATCTCAAGCCCGCCAATCATTGGCTTTGCCCTCAAAAATGATAAAAATTTTGTTAGAGAGTTTTGCTTCATCCCTATAAAGTCTTAACTTCCCAGGACACCATGTTTAACTGACCGGTATTCGGATCTATTGATACCACTACCTGAATTTTACGCTGAGACGCAAAAGATGTCGCTGTGGACATAATTGTCGCCTGGTTGTCCCCGGGAGAATCCTGCGTCACCAAAACCGTGGCGCAATCAGCCGTCCCCGCCTCGCAACCAGACGGGACAGTATATCCTCCTGGACTCGCGAAGCTTGAATTCCTATTAAGTTGTATGAGCGCGTCTTCCACCCCGCTTGTCGCCGACGCCATCGCTCGATTTGCGGATTGAAAAGCAAAAGTAGAATTCAAAAAATTGATAGCCACAAGAGAAAGCGTAATCGCCACCAAAAGAGCGATGCCGCCGATAAGAAAAATTAGCGACAGAGCGGCCTGGGAACGGCGCGTAGTAGATAGTAGATAGTAGATAGTAGATAGCGGCATAATAAGTTTAAATTGGCGTCTTCGTTTATCTATAACGTAAGTTTAATATTTCTATTCACTATTCACTAATTACTATTTACTGTATTTATGGGCTCCAATTTACTATAACATCGTCCACCTGAGGCGTATTTCTTTGGGCTTGATCGGATACCAATTGGACCTTATATCTAAAATAGCGTTGGTTGTTGTGAAGAACATAGTCAACCGGGAAAGGAATCGACGGACCGGTGGTGTAATAGCTATTTGATCCGGATGGCCCGGTATAGTTCCACGGACCGTTAGTCGCGTTTGAGCCGGCAAACTGAAAATTAACGGATGTGCCGGCGGGTTGCAAACCCTTCCAAAGCACCGAGTTTATCTGAGCCCCGCCGACAATCCCCGTATCATAGGTGGTTGACTCCAAATACCCGGCAGTAGAAGTGGCGACCCAGGTCGTCTCCACGTCATATTGCGATGTACTGCAGCTTCCCGGGACATTGGAACAATTGAGACTTATCCAGCCCACCAAATCGTTCCAAGCCCAACCTGTAAAAATTCCGGTGCTCGCGCTGACCAGCACCTCATAGCCGATAGAACCCGGACAGGCGGAGATATTCTGTCCCCCGCAAAAACTTATCCATCCCGCTTGATCATTCCAACCCCACCCCGAAAGATTCCCATTGCCATCATTCAATACCTGATAATTAGAAGTTCCGCAGATATTCCCGATAGATGTCGTGTGGCAATCAAGGGAAACTTCGCCGAAAGATGAGGACGCGTAGCCGGTCAATCCGTAAGGACTGATAATAATAGTGTGGGTGTCATGAAAATTCATCCAGCCAATTATATCGTTCCAAGCCCAATAATTTCCGGCAGAATATTTGATGTTTGTCCCCGCGCTGGAATTCGCCATGGCAATTGGTTTTGGCTGCAATGATCCCCAAACCAACCCAACGCTTAAGGCGACGAGGATTAAAAAAATAATTTTCCCAGAATTTTTTTTCATTTTATAGATCCTCTATCCTTATCGAACCGGTTGATGTCGCGAAGTCTATTCCGGAGGAAGTAGAAAATGTCCCGCCCGTCGAAGAAGCCGGCCCGTCAACCCCGGCCCCGCCAGACCAATCTGTTTGCCACAAAGTGCGATTCGCGGAACGAGTGAGGTATACGGTCAAAACCTTTGGCGCCACAGCTCCCCAATAATATTCTACCGTTATTTTTTTAGTAGACGGATCCAGCCCCCCGCCGCTTTCCGCGAGGCTTCCATCCGGATTACGATAAACATTATCAATATAAAAATACCGGTGAAAAGCTATTGAATTCCCCTTTGCTCCATTCGCGTAGATTGACTGCACCTCCTCGGCAGAAATCGCCCGATTATATATCCTGACCTCATCTATCAGCCCATTCCAGTTGTTCCCCGCTGATCCAGGCCACCCGCCTATCCAAAAATTCAATGAGCTTGCGCCTATGGCGTTCGAAGCGCTAAAAGTATCTTCCTGCAATTCCGAATTAATATAAATTTTTCCAGTAGATCCATCATATGTCCCGACAACATGATACCAAGAGCTGGTGGCGATAGCGGTATCGGCAAAAGCGTTATTCAAAGTATTGCTGTTTCCAACCTGGAAGTATAATTTGTTGCTGGCCGTGTCATCCAAAGCAAGCTCCATTCCGTTGTAATTGCTACCAGTCAGATTGGAAAATATTCTTGGAAATTTTCCGCCAGCAAAAACTCCATCGTATCTCACCCAGGCAACGATACTTACGCCGCTCGAAACCCCAAAGGCAGAGCTGGTCCCGATATCTATATAATCGACGTCGCCGTTAAACATGGCGCAGCCTCCGGTAATGCATCCGGCGGACACCTTTAAGTCTTTTGCGACCGCTCCGGCATACATATTCCCGAATCTTCCATTGCCGCTACTATCATTGGCGATGGTCCCGGTTAGTTCATCAAACTGCCAAAATCCGATAAGGCCGCTCATCATTCCATCGCCAGGGAAACTGATAGCCTGAGTTCCGGTCGAAGCGGTCAAATTCGCTCCTAAAGGACTTAAAAAATATTTGTTTGCGGAAGTTGTCGCCAAAGAATCCAAATTATGCCAATTCGCCTCCGCGAAAACTTTTACGTTATCTAAGAGCTCTTTCCCCAAAGCCGCGCCTACCTGGCTTCGATTCACGTCGGTAGAACTTTTAATGACCGGGGCAAGCGCGGTTATCGCGCCCAAAAGCATTATCGTTCCGACTCCAATGGCAACGAGTATTTCTATTAGAGATTGGCCATTTCGATGATTACGCATTTTTTATTTTTAAAAACTTACCGCCCCCAGAGAATTCACGCTTATAGTGGAAGACGGAAGGCTGGGAGATTGGAGAAGTAAACTTATAGCAACCGAAGCGGAGGGTAAACCGCTCACCTGAGAAAAATATACGCTTACTCTCGAACCGGCTGGAATCGTGGAAGTCGCGTAAACTACATTTGCCGGCAATCCGTAGAATGAGACGGAAGAAGTGGTCGTATAGGCGGTTCCTTTGAACATTCCGTAAAACGCTTCGCTTGTGGTTGTATTATCGAAAACCACTCCCCAGGTTGTGCCGTTGACCTGTGAAACCGATTTGGATTGCGCTTCTCTAATAAGGGATCCGATTTGCCTTACAGTTCCATCAAGCTGCGAAGTTCCCCTCCGGCCAGAGAGACTAATCAGGGATATCGTGCTAATTATGGCGATAATACCTATAACTAAAATAACCTCGACAACGGTGAATCCCCCGCGCGCAGAATTTAGAAAGCAGAATCTAGAAAGTAGAATCTTCGAGTTGTCGGTTTGTTTTGAATTTAATTTCAACACTATGTTTTGTTTTTATCTTCTAGATTCTATTTAAAACTGCGAAGTTAATTGATATATGGGAATAATAATAGAAAGGGCAATTGAGCCGACCATAACACCCATCAGCAAAAGAAGCGCCGGCTCCAAAATGCTGATAAGCGCTTTGACATTGTTATCTATTCTTGAGGAATAAAACTCGGCCAGCGTATCCAATAGTTCCTCCAAATGGCCGGCCTTCTCGGAAATCGCCACTAGATTGGTAACCACGCGCGGGAAAATAGTTTCTCTTCTGAACGCGTCGCCTATGGTCAAGCCCTTTGCCAGGCCCTCCTCGGCAATACGATTCAGCGCGTCCTTAAACTGATAGGCGCCCACGACTTCGGCGGTTATGTTTATAGCTTGAATGATCGGAAGCCCGGCCTTCATAAGGGAGCTGAAAGTGGATGAGAAACGCTGAATCGCCAAATCGCGATACAAATTCTTAAGAACAGGCGTCCGGCTCATTATGTTCGCGGAAACCTGCTTGCCGATTACCGTCTTAAAAAGGAACAACCAAAGAGAAATGGCGAGAACCACAAGCGAAATCATAAGAATTGTAAGATTGGAATTAACGAAATTACCGACGCCGAAAACCACGCGGGAGAAGGTCGGCGGCTGCACTCCGCCTGTCGTAAAGACCGTGGAAATCTTGGGTAACGCGAAGGTTACCAAAAATAAAAAGATTGAAAAGGAAGCGACCAAAATTATCATCGGATATATCATTGCCGCCCTTATACGGCTTCGTAGCTCCCCATCGCGCTGTAAAGACACCGAGAGGTCTTCGAAGGTCTTTTGAAGATTTCCGGAAGCTTCAGCGGCTTTTATCATATTCACAAAGACCGGCGAGAAAGAATGGGGGTATTTAGAAAATATATGGTTAAAAGGCTGCCCCTTGGTCAAATTCTCGCGGATTTCCAAAAGCAAATTTCTCATGACCGGTTTTTCAAAGTCCGCTATCAAAATATTTATTGCCGATAAAAGGTCGGTGCCGACCCGAAGCATAAGCGCCAAATATTTTGTCAAAAATATTTTATCGGTCAAGGTTATTCGGCCGCTGAAAAGATGAAACCCTTTTTGGGTGTCCTTATAGGACTGAATGGAAATCGGTCTAAGCCCTTTTGAGGACAGAACGCGCAAAACTCCGGGCAGGCTGTCGGCATCCATTTCCGCCTCGGAGAGCTTTCCGTTTATGTCGGAAGCAATGTAGTGATATAGCATTCGATTATAAAAAATTTCTAATTATTCTAATTTCTAATTGACCTAAACATACGCAGACTAATTCATTGATTGACATATTTTTAGAACAATTAGATTAATTAAAATAATTTCATTTGGATTATTCCCTAATGACCCGGAGCACTTCATCTAGCGTTGTCACGCCCAGCTCGGCCTTTTTGAGTCCGTCCTCAAACATCGTAACCATACCTTCGTTCGCCGCCTCCTCCCGAAGATTGTCCAAATCAAAGTTCGGAGAGACTATAATCTTTCTGATAGACTCGGTAATGGGGAGCACTTCGTAGATACCAGCGCGACCCTGATATCCGGTGCCATTACAGACAGCGCAACCCTTTCCTTTAAAAAGAAGTTTTGGCACGGTGTAGCTCTTAATCTTCAAGCCCAACTCCCTAACCTGATCCGCCAAGATCTTGCTTGTCGCTTCTTCCGGCGGGTAAGAAAAAATACAGTTCTTGCAAATCTTCCTCACAAGCCTTTGCGCCACAATCAAGCTCAGGACCGAACCAACCAGAAACGGAGGTATTTCCAAATCAAAAAGACGTGGAATCGCGGTAGGCGCGTCATTCGTGTGCAAAGACGAGAGGAGTAAATGCCCGGTTAGGGCGGCCTGCACGGAAATATTCGCGGTTTCTTTGTCGCGTATCTCGCCGACCATGATTATATTCGGATCTTGACGCAGTATCGCTCGGAGTCCGCTCGCGAAAGTGATTCCGGCGCGGACATTCACCTGAGATTGGTTGACATAACGCATATTATACTCTATCGGGTCCTCAACGGTAACGATGTTCACATTCGGCTTATTGAGCATATTCATGAGCGCGTAAAGCGTTGTTGTTTTACCAGCGCCGGTCGGACCGCAGGCCAAAAGCATGCCGTAGGTCTTTTTTAAGTTGTCTTCCAGTATCTTCGCGATGTCCGGCAAGAATCCCAGCTCTTCAAGCGACAAAGGCTTTTGTGAAGATTCAAGAAGTCTCATAACTATCTTTTCTCCGTAGAAGGTCGGCATAACGGAAACACGCACATCCACTACCTGATTCGCGGAAGTATATCTGAATCGCCCGTCTTGCGGCTCGTAGTGTTCGTCTATCTTAAGCCCCGAAAGGAGTTTTAATCTGGCGACAAGCGCCGTATGCACTATCTTCGGTATGCGCATTATTTCATAAAGAATGCCGTCTATCCGATAACGTATAAGGGTTACATCTTCCAAAACCTCCATATGGATATCGGAAGCCCGAAGCGATATGGCATAAGACATAATATTGTCCACTATGGCTACTATCGGTATCTGCCCGGCAGACTCCTCGACAGTCTTCCCCTGATTTCGAAGGGTCTCCTGGATATTTTTTTCGATTATCGTTTTAAAATCACTCGTGAGCTGGGAACCATAGATAGAGTAACCGCGATTCAAATCCGCCTGAGTCGCGAGAAATGGCCGGACCTTGGCCCGCAAGTGCTGGGTGAGATACCCCAAAGTCGCCAAATCGCTCGGGTCGGTCATCGCGACGTCCAAAGTTCCGTCCGCCTCTTTGTTGAAAATAATTATCTGCCTTTGGCGCGCGACCTCTTCCGGAATTATTTTCACCACTTCTTGGTCTACCGGAGTGATATTAAAATCCACAAGCTCCACGCCCAAAAGTTCCGCAAGCAACCGGTTCAGATAATTCGAATCCGCAATACGTTCGGAGATTAGAATGTCCAGAAGGTTTTGATTCTTCAAACCGGCTTCTTCGGCAAGAGCGTCAAATCTTTCCGGTGTTGTTAAATTTTCTTGGACAAGACGAGCCTTAAGTTGGCTCGCTGGAATCGGCAAAGTCATATTTACTTAATTATATCAAACCTTTGCTTTTATGGATAAGAAAAACATCCCATTCGGGATGTTTTTCGCTAAACTTCCAAGAATCTATATCGTCAATCCGGGAGCTGTACCAACTTCATAGAAATCTGCATTATCTCCACCATCGTCAGTCATATAAGAAGCATACTTTGTGCTCTCAAGAACGGTGTCGATCTCGAAAGTCAAAGTCGAAGTGGCACCATAGGCATAGTACAAGGATGCGGTATTAGACGGGTCTACCGGAAGATTTCCGATAGGAGCGCCGGAGCTGATAGACGCAAAGTTTACCGGAAGCCAGCCGGTGGCATCAACTTTTCGATTGTTGGCAACCGAAGAAGTAGTCTGGGTTGCAGCTGCACCTTTGAACGCTCCACACCTTGTGCTTGTCGCGACCCCGGTGGGCACGGAAACATAGCAAAGCGTAGCTGTTCCGATAGACGGGGTAGTTACGTCCGCAAGGTACAAAGAAATCGCGCTCTTCAAAGTCGCGAGGTCAGATACACGATTAGAATCGCGCGCCTGCTTCAAAAGCTCGGCTGGATTCAAGGTCAAGATAACCACAACCGAAAGAATGGCGACAATCGCCAAAACGACCAGAAGTTCAATAAGCGTAAATCCCTTAGTTTTATTCATTTATTATTCGTTGCTTTAGTTTCTTAGATTATCTCCAAGACGACCTTTTCAATACATTCATTATAGCAAATGCGAAAGATTTATTAAAACAAGCCTGTGAATAATTGACACTAAACGGGCCTGAGGCCCGCGAAGGCATCCTTAAAGTCCTCTGGAGGTTCGGCCTCAAGACGCAACTTCTTCCCGGGACTTGATTCGAATTCTATCGCTATGGCATGAAGCATCAGCCTTTTCGTCGAGTCCTTTTTTCTTCCATAAATGCGGTCGCCAAGTATTGGGTGTCCCAAGTGCTTCAGGTGCACTCTTATTTGGTGGGTGCGTCCGGTAAGCGGCGACACTTCTACTAGAGAGAATTTCTCCCCTTTCGCGTTCTCGAATTCCTTTTCTAAAACGTATTCCGTAGCGGCGGGTTTTAACATCTTTCCGGTTCCGACCGATCGCCTTATAGTCCCGGACTTAATCCCGATAGGCTCTTCAATAATTCCCTTTCTTACCCTAAGCGCGCCGTAGACCAGAGCCAAATAAGTTTTTTTTATCTTTCTCTCTTTAAACAAAGATTTTAGATATAAAAAATATTCCTGGGTTTTCGGTATCAAAATCAACCCGGAAGTATCTTTATCCAGGCGGTGAACTATCCCCGGCCGTTCTGGTTGGCTCACCTGCCCGCCGGCAGGCAGGTCCCCGACTTTCGATAGTTCCGGATGCCGCGCGAGAAGCCACCTGGTGAGCTCCCGCTCGTCCCCGGGTTTACCATGGCCAACTCCATGAGTTAGCCACCCGGAGGGTTTATTCACGGCTAAAAAGTTTTCGTCTTCAAAAATGATGGCTGGCTCGGTCATGTATTGAATTTTAGCAGAAATTGATATAATTTGATTCTTGAGCCCGGGTGAAGCAAGAAGTGTGGCAGGCAGGCGCTGTCCTGCGTCTTTGGCCATTAGGCCAAAGCCCAAATGGTTCACTCATCAAAAACAGATAAGGAATTAAGGGCATGTAGTTCAGTGGTAGAACGCTGTCCTGATAAGACAGAGGTCGAAGGTCCGATTCCTTCCATGCCCACAGAGCAAACATCCTTATCCGTTTTATAATTCGCTGCCATTTGTAAGACAGACCTGCCGGCAGGCGGGGAGAGTTCCACCAATCCCCCACCTTTAAAATTAAATACAAAAACGCGCGCTTAGCTCAGTGGTAGAGCGTTTCATTGACATTGAAAAGGTCATAGGTTCGATCCCTATAGCGCGCACAAAATGCAAAAAATCGGCTTCGCGCCGATGTTTCGTTTTGAGCTACAGAGATTTAACAATCAAACGTCCGCGCCATTCTAATCTAACCCGCGTAGATCGAGCTTTTTGGCATCCTCTAGGTGGAACCTTAGGGCGCCGTTCGTGGCGGGCGGAGGCGATATGGCTTTAGAAAAGTTTTCCGCGATTATTTCTGTGGTGTCCCCAAAAAACCAGATCAAAAGTCCGACAAAAAGAAGGGCGACGACTATGAGTAGCTGATCTGTGTACTTTTTTAAAAGCTTATTCATTTGGTTTGATGAAAAATCATTGGAAAAATGCCCGGCCTTGCAAAACCAGGTGATAGTTATCTTCGTTGGTCCGCGAAAGATCAAAGTTGTCTATAGCAATTATATATCTGGTCGCCTTTGGCTCAATATCATTCAAGAAAAGCAAAAGGTTTTCTAGCTTTCCGCTCGAGTCTAGGGAAAAAGCGACAACACCGGCGGTGGTCGCTTGAGGCAGGGTCGGCACGCCGCGAAAAGAGAAACTTAAAGTCACGGCATGGGCGGTAGCTGAACCCTGCAATACCTGCGGTAAATTCAAAAGCTGCTCCTGCATCGGAAGCAGCGCGTTCATCTTCTGCTTATAGATACTGACCTCCTGACTAGACTTCTTAATTTCGGCAAGATTGGAGATAAGCTCAGCTCTTCGCGAAAGGAAAATCTTAGACGCGACTATGTCATCGCTTAAGCTCGAAATCGCTCCGGAAACGACAGCGGAGCCCACAAAAAATACCGCTATGGCTCCAACAATTATACAAATTCCGACAATTACCTCCTTTTTAAAATTTTTCCTCATCCGCATATGAATTATATCACACAGCCCATGTACTGGCAGGACGATATTTTTTCGTGTAAATTGGTAATTAATAGTGGAAAGCGAAAAGATTTTTTATAACGCAGTGGCTACGGCGCTCGGCGGCAATTATAAAAAAATTGGCCGACTTTTCGCCTCTTGCGGCAACTGGGAAAATTCTTTTAAGAGTCTTGGGGAAGACGCCTCGCTTCCGCAAAAACTTTGCCGCCAGCTTGAAGCGAGCGGCATTTCTCTGGCTCTCCAAAATGAACCGGAGTATCCCGCTAGCCTTGGAGAAATCCCCCTCCCTCCTTTTGGCATATACTTCCGCGGAAGAATTCCTAAAAATGACGACGTGTCTCTCGCGATTGTCGGCACCAGAAAAACCACGCCGGATGGCGAAGATATCGCGCATCAACTCGCAAAAGATCTCGCGCTCAAAGGTATTAATATAGTAAGCGGGCTGGCTTTCGGCGTTGATTCCGCGGCCCACAAAGGAGCGTTGGCCTCCGGCCGC
>CAZHBZ010000009.1:0-27959 GCA_964530925.1 uncultured Candidatus Saccharibacteria bacterium
CTATTGGTTCTCAAACTTTTTCCGTGGAGGTAGCGGATTCTCTAAAAAGCCGCGCCCAAGGATTATCCGGACGCGAGTCGATGGAGGAAAAAGCGGGCATGTATTTTATTTTTCCAATCAAAGCCAAATATTCCATCTGGATGAAAGATATGTATTTCCCCCTGGATATCATTTGGATAGCGGATAATAAAGTAGTGGGCTTTACGGAATTAGCCGAAACGCCAGGCAGCAATGATCTTCTTGAACTGCCGACATACTATCCCCCGGAACCGGTGAACGCGGTCTTGGAACTGAACGCGGGTTCGGTCAAAAAATTTGGAATTAAGATCGGCGACGAGGTTTCGATAAAAAATCCTTAAAAAAAGAGGGCCCTTCCGGGCCCTCGGCTTGTTCTGCGTTTCACGCTTCCGCCAGCTGGCGGCGCGCAAAACGCTGATACTGTTCGCAGTTAGAAAGAAGTTCGTCGTGAGTTCCTTCGCCCACGATTCGTCCTTCGTCAAAAACGTAGATCCTGTCCACGTTTCGGATGGTCGAAAAGCGATGGGCAATGATAATGGTTGTGCGTCCCTTCGAGATCTCTTCGATCGAGTCCCGGATCAAGGCTTCGTTTTCCGCGTCCAGATTGCTGGTCGCTTCGTCGAAGACAAGAATGTCCGGGTCTTTCAAAAGCGCCCTGGCGATGCCCACCCTTTGGCGTTCGCCGCCGGAGAGCTTCACGCCCTTCTCGCCGATAAAGGTGTCATAGCCTTTCTCGAGGCGCGGGAAGAACTTGTCGACGCAGGCCATCCTGGATACCCGGTTCAGATCCTCTTCCGTCGGCTTATGGCCATTGTTCAGACCATACTCCAGGTTGTATCTGATGGACTGATCGAAAAGCGGAACGCTTTGCGGGACAACGCCGACCGAGGTCAGGAACCTTTCAAGATTCAGATCCTTAAGGTCGACTCCGTCCACCAAGATGCTTCCGCTATCCGGATCCTGCGCCCTTAGAAGCGCGTGGACGAAAGTAGTTTTGCCCGCGCCGGATTCTCCGACCAGGGCGACCCTTTCGCCGGGATTGATAGTTAGGTTCACGTTTTGAAGCGCGGGCCGGGCCGGACCATTTTCCTTCGCGGCCAAATCCTTTCCACCTTCCTCGTCGTCATCATCCGGAAGATCGGCCGGTTTATCGGTTCGCTTCTTGTAAGAAAACGTCACATTGCGAAACTCGATCTTGCCCGCGAATTTTTCGGGCGCCACTCCTCCGCCCCGCGGAAGAACAACGTCCGATTCGAGACTCAGCATCGCGAAGTATTTCTTGATACTGGCCCACATCTGAAGCATCTGCCGGTGCAGATAGCTCAGCGAACCGATACTGCCCAGAGCGCTCGACGACCAGGACCAGAAGATGAAAAGAGTTCCCGGCGTATAGCGGCCCTTGGCCACATAGTACACACCCAGGATCCCCACCGCGAGTTTAGTCAGTACGAGCATTACGTTGCGCGCGTGCGCGTACATAGTAAACCGCAGCCACAACTTCTTGGATCGTTCGTTCACGTTTGCAAGATTTTCTTCACACTCAATCCGCGCTTTTCTTTCGCGCGCATTGACCTTCACGAGCTCGACGTTTCTTACGACCTCCCCCTGAAAGCGGGAGTTCTCATTCTGTTCTTTCTCAAGCTTTTTGAGCTCGGGCATCACCCTCTTGTTGATATAGATGATCCCCGCGAGATAAAGACAAACGCCCGAAAGAACAACCAGGCCCATCGGAAAGCTGATCCAGAATAGCGCCACGATCATGAGCACGACTTCAAAAATGGTCGGCAACATGTTGTAGAGCGCCATGTATGCGAAACTCGTGAGCGAATGCTGCCCGCGATTTATAACGCTCTGCTTTAGGCCGCTGTTCTCGTTGATGTGCTGTCCCAAGGAGAAGCTCAAGAGCTTCTCGAAAGTGACGGAGTTCATGTGCTCCGGAATACTATAGTCCAAATTCCGGACCTCATAGACATCCCGCCAATAGGACAGAAAAACAACGCGCGTCAGATAGATGAAAAAAGCCGCGGCAACGAGCCAGTAGGCGGAAGAGAAATTCCTGCCGATAACCGCGTCCACGGTTTTCCCTTGGAGATATGGGCCGATAAGCCCGAGCACCTGAGAAATGAGGATGAAGATCAGCGAGCTCGCCATCTGCCGCCTAAACGGCTTGTAGAGCTCAACTATCTTCCGCGCGCTCTGGTCCATTTGGGACCCCCTTCTTCGTGTTTTCAAATATAGCTACTGCGTCGAAATATATCATAATTAAGTATAAATGTCAAGGTCGGCGCACGGCAAACAACTGTGGCTCTCCGCCCCGCTCAGGATGACGGAAGAAATAAAAAATCCGCTCTTACGGCGACCACTTGGCGGCGGCAAAAATCAGTGTCGCCAAAATGAATAGGAAGGAAGTGTAGAGCAGTATCTTGTTCGCCTTAATCTTACCTTCTATATAAGAGAGAAACCACTCGAACAGGATGAAGGCCGTCATAATAACCAGCGCGAACTGGTCAAGATAATTGAGCGGTAAAAATCCGGCGATAATCGAGACCTCCCAAAGAATGAAAGACATTACCCCCAGTGCCAGCGAATGCTTGGCATCCGATTCTTCCAAAATAAGCAGAAATCTTTTTGCGAGAAAATAGAAAAGTCCCGCAAAGAGCAAGGTCTTTATCGGCATCCATGGCGACCAAACATCCAAATCGCCGTAAAGCAAAAGCCCGGCCATTATCAAAATGCCGAAGACCATGAGCGTGGACGCAAACCTTCGATCTATAAAAACAAGTTCTTTGAGTCCCAGGATAAGAAAAAATATTGCGCCAAGCCCCAAGCCCACCGGCATGCTTTGCCCGAGAAAATGGGCGAGAATAAATGCGGAAGCAAGCGGCAACCCCATCCACCGCGCCCTGAAAAGCGAGGAAAAATAAAACACGCCGCCCAAAACCCAAGCTGCCCACTCCGGAAGCATGACCCACGCGGCGGCGACAACCAGAGCTTTAAACGCTAAAGACCAGTGTATTCCCCTTGTAATTAACTTTAACCTTTCCGCCATCTTTTAATTCTCCTCGGATTATTTTATCGGCCAGCGCGTCAAGAATTGTTTTTTGGATGAGACGCTTCAAGGGGCGGGCGCCGAAATCCGGACTCCAACCCTCTTCGGCCAAATGCCTCTTCGCGGCGGCATCTATTACTATTCTAATATTTTTTTCGGCTAAACGCTCCTCCACCTCTTTAAACTGCAGATCAACGATAGCTTCGATGTCCTTAAGCCGAAGCGGATTGAAGATGACTATTTCGTCTATGCGATTCAAAAACTCCGGTCGGAAATCCTCGCGAAGCGCCTCGTTTATCTTGTCCTTGTAGTCTTCCTCTTCGCGCTTGAATTTCTTTTCGTCCGTGACGGCAAAACCTATCTTGGACATGGCCGCTACAAACTCACTTCCGACATTCGAAGTCATGATAATTATGGAGTTTTTGAAGTTCACCGTCTTCCCCTTGCTGTCGGTAAGCCTACCATTGTCAAGCACCTGCAAGAGGATATTAAAGACCTCTGGATGCGCCTTTTCTATTTCATCGAAAAGGATAACGCTGTAAGGCCTGTGCCGGATGGTTTCGGTGAGTTGTCCTCCTTCTTCGTGGCCGACATAGCCCGGAGGCGAACCGATAAGCCGCGAAACCGCGTGTCGCTCCATATATTCGGACATATCCACGCGAATCAAGGCTTTTTCGTCATTGAACATGAACTCCGCCAAAGCTTTTGCGAGCTCGGTTTTACCCACGCCGGTGGGTCCCAAGAACATAAAAGAGCCCAAGGGGCGATTCGCGTCAGAGAGTCCGGCGCGCGCGCGCCGAAGAGCTCGCGCAATCGCCGAAACGGCTTCCGCTTGGCCCACAACCCGGGTGTGCAGAACTTCCTCGATTTTAAGCAATTTCTCGCTTTCGGTTTCGAGCATGCGATTCAGGGGGACTCCTGTCCATCTCGAAACCACCGCGGCCACGTCTTCCTTATCAACCGCGTCTTTCAAAAATTGCCAGGCTTCGTTTTTGCCTTTCTTCGGCCTATTCGCGCCAAAATATTTCTTTTCGAAAATCTCGAAATCTTTTTGCGCCTGCGGCAACTCTCCGTAAATTATCTGCGCCACGCGCTCCAAATTTCCATCGCGATCCGCGACTTCCGATTCGCGCTTCAAATTCTCTATTTTCCTTCGAAGTTCGTGAAGATTTTCGAATTTTATTTTTTCGCTGTGCCATTGGGCGGAAAGTTCGTCGTTCCGCTCTTTAAAATCTTTCAACTCTTTCTCTATCTCCTTAACCCGGGCGGCGTGCTTTTCTCCCTTCTCTTTGGCGAGAGCCTGTTTTTCTATCTCCAGCTTGTTAACCTCCCGGCGTATTTTATCTATTTCTTTGGGCAAGCTCTCCGTTTCCAGCCTTCTTGCGGCGGCGGCTTCATCTATCAAATCAACGGCTTTATCCGGCAGAAATCTATCGCTAATATAGCGCGCGGAGAGATTCACCGCTTCCACGATCGCTTCATCGGAAATGCGAAGCCCATGATGTATCTCGTATTTTTCTTTGAGGCCCCGAAGGATCGCGATCGAATCTTCGAGCGAAGGCTCCTCCACCATAATGGGCTGGAAACGGCGCTCCAAGGCGGCGTCCTTTTCTATGTGCTTTTGATATTCGCGAATGGTCGTCGCGCCGATGGTATGTAATTCGCCGCGAGCAAGCGCCGGTTTCAACAAGTTCGAAGCGTCTATCGCTCCTTCGGCCGCGCCGGCGCCGACAATGGTATGGATCTCATCGATAAACAGAACCATCTTGCCGGAGGCGTTCTTTATCTCTTTCATAAAAGCTTTCATGCGATCTTCGAATTCACCGCGGAATTTCGTTCCGGCTATAAGGGCTCCGAGATCAAGCATCAGAACTTCTTTGCCCTTCAAAGGCTCCGGCACGTCCCCGGCCACGATCCTTTGCGCCAAGCCCTCTACGATTGCCGTCTTCCCGACCCCGGGTTCGCCGATAAGGCAGGGGTTGTTTTTGGTGCGCCGCGAAAGCACCTGCATCACCCGGCGCAATTCCTCTTCGCGGCCGATAACCGGATCCAACTCCCCGGCCCTGGCCCGTTCGGTCATGTTGATAGCGTATTTTTCCAAAACCTGGAATTTGGATTCCGGAGTCTCGTCGGTAATTCGAGTGGAACCCCGAAGTTGCGCCAGGATCCTAAAAACGGACTCACGTCGCGCGCCAAATTTTTGTAAAAGCGCGTTCGCGTCCGAGGGAACTTCCAAAAGCGCCAAAAGCATGTGTTCGCAGGAAACGAATTCGTCTTTTTGCTGAGCAGCCATCTTCGCTGCCTGGTCCAAAATCTTCATCAGCTCCTGGGAAAGATAAAGCTGGCTCACATTTGCGACCGTGACCATCTTGGGAAGGGTGTCGAGCGCCATATCTATCTCATCCGTGAGCACGTCAATGCCAATTCCGGCTTTTTGGAGGGTCGGAACGACCAGCGAGCTTTGGTCTTCCAAAAGCGAGAGTAAAAGGTGTAAACCTTTTAATTCGCCATGGTTCCGTTCCGCGGCCACTTCTTGCGCGCGCTGCAATGCTTCTTGGGCTTTGATAGTAAATCTGTGATTGGGCATGCCGATTTTATCCGAGCGAAGCGAGGCTTATAAAATCGAGCACCCCGCCAGCCCTAAATTTGAATTTATTTTATTTCATTATAACCCACACTTCGCCCATCCCCCAGAAAACTCCTGGGCCAGGGGGCGCGGCGGGGTTAGAAACTCGACAAATAAAGTATATCCTCGAATATTAAAATTAGCAATCTCGAGATGAGATTGCCAATGGTTGTTCTGAGGCCTAGCTTCCCGAGCGCTGCGCATAATCGGAGAAGAGCTGAATGGTCTTTTTCCCAAGCTCGTTTTCCGAGAGCCTTGGGTCCTCCGAGATGAGGCGATAGAAGCTGCTCGCCCTTCTCTCTCGCCGCGCAAGAGACTCATCGGCGCACACGGCGACTTGGAGTCCATGGAGCGACTTGATGATGTCCGCGATATAACCGTTCGCGTTTTTCTTGAATATCTCCGTTCGCCAGTCCTTGAGAAGCAGGTCGATCCGCGCGAGAATCTCAGTTTGCGAAAATGCCACCTACATCCTCCTGTCACATCTGAGACGGCAGTATCACCACCGCTCGCCGCAACATCCGCAGACGGTCACCCGCCCGTCATCAAACGGGTGTGGATTATCGCAGCAGTAGTACTCCGGAATTGCGTCGTCCGCAGCAGGCGCCACACTCGGCTGGACATCCGCGAGTTGCGCTGCCGTAGAAATCGGTTGCCGTGGCTGCTTCCCTGCTTTCTTGATTTGGGACATGAAAAAGCCTTTGATGAAAAACAGGGCGCCGACACAAATCGGCACGATTCTCATCCGCTCCACGAGCGGCAATCCACCGATCAAATAAAAAAGTCTGTCGATTGCCGCAACAGCGCCGAAACCGAGGACAATTGTCCCCGGGCCGGAGAGCGCGGGATGCTTATCCCAGAAAGACGCCTTCTTCTCCTCAATTACCGGACAACTTCCATCGATAATCATAAACCCTCCTTTTACCGAACTGGCCATATGTTAAGCCGTCTAAGAATACGTGTCAATAAAATTTGGAGGCGGAGCTTTGCGATTACTGCGGGCGCTTGCCAAGCGAAACTCTAAGCTCCATTTCTTTTCCCCCTCGGGCTATTTTTAGCGTCACTGTGTCGCCGGGGTTGTATTCGGAGATGAGAGAAAGCAAAGGACTATTTTCGTCTATCTTTTTTCCGTTCACTTCCAAAATTATGTCCTCCGCCAAAAGTCCGGCCTTCTCCGCCGGAGAATCCTTGACAACGGCAGGCCCATCATCGCCTCCACGAATAAGCGAACCATGGTCCACCGGAAGATTTTGCTTCTTAGCCAAGTCGGAAGTAATAGTCACGCTCCGAACTCCAAGATAGGCGGTTTGAATTTCTCCACTCGCCTTTACCGAACTTATGGCCCGCTTGGCGCGATTGATAGGAATAGCAAAACCAATGCTTTGGGCGCCATTGGCCATTGCCGTGTTTATGCCGATAACTTCGCCACGCAGGTTAAGAAGCGGACCGCCGGAATTGCCCGGATTGATGGCCGCATCGGTCTGAATGACGCCAGCCAAAGTCTCCGCGCCCACCGAGGAACCGGAAGCGGTTATGGTGCGCGAAAGTCCGGAAATAACCCCGACTGAAACGGTATTCCTAAACTCACCCAAGGCGTTGCCGATAGCTATAGCCGTCTGTCCGAGCTCAATAGAATCCGAATTTCCCAAGGCGACCGTCGGGAAGCCGCCGCCTTGAATCTTCAAAACCGCGAGGTCTTGGGTCGGGTCGGCGGCGATTATAGTCGCGTCATACTTTTTGCCTTCACTTGTAAACACAGTGTAAGAAGCGGTTTTATCAGAGGCTACATGCTTATTGGTGATGATGAGCCCGTCGGCAGTGATAATGAAACCGCTACCCCCTCCAACTTCTTGAAGCTCCTTCTTTCCCTTATCGCACGGCACGGAGAACTGCGGCATATCGCCGAAGAATTGCTGGAACTCGGGGGGAAGATTGAAAAAAGGACTCTGCCCCGGACAAGATTCCAATACCGGCACGTTTTTCGAGATAGTTATGGCCACAACCGCAGGCGAGGCCTTCTTTACCGCGGCAACTACCGCGTTTTCATAATCTTCCGCTGGCTTATATAAGGGCACCGGGTCTTTCTTTTCATTCAGGTTATTTACGCCGGCATCCGGTAAAACCTCTTTTTTGAATGGAGAAGTTACACTATCCCAAAAATCACTCCAGATGCTGGCCCTAACGACGCTGACTCCTCCGACAATCGCTAAAATGACCAAAGCAGTCGATAAAATTCCTAAAATTTTAACTTTTTCTTTCATTTGTCCTTCCACTTTTATGATTACTCTTTGCGACCTGTTGTTGATTTACCCTCCCCGCTCTTTTTACAGGCAAAAGCCGCTTTGCTGCCGAAAAATTTAGGAGGGTGAATTTTTTATCTCCTTAACCAATTTTAATATATCCGACCTCCTCGTATCTCTGCCAAAACTAATTCGCAAGCTTTCCTTTGCGCGCTTTTCTTCGTAGCCCAGAGCGAGAATCACGTGCGACGGTTCAGCGCTCCGGCTTCTGCAGGCAGAACCGGTCGAAACCGCAAAACCGGCCAGATCCAAACGCGTTAATAGTTCTTCCGCCGAACCGCCGGGCAAATTTATATTAGCGATATGGGGAAGCGCCCGCTTTTTGTCCGCCGTCCCATTTATAGATACGTTCGGGATTGCCTTTTTGGTCTCCCGCAGGAAGTATTCCTTTAATGCCTCGATCCGTTTGGCTTCCTTGGTCCGCATTTTAGCCGTTATTTTTACGGCTTCAGAGAACCCGACTATGGCCGGAATATTTTCCGTGCCGGAGCGAAGGCCAAATTCTTGATTGCCACCGGAGAGAAGCGGAAGCAGGGAATGGGAATTATGAGTTAGGAGTAAATTCGGACCGTCCGTCGCCCTATTCTTACTCCCCGCTTCCTGATTCCGCGCATAGAGAGCTCCGGCACCTTTCGGTCCATATATTTTTTGAGAAGAAAGAGTCATAAGATCGACTCCCAGCCTTCCCGCGTTGCAGTCTACATATTGGAAGGCCTGAGCGGCATCGGTGTGGAACAAGGGATAGTGAGTGGTTGGTCGTGAGTAGTTGGTCGTTAAATCCTTTTCATTGCCGGCAACTTTAAACTCGCGAATTATTTTTGCGAACTTCGCGATGGGTTGAATTGTGCCGATCTCATTGTTGCCGAGCATTATGGAAACCACCGCGGCTCGCTCATCCAAATTCTCGCGCAGATCTTTTTCGCCCACAAAGCCATTTTTGTCTACCGGAAGAAACACGACTTCCGCGCCCTCAGGCATCAACGAGCGAGCGGCCTCCAAAACAGACTCATGCTCTATTGTGGAGACGATTATTTTCGGCTTTCCTTTTATCCCGGACTCCTTAAAATACTTTTTGGCGGCAAAAAATGCGCCCTTGATAGCCAGGTTGTTCGCCTCGGTCGCGGAACCGGTAAAAATTATCTGGCGGAATTCGGCGCCTATTTCTTTCGCTATAGCTTCTCTCGCTCTGTCCGCGGCAGCAATCGCTTCCTGCCCAAAAGAATGGAGGCTTCCAGCATTACCGAATTTCTCCACAAAATACGGAAGCATTGCCCTTAAAACCCCCTTATCCACCGGAGTGGAAGCCGCGTAATCGAAATAGAATCTTTTATCCATATTCAGATTATAAATCACCGACTGGCAAAGATATAAAAAGGAGACAAAACAACTGTCCGAGTTAGAAAAGCGGAGCGGTCGCGGCCTTGGGCGCGAAGCGAACCTTATCCACTTCGCCGGTTTTCTTATTCGGCACCAGGAGCTCTTTTTCTTTTAAATAAATATCGTAAAGTTGCTTGGTCAACTCCACATCTTTCAAGCAATATTTTTTAAGCTCATC
The DNA here is from genome assembly GCA_964530925.1 of uncultured Candidatus Saccharibacteria bacterium. GTDB lineage: Bacteria > Patescibacteriota > Minisyncoccia > UBA6257 > 2-01-FULL-56-20 > LiPW-15. The sequence continues at coordinate 9,549 of CAZHBZ010000009.1, forward strand.
AATCTTCCCCTCTTCGTAAAGCCCGATGGCTTCGGAACCGTGGCCGGTCTTTCCGACTCCCAAATTCGCTTCCGCAAGCCGCGAAAGACTCACCCTCTCACCGGTCGCCATTTCTATTTCGTGAAGCAAATCCACGCGCTCTTTTTGCCAAAGATCCAGTCCCTCCTGATTCAGTTTTTGGAAATAGAGATTTAGAACCGGCGTGTCGTAGCGATTGGAAGAGAATCCGACAATCCGCGCGCTTTTTTTAAAAAGTTCGGCGAGTTTATCCATTTCCGTTTCTTCATAGCAATAATATTTGTCTTCCAGATAGGAATACACGCCGACCACGGAAATTTTTAGAGCGCCGTAATTATCCCAACCCACGCCCGGGGAGGTAAAAAAGTTCTGCGTTTCTATGTCGAAAACAAGGGTATCCATTGATTAGTAGGTAGTAGGTGGTAAGCAGTAGGTAGACAGAGCAGTAAGCGGCAAAAACATAGACAAGCTCAATCTTGCCGGTAGTGTATAGCCTGCGGCCCCAAAAAGCAATCGCGCGCGTCGGAATTAACCTTTTATTATCTTCCTTATTTCAGCCAAGAGCGCTGCCAATTCTTTTTTCGTCTTCGCTTCCGCGTTTAATCTTAAAAGCGATTCGGTGTTCGAGGGGCGAATGTTAAACCAAAAATCTTTTCCTTCCACGCTCAATCCATCCAATACTGAAACCTCGCCGCGCTTCGAATATATCTTTTTTACTTTAGCGATAATTTTATCGACGTCTTTAACTTTTCCTCCGGAGGAGGATCCGCCTATGGCGGAGAAGTTCAGTTCGCCGGAAGAATGAAACTTTGGCAAAGAATCCAGCCATTCGGAAAGCCTTTGCCCGGTCTTTTTCATGGCGGAAACCTGCGAAGCGAATTCAACAAGGGCCCGAAGGGCGGAGTCGTAATAAGCCTTACGCTTTCCAAAAACAAACTCGAAATAATAGTGGCCGGAAGGTTCCGCCGCGAACTTCGCGCCAATCGCCTTCATTTTTTGCTTTATAAAATAATGGCCAACGGGACTCCATTTAATATCCTTGGGACCCAAAGCCTCTCGCCAGGCCCAGCCGGAAACCGGCGTCAGAACGAATGGCGGTTTAAAGTTTTTGGAAACGAGAAGAGCCGCGACATTCGGATCGATGCTTCGACCCAAATCGTCCACAAAAAATATCCTGTCCCCGTCGCCGTCAAATATCGCTCCAAAATCCGCGTCGGAACTTTTAACTTTGTCGGAAAGCTCCCGCTTGGAATTAGCCCTCATTGGGTCCGGGCCGTGGGCCGGGAAATCTCCGTCGGGCTTTCCGTTAATAGTTATGAGTTTAAAGTTCTTGTGTTTAAAGCTCTTTAATACCGGTCCCGCGCTGCCGTCGGACGCGTCAGTAACCGCAAAAACAGGCTTTGTGGAGCGGAAAAGTTTTAAGAGATACGAGGCGTAATCACGATAAATCATTTTTTAATTACCCGCTTCTCTACCATTTTCCAAATGTCTTTGCCGCTTAAGGGCTCGGCATTAGAGCCGACCGCTTTTATACCGTTATATTCTTTGGGGTTGTGCGAGGCGGTCACCATCACGCCGCCCTTGGCGCCGACGCGATTAACCAGAAAATATAGAAGCGGGGTGGTTATGAGCCCAACCCTAACGAGCGTTATCCTGGAATTTGTTTTCTCGAGCCCGCGGATAACTGCCCGATATAGTTTGGGCGAGCTTTTTCTCGCATCATGGCCAACCACTACCTCGCCGGAACGAAAATGCGCGGCTAAAGCCCCGGCAATTATTTCCGCATCCTTTTCGTTTATTTCTTTGGGATATTTCCCCCGGACGTCATAAGACTTAAAAATAGATTTATCCACGAGTTAATTATACCCTCAGGAAGAACGGTTGGTAAGAGAACGTTTTTGGATTACAATACTATACAAGAAGGCGTCCATCTGCCTGTTTTGTGTCTAATGTCCAAAAAGAAAAATAAAGAGAAGAAGATTGCGAAGGAAGCGGAGGAAAGAGAGAGACCCGAACGACTCCACCCACATACCAAAGAAAGCATCTGGGCCATAGTCTATATGGGGCTTGGGGTAATTCTAGCCCTCGCAGGATTCCACACGGCCGGCCCGGCGGGTGAATTCCTGCTCTCCGCCCTCACCAAGCTTTTCGGAATCGGCTATTATTTTCTGCCTGCCGCCTTTTTCGGCTTAGCCGCGATATTTTTGATTTCTTCCAAACACAGACTCATCGGCATAACCTCTCTCGGCGTCGGACTCGCGGTCCTTTCGCTTTTGGGACTTATTGATATTTTTTACGAAGGGCAGGGGGGATACATGGGCATGATATTGGGCGCTTTTAAATATCTATTCGGATCCGCCGCGGCCGGAGTTATAAACGTCGGTATTTTTTGCATCTCGATTCTCGTGGCTATGAATTCGTCCATCAAGTTTGACTGGTTCCGTAAAAAAGAAGATGAAGAAGAGATAGAGATACCGGAAGAGCCCGAGGAGGAACAGGAGGAGATAGAAAAAGAGGAAAGGCATCAAGAGGAGGAAGTCGAAGAAGAAGAGGAAGAGATAGAAGTAAAAGAAGCTCCTTCCCGCTTCAATATTCTGCCAAGCAAAAAATTCGTTGCCCCGAAAGTGGAAAACTATAATTTCCCGCCGCTTTCGCTCTTGCAATCCAGCGTGGAAAAACCGACTACCGGCGACTTGCGCGCGAACGCGAACATCATTAAGCGCACGCTCGAAAGTTTTGGCATTTCCGTGGAAATGGGAGAAATAAATATCGGCCCCAAGGTCACTCGCTACACCCTGAAGCCCGCGGAAGGAATGAAGCTTTCCCGCATCACCGCCCTCGGCCAAGATTTAGCCTTGTCTCTGGCGGCGCACCCAATACGCATTGAAGCTCCGATTCCCGGCAAGTCTCTGGTTGGCATTGAAGTTCCGAACAAAGCCGCGGCGTTGGTTCGCTTAGGTTCCCTCATGGGCTTTAAGGAATTTTCCGGAGGCGGAGAATTGTCTTTCGCCCTGGGACGAGACGTAACCGGAGAACCAATCTTCGCGGACATCGCCAAGATGCCGCACATATTGGTGGCTGGAGCGACCGGCTCAGGAAAATCTGTGGTCATTCATTCCATCCTCATCTCTATGCTTTTCAAAAACAGCCCGGCAACGCTCAGACTGATTCTTGTCGATCCGAAACGGGTGGAGCTTTCCGCCTACGCCGGACTCCCCCATTTGATTTCTCCGGTCATCACCGAAAACAAAAAGGCGATGGGCGTTTTCCGCTGGGCGCTTTCGGAAATGGACCGCCGATATGATGTGCTTCAAAAAGCCGGCAATCGCGATATCAAAAGCTATAACGCCTCTCACAAAGACGAGATTTTGCCGAGCATTCTCATTGTTATCGACGAGCTGGCCGACTTGATGAGTACTTATGGACGCGAAGTCGAAGGCGCAATCGTTCGTTTGGCGCAAATGGCCCGGGCCACCGGAATCCACTTGGTGCTGTCAACCCAACGCCCGTCGGTAGAGGTTATCACCGGACTTATTAAAGCCAACATTCCCGCCCGTGTGGCGCTCCAGGTCGCGAGCCAAATAGATTCGCGCACCATCCTCGATTCCGCCGGAGCGGAAAAACTTTTGGGCGGCGGAGATCTCTTGTTCTCGTCCGCGGAGCTTTCCAAGCCTCGCCGCATCCAGGGTTCATACGTTACCGAGGCGGAAATAAATAAAGTTGCCGACTTCATCCGCGAGAACAATGAAGCAATGCTTTCCATTGGAGAATTGAACGTTACTCCGGGCGCGACCGCGCCGGAGAGTCAAAGCGAAGGAGCGGCGGACCCATTCGACGCTTACCTTGAAGATGATTCCGATGAGTTGTACGATGAGGCCGTAAGGGTGGTTTCGGAGGCGCAAAAAGCTTCCGCCTCGCTTCTACAACGCAGGCTTCAGGTCGGCTACGCAAGAGCCGCTCGCCTCTTAGATCTTATGGAAGAAAAAGGTATTATTGGCCCCGGAAATGGCGCGAAACCTCGGGACGTGTTTGTGGAAAAACCCGTAGATTAGTAAGTCGTAAGTAGTCCGTCGTAAGTAGTAAAACAAAAATACATAGCGGTATTCTAACTACTCACGACCAACGGCTTACAACAAACGAACATCATGGAAAACGAATCTTTCAATACATTCCTCGGAGAAAAACTCCGGGATAAAAATATATCTATCGAAAAACTTGCGGAGCTCTCCGGAGTCTCGATCAAGTACATCGAGAATATGCTCAAAGGAGATCCGGAGCACCTTCCCTCGGCACCGTATCTTAGGGGTTATTTTGTTAAACTTGGAGAGGTTTTGGGCTTTGATGGCGAAGAAATTTGGAAAACCTGGAACATGAACGGGGAAGCAAAGAGATCCGGCTCCCGCGACCGTCTGCCGGAAAACAGATTTGCCAGGAAATCAATGGCCAAATATATTTGGTTCTCTATCGTTCCGATACTTCTCATAATTTATTTTGCGACCCAACTGCCGCGCATTTTCGGAACGCCTCTTTTATATATAGAATATCCAAAAACAAACCCCACAGTCTCCATGACCGACCGGGTTCTTATAAGCGGCACCCTTCAGAACGGGAAGGAATTATACATAAATAACGAAATGGTTTCCGTGGAAGACAGCGGCTCCTGGGAAAAAGGAGTGCTTCTGCAATCCGGCCAGAATAACATAGAAATCCGGGCCAAGAAATTTTTGGGGCGCGAAATAGTGGTAGAAAAACAAATTTTTTACGAGGCGCCGGCAACAACCACGGCCGCCAGCTCGACCTCAAAAACCCCGTAGAAACGGGGTTTTTTGGAGCTTTTAGAAAACACCGCACATGCTATAATTTGCTCATGGCGCAAAAAAAATCTAAAGAAAAGGACGTGGTAGGAGACAAACAGGGCATTGAATCTTTGATGCAATCCCTTCAAGAAAAATTCGGCGAGGGAGCGATAATGACGCTCGGCGAGGCGAGGCGGACCAATGTATCCGTCGTCCCCACCGGTTCATTCTCGCTGGATATGGCACTCGGGACGGGCGGACTCCCCCGCGGAAGGATCGTGGAGATATTCGGGCCGGAATCTTCGGGAAAAACTACGCTCGCCCTAAATGTTGTAGCCCAAGCCCAAAAACAAGGAGGTCGGGCGGCATTCATCGACGCGGAACACGCGCTCGATCCCGAGTACGCGAAAAAACTTGGCGTTAAAATAAACGATCTTTTAATCTCCCAGCCGGATAATGGCGAGGACGCTCTAAACATTTTGGAAAGCTTGGTCCGCTCCGGAATAATTTCGGTTGTGGTCGTGGACTCCGTCGCGGCCCTGACTCCAAAAGCGGAAATCGAAGGCGAGATGGGCGCGCCGCACATGGCTCTCCAGGCAAGAATGATGGGCCAAGCCCTTAGAAAACTCACCGCCATTGCCGCCAAGGGAAACACGCTTATAATTTTCATCAACCAAATCCGCATGCAAGTTGGAGTTTTCTTTGGCAACCCCGAAACGACTCCGGGCGGCAGAGCCTTAAAGTTCGGCTCCTCAGTTCGTATCGATATTCGAAGAATCGCCCAGGTTAAAAAAGGAGACCTGGTCATAGGCAATCGCGTAAAAGCAAAAGTGGTAAAAAATAAAGTAGCAGCGCCGTTCCGAGAAGCGGAATTTGATATCCTTTTCGGCTCCGGCATCTCCTATGAAGGAGATGTCTTAACCGCCGCGATAGCAAAAGGCGTCGTCTCTAAGTCCGGGAACACCTATTCGTTTGAAGGCGAAAAACTAGGTGTTGGGATGGAGGCAGCGAAAGGAAAGCTTAAAGAAGAGAAAAAGCTTTTGACCGAGATAAAACAGAAAACCATCAAAATAATGGAGGGCGGAGGGCCGGCGCCCGAAGAAGCGGAATAATTAGCGCAAACAAAAAACGCCATTTCTCGAGGCGTTTTTTGTTTGTCTATAATCTCGCAAGCGCCGCTTTAAATGCGTCTTCAGAGGAAGCAATTATCAAATAACCCTCCGGAGTCAAACCGTAGACGAACATTGCGGGCTTCGCTTCGAATCCAAGCTCCCGCACAGGCATGCCGGAAAGCTGAGCATCTTTAAAGGACGGCTCTCTACTTCCCGGTGAGACGGGAAACATAAAAGATATAAAGTCGTCCTCCATCTCGAGCTTCGCCACCTCTCCCGCGACCAAAAGCCCATTTACGCCTGACTTCAATCTAAGAATTATGCCTGGCCAGGATCCAGCGGCATCCTTGTAAAGAAACGAGGTGAAGTCAGTGTCAAAATTCGATTGTATAACGCTTTTCGCGGAAAAATTCACGCTCAAGACAGAGAGAAAATCAGAAAATGCCAGATACTCTCCGACGCGGTTTTCGAGCTGGGTTTCTGTTATAGTTCCCGTCGCGAATCTAAAAGCCTCCCTCCACTGCTCAAGCGCTGAAAGGCCGGTGCTCTCTACCGGTCTAATCGGAAGGACCATGTCGGGCGGAATCGTAAAAAATGTCTTATGGACCAATCTGCCGACTTGCCCGACAGGCTCCGAAGGCTTCGTTTGCGGAGTAGTCGTCGCAGTAGCGCCGCCCCCTCCGAGAGCGCCAGGCTTTTCTCCGTTTTTTGAAACGAGTATCGGCAAAAAATAACCTACCGCGAAAAGTATAAGCGCGCCGCCAACACCCAAAAGGATATATTTCCAAGTTTTGCTTTTTACTATAACGTCCGCCGCGATAGGAACATCGGTTTTTGGAGCAACCCCCTCCCGCGGAACAGAAAGCGCTATTTTGCCGGAAATACCCAAAAGACCTCCGCCCTTGCCAATTGATTCTATGTCGCTCGCCATCGTCCGCATTTTTATCTCCAAATTGGAAGGCGGGAGATGCGGCACGGAGGACGCTCCAAGGGTCGGATCATTCGGATCTCTGGGTTGCACCGATTCAAATTCTTCCATTGCCTTAATTCTAACACACAACCCGGATGGTCCATGGACCATCCGGGCTATATTTTCTGCTATCGTTTTCGCTCGACCGTTTGATCGAGAAAAGTTTTACTTTTCGTTAAGTCGCTTCAACGACAAACCAATTCTCCCTTCTTCCGCGCGAATTACTTTGGCGCGAACGAAATCTCCCAATTTCACGACCTCATCCACGGTCTTCACAAATCCATCTTTGAGCTCGGAAACGTGGATCATTCCGTCCATACCTCCTCCCAAATCCACTATCGCGCCGAATTCCATTATTTTAATGATGTTTCCCTCCACAATATCGCCAACTTTAATATCGCGGGTAATCATATTTATTTCCTCGAGCGCCGCGTTAAGCGAAGCTTGGTCGGAACTTCCCACGGAAACTCCCCCATCCTCGTCGATATCAATGCCCGCGAGTCCGTATTTCTCGATGAGGCCATTGATAACCTTGCCTCCCGGCCCGATAAGCGCGCCAATCTTTTCTTTGCTGATCTTAATACGCACGACTTTCGGCGCGTACTTCGAAATTTCTTTTCTGGGTTCGGGGATAATTCCCTTTATGACATCCAATATCTGAAGTCTTGCGGCCTTGGCCTGGGCCAAAGTTTTCTCGGCCATCTCAAGGGTCAACCCTTCAAGTTTTACGTCCAGCTGGATTGCGTTAATACCATCGCGGGTTCCCGCGACCTTAAAGTCCATATCGCCGTAGTGATCTTCCGGACCCTGAAGGTCGGTCAAAACCTTATAATCGCCTTTATCGTTGGACATTAAGCCCATCGCGATTCCAGCAACTGGTTTTTTTATCGGCACGCCAGCGTCCATAAGCGACAACGTGGTCGCGCAAACGGTAGCCATAGAAGAAGAGCCGTTCGAGGAAAGAATTTCGGAAACCACGCGAATGGTATACGGGAATTCATCCGAAGTCGGGAGGACCGGAAGAATAGCCTTGAGAGCCAAAGCGCCGTGTCCGATTTCGCGCCTCCCCGGAGTGCCCAAGCGGCCTGTTTCTCCAACAGAATATGGCGGGAAATTGTAATGCAACATGAACCTGCGCTTGCCGTTCGTTTCCATAGTCTCAATGACCTGTTCCTGTCCGGGCGGAGCGATGGTCGTAATAGCCAGAGCCTGAGTGTTCCCGCGCACAAAAAGTCCGGAGCCATGAGTGCGCTCGAAAAGCCCCACTTCGCCGTCCAGGGGACGAATCTCATCCATCTTGCGGCTATCGGGGCGGAGTTCTTTCTCCAAAATATTTTTATGAACCAAATTATCTATAACGGTCTCAAAGAGATGCTCCACCATCATCATATTCAAGTTTTCAAACTTCGGTTCGAGCTCGGCGATTAGGCCGGCCTTCAAACTGGCGAGTCGTCTTTCGCGCTCAACTTTATCGAGCGGATGCGAACCATCGCGCGGAGTGAGATGTGGATAAACAGCCTCATAAGCTTTTCCTTCCATATAGCTTTCCACGGCGGAAACAAGCGCGGGGTCCGGTTCGGCCAATTTTACATCGGCTTTTATCTGGCCCAATTCCGCAACCAATTTTTTCTGGAACGCCACAAGCGTGTCTACCGCGCTCATTCCGAGCTTTAAAGCTTCCAGAGCGTCGGCTTCTTGCGTATCGGAACCGCTCATCTCAATCATGTTGAGCTTGCCTTCCGGTCCCGCGACAAACGCCTCCATTTCCACGCCCGGAGAATTCAATTCAACCTGTGAAGGATTGATAACAAACTTCCCGCCTATTTTCCCAATGCGAACTCCGGCAGCCGGCCCGTTCCAGGGAATATCAGAAATAGCCAAAGCGGCGGAAATCGCCAAGAGCCCCAGCTGTTCGGGTTCGTTTTCTTCATCGAGCGCCAAGACGGTCACAATTACCTGTATGTCACGGCGCAGACGCTGATCGAAAAGCGGGCGGATAGTTCGGTCGATTATGCGGCCCGCAAGAACAGCTTCTTCAGAAGCTTTGCCTTCGCGACGCACATAACGGCTGCCCAAAATCTTTCCCGCGGCGTAAAATCTTTCTTCGTAGTCAACCTTGAGAGGCATGTAGTCTCCCTCGGTGTCTTCTCCGGACATGACCACGGTCGCGAGAACCACGGTTTCTCCGCACTTGGCCATGACCGCGGCGTTAGCCTGTTCGGCGATGGACGAAACTTCTAAAGTTATCTTTTTTCCTCCGAGTTCAACCTCGTATTTTTTTCTTTGTATCATTTTTATTTTTATTTTTGCCTCCAGCCGAAAGATTAACGAATTCTGAGCAGAGAACCTGATTCTCTATTCACAATTCATTAACCCGGCCAAGAAAGCTATTTATCTTCTACATTCTAGATTCTATGTTCTAAATTCTGTCCGCTCACTTTCTGATAATGCTTTTCGGAATCGTTTCGATGTTGGTGAACTTGTCCGCGGACTCATGCAGCTTGGACGAAGCGCTTTTTCCGAAAGCCGCCACCTCCACGTAAACTCCTTTTCCCCATTTTAAAAATTCGACCAAGGGGATAAAGTCTCCATCGCCGGTTACGAGAACCACGACATCCAGCGAATCGGCCATACGAATGGCATCCACAGCCATTCCTACATCCCAATCCGCTTTCTTGGTCCCGTCGGCCCACATTTGGAGATCTTTCATCCGAAGTTCCAATCCCGCTTTTTCGAGAGCTTCAAAAAAAGAGGCCTCGGTCGAAAGAGACCTTGTTCCTTCGGAGCGGGAAACTTCCGCCGGCGTTCCTTCGCTTTTTACCACATAGGCGATGGCGCGAATAAGCTCGCGTCCGTCCACGAGGTTTTTCATTAGCTCCGCATAATTAACGCGGCCGCGATACATGTTGCGCGCAGAATGATACAGGTTTTGGACATCGATAAAGATTCCGACCCGTTGATTCGCGTAGCGCGTGTTTGCCATTGTGTTACTTCTTGAGATCCAGCTTCTTCAAAAGCTTCTCGTACTTTTCCGGCTCTTTCTTTTTCATATAGGCCAGGAGTTTGCGGCGCTGACTTACCATCTTCAAAAGGCCGCGGCGGGAATGATTATCCTTGGCGTGCTTCTTTAAATGAGCGGTAAGCTCGTCAATCTGCCTTGAAAGAACCGCAATCTGAACACCGGCGGAACCGGTATCCTTATCGTGGATGCCATGTTCTCCTATTACTTTTGTCTTAGTTCGCTTAGAAAGCATAGGCCTATAATACAGCGCTTTGACTTTTCTTGCAAGTATTTTTGGAAAATCTCTCTATAAATATGAAAAGGCCCCGGAATCCTTTCGGATTCCAGGGCACGTTGGCTACCTGGCGTTCGCGGTGCGATGTTCGTATCCGCGCCCGCGGTAAGCCGGGACGGGGGGCTGGAGTTCGGCGATGAGCCTCCGGAGCTGGAGGGCTCCTTCGAGTCCGCCGACTTCTCCGTAGGCCTGGCGGATCCTCTCCCTGACGTCCTCGCCTCGGTTCTGTTTCTCGCAGAGCTCCGAGGCCATCTGCCCGAGGAACTCGAGCTCGGCCGCCGCGGCGAGCGAAAGGGCCTCCTCGGCCCTCTCCCATCCCTCGCGGAAGTCGAAGCTCTCCGCTTCGCCCTCGCCGTTCAGGATGAGATCTGCCTCGTTGAGGCTGACCTGCGCCTCGGAGAGATCGACGCCGGGCGACTCCTTCTCGATGCGCTCGATCTCCTTCTCCGCCCGCCAGAGGGCGGCCATCGCGCGGCCCCTCGTGATGTGCCGGCCAACCTCGCCGTCGAGGAAGCCGATGACCCTCTTCACTTCCCTGGGTCCGATCGTGTAGATTGCGGCGCCGCCGGCGTTCTGGCCTGAAGGCGCGAACTCGCCACGCGATCCGAGAAGGGCAACTCCCCGAAGCAGTTCGGGCATGTTGAGCTCGGCCCGGAAGTTGCCGAAGAGGGCTGCCTTGCCCTTTTCGGTGAGAGTCACATGAACCTGCTTTGCCATTTCTTTCTCCTCTCTTTCTTCGCCATGATTCGTGAACTAAAAAATTGTTAACACTTTCAGACTGGCAAGATTATAGCAAATTAAAGGATTTTGTCAATTCCGTCGACATTTAAAAACAGAAAAGAAAAAGGAGCCCCGTGGGGCTCCTGTGAGTGTGGCTCGCTTAAGGCGAGCAGGACTTGAGCAGACTTTCGTCCGCTTTGTTCGAGCTATTTTGAATTCAACGGCCTGAGTTAATAATAGCACCGGCGACGACCTCCGCAACAGACCCCTGTGGACAACTTTTCGCTCCTTTTCTTTTTGTCAGGGACATGGTTTTCCGTTTCCTGCGAACGGAAACCATTGCGCTCTCGCCCCGGCAGGTCGCCCCGGGCGACACCAAGCCTGGCGGGGCTCCGAGGGCCCCTGTCAAAAAGAAAACTCGCCCGGGTTGGCAGAAATCAAACCCACATGAAACGACATCATGTGTCGCAAAATATTAATGCTAGAATATAGGTATGGCCACGCTCGACAAGCTGTTTACCGATTATCTGAACTATCTGGAGATAGAAAAAAATCGCTCGGTTAAAACCCGGGAGAATTACGAGCGATACCTCAAGCGATTTTTTGCCTTCGCCAAACCCAAGTCCCCCGAGGATATTACCGAAGATTCCGTCCGCTCTTTTAGGGTGGCGCTCTCGAGGGAAAATATAAAAAAGATAACCCAGGGCTATTACGCGATAGCGATAAGAAATTTTTTAAAATACCTCGCGAAACGCGATGTCCCCTCCCTGGCTCCTGACAAAATAGAACTCCCGAAAATGAACCGACGCGATATTGAGGTCGTGGAGTATAAAGACATGGAACGATTGCTTGTGCCGCCCAAAGATCCAAATCTTCGAGATCTTCGAGATTGGGCGATACTCGAAACTTTGTTTTCCACGGGACTGCGCGTTTCCGAACTCTGCTCCTTGGATAGATATCTGGATTTGGACCAGGGCGAGTTCTCGGTGCGCGGGAAGGGCGAAAAAATAAGAGTAGTTTTTCTTTCCGACGGCGCGCGGCGCGCAATTAAAATGTATTTGGACAAAAGAACCGATGCGGACCAGGCGCTTTTCGTGAGCCTTACCAAGAATGGCAAAGTTTTGGGACGCATCATTCCCCGCGCGGTCCAAAGACTGATAGACTCGCGCGCCAAACGCGCGGGAATCGGCAAACATGTCCACCCGCACGAACTACGCCACAGCTTCGCAACCGACTTGCTCATGAACGGGGCGGATCTTCGCGCTGTCCAAGAAATGTTGGGACATTCCAATATCGCCACCACACAGATATATACCCACCTCACGAATAAGACGCTCAAAGACATCCATAAATCTTTTCACGGCAGAAGGAGAAAATAAAAAATTAGATATTGTGCTCCCGAGAGGATTTGAACCTCTAACCCTTTTGGGGACAGCGTCCTAAGCGCTGCGCGTATGCCAATTCCGCCACGGGAGCATATTCTTCGTTCTGCCACCTGCTCGCCTCGTTAAAGCTCCAGCGGAGCGGGCCCGTTTTTATATTCTATATGCCCCAAAAAATATAGCAAAATCGAAGGCTCCCACAACATTAAGGCGCGCTGCTAGAACTTGACCCCATAGTAGAACTTCGCCCGCTGCCACCGCTTGCCTCTTTCGCAGATATTTCCAAAATATGGACTTTTTTACCTGGCATCAGCTCCCGCTGGCACCGCGAAATACATAAGGCGAAGTTTCACTACGGGGTTGACTTTTTTAACATTTAGTGATATAATTCCCTTACTTGAGCATAAGGCTCGAGCAAGCAAATTTGACAACAAAAACAGCCCCGCAAACGCGGGGAGAAGAGGTGAGAAGATGACGACAGAAACGCGAGGCCAGAGGGAGCCCGGAAGCGGGCTTTCGCTGAACCTCGACTACACGCTGAACAAAAGCAACCTTCAGGCGCTCGCCACGGTCACGTTTCGCAAGAAGCATGCCCCGAGCGAACCCCTGAACGTCATCTTCGTCCTCATAGGACACGACTCCCAAGTCGAGGAAACCGATGAGTCCGGCCGGACGCAGGCAACCTTCACACTGCCCGCTCCCGGAAACTACAGACTCGTCGCCTATCTCGAAGTGGAACCGGGAAACTGGAAATCCAAGGCTGTCGTGTACGAGGAGCCTCCCAAAAAGGAAGCTCTGAAACCCGGGAAGCTCACCGTCCGCGTCGTCGGCCCCTTGGGGAGCCAGAAGCTCCTCATCTTCGTGGCCGAAGAGGGCGGAAAGAGCATCCCGAACTTCAAGGGACTCGTCATCGAGGGCGGAGCTCCCTCCGAGTTCACAACCGACAACTTCGGGATGTTCGTCTTTCCGACCAACATCCCGAACGGAGACAAGCGCGCGATCCGCGTGCGTGTCTCGGACGGACCCGGCCTCGAGTGGGCCGGCGTCCTCATTGGAGGATAAAATGGAATTCCTGCGCGAAATCGCCGCCCACCTGGTGGGCGAAAAGATCAGCCACGGTCTGTCCGGAAAAGGTTCCGTGGCAAGCGTCCCGGTCATCATGGATATCGCGAAGATGATTCTCGACCGGGTCAAGGAAGAGGACTTCAAGCGCGTGGACTTCGTCGCCAAGATGGAGCTCATGAACGCCGAAACAAACGGGGCGCTCCAGCCGATTCTCGACCTCTTCTATGAGTTCGAGAAAAAGCGCGGAGTCATCTTCATCGGAAAGCATCCCTATCGCGAGAACTGGACCGGAGCGCTCCTCATGAGCTTCTCCGGGGGCAACGAGTGGATGTGGCCGATTCTGGCCACCGAACTCAAGACTGACCGGAGAAAGTTCTTCGGCCACCTCGAAATGCTCGACAACGACAAGATCGAGCAGCTCCTCCGCCAGCTCGGGCTCCAGCTCGAGCGAAGCGAGCTCGGCAAGAGCGTCGCGAAGGCGGCGAAGGAACTAGCCGACCCGCTCGAGGCTATCACTGGCCCCGGCGGATCGCTCCGAAACTTCCGCGACCGTCTTCGGACGCGGGCAACGAGGTAAGGAGGCCGTCATGAGTTCGCTCCTGCGCGCTTTCGGCGCGGCAATCCGCGCCTTCGCGATGGGGCTCGAGTGCCTCCTTTGGGGAGGCGTCGATCTCACTCGAAAGGTGTTGAGCCCCAAATACATCGGTGGGCTCATCACCCTCGCCACCCTCTCCATTCTGACCGTCATCGGAACGGTCATCGTCGGCTTCGCCACAGAAAGCCAGGCGTGGTTCCTTTTCGGAGCCATGGTCTTCATCTTCTGGGCAATCATCTTCTTCATCGCCGCCCTGCCCGCCCTGCTTTTCGCGGGGTCGGTCAAGGCAGTCCTCGGTGTTCTCTTCAAGGAGACGCCGGTCACAGCGACTGTCGGCGAAAAAAAGAGGTAGGAGAAGGAAATGAAAGAAGTCTTCGCCGGATTCAAGAATCAGTGGACGAAGTGGGCGGCCATCGGGCTGCTCACCATTCTCGCCTCCATGGCCTACGTCCATCTCGCCCGCGAGTGGAGCGCCTTCCGGGTGCTCCTCATCGCGGTCGTGGGACTGACCCTCGGACTCGTGGAGAGCCACATCCCGGGACCGTCCCACGTATTCACCTGGGTGAACGCCTCCCGCCTTCTGGGCTTGGCGCTCATCATTTTCCTTCTGGCCAGTTTCGTCCCCAACCGGACGAAGGCGGCTACGGAGTGGATCGCGGCGAACATCGACAAGCCGTCCACGCCGCCGCCCGCCTCCGCCATCGTCCCAAGCGCGGATACAAAAGTTCCGATTTGCCCGGGAGCGACAGAGGTTCACGCGACCCCTGATGCGCCAGTGGCGGTCCCTCTTCAGGAGGGATGCTGGAGCGGTCTCATTCGCATCCCGGCCAGCTCCCCCTTCTTGGTGGAAAACGATCTGGGAAAGTGGTATGAATACCGTTTCCTGGACGGCACCGTCCGCCGAGTGGACGATGCCGCCGGGGAGCAGTGGTTCCCGGACGTTCCTCGCCGGGCGTTTCGCCTCCGGGGAACTGAGGTAGCCACAATCTCCGTCGAATTCGACAAGTAGTTCCTTTCGCCCCGACTTCGCTTAGCCTCTCGTGGTAAGCGAGTCGGGGCTCTTTCTTTACAAAAAAACCCGGATAGTCCATGGACTGTCCGGGTTTTTTAATACTTCAAAAGTATTTAGGCCTAGGACGAAACGATGCTCGCCACGAGGTTCGGCAAAACCGTCGCCAAAAGCGCGACAGCCATAGCGATTGCCGCGTAAAGCAGCATGTGGCTCGCTTTCTTAACTTTGTCCGGATCTCCTCCAGCGGTCAGATAGATAAACGCCGCGTAGAGTATCATTATCGTGGCAAGAATCCAAAAAGCCCACTTCAAAGTCCCCAAAACGACGTCCCTGATAAACAATTTAACTCCTTCAAGGCTCTGAAACCTGTTCGCGCTCACAGACGGTTCGGTTCCGGGTGGCAGCTGCGCTCCGGCAAAAACCGGCATAAAGGCCATAGCCACGGCGGCGATAAGAACAAATGAAGCTATAAGTTTTTTGTTCATATGTAATTCGAAAAACTCCGACCTTTCAATATTTAGAGCTTAGCATAAATATCCGAAAAAATAAATCCTCGGCTTATTTGCTTATAATATCGGTTATCAGATAGGTCACGGCTCTCGAAAGTATCACCACCGCGAAACCGATTGCCGCGTAGAGAACTGTCTTTCCTCCCGTCTTAACCTTTTCCGGGCTTCCGGCCGCGGTTAATATCTGAAATCCGCCCCAAAGAACCATGATGGAGGTTATGGGAATCGAAAGATAATAGATCAAATCCATTATTTTCTCGAGAATACAATCTAATTTCCCGCAGCTACCCAGAGGGCTCAAGTCCTTTAGATCGATCACCTGCTCCGTCGAATCCCCGGTTGTCCCTCCGCTTGGAGGAGCGGCCATAACTTGCGGCGCCGCAACAACTAGAAACAAGGCTGCTCCAAAAAATAAAGTTATTATAATTTTTTTATCCATTTGTTTAAGTTTACCCCCACACTTGCCAAAGGCAAGTGTGGGGGGTTGCCGCCTCTCTATGCCAAGGGCAAGTGGGGGGATTCATCCTCGCCAACCCGAAGGGCGAGATTTTATTGTGTGCGGAAAACGCTCTGGCAGAAGCTCAGTTTGGAATACTCCTTATCTCCTCCGGGCCCAAGAGAAGAAACTTTTATGTCTAGCTTACAAAGTTCTTGCTTGCCGATTCCGAGAATGCCGAAAAATGAGTTTTCGGCGGCATCCTTCACTGGCGCGGAAGCCGAGATACCAAGCGCAAGCTCGAAACTCCCGCCAGCGCGAAAATAAATAATATCGTAATCGGCGGCGCGGACCACAAGCGCCGCGTTATCTTCCGGCATGGCAGCTTTGGCAATTTTATAAAAATTATTGACCCAGACTCCCCCGCCGGGACCCTGGAGTAAAATCCGGTCGGACTTGGGCGCCAAAGGAAACGCTTCAAAAATCGACGCGGTTAAAATCGGAGCTTCTCTTTTTCCCGCCCGATTATAAGCAGAAATAGTCGCGAGGAGCGCGGCTCCGACAAAAAGAATCGCAAAAAATCCTAAAGCCTTCTTCATTTAATCGGAACTCCGCAAAAACTTAGCGACGTTTTCCGAGGAGCGCTCCCAATGGTCTCCCAAGCCTCCAGACGACACGCGTCTTCCCTGCCAATTCCGAGAAGTTTCAAAAATACATTTTCGGATTCCGTCCGCAAACGCGAATCAGGAGAATTTTCATAGTTAATCCAAAAAACCGAAGAGTCCATGGAATACAAAATCGAATATGCGTCACCCGAATGCAGTCCTATGACATCCGCCTCGAGTATTTCCGGATTGCCGAGGTAAAAATTATTCACTTTAACCAAGCCGCCTTTCGCGGAAATATAAAACTCTTCCCCCGTCGGCAAATCTTTTTTTATGTCCCGAACCTCGGTTTGGGTGGTTGTGGCCACCGACGGCTCTTCGCTCGGAGATTCTTTACCGCTAAGCGCGGAGTCTAGAAGGGATCGATTGAAAAACAAAAAATAGCTGGCTACCGCAAGCAGAATTACGACTCCGGACAAAATGATTATTTTTCTCATTTTAATTACACGCCTTCATATGAATATGCTCTCCGGTCGAATGTTCCGTGTTGCTCCCGCCGCAAGTCGCGAAATATTCATTCAAGCCCGACCCTCCACAACTTGAAATGTCGGACATCAGGTCTCTTACTTTTGCGCAATCACTGGCAAGAACCGGCGGGGCATGCAAGGTTATATCCACCGCGCAGCCGTTATTGTGCCGGGGATCTTTATGGGCGGAACTTGGCGGCATTGCTTCGGTTATCCGGAGATTCCAACCGTGCTCGTTATGCAGGCAAGTGAGCGCATCCAACATTTTCTGATCCGCGCTACATCCGTTCTTGCAGGTAGCGACGACGCTCGAAATACTCACACATTCCCCGGATGAACACTCTCCTTCGGCCGCGGGCGGAGTGCTTGAAGACGTCGTTCCCGCGGGAGCAACTATTTCGCCGAGCGCCGGAAGCCTCAAAACCGTAAGCTCGGGATTAATGGTATTTAGGATGACATAGGCGCCCCCTAAAAGCACCAAGCCCCAGAGAGCCTGGACTATCTGATCCTTAGCATCACTTATAGTCCCGGGATTACCCTGAGAAGTGGTCCATCTTATCCCGGCGTAGACGATAGAACCGAAAGCCAGAAGACCTCCTATTCCAAGGGCTATATAGTAGGCGTTCGCGATAATGCCTACCGGACCGGTTTCCGCCACATCATATGGACCGGGGAGGTTGGTACTGATTTCGGCGGCAGCAAAGACAGAGGCGGAAGATAAAAATAAGCCCAGAAAGATGAGCGCCAAAAATACCGCTTTTCTCATATTAATTACAACGTATTTCCGACCAAGTGGATTGCTGGGTCCCCTCAACGGTTGGGAATGTCCAGCCGATAAGGCTGAAGAAGGTATTCACGATGACATAAGCGCCAACCGTAATCGCAATTCCCACAAAAGTCGCGAGGAGCATTTTCCGGGATTCCTTTATCGCTTCCGGATTCCCGCGCGCGATCATTATTTTTGCCCCGCCCCAAACGAGAAAAAGCGGAGCGATAATATATATGGCGAGGGTCATCGCCATTTTCACGATGTTCTGCCCGGTTGCCAAAATATCGCAGAAGCTGGTGCACTGCTTAAGCTCCGAATCCGGCTGTGGCGAACCGCTGCAGGAAAGTATCGGACCCCAATACGGGCTGAAAGCGCCGGCCGAAGCTAACGCCGGAACCAAAAGGGAAGCGAGGATAAGGGCAAGCGCCGGTATCGCAAAATATGTTTTTCCCATGTCCCGTTAGAAAATTTTACTATTATTTTTATTTCGACTAGATTCGCTCCAGCGCCTATTCCTCGCTTCCTGCTTCCAATTTCTGCTTTTTATTTTCGGAGCGCCGTCACGCTATCTTCCGCCTCCTTAAGAGCCTGTCTCGAAT
>CAZHBZ010000010.1:0-21722 GCA_964530925.1 uncultured Candidatus Saccharibacteria bacterium
CCATCGCGATAGAAACGATTATTCCAAAAAGCCCGATAGAAACCAAAAGTTCCACAATGGTGAACCCCTTTCTAGTAGGTAGTAGGTGGTCTGTAGTAGGTAGACCAAAACTTCGCGAACGAATTCGATTGGGCTCCTTAACTGGCAATTTCCTTTGTTGATTCATTTTGTGCTTTTGCTAGCTACTATTTACTACTTACCACTTACTACCTACTGTGTTTATCATCTCCAATTATAAAAATGGTCCTCCAAATTGACATTAAAAGTTCCTCCTCCGCGCGAAGTCCAATCGATTTTGGAATTCACCACCACTTCATTGGGCTTCAATTGTATTTGAATGGTGCGCACGAATGGAGTTGTATTCGAGAATCCATAGCCATATAGACGGGTGGTTGGGTCAAATGTGAGAAACGCTCCGGTGGCCGGAGAAATAAGCTCCCGACTGTCGTATTGCACCTCAAAATCCCCATCCTGGAAACCTCCGTCAGCAGCCCAACCCGCCCCGGTTATTATGTTGCTGTCCAAAATATTTTTAACAACCTCTATTCCCTCAATAGCCAGATATGTCGCAGTATAGTTATCCGCGACCACGCGGTTCAAACCGATAGCGCGGGAAAGCAGGGTCATCACCCCCAAAAAACCCACCGTTAGAATGCCAAGAGCCACAAGCATTTCGATGAGCAACTGCCCAGAGCGGGAACAGAATTTGGAATCTAGCCTGCCCGCCGAAGAGGCGGGAATGTAGAAGTTAGAAGCTGAATCCTGCTTTTTAATTTTTTTTGGGTTATATTCCATTTCTTCTACGTTCTAAATTCTACATGCTACATTCTAGAATGAAATCTGTCCGGCCGGGCTTATACTGATCTTTTGAGTATTCGAACTTTGTACGGCGCCAAGAATTACTTCTCCGATTGCATCGATCCTAGGGGCTACGCCAGACTCCCCCTTCATCCAAATAAAAGTCATGGGGTCCGGCGGAACGAAAATAACATATTCAAGCGCGTTTCCGCTCGGCGCATCCTTAAAACTTACTTCGTTCTGCAGCGTAAAAGTTTCGAGTTCTCTATATGGCCCCGCTTGATCCGCGGGAGTCGTGTCTATCCCGCCAGTCAAAATTGCGGAGCAACTGGTTGGTTTATAACTAAAGAGAGAATATGAGCGGTTTGGTTCGTTTATTCTCATTCCATACGCGCAGGGAGTATCGGGGTTATTATAGGTTGAGATGGCTAAAGATTTTGCTCTAAGCGCGACCTGAGCGAGTTTAGCCGCCTCCACATATAAAGCGACTTGGCCACGGCCGGTCGAAGAATATGTGAGCACCATTCCAGCTAAAAAAGTGGTTATGGCAACGACCACAAGCACTTCCACGAGGGTAAAGCCTCGAGGATAGAACCTAGAATTTAGAAAGTGGAAAATAGAATTGGAGATATCACCTCCGCCCTTTTTTGAATTTTTCATAACTTTCTCCTTGCCTTCATTATAGCCTATTGCCCTGGGCTTAAAAATACGAAATTGCGCTGGGGGCGCTTTCGGATTCTATTCTATTTTCTAGGCCCTAAGCGCTAAGTTCTATCAAAGGTATAGCAAACTAAAATACCAATCCATTATCGGGAAACCAAAGAAGAAAACCACAGCCGCTCCGAGCGCCAGGAAAGGCACGAAAGGCACCGCGCCCTTCGCCGTCTTTTTCTTGAAAAGCATCAATCCCAGCCCAAAAATCGCCCCGATTATAAAAGCGAAGCCAACGGTGAGCGCCACATCCGGCCAGCCGAACACAAGGCCCAACCCAAGGCTCAGCTTCATATCCCCCATTCCCATCCCGCGCCCCTTAGTAATAAGTATCAAAAAGCCGAAAAACAATACCGCCACAATCATCCCAAAAAGCCGATTCACCAAAAGCGAATCTTGAAATCCGAAAAGATATGCGTAATGTCCCAAAAAAGAACCGGCTTTCATTCCCAATATCTGAAGCGGATACACGAAGGCGGAAAGCGCTCCTAAAATAATCAAAAGAAGCGTCCCTTCATCTGGAATTAACTGAAATCTATAATCTATAAACGACAGAAGCTGCAAAACCAAAAAAATTGCGACCCAGATCAACACCGTCGGCGAAAAGAATGTCGTGGCCGGATATGAAAGAGAAAAAACGACCTCCGGCACGAAAGCAAGAATGAGACCGCCGGAAATTTCTCCAAGAGGGTAAAGCCAGCTTATCTTTTCTCCGCAATGAACACAGCGGCGTCTTTGGATGAGGAAACTAAAAACCGGTATAAGCTCCCAGGCGGAAAGGATGTGTCCGCACTTTGGGCAATGAGAACGCCCACCTGCCGATTTTTTCGTAATCAAAAACTTATCCGGATTATAGCGGGTCGCGATAACATTCAAAAAGCTTCCGATCGCGAGACCGAAGACAAATCTAATTATCAACTCCATGGAAGATTAAGGACCTACGCAATACTTCTTCTTATCGTCGTCAGTCGTATTCACACCGGAACCACAATCAAGACCATATAGCGGATTTCCTCTTAGCGACGTCTTCTGAAGATTGTCATTCACCTGCTCCAGGGTTGCTTTAAGCACATAGGTAGTACCATTGCCGGCAGCGCCGTATTCATATGTATTTGCAGAGACGGGATCTGTGGGGAGCTTATTAACCCCGATATTCGCCCCGACAATAGCCGCCGTAAAGTCGGCCCAAGACATCTCTCCGTCCGTTCCTCCGGTCGGATACGCGCCATTTTTATTGTAGTAGAGCTCAATTGAAGTCTGGATCTGTTTTAAGTCGGACGCCCGCCTCGAATCCCTGGCTCTCTGTTGGGCCGGACCGATACCGATAACAACGACTGAGGCCAAAATACCGATAATGGCCACGACGATGAGCATTTCTATAAGGGTAAAACCCTTCTTGAGTGATGATATTTTTTTCATTTTTTATTATTCCGACCCTGACTTTTTATTAGTTTTATTATACCACAACCTGAACCCATTTCCAGAATAACCCCTGCTCGCGTTGCGAACGATTTTTCTGTTACCGCAAGGCTTGTCGAGGAAGTTGTGCCGTATGGCACAATGCCCGAGATGTAACGCAGCGGGACGGGAAAATCATCGCAACCCGAAGGGATATGGTCAATTTTCGCAACACCTGCGTCGCTCCTCCTCTAAGTATCTCGAGATACATATTCGTCGTCACTCCTTGGTTTTGCGAAAATTATCTCATATCGCGGGCCGGGAGTATTCTGGAGATGGGTTCTACTGTATGGAAGACGTAAGCTGATAAAGCGGCAGAAGGATGGAGGCGAAAAGGACAGCGACCATGATACCTATACCGATCATCAAAACCGGCTGGATGAGGTCCACGAGATTCCCTACCAGAGTATCGGCCTCTTTCCCATAAAAGTCAGAAATCCTAATAAGCATCTGATCTATCCGACCGGTAGTTTCACCGACAGATATCATCTGGGACACCAACGGCGGAAAATGGTCCGGGGCCTTCCCTATCGCGTCCGCAAAGTGCTCTCCTTGGCTTACGTCTTCCGCGACTTTGTGCAAAAGGTCGCGATAAATAACGTTATCTATGGTCTGGCCGACTATCTCTATGGCTTGGGTTATCGGAACACCGCCCCTTAGAAGCATGGAAGTCGTGCTCGCAAAGCGCGTGAGCGTCAAAGGCACATATATCTTTTTAACTATCGGGAAACGAATTTTTAAATCATCTTTGAACGCGACGCCTTCCGGAGTTTTCAAATAATCCAGGACCACTATAACCACTATCGCCAGAAGCACGACCACCCCGATCCACCATCTGGACAAAAAATTACCAAGACCCAAAAGAAGCGCGGTAAATGCCGGAAGCTTTACACCGGATTGTTCGAAAACCGGAACAATCTGCGGAAAGACGAAGGTCAACATAATTATCACAACCACAGCGAAAAGTCCGATTACGATGAATGGATATATCATCGCCGAACGAGCCTTGCCCACGAGCGCCGCTTCTTTCTCAAGATAGTCCGCCAAAAATCCGATTACCTTATCCAAGTTTCCCGTAACCTCCGCGGAACGCACCATGCTAACAAAATAAACTGGAAATACCTGATTCTGCCTTTCAAGCGCCTGGGAAAAAGCTAAACCAGCGTCAATATCTTCGCGAATTTGGAGCGCCGCTTCTTTTAGAACCGGATGCGTAGTCTGATTTTCCAGAGTTTTAATGACCGAGGTAAGCGGCAGCTGCGCTTCCATAAGAACCGCCATCTGCCTCGAAAAAACAACCAGGTCTTTTCGCTTTACTCTGCCAAAATAACTCGAAACACGATCGTACCATCGGGCCTTCTCGGTCTCTTCAATGCTCAAAATAAAAAGCTCGTGGCTCGTGAGAATGGTTATTGCCGCGTCGCGGTTAGCCGCCTCCACAAATCCTGTTTGCTCTTCTCCGCTTTTGGTTTTTGCACGATATTTATACTTCATGATTTCTCTGCTAATTACTAATCTTTAGGAATATACGAATCTCAACCGAACTACATCCGCTCAAGAAGAATTCGGAGCTCCGACGGATTCATGGAATAAAGCTCGGCGTTCTCCATGGAAATCAGTTTGTTTTTTACAAGGTTAGCAAGCGAACGGTTCAAGGTTATCATCCCCTCCTGAAGCGAAGTCTCGATAACCAAATCTATCTGATACACCTTTCTCTCCCGAATAAGGTTTCTGATAGCAGGATTCACTACCATGATTTCCATCGCCGGCATTCTCCCACCGCCAAGCTTCGGCAAAAGCCTTTGAGAAACAATGGCAACCAGGGTAGAAGCCAGCTGAGAAATAACTTGGGACTGCTGCTCCGCCGGGAAAGAATCAATTATGCGATCAATCGTCTGCGAGGCGGAATTGGTATGCAAAGTGGAAAAGACCAAGTGTCCGGTTTCGGAGGCGGTCATTGCCGTGGCAATGGAAGCCGCGTCGCGCATCTCTCCTATCATAACCACGTCCGGATCTTGCCGAAGAACGGTTCGAAGTCCTAAATCAAAACTTGGCACGTCGCTTCCGACTTCTCTTTGAGAGATAATGCTGCGATCTTGAGTGAAAAGATATTCGATTGGATCTTCAACGGTAATCAGATGATCTCCTCTCGTGTGATTCACTTCATCCAAAAGCGCGGCGAGAGTTGTGGATTTCCCGTGTCCAGCCGGACCCACCACCAAAATAAATCCTTGGGATAGTTTCGCAAAATCATGGAGTATCGGCGGTAGGCCCAACTCTTCGACCGTCCTGATGCGGGAAGAAATAAGACGAAGCGCGGCGGCAAGATACCCCCTTTGATAATAAGCATTGCAGCGAAAGCGGACTTTATCTTCGAAGCTGTAGGCGAAATCAACCTGCCGCTCCGCGGTTAATTTCTGTTTTTGCGGTTCGGTTAAAAGCGCGTTTATCAATCCTTCCGCCGCCTCCGGAGTCAATATTTCTTCGCTCGCTACCGGAACCAAAATCCCATCTACGCGCAAAGTCGGACGCCTCCCGACCGCAATGTGAAGGTCGGAAGAATTCTGTTTCGCCGCTGTTACCAAAAGTCCTTTTAGTTTTTCTGTATAATCCATCCCGTTAGAGATAGGAAACGCTTTACGTTTCCGTAAATAATTTTAGTTTATCTTATAACGACTTTCTACTTACTAAAAACAGCTCACACACCGCTTGACCCCTTGCATCTCTAACGGGATCCATTGTCTATATTGTAGCACAAAGAACAGCATCTAGAATGTAGAATCTAGGGCAAGACCAAAGACGAGTTTATTCGTCCTTCTGCTACATTCTATCTATCCGCCAGATGGCGGACTATTTTCTATTCCCTATTCCGCTGTTTCGCGAATAACCTCCTCTATTGAGACCAGCCCGTCCAACGCTTTTAATACGCCATCTTCCCGGAGCGTTACCATCCCCTGCTTCTTTCCCTCCGCTAAAATCTTTTGAATGGTCGGGCCGGACAAAATTATATCTTCCATGGCCGGACTCATTTTTAATACTTCAAATATAGCAAGCCTTCCCAGGACACCCTTCCCCTTACAAACATCGCAACCGGGCGCTTTATATATTTTGTAAGGTTCTGCGTATTTTTTAGCTGTTTCCGGGCCAACCGAAGCTAGAACAGCTTTAATAATCTTCTGCACCGGCTCCGGCGCGACTTCGGGCTTCTTACAGTTATCGCAAAGCTTTGAAACAAGCCTTTGAGACATCATAAGATTCAGAGCCGAAGGCAAAAGGAAGGGTTCCACTTTCATATCGATAAGCCGAGGGACCACACCCGCCGCATTATTGGTATGGATAGTGGAAAGCACCACGTGGCCGGTAAGAGCGGCGTGCACGGAAAGTCCGGCGGTTTCGTTATCGCGAGTCTCACCAACCATTATGACATCCGGATCTTGGCGGAGAATCTGACGAAGTCCCGACGCGAAGTCATAACCTATCTCTGGACGCACCTGAGATTGGTTAACTCCGGAAACAAAATATTCCACCGGATCTTCCAAACTCACTATATTAACTTCTTCTTTATTCAAAAGCTGTAAAATCGCGTAAAGGGTTGTGGATTTACCGGAACCGGTAGGGCCGGAGATATAAATCATTCCGAATGGCTTCTCTATCCCCTCCGCCACTATCTCCGCGCTTTTCCCGATTAAACCCAGCTGATCTAAAGTTTTTAAACCGGTCTTCGGATCCAAAACACGAATGGCGACTTTTTCCCCGAGCGGAGTCGGGAAGGTCGCGACACGAAAGTCTATCTCTCTGTCAAAAAGCTTGGTTCGAAACCGGCCGTCCTGGGGAGTGCGAGTTTCGTCGATGCGCAAATTAGACATAACCTTAACGCGGGAAATAACGGTTGTCGCGATAGACAACGGCAAGGAAGCGGCTTCATGAAGATCTCCGGATGTCCGAAAGCGGATGCGCAAGTAATTTTGCTGGGGTTCGATATGCACGTCGGACGCGCCGGACTGCACCGCTTCTCTTAGAGTGTTCGCGACTATTCTTATTATCGGCGCGTCTTCCGCCGAACCGCCCGACTCAAGTTCCACAATTTTTTCTCTTTCATCTTTAACGCCCATCGATTTAACCGCCGCCTCCACCTCGCTCTTATATGGGGAATATTTTCGAATTATCTGCTGCCAATCTCCGTAAGAGATAACGTAAACTCCAAGATTTAAACGATTTCTGCGGCCAATAAACTTAAGCGCCTCCTGCGCCCTCGAATCATCCGGATTCAACATGCCGACTACTAACATGTCCCCTTGCTTTGAAAGCGGGGCCACGCCATAAGCCCTCACGGTTTCTTCCGGGATAGTTTGAAGAAGACTGTCGTCATAATCCGCGATAGATACCCTCTGATACGGAATGTTGAGCGTGGCGGCCTTAGATTCGGCAATCTTCTCGTCATCCGTAGAGTGTCGCTCGTACAAAATCTGTTCTAAATTTTTGCCGGAAGTCATCACTTCGCGCTTCAATTTAGCCGCTTCCTCGGCGGTTATTATTCCCTTTTGCTGTAAAGCTTGAAGTAATTGATCGGCTACCATGCCAATTTTGCCCGCGGGGGCGAGGCTAAAGCCGATGACCGAGCGGCTGCAAAACTGAGCACCCCGTGAGATAGGTTAAGAAGTTCTTGGGAAATGCTCCGGTTGCGTCTTTTTTTATACCTAGAATAAATCATTTGTTTGATAGTTATCTCACGGGGTTAAAAACCTTGCTTTCCGCAAAGTTTTTAAAATCCCAGGAACGGATTCGTTCGGCCCATATTCCTTGGAGAAAGCGGAGTCACATATTGCCTGAAACTCCTACTCAATGAATCCACCACATCTTTTGGATTCACATTCAATTTGGAAAGTTGCTCCGTATTTTTAAAGCTTGTCGGCGCGGCAATCTGCCCTACCAATTCTGGTTTTTTAAAAAAGAGATAATAGGCCGAACCCGCGACGGCGCCAATAATAAGCACCCAGGTGAGAATTGTTAAGATTCCCATTCCGCCTTTCTTTTCTTCTTCTACAACTATGGCCATCTTTTCTTAAATTATTCTAATTATTTTAATTGACCTAATTATCCTAATTGAAACACATTCGCTTTTGGTTTGGTCATCAGAGTAATTAGATCAATTAGGTTAATTTCCTCGACTACGGATTTTGATAATAAGTTACGATTGACAAATCGAATCCGTAGAAATCTTGATTAGGCTTGGCCAAGGGGTCGATAGAGATAGCGCGAACGTCAAATACGCGGATGTTGGTTTCAAGGTTTTCCAAGAAATTCTGGAAATCTCCGTAAGTTCCGACAACCCTAACCTGGAAAGTCATATTGCCAATCGGCCGGATAACAGCCGCGCTTGCGGTTCCGCCCGCGTTCTGGACGGCAGGCGCGGAAATGGAAAGCGATTGCAACGAAAGTTTATTGAGAGAAGCCATACTCTGTATCTGGTGCAAAACTCCGGATTGGTCGAGTTTCAAAGGCAGGGAAAGCGAAACAACGTCCTGCACAGCCCCCTTCCCCTCATAATCCGCGATTAATTTTTGCACCTGATCAATCGCTCCCTTCTGCTCGGCCACAAGCTCCTGGCGGGAAAGAACATCTG
Organism: uncultured Candidatus Saccharibacteria bacterium; assembly: GCA_964530925.1. GTDB lineage: Bacteria > Patescibacteriota > Minisyncoccia > UBA6257 > 2-01-FULL-56-20 > LiPW-15. The sequence goes on from CAZHBZ010000010.1 coordinate 8,591, forward strand.
CGCGAATCGCGTTCGCGTTACCATATTCCGGGACTGTTAAATTGAAATAGATTATAAGCGCGGCAAAAACCATAACCAGCGCGCCTATCAGACTGACTAACCTTTTAGTAGATGGCTTCATTCTGTTTATGGTGTAGTTGTGGCATTCCCTGCCGTGGTCGACGAAGATGGGCTCGGCGCCACGGGAACCGTATTAATAGCGGGCGATATCCCAGCCCCAGTCGAAGCCGCGCCTGCAGTGGATAGTAAGAATTTTGAATCCATAGAAATCGTCATATTGAATTGCCATCCCCCTCCCGGAGATACAGCGAGATTATTCAAGTTCAAACGTGAAACTTCCGGCTGAGACTCGAATATAGCCGCTTGCTCGGCCGCGTCTTCTGGCGACCTGGAATTACCGAGTAGCGTAAGCTGGCTCGTCGGAACATTAAAAGTAAACTTCGTAAAATAAGTGTTAGCCTGAGTATTCCTCTCAAGCCAATCGAAAGCTTTTGAGGGCATCGGATGCTTCCCAAGAAGAGTTTTTACGTTCGCAAGCTGGGAATAAAAACTAACAAGCCTTGCTTGATCCTCTTCGGGAATTTTTTTGGAAAACTCCTGAATCTGCGCGTCTAAGTCATCTTTTTGGCTATTAAGATAGGGCTCGTATCCGTAGCTAAGCCCAAGGTAAATTATAAGACTTATCGAGAAAAGCGAACCGGCCAAAAGAAGAAGTTGTTTATACGACCCTTGCTCGGCGGATTTCCCCCGGGTCAATCTTTCTATTTCTTGTGTTGGCAGAGCCATTTATTATATAAAAAAATATTCTAATTATTCTAATTCGAATTTGTTTTGCACTCGTATTCTTAGGTCAATTAGAGCAATTAGGTTAATCAGAAATTTCTCATCTTACAGGTTTTTCAGTCCCAGGCCGATAGCTACCGCGAGAAACGAATTTAATTCCTGGCCGAGCGGCTCGAGTATCGGCGGATATTCCATCTTGGAAAGCGGCGCTCCGCGGACAACCGTTCGCTGGAATTGGTCCTTAAAATATTTCTCTATACCCAAAAGATTTGCCCCGCCACCGGTCAATATCATTCTTTCTATGGGTTTAGCGAGCGGGAACTGATTCTTATAGGTAAACTCAGCCCTCCTCACTTCACTTATTATAGCATCCAAAAACGGCAGCATTATTGTGGATAACTCGTAATTCGGACCCGTGCCGATTATCCCCCGCTCCTTCTTAAGTTCTTCGGCGCGAAGCGGATTGATATTGAGACTTGTAGCGAGAGCTTGTGTCAGAGAAGATCCGGAAAAATCGGTCTGCCCGCTATACTTTAGATTCCCGCCATCCGCGATAAGTATATCGGTTGTGAGACTTCCGATGTCCACGAGCATCGTGGGCGTTGGATCGTTGCCAACCGCAGAACGCAAAATGGACAAGCTCTCAACCTCCAAAGCTTTTAAAACAAGCCCCGCGGACTGGAAAATATTTTGATATTTCTTTATCTGCTCTTGCGGCACCGAGATCAAAAGTATTTGATTTACTTTCGCTCCCCGCTCGTCCTCCGCCTCGCCCACCTTGGACCAATCAAGCGCCACTTCAGAAATCGGAAGAGGGATATATTGCCTGGCCTGAAATTGCACGGCTTGATCCAAGTCTTTCGGATCCATCTCCGGCAAGGTAATCAAAGTGGTGAATGCCGAGAAAAGCGGAAGCGAGGCGATAACATTCGTAGTTTTTGGCTTCATTTGGGCGACAAGCATCTTCAGAAATTCCACCGTATCTTTATCAAATAGTTTCAAGCTGCTGGTTTGAAGCGCGGTATTGGCGCGAAGGAGCGCGCTTTCTGTCTCGAGCATCCCGTAATTCAAAAGCTTCGGGGCATTCTTCCCCTTTTCAAGTTCGGCTATCTTTATAGAGGTTGTTCCGATATCCACCCCCAGATAAGAAGTTGATGCCGAACTCTTTAGGAAATTAAAGAGAGCCATGGAATGTAATGTTTTATACTGAAATTATAGCACAAAAAATGAACCTTGATTCCCTATTAGAACTTATTTTTCCGAACCGCTGCGTTGGTTGCGGAGAGCCAACCGGCAAAGACCCGGCGCTTTGCTCAAAATGCGCCTTTTCTATCGAAACGCATGATTCTCTTTTTTGCGGGACATGCATGGCGCGCCTGCCTGAAGGCAAAAAAATCTGCCACCCGGGGGAACCATTTATCCTTGGCGCGGCGATAAACTATCATTCAGGAACGGCAGGAGCGCTCATTAAGGGATTGAAATTCAAAAGGAATAGAAAGATCGCAAAATTTTTGGCAAAACTCCTTGCCTCTTATCTTGAAAAACTGCCGCTTAAACTCGCTGGCTACGAAATAATAGCCCTACCCTTAAGCAATGCGAGGCGTCGCGAACGAGGATTTAACCAAGCAGAGCTTATCGCGGAAGAACTTTCCCCTCTCGTGTTCGTGCCGATTCTTCAAAAGGGTCTCGTTCGCGCAAGACACAGCACGCCACAAAGCGAAATAAGAGGTCGGAAGGACCGATTTAAAAATGTTGCCGGGGCTTTTTTGGCGGATGCGCGGTTCGTCTCGGGGAAAAACATCATTCTCCTGGATGATGTGATAACTTCCGGCGCCACAATGCGCGAAGCCGCTCGCGCGCTAAAATCCGCCGGGGCGAAAAAAATAATCGGTTTGGCCGCGGCGAAGGCATGAACGTGACAAATTACTGATAACTGATAACTACCTCGAAAATCGAGCAAAATTTTGTTAAGCTCGTTATTGGTCATAAGTTATGAGTCAGTTATAATTGATTCATGGAAACAAAAATAAGGTGGAAGGCGCCGGAATTCCGGTACTATCCAAAAACCGCGGGCTGGTATTATTGGTCAATATTTATTACCTTGATATTCCTGGCGTTTACAATCTGGCAAAAAAATTTCCTCTTCGGATTTTTTATAGTGGTCGCGGAGACACTTATCATTTCCTGGAGCTCAAAAAAACCCGCGCTTTTGGATTTCGCCCTTGACGAAAAAGGGTTGACTATAGGAGCGCAAAAGTCCTATTCTTACACGGAGCTTAAGGGCTTTGCGAAGACAGATATGGACCAGGATGGCTCTTCATACACAGAGCTAATCCTCTATTTTAAACCGCGAATCAGAAACACCTTATTGATTCTCGTTCCAAGAGAAAAATACGAGGAGATAAGAGCCGCGCTCGAGGAAAAGTTACCGGAAACGGAGGCAGAGTTGCCGCTTCTCGATGCCCTGGGAAGAATTATCCGCTTCTAGGAAAATATCAATAACTTAAAACTTATTACCGATAACAAGACACAAAAAAAATCTAATACAGTTCCGGTTTTGTATTAGTTATCGGTCATCGGTTATAAGTAATAAGTTATCAGTTGTTTGTTATAAGTTAATACTGCGCTCGTAGTTCAACGGATCGAACACATCCCTGCGAAGGATGCGATCGAGGTTCAATTCCTCGCGAGCGCACATTAGAATCTTGTTAGCGAAAAACCGCCTCCGCGGTGTTTTGCGTTACAAATTCTTATGCCCCGCCGCCGGTGGGGCCGCGCTGGTTTATCGCGGGGAATTGACCTTTTCTTCAAAAAAAATATAATGGTTTAGTGCCTAATATCTGAGGTTTGGCGTGTAAAAATGCCAAAGCCTTAGCGAAGGCGGGTATCGTATAGCGGCTATTATGCTACCTTGCCAAGGTAGAGATGGGAGTTCGACGCTCCCTACCCGCTCCAGAATAGTCAAAAATCCGCCTAAGGCGGATTTTTGGTTTGCCTTGGGTTATTGCGTGGTTGTCGCCGTCGGCGCGGGCGGATTGCTCTTGGGCCCGATTATCTTGGGACTCGCAAAAGGCCCGACGAATACCGGCGGGAAAAATGTCGCCGGGGAGGAAGTCGTCGAGGTCGGGGCTGAAGCAGCAGGGCCCCGGAAGCCAGTGAGCGGCGGAAGGTTCTCTGTTCCATCTTTTGGCGCCTCGAGAGCCTGTCCCAAATAAAAAAAGATGAGTATTAAACTCGCCGCGACTATGGCTATTATGGCCAGAACGGATTTCATCCCATTAGAAAATTAGAAGCGACATTTTGCTTATTAAGATGCGTCTTTGACAAATTGATTTAGCTGAATTCATATTCGATATTTTTAAAATTTTCTAACGAGACAAGTTCCCCCCCCATTCATAGCTCCAATTTATTCTAAACTATTTTCCCCCATTTCGCCTCCCCGTCAGAACCAAAAAACCGCTCCTCACAGCGGTTTTTTTGTTGCATTTTAGAAATTTATTCCGAAAGCGCTCTTAGCGCGTCATCTATTCCGACAACAGTGGAAGTAGTCGTGGTCGCGCCATCCTCGAGAGACATGAGCGAAAAAGCGCTCATCGCCGAAACAACTTCCTTGCCTGAAGCAGCCGCGCGGGCAAAACTCTGATAGCTTAAATCCGTGAGCTCTATCTGCATATCTATAGCGTCCGCTTCGGCCTTCAAACTTGTTGGATTAAGGCTTGCGATGTTTAAAACATTGATTCCCGAGAACCCTCCAAGTATCAATATGAGCAAAGCTCCCGCCAAGACCATCGCCGAACCAGCCTCAAGGCTTTCCGCGAATATCTTCCAGGGGCTGAGCCGCCTCGGTTGTTCAGTAGACAAAATCTGCGCGCGACTCCGCTCGGTGTAATATCTTTCCGGCGCTATCTCCTTTAATTTTTTTAATATCTCCAGACTGTTCATTTGATTTAGTCGCTTTCTATTTCGTCCGTTTCTTCCAAAGATTCCGGATGGCTTTCGCCAAGCTTCTCCCGAAGAACTTTGAGAGCTCGATGTTGTAAAAGTTTTATGGCACCCTCGCTCCGATCCATCATGGAAGCAACCTCTTTAACGGACAGATCTTCCACGAACCTCAGTATCAAAACATCTTGGTACTCCTGCTTAAGACTTCTTATCGTTCCTATCGCCCGCTCTACTTCGAGATTCTTATCCATATCCGCTTCGCTAAACCTATCAGCGAAAGCTTCCGGGTCAATCCCCTCCAAGGAGACTGTTTCCCTGCGGGCTCGATAATGGTCCACCACCTGGTTCCTGGCAATCTGATATAGCCAGGAAGAGAATGGGAAGCCTCGATGCTTATATCTTGGAATCCCTAGCCAGGCGTTTAGAAAGACCTGGTGGGTCAAATCCTCTGCCTCTTCCCTGCCGGCAACCTTCAGAAATAGGAATCTGTAGATCTGGGGCTGGTAGTGATCATATAGCGCGCCAAAGGCCTTAGGGTCTCCGCCTACAGCCAAAGCGACGATTTTTTCTTCACCGTCTAACATATATAACGTGTTTTTGGGGCTTTTGTTACGCCTTTCTTAGACTAAAAGACCCTCAAAGCGGGTATATCTAATCTTAAGTCCGGAAAGTGGTCAAGTCAAAGAGGATGGTTTCATCCCAGAGCCGCAAACACCATGGGGTTGAGCTTTTTTGCCAAGTGAACCATAATAACACACATGAAGAAGTTACTAATTTTGGCCCCCATAAGCCTTTTAGTTACTATCGCTGCGCCCGTCTTTGGAGCCGAAAGAGTCTGCGACCTTGCCGAGGAATATAAAGTGTTTGCCAAAGCCACCCAAAATTCCTCCTATTCCCAGGAAGATGTCCAAAAAGAGCTCGCCGCGCGCGTTGCCCTCCTCTCCTCCGCTATAGGTTGCGCCAGGGAAGATGTTATCGGCCTTAAAGACCAAATGCTTGCCGAAGACAACAATTCCGACTCTGCCGCGGCGATAAAAGAACGCGTGGTTGAATCTTTGGACGAGGCTATCCGCTTTTACGATACTAAAAAAAATTCTTTGAAAGATCAGGGTATTCAGGGAACCAAGGATTCGGCTCGAGAAATAAAAGCCTGGAGAGACAACAATTACAACCAGCTTTTTGGCCGAGTAAAAAATTTTATCCTCTGGAACTCAAACCAACCGCTTTTTAAAAAAGCTTACGACAGGCTGTCCCAGTCCCAGCTTGTGGTCACCTCTCTTAAAGTCTTAGAAAACGAAGATTCGGAGAAGACCTATTATGAGGCCAAGACAAAGCTAGAAACCGCGCAGGAACTCAACAAGCGCGCCGGAGACGCGATAGCCCGCGGCGTAGCTTCGGAAGAGGCCTTCGGTATTATAAAGGATTCCCTGGAGGCGCTCTCCAATACTTACAAGAATTTTTTTGAAATAAGCGGAAAGCTCAACAAAACAGAAGCGGTGGACGAGCTCGTCCCGATGACCGATAGCGACAAGGAAAAGTAAATAGGCGCAAAGGTTGGCAGAACTATAAAAAATCGACTCCCTCACAGAGTCGATTTTTTATTTCCTAGAATTCTCTTTCTTCTACATTCTACTTTCTAGATTCTATTCAATTAGAGCACAGCTTCTTTCAAAGCTTTTCCGGCGCGGAACTTCGGTTTAATGGAAGCCGCGATGTGGATGGTCTCTCCGGTCTTCGGGTTCCTACCCTCGCGAGCAGCCCTCTTTGCGACGCGGAAGGTTCCAAAACCGGTAATCGCGACGTCCTCGCCGCGGCTCATGGTCTTGGTAATAACATCAATGACCGCCTCTACCATTCTTTCTGCGGCGGCTTTAGTTTCGATTTCTGCGGCTTTTTGCACCGCTTCTACCAATCCTGCTTTTGTCATTTATTTATTTATCGGAATAGCTTTCGCTTTGGCTCGCAGTTTTCTCGGGAATCCACGGAAACTCTCCGCCTCCCCCATTAACTACTCACTACTTGCTACAAACTACTCACTATTTTACCGACCTTTTATCTTAGGTCTAGTATAGCAAATATAAGGGTTAAATGGAAATAAAATGGACAGCCAGCATATTTATACACAGAAACCAAAATGGCGCGCCCACAAAACTCAATAACCTATAAATATCTGGATCATCTGGCTATCAACTAACTGACGACCGCTAATTAGTTGATATATAACAAGAAGCTAAAACATTAATTCCCCACCGACCTAAGAGTTCCCGCCTTAGTTATCTCAAGGATCTGAACAAAATTCAGTATTTTAAGCTCATTTAAGTCGGCTATAAATTGTTTTGGAATCCTTACTTTGCCCAACCAAACGCTTTTTTGGACCATCGTGAGTCCCAACTCCGCCAACGCCCTCCTTATCCATTCCCTTTTCCGCCTCTCATCCTCCGGAATATCGAAAATGACCAGCGTAAAAATACCACCTTCTTCTGTCCTATATTGATTAACCTTCGGCAAACTTTCCTTAGACGCAGTCTTCGCGAGCTTCGCCCTACCAAGACTCGTAATTTCCAAAATTTTTCCGCCTTCGCCGCCGGCATCCATCAGCAGCCCGTCCTTCTTCAGTTTATAAATAAAACTTGCAAATCGCCGCTTTTCCTGCCTCTCGAATTCCTTATTTATTTTTAAATTATCCAACTCCGCCATCTTTGCGTTCGTTCTGCGGCGAAAATCGGGCGAATCTCCATAGCGGGTCTTAAGGAAAACCTCGAAAAATGCTGCGGTGTTTACGGCCGTTTCAGCCGCCGCTGATAAAATACTGAGCAATAACTCCCCTTTTCTTGCCCTAGGACTAGCAAAACTATTCTTTTGAGGAATATCTATTTCCACATCGGCCTTACCGGTTCCGCCGCGCGAATTGCTCATTCATCCATTATACCAAAATATATCAACTAATTAGCGGTCGCTAATTAGTTGATATTGCTTAGTTTGTTGATTGGCGCTTCTCTCTGTCGCTACCCTCCCCCATAAAACAAAGCCCGCTCCGACCGAAGTCGGAGCGGGACAATGTTTTCAAGCTTCAGCCGTCTCAAGCGGCCGAAGCGAGAGGCTTATGTTCCGGAAGCGTAAGCAACGGAGTTGATAACCGCAGGAACGGCGGTGGTCGGAAGGTTCACAGAGGAACCACTACCATCAAGCGCGTTCACATAAGTTACATCCGTAGTGCCGTTCACGGATACAGCGAGAGTCTGGGACACACCATTCGCTCCAGCCGGAGTGTGAGCAAAAGAGTTCACACGCACGTTGAAGGTCTTGGAAGCGCCAGCGCTCAAGACATAACCGGAAGTTCCAGAACCGATCGTGAAGGTAAAGGTACAAGTGCTGCCGCTCGCGCAAGCAGTGCTCGTAGCAGAACCAGCGACAACCGCACCGGTAGACGGATCGAAGAGTTTAACATCATCCGCAGCAGCGCCGTTGTTGGAGAGGAAGGTCGAAGTCGGCAAGCTACCAGTGATGGTGAGCTTGACCTCGTTCAACGATACAGATCCAGCATTGGAAGCAGTGAAGGTGATGGTTCCGATGTCATCGATGGAGGTCTTCGCGCGACCAGAGGTCGAGCCAAGGCCAGCCACAGACATAGTCATCGCGCTCCTCAACACAGTCTGGGTGTTTCCAACCGGGCTGGACAAAACGTTGGTCGCGGCGGCGTTGGACGAGTTGCCCAAAGCAGTCACGATGGACGAAGTGGCAGCGTATTCGGTGGAAGTACCGATCAAGAAGGTGCTGGTCGCGTTGTCGGTCGCACCGCCGGAGACGTAGGAAGCGACATCACCCTTCAAGACCAAAGTCTTGGAGGAAGACTTGCCAACCACAACCGGGGTAGCGAAGTGGAACGCGTAGTTGTAACCGGCGCCAGAGGACGAAGTCACAAGGTTCGCGGAAGCCACAGCGGAACCGGCCGTTCCGACGGCAGTAGCGCCATCGTACAAGGTCAAGTTACCGAAGGAAGACTTCGTGACCGCAGTGTCAGTCGCAACACGCTGGAAGATTACCAAGTCGGTGATCTTCACGTCCTCAACGTTGGTCGTTTCCGTGAAGCGGAAAGAAGCCAAAGAGTTGCCGGTAGAACCCATAACGAGTTGACCGGTCGGAGCAGTGCCGGAATCGACACCGATCGTAAGGGACGGAGCTCCACCGATGGTTACAGCCTGACCAGTCGCCGCGCCACAGCTTACAGAGCTATTCGAAGTAGAACCGGTTCCGGTGCAGCCAGTCAAAGTCGTGGCAGCGCCAGCTCGGGTCGCGGCATTCGAAAGCACGTCAGCATAGACATCGATGATGGTGGTCTGACCAGCCGGGACGGAGATCGGAGTACCAGAGAAGGTGTAAGAAGTGGTAGCGCTCAAGGTCGAGTACGAAGTACCGAACTGAGTGGAACCGACTTTAACCATAAGGTTCTGGTAGTTCACATCCGCGGAAGCGCCAGTCTGGATAGTAACGTTGGAGATCGAAGCGCCTTCCGCCGAAGAGGCAGTAAGAGCGTAAGAACCGATCTTCGCGTTAGCAGTGTTCTTGGTGAAAGTCTGAGTACCGACCGCGGAGTTAGCCGCGACGGACAAAGCGCTAGAAGCCAAGGACAAAGTGCTGCCGGTTACGGAACCAGTGTTGGAGGTCTGGCTGGAAGTCAAACCTTGCAAGTTCGCGGTGTTGCCAGCCAAAGCGGCGGTAACATTCGTGAAACCAGCAGTGGTCTGCACGTCGGCTTTCAAGGAAAGGACGCGGGCAGTGTTAGCCGGGATTATGTAGTTAATCGGGGAAGCACTGGTACCGAAACAATTCCTGTAAACCGCGTTAGCGCCAAGAGTCCATTCGGTCGCTCCGACAGCGCAAGCCAAGCTCGTGCTGTTAGACGGAGTGTTGATGGTCGTACCAACCTGGCCGCCAGCGTCATCCATAAGCGCGATATTTTTGATATCGGTGCCCGGAAGAGCGCTGGTGGTGGTAGCAAAGGTAATAGAGAAGTCCAAGAACTTCACTTTTACCGCTTCACCAGCCGCGTAGATCTTGAACTTAGCGAGGGTGACGTTGGACTGACCCTTGGCGAGGTTACCGGTTGGGGTATCCGAAGCCAAAGAGACGGTCAACTGACCTTGCTGGATGGTAACGATAGAGCCAGAACCGCCGTTCACGGAAACCGTGATCGAGCTGTTGTACTGGGTGTCAACCGCGTACGCATCAAAGGAGTTCAAGAGCTGGAACTGGAAAGTGTAGCTCGGCGAACCCATAACATCGGCGTAAACCTGGAGGTTAGAAGTTCCAGTGTTCAAAACCGCGTTAGCGTTCGTCAAATCGAAGTACGCATCTCCGTTCGCGTCGACAGCAGTCAAGGTGGAACCCACCTGGGTGCCGTTGACGAAAAGCTTCACGTTCTGGATATCGCTCTTGTTAGCGGAACCGGTCACGCGGAACTTCAAGGAAGAAAGCTTCACTTTGGAGTTCGTAACGTTAGCGGACCACTGGGAAACCAAGACGTTCTGAGTGCCGGCGAAAACGGTGTTACCGACGGTAGACGAGGTTATCGTCAAACCAGCGAGAGCCGGGTTCGAGACGGTAGAAACAGTCAAGGAATTTCCCATAAGCGGGAAGGATCCAGAAGCGGTGACGGCGGTGTTAGCCGCGTCAGACGCAGTGACATCGCTCGCAGCGTTAAGCTTGAAGGAAACGGTGTTTCCGGCAGAAGCGCCAGTCACATCGACCGCAAGCCAAAGTTTCCTGGTTTGACCAGCTCCCACGGACAAGCCGAGGTTAGAGAAGGTGATAACACCCTGGTTCAAGGAAACATACTGAGCGACGACCTTGCCGTTTTCAACCAAGTAGGCTCCGGAAATGGAGCTATCGGAAACGACACCGGACTTCGTGAATTTAACCTGGTTAACGTTGATGGCGCCCGAGTTTCCAGCGGTGAAGTTCACAGCCAAAACCGGAACGCGGCCAGCGCCGTTAAGAAGGGATCCAGCAACCGGGTTGTCAGAGGCCAAGCCTACAGCCAAACCAGAAGCCGGAGCAGTGGTTCCAGTACCGGTGCCGGTACCAGTTCCAGTGCCGGTTCCAGTGCCAGTACCAGTGCTCATGGAGTTAACATAAGCGCGGGTCTTAGGACCGAAGTAGCCGGCAGTCGGGGAAATTCCTACAGAAGCCTGAAACTTTCCCAAAGCCGCTTGGGTCATAGAACCGAAGTAGCCGGTTGGGGCAGCAATGGCGAGGAATCCCTTGTTGATCAACATCTGCTGAAGAGAGGTTACGTCAGCTCCTCTACTACCAAGGGTGAGGTCCGTGGTGAAGTTATAGGAACCGGTGGAACCGCTGCCAGAGCCGAGTTGAGCTTGCAGCATCTGGATTTGGGCCAGAAGAGCTGCAATCTGCGCCTGCAAGTCCGCAGAGGACTGCGCAAACGCAGACGGGGTCGCGCCAACGACGCCAACTAAAGTGGCAACGGAGAGCGCAACCGAGATCATTTTCTTACTCATTTATTATTTTTTATCGACCTGTGCTTTATTTGTTTTCGACATAACAAGCACATGAGTCGACCTTTTATTTTTTGTATTACTACGCTCGACCTTTTATTTGTTTAAATTTACTCCGGAAATCCCACTCCCCGGTTTTCGACCATGCTCATCCTTTGTGAGGAAAAGATGAAGATGAACCAAGATGCGGGACGTGATAGCTAGGTTAGTTAGTAGTGAGTAGTTGGTAGTTTGCAGTAAACAAATACCTCTGCCCCACTAGCCCATAAAAACGAAAAACTCGCTCTTTTGAGCGAGACTAAAACAAGGCGGTTATGGTCTTTGATTTCCGTAACTCCGAAAATCTATGACCTATCACCCATTCACGTTTCCCTTGTCCAGCCTCACACTGAACGCGTTCTTCGCGGGTTTCTAAACTTAATTCAGTTTAGCTTTTCCGCCCATTTTCTGTCAACTACAGAAGCGTTTTAACGCTCCTATCAAGCTGCTAAATAAGATAACGTTAGCCTGTTAAAAAGGTTACTTTTTTCGCGCGCAGATAAAACTATACGGAAGTCACAACTGTCGCCCGGTAAGAAGTCGCCGGACCGCCCTGCCCTACCCTCTCGATAAACCCATCCTCAACCAATCTCTCAAGATCATATCGGATAGTCCTTTCGCTCACCCCGGGGAATCCCTCTATAATATCCTTCATCCGGCAACCTGCCTGCCGGCCAGGCAGGTTGCCGGATTGCCGGATTCTTTGCAGGATTGCTGATTGCCGGATTATAACCGCCTGCGGGGCTTGCCCCGTATATCCACGTGAGGAGCTTTGCCGAACCGCGCGCGAAGACGCTTGACGCTCGGTTTGCAATTCGGCAACCTCTGCCGCTTCTTCGGAATTAGTTATAGCCTCAAGCTCTTTGTTTACAACTTCCGGTGTGACCTCCTTTTTCTGGATATCAGACGTCATCTTTATCCCCCGCTCCATATTGCCGGAAAAAGTCAGTTTAAGCGGCTCTATCTTTCCGGCAACATTGCCGTATTCGGCAATTGCCGAATTAAGATTGCCGATTTCCGAAACCAGCATTTCCACATTGTTTTGGTGAATAAGTCCGATGTCTCCCCCAAGCCGTAGATAGTATTCTAAAATCTTGGCCTCAGCGCTTGCCGCTCCGGGGTTGCCGTATATTGCCGAATCAAAAAGAGACAAACAATGGCTTTCTAAGTATCCTGCAATTGGCCGGTTGCCGATATTGCCGGATAGCCGAAATATCGCGTAAGCGACTTCGTAAGCCTTCTTTTCTATTTGCCGGATTTGTTCGTTTTTCATTGCCGGATTAGTACGCCAAGTATATCTCTTGCCGGATTGCCGAGTCAATCCTGTAGTAGAACTTCGGCTTGGCGCCAAAGGCGCCAAAAGAAAAATCTGCTGAAGTTTCACTACGGGATCAACCAGGTAGTTAGGCTTTGACAATCCGGCAACCAGGACTATCCTGTATCCAGCAATCGAATTGAAAGGAGTCGCCATGTCGGAAGCGCTGAGAGTCCGAGTAGCCGGAGACGTGAGACCAATCATTCAGGAAGGAAAGCTCAGAGCCTTTTTCTTAGGCGAAACCGAAGTGCCGGTCGCGTTCATCAGGGAGTATAGGGAAAACGCCATCTATTTCGTCTGGACTCCGCAGTCTAAGACGAGAGAAGAGAACGAGCGCCTTATTCTTGCCTTCCTCGGATGGGAAAGTCCCGCCATCCGCCTCCACCTCCCCCTCGAAAACGTGACCGAATACGGTCGCGTCCGGATCATCGAGGATTAAATCAAGCCCCTGTCGTCAGCCGCCCCCCCGGGGCGGCTTTTCACTTTCAGAAGAATCCGCCCGAATACTTATGCACAGGTTGACTCGTATGCGATTTTC
>CAZHBZ010000011.1:0-17556 GCA_964530925.1 uncultured Candidatus Saccharibacteria bacterium
TACGACATCTACTCTCGTCTTTTGAAGGACAGGATAGTTTTCTTGGGTGGAGTAATAACCGACGAAGTGGCAAACAACATAATCGCCCAGCTTTTGTTTTTAGCTAAAGAGGATCCGAAAAAAGGAATCGAGCTCTATATTAATTCTCCGGGCGGTTCGGTTGTCGCGGGAATGGCGATCTACGACACGATGCAGCACGTGAAGCCGGAAGTCTCGACTATCTGCGTAGGCATGGCCGCTTCCATGGGCGCGGTACTATTGTCCGGCGGAGCGAAGGGAAAAAGATTTTCTTTGCCGAACTCCGAGATCCTTATCCATCAGGTGATGGGCGAGGCCGGAGGCCAAGCGACAGATATCGAGATAACCGCAAAACAAATTCTCAGGGTAAAGGAAAAACTGAACAGACTTTTGGCCGCGAACACAGGGCAATCGTTCGCAAAAATAGAAAAGGACTCCGATCGTGATTTCCACATGACTCCGGAGGAAGCGAAAAAATACGGAATCATTGATGAGATAATCAAAGCGAAACGCTAGCAGTTAGTAGATAGAGAATGGTAGATAGGTAAAAACAAAAAAGATAAAGACGGCTCCGGGAACGGGGCTGTTTTTGTGTTTTTTAATATTGATGTAGGCTGTTATCAGCTCGATTGAGAGGAGGACGGGATGGATTGGCTTTTTGATTGGCCGGACGAGTATCCGCAACTCGCGCGCAGTGTTCTTTTTTTTGGCTTGCGCTTGTGGCGTTTGCGGCGTGGAAAGACATTCAGTTTTCCAGGAAAATTCGCGCAGAGAGGAAAAAGCTCATTGAGGATTTTAAGAAGAAACTCAAGAATGGAAGAGTGGGATGAGGGAGGGGTGTGGATTATGGGTTGAAACTCCTGCCTAGGCCCCGAAGCGCAGGCGAAGTAGTCGAATGCGGCTCATCCGATGAGGATGAGCTTTTTTTTATCGAAATTAAGGCTTAATATGGATACATATGGCTAAAGTTATCACCGACGAAAAATTAATAGATAAAGCCTTGTCGCGGGGCGTGGAAGAAATAATCGGGAAAGAAGAACTCAAGAAGGCGATGCTTTCCGGAGAAAGGCTGCGCATAAAGCTTGGTATTGATCCCACAAGCCCCAATATACACTTGGGTAGGTCCATCCCGCTTTTGAAGCTTAAAGATTTTCAGGACCTGGGACACCAGATAGTTTTCATTATCGGTGATTTTACCGGCGTTATCGGCGATACTTCCGACAAGGAAAGCGAGCGCCCGATGCTCGACAAAAAAACCGTTGAGCAGAATATGAAAAATTACGCGAAGCAGGCAGGGAAGATATTGGATATGCGTAAATGCGAAGTGCAGCGCAATAGTAAGTGGCTCGGCAAATTGAAATACGGAGAGATTGGAACACAAGCGGATAACTTTTCACTCGCCGATTTTATTTCCAGGGAAAATATAAAAAAGCGTTTGGACGCGGGCGTTCGCGTGTCTCTCCGCGAGCTTTTGTACCCCTTGATGCAGGGATACGATTCGGTGGCAATTCGCGCGGATGTGGAGCTTGGCGGAACCGACCAGCGATTTAATCTGCTCGCCGGAAGAAAAATGCAGGAAGCCTACGGGCAGAAGCCGCAAAGTGTTCTTACCGGACCGATTCTTGAGGGAACCGACGGAAGAAAGATGAGCTCGAGTTGGGGGAATACGATCAACTTAATGGATGGGGCGAAAGATATGTTCGGAAAAATTATGTCCATCCCGGACAATCTGATAATAAAATATTTTACACTTGCGACACGCGCGCCGGAAGAATCGATCAGAGAATGCGAAAGAGCGCTTGCGGGCGGAGAGAATCCCAAAAAATATAAATTGAAATTGGCTCGTGAAGTTGTCAGGATGTATCACGGGGAAAAAGAGGCGGAAGTCGCGGAAGAAAATTTCGAAAAACTTTTTTCCAAAAAAGAAATTCCCGAAGATATTCCGGAGCTGACTCTCCGGGATGCGGAAATATCTCCGGTGGATCTAATAATCTTATCCGGCGTAGCCGAAAGCAAGGGCGAAGCGAAAAGATTGATAGAGCAAGGCGCCTTGGAAGTCGGCGGGAGAATCGAGCGGGATATCCATGCGACTATTTTGGCTCAAGACGGGGAAGTGGTCCGTATCGGGAAGAAGTATTTCGCCCGTTTGCGCGTTAAATAGGGCTGCTAAAATAAGAGTATTCCACAGGTTGTCCACATTAAAAACCGCCCATTTGTGGGCGGTTTTTGCTTTGAGCGGGTAGGGAGAATCGAACTCCCGGCTTCAGCTTGGAAAGCTGAGGTATTGCCATTATACGATACCCGCGGGCTCGGGCCCCTCCCCAGTTTCTCAATAGATAAACTGGGGAGGGGCTCCAGAGTCGTTAGTTATTTTAATATGTCGAAGGCTGTCGCGCAACATCAAAACACGCTTGCTTTATTCCCTCTGGCGAGGGTAGAATACATCAACGAATCATATGACTAAAAAGGGTAAAATCTACGTCGCTTTCGCCGCCATACTTTTCGGAGGGTATGCGATATACAAAATAATCGCTTTCGCTTCCGCTACTCCAAAAGACTTTGAAACAGCGCGCCTCAGGGGGGCGGACATCTCGCAGGAGATAGTTAATATTTCTACACAGATTAAAGAAGAGTTGCTTGCGGTGAATGACTTGGATAAAAAATGGGATTATGCCGGAGCTTTGGAAAAAGTTTCCGAGGTGGCCAAGCGAACCGAGGAAATGAGGGCAAAGGCCGTAGAACTTTCGGCCGAACTTCAGGTGATGACTTCCGCATTGCCGAAACTTGGCGGAGAAGAGGCGAAGCAAGCGGTTGTGGAATCTGTTTCGAACAGGCTCGCATTGCTTTCTCGTCTTATCAACTACAGCGATTATACCTATCAGCTGGTTTCTGTGTTGCGCGAAAAGTTCGCGGGTACTTGGCACTCCCAGGCGGAAGTCTCTCAATTGGTGGATAAAATAAATGCGGAGGTTACCGCGGTCAACGCCTTCAATCAATCCGCGATGGCGGCAATGGAGCGGTTTGATAAGTTGCGTTAAATAGAATTTAGAAAGTAGAATATAGAAAGTAGTAAAAATGCGCACTTAGCTCAGCTGGTTAGAGCACCGAGCTTATACCTCGGCGGTCCCTGGTTCGAATCCAGGAGTGCGCACAAGAGCGAGCATTGGTTCGAGTAATCGATGTGCTCACGCTGAGAAGCGCTATGGTTCACTGGGGGTATTTTCCGGCTGAGCGGGCCGGTGATTTTGCGTAAACAAATCTTGACTTGTTTTTGAATATATTTTAGTCTGTCGCCAGTTCAATGAGGAGGAGAAAGATGTCGAAAACCGGAACTAAGATTGTGAGCGACGGGCTGGACCTTGCAACCGTCGGACCAAACGATGTCATTCGGGTCATCACTGAGGACGACACTTTCCATCTGGTCGCAAAGGATGCCAAGGGACTTTCTTTCGTCCTCCTTTCGAGGGGCGGGAAGAAGGTGGGACGTTTTGTCGGGACCAGTCTCCGGGGGTGTGTGGAGTGCGGAATGCTCTGCGCTGGAGGAAGGATGAGGGTCGACTTCGGGGGCGAGCTCGGGACCTTGTTCGAATCCTCCCGAATTCAGGCAGTCAGCGTTTTCAAGGATCCGTTTTTGACCATGAGCCTCAGAGCCGCCTAGTCCAGAAGCCAGCTCGACCCTTGTCGAACTGGCTTATTTTTTTAGCGATGATAATATTAAGAACATGAATAACGAAAACAAGAAATTGAAATCAGCTGCCGAATTGGCCATGGAGAGAACAGATTCTCTTTTGAGCGAGACAGCGGCTGAGGCCGCGGAGGTAGTTCTGTCCCAAGAGGAACCGGAAAAGAAATTAAGAACAGCCGCGGAGATCGCAATGGAGAGGACCAAGGATATTTTGGACGAGGAGACGGCTGAGGGCCCAGCGCCGGAGCCGGAAAAGAAATTAAAAACCGCTAAAGAGGCGGCGAGGGAGAGAGCCGACGCAATTTTAAAAGAAGCGGAAAATGAAGCTACGGCGAAAAAAGCTGAAGAGAAAAAAGAGTCCGCTGATTCCCCGGGTAGCTTGTCCTCATTGAGAGAGCGCCTGGAAAGGTTAAAGCAGATAAATCTCGAGGAGGGCATGTTTCAAAGCATCGGCACAAAGAAGGAACGGAAAAAAGCTTTGGCAGAGATGGTCTCCGAGTTGGAAAATGAAATAAAAGCGAAAGAAGCGGCAGAAAAAGGAAGCGCGGAAACAGCCGCCTTAAAAAAGGAAAACAGCGAGCGCCTGGAGCGGCTAAGGCAGATAGATCTGAAGGAAGGTATATTTCAGAGCGTCGGCACAGAAAAAGAGCGGCAGAAAACGCTTGAGAAAATGATTTCGGATTTGGTCAGTAAAACCGACGGGGAAGGGAAAGCCGCAAGCAAAGAAAATCCCAAAGAAAAAAAGACGGAAGTCAAAAAGGCCAAAAAAGGATTTTGGAGTCGCCTATTCGGAGGCTCCTAGGTCTTAGCCTAGACCTCTACCGGTTTTATTTTGAATGGCGCGAGGAGCGCGGCGAATTCTTCCTGTTCCAAGGTTTCTTTTTCGATTAGCTTTTTTGCTATTGCGTCCAAAACCTTTTTCTTGGAGGTCAGTATTTCGGTCGCGGCTTTGTGGGCTTGTCCAATGAACGAAGAAACTTCTTTATCGATTTGCTTGGCGACATCCTCGGAATAATTTTTTTCCGTAGTCATCTCCCGCCCCAAGAAAATCATTTCGTTCGTGTTCCCGAAAGTCATGGGCCCAAGCTCTTCACTCATGCCGTATTTGGTGACCATATCGTGGGCCAAGGAAGTCGCTTCTTTTAGGTCGTTGGAGGCGCCGGTTGAAACGTCTTTGAAGGTTAATTTTTCCGCTACAAATCCGCCGAGCATCATCGCAAGGTCGGCCAAGAATTGCTTTTTGGTTTTAAGGCGCTGTTCTTCAATCGGAAGTTTCATAGTGTAGCCCCCGGCCATTCCGCGGGAAACGATAGAAACTTTGTGCACCGGATCGGAATTTTTTATCGCTGCCGCAACCAGGGCGTGGCCGCCTTCGTGGTAGGCGGTTATTTCTTTTTCTTTAGCGGAAATAACTCGGCCCTTTCGTTCCGGACCAAGGATAACTTTTTCGATGGATTCCAAAAGTTCGGCGTTTCCAACTATCTTTTTGTTTCGGCGGGCGGAAAGGAGGGCCGCTTCATTCATGAGGTTTGCGAGGTCCGCTCCGGAAAATCCCGGAGTCCTTGCCGCGACTTTTCTGAGGTCCGCGCCGTTTTCAATTTGTTTTCCGCGAGCGTGGATTTTTAATATAGCTTCCCGGTCGTTGATGTCCGGAAGATCCAAAACAACATTCCTATCAAAGCGTCCGGGGCGGAGGAGCGCCGGATCTAAGATATCGGGGCGATTGGTGGCGGCTAAAACGATAACCTGGGTTTCGCGATCAAAGCCATCCAATTCTACGAGAATTTGGTTCAGGGTCTGTTCCCGTTCATCATTCCCCCCGCCCATGCCAGCTCCGCGTTGGCGGCCGACTGCGTCTATCTCATCGATAAATAATATTGAAGGGCCGGCTTTCTTCGCGACCATAAAAGCATCTCTCGTTCTCGCGGCGCCTACGCCCACAAACATTTCCACAAATTCAGAAGCGGAGATAGTAAAGAAGGGAACATTCGCTTCGCCGGCGACCGCGCGGGCCAAAAGCGTTTTTCCGGTTCCCGGGCGGCCCACCAAGAGTATTCCTCGGGGGATTCGCGCGCCGATGTCCAAAAACTTTTTAGGATTTTTTAGGAAATCCACCACCTCGATTAATTCTTCCTTTGCTTCTTTTAGTCCGGCTACATCTTCAAACGTCACCTTCTCTTTCCCAAAGTTTGAAAGTTTTATATTGGATCTGCCGAAACTAAAAGCCTGATTCATGCCGCCCTTCGCTTGGCGGAGCATAAAGTAGAACATTAAAGCGATAAAGATGAGCGGCAAAAGAGTTGGCAGTATCGCGCCCATCCAATATGAGAACCCGCTTGCTTTGTCGATGGAGATATTAACTTCCCGAAGCGCGTCCGAGGAGACGCCAAGATTTTTAAATGTTTCCGTGAGTCCGAGGTCGGATTCTTTCTGGGTTATCGCAAGGCTCTCATCTTTGAGGGTGGCCAATAGATCATTCTCCTGGACGGAAATAGATTTGACCTCTCCCGCGCTAATCTTCGCCGAAAGGTCGCTAAGAGTTATCTTTGCCGGATCGTTCTCCGGAGAAAATAGCGAAGAAAAAAACACAGAAACCGCGAAGAGACCGAATATTGCGAGCAGGATATTTTTTGTAAAAGAAGACATATGTTAGTGAATAGTAGTTGGTGAATAGAGAATAACAAACAAGTAGTCTGAATCTCGACTAAGCTAATTCTAATACGAAACCACCGAGCCGGAAAGGTTCGTATTAGACTTTTTGTCCCCGGCGAATCAGCGCTCGGAAAAGTTTTCCTAAAACAAAATTTATGACGATAAAGAGGATGATGGCAAGGAAGAACAGGCGCTCATATTTTTTGAATACCGCCGCCGCTTCGAGTCCGGATAATCCCGTTGCCAGGCCGAAGGCTAAGGCCACCAATGCTGCCACGGAGCTAAATATGGCAAGGAGCGAGGCGGAGAAAAATTTTCTAAAATCTATTTTCGCCCAGCCAACCAAAAAAATTATGGTGAAGGTTGTGGAGGGTATGAATTTGGAAAGGATTATCCATTTTTTCGCGTTGGCTTTTATATAGCCTTCGATTTCTTCGTGTTTGGGTAAACGATGATATAAAAATTCTCCGAGTTTGGTCCCCCGAAGTTTTCTTCCGAGCCAATACCAGGCGAGGTCTCCGGATATATCCGCGAAAATGACGAGCCCCACAACTCCCAAGAAATTCGCGAAATCTAGTTCGCCTTGGAATGCGAGCCAAAGGGTGGCAAAAGAGACTACGTTGCCGACAATGATTATCGAAAAATATGTACCTAAATAAACGAGAACCGGATAGGCGGCGAGGATCGGGACGAAGAAGGCGCGGATGGCATTAACGGCGGTCATGTTTTGTTAGTATAGCAAAACGGATTCGGGCTTGAAATTAGAAGATTTTTAAGTATTATTGTGTAGCATGCCTAATGCTTGCTACCCCGGGCGACTGGCCGATTCAGGCGATTCCCAATCGAGTAAGTGTAGGGTAAAATTAGAGCGTCGAAGAGATGGTGGGCGTAGCTCAACGGTAGAGCATCTCGCTGTGGCCGAGAGGGTTGTGGGTTCAAATCCCATCGCTCACCCCAGAAAAACAAAACATCCCCAAGAGGGATGTTTTGTTTTTCTGGCTACGGGATTTGAGCCGGGGGAGGGGTTGTGTCGTTTGTTATAATCGGACGCAAAATACCTGCCCGCTGCAGTCTAGCCCATATATAGTCCCTTTCGCCCCGTAATCCAGCATCTTGCTTCCCGCGCCTTCCAATGTTGCTCCCAGAATATAATCGGATCCAATGCTGTCCGCGCCATACAGGTACGTTTTTTCCGGGGCTAGCGGATCGTTTGAGACCGGGAAAGAATTCAGATTGGCATCCGTTAGAGTTTTTGTTAGCGTTGGCCAATCCGATGATTGTGGATATCTCCCGAATTTGGAGTAATAAAGTTCTAATTTAACTTGCACCATTCTCAAGTCGGCTGCTCTCTGGGCGTCTCTCGTGCTTCCGCACTGCGCCGAATTTGAAGTCCCGGAGCAGTCGTTCTTTGGTTGTGCCACGACCTGTTTCGATTTGCATGTATCGAAAACCGAGCCCATAAGCGGCATTCCGAATTCATCGGTGCCGGTAAAAGATTGTTTATAAACCAGAGTACATCCGGTATTTTTGCGGCAGTCTGCCTCCGCTAAATTCAAACACGAACCTGTCTGTGCGGGTGCCTGTCCGGAATTCTTGTCGGGGACCGCGGGAGGTTTAATCGCCGGATTTTCCGATAAAGGAGTGGGGGATTTGTTTATAGAATAATAGACGACACCGGTCGCCGCTAAAATTCCAACAATAATCAGAATCAATACCGGAGCAATTCCTTTCTTGTTCATAGGTTAACTATATCAGACCTGGTTTGCAGAGCGAGGTTGAATCTCTTCTAAGGGCAAAATTGCCAGTTAAATTGGAGCCCATATTCTCAGTTAAAATAATGGGAGCCCAGGAGGGCCGATTTTGCTCGCCAAAACGGCTATATTGACAAATATGGATATTATGTGCTATAATATAAACAGTTAAGGCTTGAAAACACCGGCCTACGGGCCGATAAAAAAACAGAAGAAGAGAAGAAAGAAGAGGAAAGTATGAAGAACGCCGTTTCGACCCTCATCGCTCTCGCCCTCGTCTGCCCCGGCCTTCCGGCCGAAGCGCAGACCCGCTTCACCACGGCTCCGGCCGTGGATGCGGCTCCCGTCCGGGTTCCCGCCCGCGTCAACCTGGCGCTCGCGGAGCTCAAGCGCAACGAGCTCGCGGTCATGGACCGCATGATCGCGACCTACGGCGAAGCTGACCTTTCGACCCTCGTCGTCTACGTGGAGACGCATGCCGCGTCTCCGAACGACGTCGTTCCGTTCATCGCCATGGCTCACGCGTACCTCAACCGGTACGAGTGCCGGGGCCGCAACCTCACCGACCTCGCGAAGGCGCTCGACATGTTCGAGCTTCCGGCGCGGGAGTCGCTCTACGCGAACTGGGGACGCAAGTGGGCATCTTCGCCCACGACTGCGTTCCTTCTCATGGGTGTCGCTCGTCTTCGGTCGGCCAACGTCTCCGACGGCGCGCTTACGGCGCGCATCGAGTCTCTCGACCTTCGAGGCGAGCAGATCGCGGCCGAAGAGGCCGATCGGCGACTCGGGTCGGACTTTCCGGCCCGGCCGTATGTTTCGGGAACGAGCATCGACGGCGACACTAAGGCCGAAGAGAATGCCTGGGAGGCATATCTTCTCGCCTGGGCGTCGCAGATGTATCCGACCCACCCGCGCGCCTCTATCTGGGAGGCGAAGGCCCGTGAGCTCGCGTTCCATTCCGTCGTTCGGCGGAGTGAGGGCGTGATGCTGAACGGCGAGTCGTTCTCGACGGTCGAGGACGACTACACGCTCACCAACCACTGGATCATTGGCAACCCGTATTATGCGGGTGGCACGGTCCATCTGATTCGGATGGGCGCCCTCGCCTATCACATCGTTCGGAAGCCCATTCCCGCGGAGTTCAGCCACAACGTGGCCGGGCTCTACGAGAACTATCGCGCCAAGTGCGCGAAGGACGGCAACGGCCGGTGGATCTGGACTCAGGCCGCTGACCCGGTCGGCGACCCCACTCTCTTCCCGCTCGCGGGACTGGGTGGCAGCGACTTCGAGGCGAGTGTCGCAAGCCAGAAGGCCAGCGATGGCACTCTCTGGCTTCCGACGGCTCCGGTCACGGGGAAGCTCGTGGTGGACCCGGAGCTCGGGTTTTCCCCGAACTCCCACCTCTGGAGGGCAATCCAGAACGGGAAGGTCCTTTGGTACTACCTCGCGGGGTCGTACCTCTGGCACTTCCCGTCGACCGTTCGTTAACTTCACAGCACCTTTCAACCGCCCCTCCGGCTCACGCCGAAGGGGCTTTTCATTTTTTAACCCTCCCAAATTTGCGCGCAAGATTTGACGGGTTAACCCTCCAAAGTTTGATTACAAATTTAGGAGGGTTAAGATAAGGGCATGCAGCACTTTGCTCCCGCGAAGAAAAAAATAGTGGTCATTGGCGGGGGCACCGGAGTTTTCACGGTCCTTACGGGACTTCGAAAATATCCGGCCGAGCTCACGGCCATTGTCACTATGGCCGACGACGGAGGTTCAACCGGAATGCTCCGGGAAGACTTTGGTATTTTACCGCCGGGCGATGTGCGTCGCGCGCTTATCGCCCTTTCCAAAACGGAAGATAAAATACTCGCGGAACTTTTCACCTATCGTTTTAAAGAGGGAGCGGGATTGTATGGACACAGCTTTGGCAATCTTATGCTCGCGGCGCTCGAAAGAATAGTTGGAGATTTTGAAGGCGGCATTGCGGCTGCCGGAAAAATATTGGGAGTCGAAGGCGGCGTTATCCCGGTCACCAAAACATTTACCAAACTTTTTGCGGAATTGGAAAACGGGGAGGTCGTTCGTGGAGAGAGCAATATAGATATGCCGAGCCATGACGGGCGATTGAAAATAAAAAGAATTTGGCTCAAGCCCAAAGCGGCGCTAAACCCATCCGCAAAGAAAGCGATTCTCGACGCTGATTTAGTTGTTTTGGGCCCGGGCGATCTTTATACGAGTGTTTTGCCGAATGTTTTGGTTAAGGGCATGCCGGAGGCGTTCAAAAAAACCAAAGCTAAAAAAGTATATATCACGAACCTGATGACCAAGTTCGGAGAGACGAATGATTTTGTCGCCTCGGATTTTTTAAAAACGATAGAAATTTATTTGGGGAAAAAAGTTTTGGATTATGTCGTTGCCAATAATCAGAAACCTGTGCCGGTTCGTCTTAGACCCTACGTAAAAGAAAAAGCTTCTTTTGTGGAGCTGGACAGCGATAATTTTCCGAAAAAACCATTACTTGTTTCCGCTCCGCTTGCCCGCGAAAGGGGATTTTTGCGTCATGATCCGAAAAGACTAGCTCGAATCCTTTGGGGGCTTATTTGATTTTTTTGGCGCATCTGACTACTCTGTAGCCAGATGTTTTAGGAGGCGCAAATGAAAGCAGCCATTTCTCCGAAGGCGAGGTATTCGCTTGTGTTGGCGCTCGGAGTAGCGCTGAGCTGGCTCTTCTGGGAAACGAGGGCTCCCTGGATGGGGGCGGAGAAGTTCTACCGGAACACCAAATTGGTAAGCACGAGTCCGGCAGAGCTCGGGTTTCCCCGGACGACGATCCAGCTCGACCTCAAAGAGCAGTCGGCCCTGACGCTTCGCTGTTTCGAAGAAGTCTGCAAGGTGCGACTCGTCGTTTTCGAGAGGGAGTATGATCCGGGAGATAGGGCAATTCTTCCGAATGGATACGTCCCGTTTCTTCGCGAAGGAATCATTCTTTCCGACTTTCGCATCGTGGCCCACGCCGGGGACATTTCGCGGGAAGAGCTTCGGAGCGTTTTCGCGGAGATTAGACGAGGAGGGCTCCGGCGGTATAAGGTTGAGCGGCTGGTCAGCGATAAGCGGGCGGCCAAGGTCCTCATAATGCATTTTTTGGATATCCCGCTACGTCTCAAGCTTCGGCCAGAATTGGGAGTAGCGGAAATTAGAGGATCCGGGCTCACCGCCACCATCTTCACAAGTGTTTCGGAATTGGAGCTTGCCGAGTAGATAGCGCCCCTCTTTCGCTTTGGCGGGAGAGGGGTATTATATTTGAACAATGGAGCTGAATGGGAAAATAATCGCCGGAGAAATTTTGGAAGAATTAAAAAAGCTTCCGCGACCCCAAAAATTTCTGGCCGGAATGTTGGTAGGAGATGGCGCGGCTTCCAAAAGTTTTTTAAGACAAAAAGAAAAGTTTGCGAAAGAACTTGGGGTAGATTTTAGAATTTATGAGTTTTCCGGGAGGATATCTGATGGTGGATTACAAAGAGAAATTGGCAAAATCTCCGCGAATAACGAATGCGGAGGCTGTATCCTTCAACTGCCTTTGCCCGGGGATCAAAATGCGCAGCTTGCTTTAAACGCCATCTCGCCGGAAAAAGACGTGGATGTTTTAAGCGAGCGTTCGCTTGGCGCGTTTTGCGGCGGGCGCGGAAAAATTTTACCGCCATCGGTCGCGGCTGTTGAGGAAATTATAAAACGCCTGAAGGTGGAATTATCAAACTCGGTTATTGCGGTAGTCGGCGCCGGCCGTCTTGTCGGCGGGCCGATCGCGACCTGGCTTTTGGGAAAGGCAAAAGAGCTGATAGTTTTGGACAAAGGGAGCGATCTCGGTGAACTTAAAAAAGCAGACGTTGTTGTCTTGGGGACCGGAGTCGCCGGGCTCATAAAACCAGCGATGTTAAAAGACGGTGTCGGCGTAATCGACTTCGGCTACGCGAGAGATGCGAGCGGGAAAATATCCGGCGACTTGGATGTTTCCGAACTACTCACTAATCACTACCCGCTACTTACTTTTTATACCCCCACTCCTGGCGGCACGGGGCCGATACTTGTGGCGAAAATCCTGGAGAATTTTTATAAGCTGAATTCCGGAAAATAAAAGAAGGCCCTGCGGGGGCCCTCGGTTATTATCTGAAAACGGCGACGTGGAAGTTTCTAGACCACAGCTCCAGAAAAGCATCCACTCTGCCATCCGCCCTGTCGTAGACAAAGCGTTCGGTAAGGAAGGCAATTTCTTTTTGCGTCATTCCTTTGAGGGAGATGTCGAAGGAGACGCAGGCCAAATGGGTAGATTGCGTTTCGCCCTCGTTTGCGTTCGCGGAGCTTATGCGAAAACGTTTTAGGCGATTTTGTATCTGCGCGGTTCTCGCGAGGGTGGTGATCTTAAACCGCTTCTTAAAGCGATTGTGATAATCTTCGCCGACGCATTCCATGTATCGTTTCGCGTGCGGATAGAGAAATCTTGTTTCCGCCCGCATCTTTGGGCTCAGGTAGTAACCCCTTCCGGCGTTCGGAACCCGAACCAATTTTCCGGCGAGATACAGATTCCTGATGTCTGCCCCTGTTCTGACGCGCGGGAACCCGAGCTTGTCGAGCGTAGCGTTTTGATAGCGCATCGCTTCGACGCTGCCCTTCAGGGGATTATTTTCCAGATTGATGTTTTGCGGACTGGCGAGAAACAATCCGCCAGAGAGCATTAAAATCTGTGCGGAAAGCATCTCGCGCCTCCTTTTTAGTTTTATATCGGCTATATATAGTATAGCCGATTTTTATCCGCCTTATAACAGCGTTGCTGTTCGGCTATAGCCCGTTGGCTCGCCCAAAATGGGCCCGAACAAAAACACCCACTCGGGTGTTTTTGTTTTGGGGTGTCCCCACAAGGAAGCTCGTGCCTATATTGTGCCCTCGCGAGGAATCGAACCTCGATCAGGGGATTAGAAGTCCCCTGTTCTATCCATTGAACTACGAGGGCAGAAATTGCTTGATTGCCGCCTCCTTCCACCCAAAGATTCGCCTAAATAAATCTTTGTTGTTAACTACAATAGCACAGGTCCCATTGTAGAGCACATTTCTCCTATATTTCAACGTTGATGGTTTTACATATACTTTTTGAAATTGAGAAGTTGGAATTCCGGTAACCTTACTCCAATATTTTTTAACCTCCGTTGAGACGCGCAAATTATGTATGTGCAAGGCCACCCGGAACTTTAGTTCCGGAACCATGCAGACTTCTCGGAACCAACGCATTATGAACGTAATTAGAACCGGATCGGAGTTGGTAAACTTAATCCTTTCTTGTCTATGCTTGTCACCTTCCGCCCAATAGAGAAAAAGGCCGATTAAAAATAATGGATTCTTTATCATTGAGCCAAATTCATTCTTTGCGGCTTCAATTATTCTCAGCGTTTTCTGCTCTCTAATATACTTCTTCTTCGCGCCCGAAGCATGACGAGAGATTTCTCTGCCCTTAAGGAGTCTTTTCAATTGGGCTGGACCAAGCTCTATATCGCGAAGCCAGGCACTTAAGGTCCCCCGGGACACTTTCACTTTCTTTAAAATTTCGCCGTAGCTAGCTCCGCCCCTCCTGAGACGAATCGCCACATCCTTTTCTTCAAGTTTCATGCTTTCATGATAGACACATGAGTAATTTAACGCAATAGTCATAGTTCATTTGCTTATTGAGCGCTAATAAAATAATATGTAAACATATTATTTTGGAAGCTCCAATCAAAAAATCGGGCCGTAGTGTAATGGTCGCACGAGTCTTTTGGGAAGATTTAGACCGAGTTCGATTCTCGGCGGCCCGACCATGAAGAAAAATTTGAATTGGGATGCGATAGTGGATTTTATGCTGGACGGAAAAGCGCCGATCGGGCCCAAGCTTTTTATAATCCTCGCCATCGTTTACATCATCTCTCCGGCGGACGTCTTGCCGGATGTTTTCCCGATTATCGGCTGGATAGATGATTTGGGACTCACAGGTATCGCAATCTTCATTTTGTCTCGAGCGGTAAATCGATATATAAGCGGGAAGGATAAGAAAACAGAGGCCTAAAAGGCACTTGACAAATGTAGTATATTCATGCTATAATGTCAGCAGAATTTTGAGCTTATTTCGGTTTCGGAGTAATGGGGGCAATACCGATTTTCCCCCTTTATTTCGAAACTGAAAAACAGACAATAAAGAAAGGAGGCCCCACGTGGCCAAAATCGTTCGCATGGTCGCTTTGCAGTTCATGGTCTCGGAGAAGTATCTCCGAGCCACTCCCGAGATTCTCCAGGGAGTTCGGGAAATGGAGCCGGAACTCCGGGATGCGCGTGAAGTCCGGAAGGTCCGGGACTATGCCAACCAGGCCAACAACATGATCGTCGACCCCACCGAGCGGGTTGCGGTCAACTCGCTCATCTACACTCTTCTGGCTGCGGGGTACGTCCCCGTGGACGCCAGACGACAGACCCGCGTCAACGACCGGGGGAGCTGGGACCACGTGTTCCGGTTCGTCTTCATCCGGGAGGAGTTCGTGGTTCGGGCCGAAGGTCTCGAGGAAAGGAGCGCGCAGCTCCTCGCAGCGCTCCAGGTCCTCTGCGAAGGGAATATGTGGAGGGCGCAAGCCTTCCGCAATCCATTCTACGAGAAGGGAGTTCCGGTCGACGGCCAGGTCGCGATCGACGTCGATCTCAAGGCCCGCAAGACGCTCATCAACGAAGACGGGACGCCGGTACTCGTCTGGCAGAAGGACGAGGCCAACAAGCGGGTGGGCGAGACGAAGGTCCCGCTCGATCCGAACTTCACCATCGCCTTCTCCGACGGAGACGTCCGACTCCTGCCTATCTGAAACTCTGGAGCTCCGGCTCCGCGGCTCCGCCTAACCAGCGGGGCCTTTTTCTTTTCTCTTTTAATACGGATGATTTTCTGATAATCTACCTTTGATTTAATCGGTAGTAGGCGCGCTTAGCCCTGCCTGCCGGCAGGCAGGTCAGTGGTCTGGATCGGACGATTAGTTCGGTGTCCCGATAATCTAAAAATCTTTGATTTTTGTAAGATTATCGAGGATCCTCGATTTTTATATTTCGCCGCAGGCGGAATTAAAAATCGGGAGTAGAGCGACTGTTTTATTCACCCTCCCACCTTTGTAATCCAAGAAAGGGCACTTAGCTCAGTGGTAGAGCGACTGTTTTACACACAGTAGGTCGAGGGTTCAATCCCCCCAGTGCCCACATTAAAAAAGGTGGGAGGGCATGCAGTAGGCCGAGGGTTCGATCCCCCCAGCGCGCACCAAAATAAGAATAATAAACTAAATCCCTGCCTGCCGGCAGGCAGGCTGCATCGTCCACAAAAATGCTTTTAGAATTTGCTTTATTATCGTTCGCGCTAATTTTTTTCGCGCTAGTTTTTTATCTTCTCGTCCGGCCGATGATAAGCGGGGCGATATACGCTCCGACGGGGGATGGCAACGTAGAGATAATTAAAAAATTAGCCGGAGCAAAACCCGGAGAAAGGATGGTGGACCTAGGGTCCGGAAACGGGAAAATAGTGATCGCGTTCGCCAAAGATGGAATTGAATCTCATGGTTACGAGATTAATCCGCTCTTGGTTTGGTTTTCGCGAAGGAAAATAAAAAAACTCGGACTTCAAGAAAAAGCTTTTATCCACAGAGAAAGTTTTTGGAAAGCCGATTTGAGCGAATTTGATGTCATCACTTTATTCACGTTGCCGCACATAATGCGCGCATTGGTGCCGAAAATAAAAAAAGAATTAAAGCCCGGGGCGAGAGTGGTTGCCAACGCCTACGGATTTCAGGGGGTGGAGCCACTTAAAAAAGAGAACCAAGTTTTCTTATACGAAAGCAGTTCTTTCGGGGTGTAGGGCATTTGTCATTGAAATGTAAAAGAAGCTTTGTTATTCTGTGGTGGAGCAATTAGCTGCCGGGCTAGCCCGCCCGTACCGAACGCCAGCCCGACAGGGTCGTTCCGGCGGGGTACGTTCGGGCGGGCTCATCGGCGCATAGATGTTTAAACATGTACATTGTGTACGTTTTGGCGGATGCGGGCGGCAGATTATATAAGGGGATGACGAATAATCTGGAACGTCGACTGGCGGAGCATCTTGCTGGAGGGACCAGAACCACTCGAAGAATGGACGGACTGAAGGTGGTCTACCAAGAACGCCACGCGACATCCGGGGAGGCCCGAAGGAGAGAATTGTATCTGAAGTCCGCAGCAGGAAGGAGGTATTTAAAAAAGAAATTAATGCCGGGCTAGCTCATCGGTAGAGCGCTGCCCTGAAGAGGCAGGCGTGCCCAGTTCGACTCTGGGGCCCGGCACCGCGTAAAACAAAAAAATCCGCATGTGCGGATTTTTTGTCACGCGGCTATACCACTGACGCGGGTGCTATACTAAAACCATGAACAATACATTCTTATCTAATCTTGGGTGGCGGTTTGCTACCAAAAAGTTTAATCCTACGAAGAAGGTCTCGGAAGAAGATAAGGGTAAAATCTTGAACGCCCTCAGGATGGCACCGACCTCTTTCGGACTTCAGCCGTTCAAGGTGTTCGTCGTAGAGAACCCGGAGGCTCGCGAAAAAATAAAAGCAGTCGCCTATAATCAAACGCAAGCGACGGACGCCTCATTTCTTTTGGTTTTAGCCGCGAGGGGAGACGTGGTCAATCGGGCGGAAGAATATGTGGAGCTTGCGAGCGGGGGTGATGCGGAGCGCAAAGAAAAGATGCAAGGAATCGTCGCTTCAATGAGGGCAATGGATGGAGACTTGGGAAAGTCTGTGGCTTGGGCTGCGAAGCAGTCTTATGTCGCCCTGGGTTTCGCGCTAGCGGCTTGCGCGGAATTAGGAATAGACTCCTGCCCGATGGAAGGATTCAACGCGGCGGAAGTAGATAAGATATTGGATCTGCCGGAGAATCTAAAAACCCAGGCCTTTCTTGCCGTCGGTTATCGCGCCGAAGAACCCAGTTATCCGAAGGTTAGATTTCCGGAGGGCGACATATTCGAAAAACGATAATTTCAACTTGACCTTAGTTGCTTGCAAGAGACATAATTAGGAAAAGGTAGAATATAAAATCAAAAAAATGAATTTTGAATCACCACAATCGCTAACGGGAGAAGGAAAAGTTGAAGAAGTGGGCGAGAGCGAAAAGAAAGAAGAGATAGCCGAAAGCGAGTACAACACTTCACCCGAAGAGGTTTTAGAGCTTATAGATTCATTGCCCAAAGCCTACGAAGAAGCCGTCGCCAAAAACAATAAGTACGAGATGAATTCCCGCGCCTATAGTCTGCTAGCTTGGGCGGAAACGGCGATTAAAAGGGGAATCCCATTTGATAGGGAAAAGGTCAGGCAAACGTTGGATGATGCAAAGACGAGGGGGGCTATCGCTGCCGATGAGCAATTGCCGGAGGCCGGAGAGGCGG
>CAZHBZ010000012.1:0-16083 GCA_964530925.1 uncultured Candidatus Saccharibacteria bacterium
GAGTCATAGCCACGGGAAACAATCTCTCCCTCTCACCCCTCTACAATCCAAGCGGACTTGTGGGGTATTGGAACTTCGAGGAAGGGGTTGGGACGATTTCTCCTGATAGATCCGGAAACGGAAATGACGGAACCTGGGCCGGGAGCGGGACACATTATTCGACTGGGAAGGTCGGGGGTTATGCGGCGCAGTTTAACGGAACTGACGATTGGATAATTATGCCGCCATCGTCAGTATTGGCGGCGAACGATATTACAATGCTTATTTGGGTGAATATCGCCGCTCAACCAGCAACACATACCGGAATTATTACAAACAAGAACGGCGCTGCTTATGGAATTAATTTAGCTATAAATTCTAATATGAATTTTGAGTCGTTTGTTTCGGACGGCTCATCGGGGACGTATTTTTATGCCTCCGCGCCGGGGACATCCGGGATTAACGCGTGGCATTATCTCGCGGTGACTCACAGTTCAGCGGGGAGTAATAAGATATATTACAACGGTTTATATAGGGCTAGTTTGGATAAGGCTATCGGATATCAATCTACCGATGATAAGGTTGCGATAGGGGCATTTTATAATCCCGGAAACCTAAAAATTAATGGGTATATTGATGAGGTCAGAATATATAATAGAGTGCTTTCCGCCGCGGAAATAGCCGCGCTATATAACGCGACAAAGTAGGAGAAGCAAAAAAGACTAATTTAGCTTTGGGAAGTGGGCCGGTTGCGGGTGGTTTGGATCGATTAGGCCCGGAATCCAGGAGAACAACGGCGCGGAAATCGCGGGTAGGAATACCATAAAAATATAGTGGTACCATTCGGGTTGTTTTGCGCCGCGTTCTTCCGCTCGAGGGAGAGAATAAGTCGGGAGGAATATCATAAGCCCATATACGAATATCCAAAGTCCGAATTCCAAAAGATGCTGTGGTCCTCCAAAGGAAGCTTCCGCCAGCACTCCGCTGATCCCAAAGATCAGGAATGACGCGAATGGACTAAAGTTGTATCGGCTGAGGATGAATGCCCAGAAAATGAACGGCCCCACAAAATTAATCGCGCTATGGAAAAATACTGTATCAAAAAAATTCGCGGATGCGGTGATGTAGGTTTCTCCGATTTTCGCGCCGAAAACCGGCGCCAAATTTGTCATTGTTGTGGCAATCGACTCTTCGATGAGCGCTAAGAGGGTTGCGAAAATAACAAATTTTAATTGATAGGGGAGTCGGATATCTAAAGTCGCCCTCCTAATGGGTTCGCGGAAATGGTACATCAGCCCGCCGCAAATTATGACCCAGAAGATGATAACGCCCAATTCCATCATGGAGGCGGCGCGTAGCGCGGGGTTCTCAAAAGTTATCGCGGCTATCGCGAATGTGGAAATAAGAAGCCAGGTTCCGAGGAATATTATTAAAAGGCGTCTATTGTCTCGCATCGTTTTTCTTTATGCTAACTATACTATTTCCCGCTTTATCTTTTCTAGGGTATATTTATCCCATGGTTAAGAAATTTAAATTAAAAAACGGCCTCCGAGTCATTTTTGTTCCTCAGGCCGGTCCGACGGCGACGGCAATGGTTTTGGTTGAGGCCGGGAGCGAGTATGAAACAAAGAAAATAAACGGACTTTCTCATTTTTTGGAACACCTTTGTTTTAAGGGGACCAAGAAGCGCCCCGAACCGGGAATGATCTCTCGGGAATTAGATTCTCTGGGCGCGGAATCCAACGCGTTTACCAACCAAGAATATACAGGTTATTGGGCGAAGGTTCAAAAAAAGAATTTTGAGAAAATTTTGGAAATTATCGCGGATCTTTATTTAAACCCGATATTTAATCCGAAAGAAATCGATAAGGAGAGGGGAGTAGTCATAGAGGAGTTGAATATGTATGAAGACACCCCTATGCGCAAGGTTGAAGAAATTTGGTACAACCTTGTTTATGGGGATCAGCCCGCGGGCTGGGATATCGGCGGCACGAAAAAACTGGTAAGCAACATAACCCGGGAAGAAATAATAAAATACCGATCCAAACATTATGTAGCGTCCAAGACGATTGTGGTTATCGCCGGGAATATAAGCGGAGCGAGGGCCAGAGCGCTCATCCAAAAATATTTCGGGAGCCTGCCAAAAACCACGCGCTTGAAGAAAGCGAAAACAAAAACTCCGGCAAAAGGACCGAAGGCAAGCGTTAAATTCAAAAAATCTGAACAGGACCACCTGGTTCTGGGCGTCCCCGGGTTTGATATTTTCGATAAGCGGCGCTATGCCCTTTATGTTTTGGCTTCGGTTTTGGGATATGGGATGAGTTCCAGGTTATTCCACAAGATCCGGGAGGAGCTTGGGGCTGCCTATTATGTTCGCGCCAATTCCAACGAGGCCCTAGATCACGGGGAGTTCTCTGTGGCAACGGGTACGGCGAACCCGAAAACGGAGGCGGTTATAGGGGCGATTCTTCGGGAGTTTTCCAGACTTAAGGAGGAGCTTGTGTCTCAGAAAGAGCTTAAGAAAGCCAAGGACATAATTATCTCCAGTATGGTTATGGGGCTTGAAACCTCCGACCAGTTGGCGAATTTTTACGGAATTCAGGAGATTTTAGCTGAGAAACTCTTTTCCCCGGAAGAAATATCGAAGCGGGTCAGGGCAGTGACCGCGGAGGATGTTCGGGCTGTCGCGAGAGCGATATTTAAAAAGGAGAGGCTTAGTCTAGCCGTAATCGGTCCATACAAAGACGCGAGGAAGTTTAAGAAGCTGCTTTCGGTTTAGGAGTCAAACACGTAACCTTTTCGCGCGGGCGTGCGTTATGTAGGTGTGGACCAAGCTGAATCCACCGCAAAGCCTTGTATTGCCTTATGTTTAAAGGCATTATAAGGCTTAGATACATCTCCGATCGATTTTATGGAAAAGAGGAATATAGAAATATCATGGGTCAGCCTCTGGCGGGTTTTTACTTTTTTAATATTCGCCGCGACGCTTTATCTGGGGCGAGAAATATTGCTCGGGCTTTTCGCGGCAATAGTTATTTCTTCGGGGCTAGACTTTATAGTTGATTTTTTGGAGAGGCGGAGGATTCCGAGAACCCTCGCCGTCATTTTGATATTTTTGGGTTTTATGCTGGCGGTAGCCGCGGTAATCTATCTCGTAATTCCTTTTATAGTCGCGGATTTGAACAGCGTTCTTGTTTCACTTAACAAATCCAAGCTTGGGGATTGGCTCGGTCCGGCATTTAATCTAAAAGCTACGCAGTCTGTCGGCGCGCTTATCGATAAATTAACTTCTCAGATTTGGGGCGGGGATACGTCGCCCCTCGCTACACTCTCCGCGCTCTTGGGAGGATTGGGTCTCGCGATAGCGGTTATAATAATTTCTTTTTATCTGGCTATTAGCCGTGACGGGATAGAAAGATTTTTGCGCGCGGTAATGCCATTGGAGTACGAAGCGCCGGCGCTTTCGATTTATGAGCGCTCCAGAAAAAAAATCGGTTCTTGGTTTAGGACGCAGATATTAGCGAGCTTTATAATGGGAGTTTTGGTCTGGGTTTCCTTGGGGATACTTGGGTTAAAGCACGCCTTTATTATCGCGATGTTCGCGGCCGTCTTCGAGCTTGTTCCATTCGTCGGTCCAATACTTGCGGGAGCAATAGCCTTTATTTTTGCGCTTACAGCTTCTCCGGTCTTAGCGGTTTACACGCTTATAATTTTTTTGGTTCTCCATCAATTTGAGTCGCATGTTTTAGTCCCGCTTCTTACCCGACGTTCGGTGG
The DNA here is from genome assembly GCA_964530925.1 of uncultured Candidatus Saccharibacteria bacterium. Classification (GTDB taxonomy): domain Bacteria; phylum Patescibacteriota; class Minisyncoccia; order UBA6257; family 2-01-FULL-56-20; genus LiPW-15. The sequence goes on from CAZHBZ010000012.1 coordinate 3,756, forward strand.
GCTTGCATCCGGTAATCGTTATTGTGGCCTTGCTTATCGGCATAGAGACCGCCGGTCTTTTGGGCGCGATAATAGCGGTTCCAATGGCCGCCGTGCTTCAGGAGGTGTTGGAACATCGATCTTGGGGCAGGGTGCCGAGGCCGGAGTGAATATGTGTCGAATTTCGACTTCGCAATAAAATGCCCAAGAATTTTTATTTAACAACAACCCTTCCGTATGTGAATGCGGCGCCGCACATCGGTTTTGCGCTGGAAATCGTGCAAGCGGATATCATCTGCCGCTACCATAAGCTTCTGGGCGAGAGCGTGATTTTTAATACCGGAACGGACGAGCACGGGGCGAAGATATACGCGAAAGCTTTGGAAGAGGGGAAGAGTCCTCAGGCGTATGTGGATGAATACGCCGAGAAATTTAAGCTTCTTCGCGACGCGCTCAATTTGGATTACACAAATTTTATAAGAACTACGGACTCGCATCACATAAGCGCGGCTCAGGAGTTTTGGAAGCTCTGCGACAAAAACGGGTATATCTATAAAGGTTCCTATAAGATCAAGTATTGCGTGGGTTGTGAGCTCGAAAAAACCGAGTCCGAGCTTGTAGATGATAAATGTCCGATACATCCGAATCTGACAATTGAGGAGATTGAAGAAGAAAACTATTTCTTTAAGTTTTCGGCGTTCCAGCAAAAACTTTTGGATCTCTACAAAGATTATCCGGATTTCGTTCTGCCAGCGCATCGGTTGACCGAGATAAAGAATTTTGTGACGGAAGGGACTAAGGATTTCAGCATTTCACGACTCGCTTCCAAGATGCCCTGGGGCATTCCTGTGCCGGGGGATGGGACGCAGGTCATGTACGTTTGGTTTGACGCGCTTATCAATTATATTTCCACTCTGGGCTGGCCTGAGGACGGGGAAGCCTTCGAGAATTTTTGGGGGACTTTGAGCGAGCCGAATGCCGTTCAAATCGCCGGCAAAGACAATTTGCGCCAGCAATCTTCTATGTGGCAGGCAATGCTTATGGCCGCGGGATTGCCGACTTCCCGGAAGATATTGATACACGGATTCATTACAAGCGGCGGAGAAAAAATGAGCAAGAGTTTGGGGAATGTTGTGGATCCTCTCGCGATAGCCAAGGATTATGGCGCGGACGCTTTGCGCTACTGGCTCTCTAGGGAGATGCCGACTTTTGAAGACGGGGATTTCACGCTCGAAAAATTTAAGGACGCGTATAACGCGAATCTCGCGAACGGCCTTGGGAATCTCGCGAGCCGGGTGATGAAAATGGCGTCCTCGAACGGGGTTAAGTATGACGCTTCACTTAAAATATCCGAAGCGGAAGAGGCGCGGAACGTCTTCGCGAAAGCGATGGAAAATTTTGAGATAAAGACCGCCGCTGATTCGGCCTGGTCTTTGATTTCCTGGGCTGACGGTTATATTCAAAAAGAAGAGCCTTTTAAGAAAATAAAGATAGATAGAGAAGCCGCGGAAAAAGATATTCAGAAACTTGTTTCCGGATTAAAAATAATCGCCGAACTTCTGACGCCGGTTTTGCCGGAAACCTGCGGGAAAATACTTTCCGCGATAGAAAGCGGAGCGGAGGTTCCGCCTCTTTTCCCGCGGATAACATAGCAAATAAAAACCCGGGCTCTTGGCCCGGGAATTTGTTCAGACGAGAATTTCTTTTATCGTGCCGAGGGAGGGGATGGTGATGTCGGCGTTGGCCGCGCGGACCATTTCGTCGGTATTGTATCCGCCCAAAACGGCAACTGTCCGGAAGCCGGCCATTTTCGCCGAAGTTATACCGTCGTATGTGTCATCGACATAGACGCAGCTTCTCGGTTCGACTCGAAATCCAGATGGAAGCGACTTCAGGGCGTTGAACTTCCCGTCCTTTCCGAAGACGCTTGCCACGTGATCGAAATATGACCGGATTTGAAACTGGCGCAGGCGCGCGTCAAGGATGCTGGGTTCTTCGGCGCTGACTATGCCGGTGAGGACTCTTTTGTCGCTTAGGGCGCGCAAGATACTTTTCGCTCCTTCGGCCAGCTTTACCGCTTCCCAATTTTCGGAAAGGTAGGCGTTGCGGATGCGATTCAGCTTTGCCGTGATAGCGCGCCGGCCATCTTCGGTTTCGGGTTTTGGAATGCCATGACGGAAGTAGAACTCCATGTAGTTGGCGCTGATTTCCCGCCGGACAACATCTTCCGGGGGGATGTTAAGCCCGAAGAAGGTAAAAATGGCCCTGATGGCTCCGTAGGACACCGGCCAGTCGGGGACGAGAGTGCCGTTCCAATCGAAAACGAACATTTGAATGCGGGGCGCGATTCCGTCGAGTCGCATAGAACCCTCCTTTTCTAAGTCATTGAACTGGCCTCATATTACTAAAAGTTTCCGCAGAAAAGCAAATAGCGCGTTAAGCCGCCAGTTTTTTTGGTTCCGTTCTGCCTCGTAGACAGATGACGATTTACGCGGCGGATTCAAAAAGGAGATCTAATATCTTTTTAGAAAGAGACCGGTCGCTCAAAATATCCCGGTATTTTTCCGTGGTGCAGATGCGGAAAGCCGCGTAAGATTTGGAAATTTCTTCAAGATTTTTGAAATGCGCGGGGAAGCGCTCCATAAGAGACAGGTGGGTTCCGCGCTCGGAATAAACCTTTATATCTTTGGATTTAAATCTCCAGGCGTTGAAGACCGGTACGGCAAGGATTTCTTCAAACGGAATGCCCGAAAGTTCCGCTATCCTTTGCTCCAGAGCTTCAAGGCCTTTTTGGTTTTTCGGATTTAGCTTGGAGTCTATCAGGCGTTCCATATCTTTAGTATCCAGTCCGACGACCGCAATGCTTTTTCCGGTGGGGTTGTAAGAGTCCGTAAAATCTTTATGGCGAAGAGTTATGGCCTCGCGGAAAAGATCGCGGCGCTTAAAATGGTCGTAAAGAGTTTTGGCAACCGGATTTTCCGACGCGCGGACTATGCCAATAAGCTCCCCGTCGGTCAGGCTTCCCAAATCGCTCGCAGAAAGCTCTCCCGCGAGGATGGAGTGATAGACGGTTTTCTGAAGCATTCTTTGAGCGATAACCGAGGCTTTTCTCAGATATACATTTTTATACATCTTTAGATAAAAGTTTTGGACCTCAATGGCGTTATCTACCACTTTTTCATCTATCATCAGTTCGCCATCCACGAAATAAATATGTTTTCGAAGATAATCGATGCCGGATGGACGGCTGAGAATCGTATTCAATCCGTCTCGCTCCAGGTAATCCAGCTTCTCCATGCCGATATTTTTGTCGTGGACGGCAAGGTATAAGGAATCTTCATGCCGAGCGAGTTTTAGGACGGCTTCCGGGTCGGCTCCGGTGGCTTCGATTTGCTTCGATAGTTTTTGGATGAGATCCGCGCTCATCTCGTCGTTGTCTTTGGCGCAGAGTTCTTCGGTCACGTGCGAGAAAGCCGGATGTCCTATGTCGTGATAGAGGGCATAGGCGGAAAGCGCCTTGGCTTGCGATCCGTTTATGAGTCCCAATCCAAGCCAAAGGTTGGCAAGTTCGCGAGTGGCATTATAAGCGCCCAAGGAGTGAGCTTTTCTTGTGTGAGTCGCGGAAGGGAAGATAAAATGGGCAAGGCCAAGTTGCTTTTTTTCACCCAGAGACTGGAACTCTTCCGTCTCCACCATCGGAAGCATTGGGCGAATGTCGAAGATGCCGTAAACCGGGTCTGCTATAACTTTTGGGGTATATATCTTTTGAGTCATCTTGGATAACCCTACTTTAGGACAATAGCTTGCGAAATGTAAAGAAGGGAATTTCCCAGGGGAAGGCGTCAAGGAGGAGTTCACGACCTGGTTGACAAATCCTTATCGTATGTTATACTCTAAACGTCCCTGTAATTTTCCCTCGCTCAGCAAAAAAGTTGTTTCACTTCTCCGATTGCGGAAATGATAATGAGTTTTTTGCCGAGTGAGGGATTAAAATAAATTTGTATGCACATGTAAGTTCAGCTAAGCGGCTTAGAGGTGCGCGGTCGAACAGGGTAAATCAGTAAGGCTCGTTAATGAACAAAAGATTGTACGTTGGAAACCTCCCGTACACTACCACCGAGGAAGATCTTAAAACGACTTTCGCGGCTGCTGGTGCGGTGGAATCCGCGACCATCGTAACGGACAAATTCTCTGGACGCTCCAAAGGATTTGGTTTCGTCGAGATGGCGACTCCGGAAGAGGCTGAAAAAGCTATCCAGACGCTCAACCAGAGCGAGATGGGTGGTCGCAAGCTCTCCGTGAGCGAAGCTCGTCCGAGAGAAGAGCGCAGCGGTTCCCGCGGCGACTTCGGCGGCGGCTTCAAAAAGAACTTCGGCGGCGGCTACTAACCGAGATAGTAGGATTTCCGGAGGCGTGTTGCGCCAAGCATAAAATGCAATCCGGAAATTACACTACTCGGCAAGGCCTGCCAATGTAATCGCAAAAAAGACCCCTGCTTAGAGGGGCTTTTTGTTGTCTCTACACCTGTCTGCCGGCAGGCAGGGATTACGAATTTAGCGAATATACAAATAACGTTTCAAGCTCGATTTTTGGATGGAGTTTCTTGACGCTCTCCTTTTATGAAGATAGCCTTGGGCCAGGACATAAGGAGGCGAGAATGAAGGAAGCCCCGACTTTTAAGGGATTCTGGAAATTGGCAAAGTGCGTTGTCTGCCGCGCGCGCGAGTGCTGCCTAAAGTCTTGGCGGTCGAATGGGAGGCCAATCTATTGGTGTTCGGACAGCTGCCATGAAATGGGCGAGGGAATTACGGGGAAGATTCCGATTGTTGTTATCGACAAGAAGCGATAACGCAAGGCGAGCCTAGGGGCTCGCCTTATTTGTCTACATGAATTAGTTTAGTTAGGATATTCGCATAAATTATCGAACACATGCCAGAACTCCCGGAGGTAGAAAATTTACGTATTGGTCTCGCGCGCAAGATTGCCGGGCAAAAAATAAAAAACGTTAAGGTCTTGGCGCCAAAGCTTGTGGCCGGAGCGGGGAATGTCCGCGCGCCTTCGCGCGGGAAGACTGCGGAGTTTATCAAAGGCATAACCGGCGAGGTAATCGAGAGAATAGAGAGGCGGGCAAAAAATCTCATTTTCCGCTTTAGGGGCGGGGGATTGCTTCTTGTGCATCTCAAGATGTCCGGTCAATTCGTCTATCGGGAGGGGGGCGAGATTATCCAAGGGGGCCATCCGATAAGGATTGTGGAAATAGAGCAGAACAAACCAGGTAGTAGAACTTTTGACGGCGCGAAGCGCCAGAGTCCAAAATCAAAAGTTTCACTACCTGGCAAGCACACCCATATAATTTTCGAGCTTTCCCGTGGAACGCTTTTTTATAACGACATTCGGACTTTCGGCTATCTATTATATTTCAAAGATTACGCGACTTTTGAAAAAAAGAATCATTTTAAAAAAATCGGACCGGAACCCCTTTCCAAAGATTTTACTCTCGCGCGTTTCGCGCGCGAACTTAAAACCAATAACTCAAAACTGAAAATTATTTTGCTTTCGCAAAAAGCGGTGGCAGGACTTGGAAATATTTACGCGGATGAAGTTTGTTTTGAAGCGGGGGTGAGGCCGACTCGCCGCGCTTCTTCGTTGAATGGGGAGGAAATAAAAAAACTTTATGCGGCTATAAAACGCATTTTAAAACGGGCAATAGAAACCGGCGGCTCTTCGGTCGCAACTTATATGCTTCTGGATGAAAGTCGCGGAAACTATGCGCGGGAGCATAAGGTTTACGGGCGTGGCGGGGAAGAATGCGCGAATTGCGGAAAGAAATTAAAAAGCATAACTCTGGGCGGGAGAACCACGGTTTTTTGCGTTGGTTGCGAGAGGTAGCATTGGGTGGTAGTCTCAAGCCGAGCAGACAGATTCGAGGAGGAAGAAGAGATGACGCTTTATCGATGGTTGGCTCTAGCCCTCTGCGCTCTCGCCCTGATCAAGTTCATCAACGTGAAGTTTGACAAACCCCTTGGGTTGCCATGGAAGAGCGAGGCGATTCTGGGAGTAATGTATCTCACGGCAGGTTACTTTCTGATCTTTTGACCTTACGCCGCCCTCAACTCGGGCGGCTTTTTTGTGAGTTTATATAAACGCGCGAACATCGGTGCTATACTGAATATATGAGCGCGGCAGAAAAAATTTTTCCGGAAGCCGAACAACCCGAAGGAGTTTTAGTCGGCCCGGGTGATATTTTTGAGGATGGGGCGGAAAAGAAAACGGGGAGAGAGCCGGTAATAAAGCCCGGGGAGATTTTTGATCCGGAAGAGGAAATAAAGAAGATACTGAAATTTTCGGGCGAGGAAAGGGAAAAGAAATTCGCCGAATACAAGGAAAAATTTCTTTGCCAAAAAGAGGGGTTGGCGGAGATAGAAGAAGCTTTGCGCGACTTTGTTGGCGACAATCCGGATGCGTCCATGGAGGAAATTCTTTCCCGGGCCAATATTTTTTTTGGAGATTATGGATTGACGGTTGGGCAGCGTCTTAAGTTTTTTTCGGCGATTTCGAAATATATCGAGAAACGCGCGGATATAAATTACGCGCTAGAGGCATTTATGAAGGATGGGAAAGAGCCGCCAATCGATTCCGAGCGTTTCTTTGAGGCGCTTTTCGGTTCTAAGCCCGAGGGGAAGGTTGATGTTATTGTTGGTTCGGTCAGCATTTTCCTCCGCTGTCATAATGAATTGGACTACGCGCGCGGAGTCAAGGTTGCCGGACTCCTTTCCGAGGGGGTAGATGCCGGGAAAATTATCGAGATGTCTATGGGGAGCCAGGCTATAAAACTTAATAAAACTTTGATCTCCGGACTTGATGATACGATAACCTTGGAAAATACCGAGCTGGAAGAAAAACGCATTCGGGCCAGAGGGCTTCCGGTTGAGGAGTCTGCGTCGCTCGCGGAAACGGAATCGCGCAATAATTTTTTACACGAAGAACAGCACGCGGTTTATTCTCTGCTAAAAGAAGGGGACTCTCGCCGCTTTGAGAGGATTGGAGATGTTCTCTACGCGGATAACGAGGAAGAAAGATTCGTCGCAGCCAGATTATATTTTAAAAATTTTTTGCCGATTATTTTTTCGGCGGATAAAGATGAGATTTTGGCGAGGATGTCCGGAGAATTTTCGGAAGAAGAATTTAAGAAGGGGATGGAGGACCTTCGAGGCGAGCTTCGCCGTGGAGGGTTTTATGATCTGCGCGCTACCTACGGGGAAAATATTTCTAATAGAGCTTTGGAACAGCTGGAGCCGGAGGCCAGGACGGCAGTTCTTAAAGCCAAGGATGAGATATTTGGCGCGAGTTATGACAAAAAAATAGATGAGGCTTTCGACGCTGTTTACGCGCTGGTCGGAGCCGGTTATGGGCTGAAACGTTCCCGCGCCATGCTCGGAAGCGTGCCTTTTTCTAAATGGAAAAGAGAAGTGGCGCGCCTGATTGGTCGCGCCGTCGAGAAAGTCTAATTTTGTGGTTGTTGGTCCTCAAAAAGTCAATAAATACGTTGCTTTCCGGCTGGTGTCGGAGCTTGGTTTTTGCCTGGAAAAATGATAAAATGTACTTAAGTTAATTAGCCTCAAACAAGGGCTAATTTTCGTCAAAATCATTAAAAAATAGCGAAATATTGACCCACGCCGCTGGCGGGGTGCTCAATTTTATAGCTCACTCCGTTTCACATAAAAATAGGCATGGCTAAAAAAGAAGAGGATAAAGATAAAAAACCGACATCATCTTACGCAGCTAAGGACATTATGGTCCTTGAGGGGCTCGATCCGGTAAGAAAACGCCCGGGTATGTATATCGGGGGAACCGGTCCGGATGGTTTGCACCATCTCGTTTGGGAAGTCGCCGACAACGCTATCGACGAAGCTATGGCTGGCCACGCGAAGAACGTTATCGTGGAGCTTTTGCCAGACAATAAAGTTTCTGTTTTCGACGATGGGCGTGGTATTCCGGTGGATATCCATCCGCATACAAAAGTTTCCGCGCTTGAAACGGTTTTAACAACGCTTCATGCCGGAGGAAAATTCGGCGGCGAGGGTTATAAAGTTTCCGGCGGATTGCACGGCGTGGGTGTCTCTGTCGTGAACGCGCTCTCGGAGTGGCTCCGGGTGGAGGTTCACCGCGAGGGCGGACTTTATATGCAGGAATATAAGAGGGGAAAGCCCGTGGCTAAAGTTAAAAAAATCGGGACCTCAAAAATTACCGGCACAAAAGTTGTTTTTTTGGCGGACAAGGAAATCTTCGAAACCATTGAGTATTCGGTAAAGAGGATAATGGAGCGCTTGCGGCAGCAGGCTTATCTTACGAAAGGAATACGCGTGAATTTTATCGACCGAAGAGAAGATCCGGTTTCCGCCTATGGATTTTATTTTGAGGGCGGGGTCATGTCTTTCGCGAGCCATCTGGCGCGGAATAAAAAACCGCTACAGGAAGATATTTTTTACATACATAAGCAATATGAAAAAGTAGAGGTGGAGGTCGCTTTTACTTATGTGGACGATATCGAAACCAAAGAGTTGAGTTTCGCGAACAATATCAACAATCCGGATGGAGGAACGCACGTGACGGGTTTTCGTTCCGCGATAACGAGGACTTTGAATAACTACGCCCGCTCGGAAAACTATCTCAAAGAAAAAGACGAGAATTTAACAGCTGAAGATACCCGCGAAGGTTTAGTGACGGTTATCTCCGTAAAATTGCCGGAACCTCAATTCGAAGGCCAGACTAAGGCGAGGCTTGGGTCTCCTGAGGCGAGGCCAGCGGTCGAGAGCGTTGTGAATGAAGCGCTAAAAGACTTTTTAGAAAAACATCCGCAGGAGGGCAGGAGAATTATTGAGAAGGTTCTTTTGGCCGCGCGCGCGAGAAAAGCAGCTAAAGCCGCGAAAGATACCGTGATGAGAAAAGGGGCTCTCGAAGGCTTGACCCTCCCTGGAAAGCTCGCGGATTGCACTTCCAAGAAAGCCGAGGAATCGGAACTTTTCATCGTGGAGGGAGATTCCGCAGGCGGCAGCGCGAAAATGGGCCGGGACAGAAAGACTCAGGCAATATTGCCTCTGCGCGGAAAAATTTTGAACGTAGAAAAATCCCGGCTGGACAAGATGCTCGCTAACGCGGAGATTAGGTCTTTGGTTATCGCGATAGGAGCGGCAATCGGACAAGATTTTGATATCAGCAAGGCTCGTTATCACAAAATAATTATCATGACCGATGCGGATGTGGACGGCGCGCATATTCGGACCCTGCTTATGACTCTTTTTTATCGCTACTTCCATCCGATGGTGGCGGCCGGTTATGTCTATGCCGCCCAACCTCCGCTTTTCAAACTTCAACAAGGGAAGGAGATACGCTACGCGTATTCCGCGGAGGAGCAGACAAAAGTTCTAAAAGAAATGGAGAAGAAGGGGACTGTGTCGGTTAGCCGCTACAAAGGTTTGGGTGAAATGAATCCCGACCAGCTTTGGGAGACGACTATGAGTCCGGAGAACCGCGTGCTAAAACAAATTGATATCGATGACGCCGAAGCCGCAGACCATTTGTTCGATATTTTGATGGGCGACGAAGTCGAACCCAGGAAGCAGTTTATACAGACACACGCCACGAAGGTTCAGAACTTGGACGTCTAGAATAGTTAGTGGTTTGTAGGTTATAGGTTGTAGCAGGGAGTGCTTTCATTCCTTATTTGTCGGGCCCGCTTCACCAAAGCTCTAGCGGGGCGAAGCGGGCGGGTCGGCAAAACAGCCATTCGGGTCCGAGCCCATTGGGCTTCGATGACTCCGCAAGGGCGAGGAGGGGGTTTTAAGAAACTTGCAAAATCCATGGCTTCGTGGTAGGATTTCGCTACTGGGTAATCCCCGGGCTTTTTTAAATAAAGGGAGTAGAATACATATAAAAATGTTTTCCAAATTCAAAAATTACATAATTGAAGCAAGGCACGAGCTTAGAAATGTTCAGTGGCCGACCAGAAATGAAGCCGCAAAATTGACCGCGGTGGTTGTCGGAGTTTCTTTGGCGCTTTCTGTATTTTTGGGCGTTTTTGACACGTTTTTTTCCTACGTAATAAAAGTTTTTGTTTTAAAATCGTAAAATGAGCGACGAAATCGAGACAAAGGGAAGTCCGGAGTGGTACGCGGTACACACTTATTCGGGCTACGAAGAAGCGGTGGCGAGATATCTTAAACAGCGCGTGGAATCCTTGTCTATGGAAGACAAGATATTTGAGGTTGTTGTTCCTATAGAAAAAAAGGTAAGAATTAAGGACGGAAGGAGAACGACCATCGAGGAAAAAATATATCCCGGTTATGTTTTGGTGAAAATGCTGATGACCGAGGACAGCTGGTACGTAGTTCGGAACACTCCGCGTGTTACCGGTTTTGTCGGCGCTGATTCCACCAAGCCGAACCCGCTTTCCAAAGAAGAAGTTGAATCTCTTTTGAACAGGATGGGCCGCGACGTGAGCAAGTTTACCGTTGACCTTCGCGTGGGCGACCTCGTGAAAGTTATGGACGGACCTTTTAAGGACTACGATGGGAAAGTTTCCGAAGTGGATGAAGAGAGGGGGCGCATCAAGGTTTTGGTTCCTATCTTCGGCCGCGATACGGCTATCGAGCTCGATTCGTTGCAGGTTAGGAAGGTTTAATATAGGATATAAACCGCTATGGGCAAACCTCAGCCCGAGGCGATAAATCAGTAAATAGTGAATAGAATATAGTAAATAATTAATGTATGGCGCCTCGCCGCAATCGAGCGGGAGTCAAAAATAATAAAAATAATCAATTTTGCTGGCGAGTGGAGTACGATTGGGCGGGATGCTCATATTTGTACTCAATCGCTTCGCTCTTGAACAAATATGGCAAAAAAAGTAAAAACAATTTTGAAGCTTGAGATTGAAGCCGGCAAGGCTAACCCCGCGCCGCCGATTGGAACTGCTTTGGGTCCCCAGGGCGTGAACATCCAGGAATTCTGTAAGCAGTTCAATGATATGACCAAGGATAAGCCGGGGGATATCATTCCCGCGGAAATCACTATCTTTGAAGACCGCTCATTCACCTTTAAGCTTAAAACCTCTCCCGCTTCCTCGCTTTTAAGAAAAGCCGCCGGAGTGGAGAAAGGAGCCGCTGATCCCTTGAAGGGGAAAGTTGGCAAGGTGACTAAGGCTGATGCGCGGAAAATAGCAGAACTCAAAATGGTAGACCTGAACGCGAATGACTTGGATGCCGCCGAAAAGATCATCGCCGGCACAGCCCGTTCCATGGGCATCGAGGTAATTGACTAATGAACATCCCGCGAAAGCGGGATGTTTTGTTTTGCCCATGGAACGACAAAAAGGGGTCGGGAAAAAGCGGAAGGTTTTTCCCGTATAGGAGATTATTCAGAACCGAGGGTTCTGAAAGAGCGAAGCGATGGAGAGTGGGAATAGAAGTTATAGATTAAATTAAAAATGACCCGGAAACGGGTCATTTTTAATTGGTCTTTTCAAACGAGTGAAATTAGTTCTATACTCCGAATAGCATTATTTACCTGGGATAGAGGAGGAATCATGGCGAAAATAAAAGGGAAGCTCATCGTTCTTGAGGGTATTACCCGCTCAGGCAAAAGCACTCAGGCGAAGCTTGTAACGGCGGCCTTGAATGACCTCGGCTATAACGTTTCCTGGGAGGCGGAACCGACTGACGGGCCGTTTGGCAGGGTGATTCGGGCGGTTATCGAGAGGCGCCGCGAAGATGCTCCGTGCGCGGAGGCCATTCACGCCGCGAATTCGCTTTTCAAGGAAAAGCCGGAGATCCGGAATAAGATTATTTCCGTTCTTCGGGCCATCTGGCAGGGAGAATTCGTTTCGTTTTTGGACATGCAGCTTATCTTTATGGCCGACAGGTGTTGGCACTGCGTGTTCTCGCTTCGGCCCCTCTTGGACGACGGCGTAAACGTTATCTGCGATCGCTATGCTCCCTCGACCCTCGCCTTCGGTTTTGGTCATGGAGTAGAGCTTGGAGAGCTTGTCCATTGGCACTACCGAGTCTTGGGCAAGGAGTATGTCGTTCCGGCGCTGACCATCTACGTGGAAATTCAAAGCGAAGTGGCGATAGAGCGCATGGCCGACGGCAAGGTGAACGACATCTTCGAAACCAAGATGGGAATCAACGGCACCATCCAGGCCTACGAGGATGTTTGGAAGTTCGGTCGCAGCACCCGCCAATTCGGGACAATGGTTTACGTGAGGGGCGACAGGCCCATCCCCAAGGTCACCGAGAGTATCCTCTTTGAAGTCAGGAGAGTTCTGGATAGTTAGGAAGCAGAAAGCCCCGAC
>CAZHBZ010000013.1:0-13962 GCA_964530925.1 uncultured Candidatus Saccharibacteria bacterium
GGGTCTACTCGAAACACTTTTTGCCTATTGTGCCGAAAATATTGAGAGTCCTTTTTTGGCGCAAGGCCGGAGTTCTTATTGGGGGCAATTTTGCCGCTTGGAATTGGGCCCTAGAAAAGATCGGAGGCTTGCCGCCCCTCAGATTTTATGGAGACGATGTGGCCATAGCCATGCTCCTTTCAAGGAGGGTGGGAGGGGTATATTTTAATCCGGAATTAAAGGTAAAAAGTTCTCCCCGCCGGTTTGAAAAAGAAGGTCTTTTAAAAACCAACAGCAAATACATTTCCACATATTTAAAGATCTATTTTAGTAAGGAATTTCGCTGAGATTGGTATATAATCAGAGAACGAATCCGTTAGAAGGCTCGCCTACACGATTGCGCGGGTGCAGTCGCAACACGAGGGACTTGTCCCGTTAGAAAATTTAACAAATGATGTATCCAGAAATATGTAGAACGAATTTATCTCAAATATGTTTTAACGGTCAAAATTATTATTTTAATTTTCTAATGGGATGAAACGTTTTCTAAAACATTTTTTTTACGGAATTTTCTACCTGGTGGTTCTCGCGGGAATCGGCTATTTGGTATTTTTATTTTTCGTAAAACCGCCGGCAAGCTGTTTCGATAATAAGCAGAATCAAAATGAAGATGGAATTGATTGCGGCGGAGTTTGCGCGAAAGTTTGTCTGCCTTCTACTATTCGACCGCTTGTTCTCTCGGGGGAGGCTCAGCTTTTTTCCGCCCCCGGAGGGCTTTGGAGTGTTCTTTTTTGGCCGGAGAATCCAAATCCGGATTACGCGGTTACCGACTTTAAGTATTCTGTAGGCATTTATGATGCCGCGGGCAGAACGTTAAAGACTTTGAGCGGCGAATCATATCTTTACGCTGGTGAAATAAAATATATTGATATTCCGGCCATAGACCTGGGCGATGCTCCGCCCGCAAGAGCGGAATTTGAGATAACCGGTCCGGTGTGGGCAAAGACCGAAAACTTCTTGAAGCCGAATCTCGCCGTCCAATCTCCTTCCGCGTCTATCTCCGGGAAGAACATTGAATATAGGGGTAGAATAGTTAACCGCGACACAGTTCCTTTTCGGGACGTTAAAGTTATAGCCATATTTAACGATGTAATGGGCAACCGAGCCGGAGTATCTGAGACTGAGATACAAAATATTGCTCCAGGAGATAGCAAGGAATTCACCATACTTTATCCCGCGGGCGAGGAAATTAACCTTGAAGCTTCTCAAGCTTTTGTCTATGCCAAGCGCCAATAGGGGGGGGCGCTGGATTGTCCGCGGGCTTGAACGGGATGTAGGCTTTGAGGGTCGTGTTTTAATTCCGTTTTGCGGCGTGTTTTAATCTGTCCCTTTTTGTTTTTCCATGCTAAATTAATCGGGATGAAAAGTTCCAAAGGCATACTTTTTAGCGCGGGATTTATAGTTTTTGCGGGGCTTTTGGAGCTTTCGAGCATCTCGACGAGACTTTTTTTAACCCAGCTTTCCTGGGTTGCCTTGGGGGCCGCGCTAATTTTCGGCTTTTTATATTTTGATTGGCACTCCATCTTGCGTTCCCGGCCGATAGTTTGGGTAATCTATGGAGTGAGTTTCGGTCTTTTGGTTCTAACATACTTTACCGCGCCAGAGATAAGAAACACGAGAAGCTGGCTCGTTTTGGGCCCTATGCGATTTCAGCCGGTGGAACTCTCTAAAATCGCGCTCATTTTGATGTATGCCAGTTATTTCGCGCGGCGGCATTTATCTATCGCGAAGTTTTCAAACATTTTTGGTTCCTTTATCCTTTTTCTTTTGCCGGCATTCGCGACTTTAAAATTAAATGACACCGGTTCCATGCTTGTGCTTTTCGGAATCTGGCTCGGGTTTCTCTTGGTTTCCGGTCTGCCACGCAAGTGGATAATCGCAGGACTCATAGCCTTGATGGTCGTGGGGCCGGTCGGGTGGACATACTTTTTAAAAGATTATCAGAAAGCAAGAATTGTCGGGGTTTTAAATCCTGAAACGAATTCTCTGGGAGTTAATTACAGCACTTCTCAGGCAAAGATCGCCATCGGGTCCGCCGGGCTTTGGGGCAAGGGTTATAGGCAGGGTCCGCAGACCCAGCTTGGATTTCTGACCGAACCGGCGACAGACTTTATTTTTCCTGCTTTAATAGAGGAGTGGGGATTGGTCGCAGGGCTTTTGGTTCTTGCGGCTTTTCTTTCACTTATATTCTATATTCTGCGCATAGGTTTATACGCGGATCAAAATATGGAAAAGTTCATTTGTCTGGGCGCGGCTATAATGTTCGGATTACATTTACTTCTAAACGGCGGGATGGCTGTGGGCCTGACTCCGGTCGTGGGCGTGCCTTTTCCGTTTTTGAGTTATGGAGGGTCAAACATCTTGATGAGTTCGCTCTTGCTCGCAATAATCAATGCAATTTGGAGAAGATCTTAAAATTAAATTAAGAACGCGCTTGGCCTTGCTCTGCTTTGTCGGGCTTATTTTGGGCTTCGCGGTCTGGTTCGCGGCGTCGCTGAAGCCGGTTTTGGCCAAAAAAGGAATTTTCACCGTATCCAGAGGAGAAGGATTTAGGGATGTAGCCGAAAAATTGGAAGCCGAGGGCTTTGTTCGCTCAGATTTGGCGGCAAAAATATTCTTTTTAATCTCCGGTTCGGCCTTTCATCTTCAGCCCGGATCATATGTCCTGGCTCCCGGAGACGGGGTGCCTAGAATATCCGCGATTTTACGGAATGGCGAAAAACAAACGGTGAAAGTCGTTATTCCTGAAGGTTCTTCCGTCTACGACATTGATGAGATTCTTGCCGGAAGTTTAATAATCAAAAGCGGAGAGTTTATCTCCTGGGTAAAAAAGCAGGATACGAATCTTGAAGGACGCCTTTTTCCCGACACTTATGATTTTTTCCTGGAGTCTAGTCCGGAGGAAGTCGCGGGCAGAATGATGGCTAATTTTGATTTAAAAGCCAAACCCATTCTCGAGAAAGATTCGAAACAGGTAATGCAGAATCTCATCCTGGCTTCGCTTCTTGAAAAAGAGGTGCCGGACTTTAAAGACCGGCAAATTGTCGCCGGCATACTTTTGAAACGCGTGAAGGTTGGAATGCCGCTCCAGGTGGACGCGACCATTTGCTATTTAAAAGAAGTGGCTGGGGAACAAAGCTGTTACCCTCTTTTGAGCGAGGACCTCAAGGCGGATTCTCCTTATAATACCTATCTAAATAGGGGGCTGCCTCCCGGCCCCATAGGAAATCCAGGGGCAGAATCGATTGAGGCGGCTATGTCCCCGATAACTACGCCTTATTGGTTCTACCTTAGCGATCCGGCCACTGGAAGGACCATTTTTAGCGAGACTCTTGACATACACGCCTCAAATAGAGTTAAATATCTTAAGAAATAGCAAACAACCAAGCCCCCTTGGCTTATTGTTTTTTTACGTCTTTGGGTTCGGCCCCCAATAAATCATTAACCATTTTTAATAAAAAATAACCAAATGCCTCACCGACTTCCGGTCAAGGATTTTTCAAAGTCCAAATCGTTCGTGTTCCCGAGCAACCTGAACGAAGTGCAGATCAAGTCGTATGAATGGTTCCTGAAAGAGGGGCTCAAAGAACTTTTAAAAGAAGTTTCTCCTATTCTGGATCACACCGGAAAGGAGTTTGAGTTAACGTTTGAAGACTATAGTTTTGGAGAGCCGAAATATGACGAAGTAACCGCCCGCTACAAAGACGCGAGTTTGGAGGCGCCGCTTCATATCAGAGTCAAACTTTTTAATAAATTAACCGGGAAGGCCGACGTACAGGAGGTCTATTTTGGGGAGTTCCCGATGATGACCGACAGGGGCACGTTTATCATGAACGGAGTTGAGCGCGTGGTTGTTTCCCAGCTTATTAGAAGCGCCGGCGTATATTTTACCGCGAATCAATATCGAGACCGGAAGCTTTTTGGCGCTAAGGTTATTCCGAACCGCGGAAGCTGGCTCGAATTTGAAACTGATGTAGATGGTTCTATTGGTGTTAAGATTGACCGCCACAGGAAGGTTCCGGTGACGGATCTTTTGCGTATTTTCGGCGTGACCGATGAGGAAATCAGAAGGGTTTTTGCCGATATCGACACCGGTTCGCTTCAACATATCGACGCGACCCTGAAGAAGGATGTCGCCGCCAACACCGGAGAATCTTATCTTGAAATATACCGCCGTCTTCGTCCCGGAGATCCGGCGACCGTGGATGGGGCTCAGTCATTGGTTGACGGAATGTTCCAGAGGCCGGACCGCTACGATCTATCAGCCGTCGGACGGTTTAAGGCCAACCAGAGGCTTAATTTCGGGAAGATTAAGCAGAACATGCTTTTGGACGGCGCCGATATCATCGCCATTGTTCGGGAGATTATCCGCTTAAATAATGACCCAATTGCCAAACCAGACGATATCGACCATTTGGGAAATCGCCGCGTTAAGGCGGTTGGAGAGCTCCTTCAGGGAAGGCTTCGCGTCGGTATCGCGAGACTTCGCCGCATTATTCAGGACAGGATGTCCACGCTCGAGAAAGACACTATCGTTCCGGCTCAACTTATAAACTTCCGGCCTATCGCGGCGGTGGTTAAAGAATTTTTCTCTTCTTCCCAGCTTTCCCAGTTCATGGATCAGGTGAATCCTTTGGCGGAATTGGAACACAAGCGGCGTTTGTCCGCGCTTGGCCCCGGAGGATTAACCCGCGAGCGCGCTTCTTTCGAAGTCCGCGATGTGCATAGCTCTCACTACGGCCGCATTTGTCCGATTCAGACTCCGGAAGGAGCGAACATCGGTTTAATTTCTTACCTCGCGAGCTTTGCCCGCGTGAACGATTTGGGATTCCTCGAAACTCCTTACATAAAAGTTAAAAATGGAAAAGCGACGGAGGAGATGGTTTGGATGGACGCCATTGAAGAAGAAAAATTTAGAATAATTCACGCGGCGATTCCGCGGGATAATTCCGGAAAAATTATTCCGGAAATTGTCGAGGCGCGTGTTTATGGCGCGCCGGGTACTTGCGATAAATCGGAGGTAGATCTCCTGGAGCTCGCTCCGCATCAGTTCGTTTCCGTCGCTACCTCTCTTATCCCGTTCCTTCAGCATGACGAACCGCATCGCGCCCTCATGGCTTCAAACATGCAACGCCAGGCAGTAAGCTCTATTAAGCCGGCGGCGCCGCTCGTCGGCACTGGCGAAGAAGAGCGTGTCGCGGCAGACTCCGGTTATGTTATTAAGGCCGAAGGTTCCGGAGAAGTTACCGCGGTAGACGCCGATCATATAACCGTTAAGTACGCGAAAGACACAAAAACCTATCGCTTGGAACGCTTTAAGAGGTCTAACCAATTCACCCGTATTTCCCAGAAACCATTGGCGAATAAAGGCCAAATTGTGAAGAAGGGCGATGTTTTAGTTGACGGAAGCTCTATAGATAACGGAGTTTTGGCTCTTGGACAAAACCTACTCGTTTCCTTTATTTCCTGGGATGGCGCGAACTTTGAAGACGCCATCATTCTCTCCGAACAAGTCGTTCGTGATGATATTTTCACCTCCATCCATATTGAGGAATACACTTGTGATGTGCGCGATACGAAGCTGGGTCCCGAGATAACTACCCCGGACATCCCGAATGTCTCCGAAGAAAAACTTAAGAACTTGGATGAGGAAGGAATAATTCGTATCGGCGCGGAAGTTATGGCCGGCGATATTCTTGTCGGAAAAATTTCTCCGCGCGGCGAAGCGGAGCTTACCGCGGAAGAAAGACTTTTGCGCGCCATTTTCGGCGAGAAGGCTCGCGACGTTAAAGACACTTCGCTTACCTTGCCGCACGGCAAGCGCGGACGCATTGTCGGCATAAAGGTTTTCTCTCGCGATCAGGGCGATAAATTGGAAGCCGGAATTATCAAGCGAATTCATGTGGAAGTCGCAAGTCTAAGGAAGGTTCAGGTGGGCGATAAGCTAGCTGGTCGCCACGGAAATAAAGGTGTTATCTCTCAGATTCGTCCGGTACAGGACATGCCGCATTTGGCGGATGGCACTCCGGTAGATATTATTTTGAATCCTTTGGGCGTAGCTTCTCGTATGAACCTCGGGCAAATTTTGGAAACTCATTTGGGTTGGGCCGCGAAGAAGCTTGGCTATCGCGCGGTTGTTCCTTCGTTCAATCCGGTTAGCGAGGAAGAAATTAAAGAAGAGCTTAGGAAGGCTGGACTTCCGGAAGACGGCAAAGTGGATCTTTACGACGGCCGCACCGGAGAAAAGTTCGATCAAAAAGTTATGGTCGGACAGATATATATGCTTAAACTCAACCACTTGGTTGAAGACAAGGTTCACATGCGCTCTATCGGTCCATACTCCTTAATTACTCAGCAACCTTTGGGAGGAAAAGCGCAATTCGGCGGACAGCGTTTCGGAGAAATGGAAGTCTGGGCGCTTGAAGGTTATGGCGCCAGGCACATGCTTCAGGAAATGTTAACTATCAAGTCCGACGATGTGATGGGTCGTTCCGCCGCGTATGAATCTATTATTAGGAGCGAGCCAATTCGAGAGCCGAACATTCCGGCTTCGTTCAATGTTTTGATAAACGAGCTCAAAGCTTTGGGTTTGCGCGTGGATCAGGTTCCAAAGCCGGAAGAGGGAGGCAAGCAGAATGTTTTTGAGGCGTTGGAGATTGGGGTCGCCTCTCCCGCGGATATTATGGCTTGGTCCCACGGCGAAGTTGTGAAGCCGGAAACCATTAACTATCGAACTCAGCGTCCTGAAAAAGACGGACTTTTCTCCGAACGTATTTTCGGGCCGAGCAAAGATTATGAATGTTATTGCGGCAAATATCGAAGGATTCGCTATAAGGGCGTGGTCTGCGATAAGTGCGGTGTGGAAGTCACGCGTTCTGTTGTTCGTCGCGAGAGGCTTGGTCATATTACCCTGGCTGCTCCGGTCGCGCATATCTGGTTTTTGAAGAGCGCCCCGTCTCCCTTGAGTCTTCTTCTCGATGTTCCCGCGCAGAAACTTGAGAGGGTTATGTATTACGTCGACTACGTGGTTACTCATGTAGACGAAGAGCAGCGAACTCGCGTTATTAGTGAATTGGATAAGGAGCTTAAGGCAAAGCTTAAGGCTACCGAAGAAAAGGACCGAACTATGAAGAAGGAACTTCTTTCTTCAGCGGAAGGCTTGCGAGAAATAATTGACGACCTCCGCCCCGGCCTTGTTCTTTCGGAGGACGAATACTTTAAGCTGTCCAAGCGGTTTGGCGACATTTTTAAGGCCGGAACCGGAGCCGAAGCGGTCCGCTCGATTCTCGAACAATTGGATCTTCGAAGCGAGGTCAAGAAAATAGAAAAAGAGGTTGCCGGAGTGAAAGATCCGCTTAATGAAGCGAAGCTTTTGCGCAGACTGAAAATTGTGCGTTCTATGATAAAGAACAATGCTCGCCCCGAATGGTTGGTGCTCTCCGTGCTTCCGGTGCTTCCGCCAGATCTTCGGCCAATGGTTGCTTTGGATGGCGGCCGCTACGCTACTTCCGACTTGAACGATCTTTACAGGCGCGTTATTAACCGCAACAACCGCTTGAAGAAACTTCTGGAAATTAAGGCTCCGGAAATAATCGTCAAAAACGAAAAGAGAATGCTCCAGGAGGCTGTGGACGCGTTAATTGATAACAGCGCCCGTTTTGGCGCGCAACAGATGAACGCGACTCGCCGCCCGCTGCGTTCTTTAGCCGACATGCTTAAAGGCAAGCAGGGCCGTTTTCGCCAGAACTTACTTGGTAAGCGTGTGGACTATTCCGGACGCTCCGTTATCGTGGTCGGACCAAGACTTAAAATCGATGAGTGCGGTTTGCCGAAGAAAATGGCGTTGGAACTTTTCCGACCTTTCGTTATCGGAGAAATTATCCGACGCGGCATTGCGCACAACATCCGAAACGCTAATCGTATTATCGAACAGGGGACTGACGAGGTTTGGGCGATACTTGAAGAAATAATCAAGGACAGGAGGGTTCTTCTGAACCGCGCTCCGACCCTGCATCGTCTTTCTGTCCAGGCATTCCGTCCGCGTCTTGTGGAGGGCTTGGCAATACAATTGCCACCTTTGGTTTGTAACGCGTTCAACGCCGACTTTGACGGCGACCAGATGGCTGTGCACGTTCCTCTTTCCGTTGAGGCCCAACGTGAAGCTTGGGAGATTATGGCTGCGGGCAGGAACCTTTTGAAACCCGCGACGGGAGATATTGTGACCAACTTAACTCAAGATTCTGTTTTGGGCATCTATTATCTCACCATGAATAACGCCTTTGTCGCGGACCACAATAAAGCCTTTGTTGATATCAATGAAGCGATGATGGCTTACTCGACCGGCGCTATAAAAGTGCATGAGCTAATATTTGTGGAAGAGCTTGGGCTGAAGGACAAAACCACTATTGGCAGGGTGATTTTTAACCTTGCTTTGGGCGGAGCTGTTCCTTATGTGAATGATTCTTTGAACAAGAAAAAACTTGAAAAAGTTATGGAGCTGGTCTTCCGCACCAACGGCACGGATAAAGCGGCAGAAGTTTTGGACACTGTAAAAGTTTTGGGCTTTGAGTCCGCGACCCGTTCCGGCATAACCTGGTCAATCATGGATTTGACCGTTCCCAGCGAAAAGAAAGCGATTCTCGCGAAATTTGAAGATGAGGCGACCAAGGTCAGAGAGCATTTCAGCGAAGGGCTTTTGACCGCGGCCGAACGCCGCGCGCGGGTTATCGGTATCTGGGAGAAAGCTAAAAATGAAATTGCGGAAAAAGTCACCGTCTCTTTGGGCGCGGACAATCCGATATATCAAATAATCGATTCCGGCGCCCGCGGAACTTGGGCCCAACCTGTCCAAATGATGGGTATGAAGGGTGTTGTTCGCGATCCGCAAGGCGAACCAATCGAGTTGCCGATAAAATCATCTCTTAAAGAAGGACTTTCTGTTTTGGAATATTTCATCTCCACTCACGGTTCGAGAAAAGGTGTTACCGATACCGCTCTAAAGACCGCTCAAGCCGGTTATCTAACCCGCCGCTTGGTCGACGTTTCTCAAGATTTGGTTATTCGCGAAGAAGATTGTCATACCAAGGAAGGTGTCGTGATGTTCCGCGCGGAAGGCGAAGAACAAGGCAGGCAATCGCTTGCCGCCAGAGTATTCTCCCGCGTTCTTATCGAGGATGTTAAATCCGGCAACAAGATAGTCGCCCGCGCCGGGGATGTAATTACCAAAGATATCGCAGAGGAAATTGATAAATCCAAAGCGGACGGAATAAAAGTGCGCTCTCCTTTGACCTGTAAGACGCTTTATGGGCTTTGCGCCCAGTGTTATGGTCTGGATCTTGGCCGCAATACTCCGGTTAAAATCGGCGAAGCTGTCGGTGTTATCGCCGCTCAATCTATCGGTGAGCCGGGAACCCAGCTTACTATGAAAACTTTCCATGCTGGCGGCGTGGCCTCAAGCGATATTACCTATGGTTTGCCTCGCGTCGAAGAACTTTTCGAAGCCAGACCGCCAAAAGGAAAAGCGATACTTTCGGAGGGCGATGGGGTTATCGAGGATATTGAAGAAAAAGGTAATCTCAAAAATATCATCGTGAAGCTCGACGCCGGGAAGAAGAGCGAAATAGGCAAAAAATCTAAATCTAAAAAACCGGCTGAGAAAGCGGAATACTCCGTCCCGCGTTCTCTCGTCTTGCGCTTCAAGACTGGCGACAAGGTGAAAGCCGGAGATCAGCTTTCCGAAGGACACATCGATCTTCGGGAGCTCTTGGCGCTCAAGGGCTCGCAGGAAGTTATCCGCTATATTATTGGCGAGATACAAAAGATCTATTCTAGCGAAGGCGCGCCAATCAATAACAAACATATTGAAATAATCGCGAGACAAATGTTCTCCCGCGTGCGCATCACTGACCCCGGCGATTCTTCGGACTTGGTTATTGGAGAGCTCATCGAGAAGTCCAGATTCCTTGAAATTAACCGCGCCCTGAAGCGAGCGGGCAAGGCTCCGGCTAAGGCAAGGCAGTTGCTCCTGGGAATTACCCGTGTCGCTCTCTCTACAGAGTCTTTCTTGTCCGCCGCATCCTTCCAGGATACCGCGAGAGTGCTCGTGAACGCCGCGGTCGAGGGAAGGGTTGACACGCTGCGCGGTCTCAAGGAGAATGTCATCATCGGTCGACTCATTCCGGCTGGCACGGTAAAGGACGTTGTCCCGACCGACGCGAGTGATGCGGCCGACGAAGAAGTCCAATAATTAACACATGGAAACAAAAGAAATAGAAAAAAAGCAGTATGAGATGTCTTTTCTCGTAAAAGAGGAAGACGGCGCGAAGACCGTTCTCAAGTTCATCAAGGAGCTTGGAGGGGACATCGAGCTTGAGGGACCGGTTATGAAGGTCGCGCTTTCCTATCCGATTAAAAAACAGACCAGCGGGTTTTTTGGGTATTTTCACTTTGCCTTCTCTCCGGCGGAGGTAAAGCACTTGGAACATGAGATGGAAACTTCCACCGAAATTCTTAGGCACTTGATAATCACCCCGCCCTTCAAGAAAATTGAGCCAAGGCCGCGTCCCGAAACTCAGGGCGCTTCCTCCTCCAGGATGCAGCAGGCTCCGAAGGTATCGGAAGGCGCAAGGCCCGAAGCGCTGACCAACGAAGATCTGGAGAAAAAGATAGAGGAGATTTTGGGATAGCGAGCAGTTTGTAGTGGGTAGTAAGTAGAAAAATAAAAAGCGAATCAAAAATTAAGACAAAAATCTATAGCTAACCCATGAATCTGAATAAGGTTTTGCTCGTCGGAAGAACTACCGCTCAGCCGGAACTTAGAAAGACCGCTGGCGGCCAATCTGTAACCACCTTTAGCGTGGCGACAAATCGCGTCTGGACGGATAAGAATGGCGCGAGGCAGGAAGACACTGAATTTCACAATGTCGTCGTTTGGGGACGCCAGGCGGAGATTGCGAGCCAGTTTCTTGCGAAAGGCGCAATGGTGATGGTGGAGGGCAGGCTTGCCACTCGCTCCTGGCAGGACAAGCAGGGTTCTACGCATAAAACCACGGAGATAATTTGTGAACGCTTCCAGCTCGGTCCGAAGCCGCAGGGTTCCGCCCAGCGTTCGAGCGATTGGAACGGAGCAAAGCCGCAGAGCGAACCTGCTTCCCAGGCCCCTGCCGTGGAGGAAATACCTATTATTGATCTGGATAACGAAGAACCCAAGGCAGACGATATCCCGTTTTAATTAGATTTTGTTAGCGAGGTACGAGCTTAAAAAATCTGTTACCCCGCCCTCTGTGCCAAGGAATCAGGGATGGAGATTGTGGGGGTTGCATTTTTATTGAATATCGCATAAAATAACTTCCACAAGCTTGAGAGGCGGGGTATAAGTTTTTACAGCCAATCGCTCCGCTCTTGGGCAAAAACTAATATGACCAAACAGTGTTTCTTCTGCTCGCAAAACCTTAATGATATTGATTATAAGGAAGTAGACCTTGTTAGGAGGTTTGTTTCAAGCCAGGCAAAGATAATTGACCCGAAACATACCGGCATTTGCGCCAAGCACCAGCGAAAGCTTTCCGAGGCCATAAAGCGCGCCAGGCACATGGCTCTTCTGCCATTCGTCTCCCGGTAAGTACTAGTCTCAAGTATTGCGTATAGAGTATTTAGGTCCTCGCGCAAAATACGATATATAATCCAAAACGCCCCAACCGGGGCGTTTGTGGTTTTATTACAGCCCAACCCAAAACATATTGTATAATTAACCCAAAAGGATAATCTTTAATGTCCCTGCCTACCGGACAGGCAGGCAGACAATTTCCCAATATAGCATATATGCTATATTGGGAAAATATAAGGTTTTCCATCATCTCTCATGTTAAAGTCCCGCCAATCCTTCACCCTAATTGAGCTATTAGTCGTCCTGGCCATCGTGGCCCCGCCTCCGCTAAAGCTACGGACGGGCAGGCATCCTCTCCCAACATGTTAAAATCCCGCTCCTCATTCACGTTAATAGAATTGCTCGTAGTTCTGGCGATTGTCGCTATCTTAAGCGTCGTCGTCATCATGACCCTGAACCCCTCGGAACTCCTGAAGCAAGCTAGAGACTCGAACAGACTCTCTGACCTCGGAACCTTGAATACCGCTCTAGCCGCCTACGAGGCAGACGTAAACCAGGGATTTATGGGCACTTCGTCAGTTGTCTACGTCTCCATCCCCGATACTTCTCCCACCTGCGCAAACCTAGGACTTCCCACCTCTACCGGCGCCGGTTTTACCTACCATTGCGTCACAAGCCAAAACCTCAAGAACTCCGATGGCACAGGCTGGATACCGGTTAACTTCTCCCAGATCTCCTTTGGAAGCCCCATCTCATCTCTGCCCGTAGACCCAATTAACACCACTTCTTCCGGAAACTACTATACCTATGTCTCTGGTGGTTCTTTCATCCTGACCGCAATCCCGGAGTCTCAAAAACAAAAGACAGCTCTCTCTTCCAATCCCAATATTTCCAATTATCCCGGAGTCATAGCCACGGGAAACAATCTCTCCCTCTCACCCCTCTACAATCCAAGCGGGTTGGTGGGATATTGGAACTTCGATGGAGACGCAATCGATTCTTCTGGATACGGGAACCATGGCGCGTGGAACGGAACTTCCACCGAAAGATATGTCACTGGCAAGGTCGGTTCTTACGCCGGGCAATTCAATGGAATCAATGATTACGTGAGCTGTAACGGGGATAATGTTTTAAAAATAGAAGGAAATCTTACGATAAGCGTCTGGGCATATTTTAATCAGTTTAAGGACTATGGTTATATCGTGCTCAAAACCACTGGAGGAGGAAACATCGGCGTAAACTATAGAATGATGTCGGGAGCGACCAATATAAATGGGCTGATTGCGAACGGCTCCGCAAGCAATGTTCTCAGCTCTACCCAGGCAGCAAATGGCATAAGTGTCGGCAACTGGGTTTTTCTAACCTTTACGGCAGACGGAGGCAACTTAAAATTTTACGTCGACGGCAAATTTAAATTTTCTGCGGTTCAAAATATTACCCCGGTAGGAAGCTCGCACACAATGAATATTTCGAATAGCACAAATGGCATTGATGGGAACCTCGATGATGTCCGTATTTATAATCGCGCGCTTTCCGCCGCGGAAGTTTCGGCGTTATATAACGCGACGAAATAGGCCATTAGTATTCTGTATGGGGTATGATGCGTTAAGTATTTATACCTGATACTAAATACTCTATACTAAATATTATAAAAATGAATCAGCAAATATTCGATTTTTTTCATAATCTTTCCGGACGAGGTGCGTTTTTGGATGCGGGGATAATATTTTTTGCCAAGTACCTCACTTATTTTTTGGTCATTGCGCTTGTCATCTGGTTATTCTCCAAAGACTCCCGCAAGCGCCTTTTTCTTTTCGCGGAGCTTTCTATCGCGGCCATAGCGGCGAGGGGACTCATAACAGAATGGATTCGCTTTGCCTATTACAACGCGAGGCCTTTCGAGGCGTTTGGATTCCAAAGCTTAATTCCGGAGTCAGGCGCGTCGTTTCCTTCGGGACATACAACCTTTCTTTTCGCGTTGGGACTTGTTGTCTGGCTTTATAACCGGAAATTCGGTTATTGGTTTTTGGGGCTCTCCTTCGTGGTCGGTATTGCTCGCATTGCTTCTGGGGTGCATTGGCCTTTGGACATTTTGGGCGGAATTATTGTAGGATTGCTTTCGGCGATTTTTATTCACAAGCTTTTGAAGCCGTATTGGGAAAGGCTTGCAAGGCCAAAAGAGAAAATCGTGGAGATTGAAGAGATAGATATCGTAGAAGTAGAAATCGAAAACCCGCAGTAATGCGGGTTTCTTTTTTCTTTGTATCCGTTAGCCATTTTGGTGCCGGGGGCGGGACTTGAACCCGCAAGGGGGTTAC
>CAZHBZ010000014.1:0-13376 GCA_964530925.1 uncultured Candidatus Saccharibacteria bacterium
CAATTTAACGCGGGCGATGATGCGGTCCAGCTTGCCCAAGATCCGGTTAGCACGAGTTCCGCGACTTTAGTTGTTTGGATGTACGCAACCAGCCTCGGTGGAGGAAACTACGGAAGAATTGCCAATAACGGTCAGTTTTCGGTTGCGGTCAGACCGAACAACCGAACTTATGGAATGAGCAATGCATCTATTTTGGTCTTGCCGGGATATAACAACACTTTTGCTTTAAATAAGTGGGAGATGGTGGCCTTTACAAGGACTAGCGCTGGTCTCTCAACTCTTTATGTGAACGGAGCCGCAACTGGCCCATATAACCAGAAGGGGGGGCCGTTGTCGCCGGCACCACCGCATTTTATATTGGGAATAAAAGCGATCTTCTGAGCGGGTTTGGAGGATATCTTGACGATCTTCGCATCTACAATCGTGTTCTTTCTCCCGCAGAGATAGCCGCGCTGTATAATGCCACGAAATAATCAAATGAGATTTTTACGATCCAGAAAATCATTCACCCTAATAGAACTCCTGGTCACCCTCGCCATCGTGGCTATTTTATCCGTCGTCGTCATCATGACCCTGAACCCCTCTGAACTCCTGAAGCAAGCGAGGGACAGCAACCGTCTCTCTGACCTCTCAACATTGAATACCGCTCTCTCTGCCTACTCGGCTGACGTAAACGGAGGCTTTATGGGTACAAGCTCAGTAGTCTACGTCTCTATCCCTGACACCACTTCTACCTGTGCTAACTTAGGTCTTCCTACTCTCCCCACTGGTTGGTCCTACAACTGTGTAACTACAACTAGCACCAAGCTTTCTGACGGTACAGGCTGGATACCGGTTAACTTCTCTAATATCTCCTTTGGTTCGCCTCTATCGTCTCTCCCCGTGGATCCAATCAATACCACCACAACCGGTAACTACTATACCTATGTCTCCGGTGGTTCTTTTATCCTGACCGCAATACCTGAGTCAGCCAAACAGAAGACAGCTCTTGCTTCTAACCCTAATATCTCCAATTACCCCGGAGTCATAGCTACGGGAAACAATCTATCTCTTTCACCTCTCTACAATCCAAGTGGACTCGTGGGTTATTGGAATTTTGACGAGGGGAGCGGAACTGTGGCCAAGGACTCAAGTGGGAATGGGAATGACGGGACGTTTATGGGCGCTTCTCCTGTCTGGGATAGGGGCAAAATGAACGGAGCACTAAGGTTCAATCAGGCAAATCAAGCGGTAAACAAAACCTTTTCTACTAGTTCTGTCCCCGCACAGCTTTCGATTTCATTTTGGTTCAATGTTGACAGCATAAACGCTTCCACATATAGGGATATGGTGGCAATTACAAATTCTGATGTGGGAAGATTCCATTTATATGGGGCTGGGGTGAACGAAATTTTTTGGTACCCTTCAATACATTCTGGAGTCGCACCAACGCCTGGGTCGTGGTGTTTTGTTGTCGGAAGCTTTGACGGCTCTACCTCCAGGATTTATATCGACGGAGCTTTAAAAGCCAGCGGAGTCACGAGTCCATACACTTTCTTGCAAATGAGAGTTGGTAGCGATGGCGAAGTATTTAACGGCCTAATCGATGATGTCCGCTATTATACCCGCGCCCTTTCCGCCGCAGAGATAGCGGCGCTGTATAATGCCACGAAATAAACACAAAGCGGTATAATTAATTTAAATATGATCCTTTCCGTAAACACGGGTAGTGCTTCCAAGAAATACGCGCTTTATGAAAATAGCGAGGAGATTTTTCGCGGGCACCTCGAGAGGGAAGACGGCAAATTTGTCGCCAGTTTTCGCTTTGCGGATAAAGAGGAAAAAAGCGAGATAACCGAAGCGGACTATAAGGACGCGGTAAATTTTGTATTGGAAAAAGCGGAAGAATTAGAGATTTTGAAAAACAGGAAAGAAATCGAAAAGACGGGCGTGCGCGTCGTGGCTCCTGGAGAGTATTTTTATTCCCATCCGCAAATTGACGAAGAATATCTCCATAAACTTAAAGATGTAGAAGATGTTGCCCCGCTCCACATCACCCCGGTGTTGGAAGAGCTTGATGCGCTCATTGATGCCCTGCCCGAGACCGCACTTATTTCCGTGTCTGACGGGGAGTTTCACTCCACAATACCGGAGGCTTCTTATGCCTACGCGATTCCCCGGGACATCGCGGATAAACATGGTATTCGCCGTTTCGGCTATCACGGAATATCCGCGCGTTCTGTTTTGCGGGAGGCGGAAAAACTTATGGGTGGCTTGCCGAAAAAAGTTATAGTGTGCCATCTTGGTTCCGGGGCAAGCATTACTGCGGTAAAAGACGGAAAAAGTTTTGATACCACTATGGGGCTTACCCCGCTCGAGGGATTGGTTATGGGCACCCGTGTCGGCGATATTGACGCTGGCGCTCTTATATATCTTGGAGAAAAACTCGGACTGGTTTATGAAGAGCTTGGAGACTACTTGAACCGGCAATGCGGGCTTTTGGCTCTCTCCGGGAAAACTGCAGATGTGAGGGAGCTTTTAGAGCTTGAATCCCGCGGGGACGAAGGCGCCAAGCTGGCCCTCGATGTTTTTGTCTATAGAATAAAGAAATATATTGGAGCTTTTGCGGCTGGAATGGGCGGGTTAGATGCGCTTATTTTTACTGCGACCATAGGCGAGCGATCGCATGTAATGCGCGGACGGATATTGGATGGACTGGAAATCCTGGGGCTTAAAATCGATAAAATAAAAAATATGGCTACAGTGAGCCAGGAGGGATTTATAGACGACGGGGGCGAAGCGCGTATAGCGGTTATTCCGACGGATGAGCTGGGAGAAATAGCGAGGGCCGCGGAAGGCGCCATCCTAACTTGAAAATGAAAAGTTTGGTTTTCGGATTAATTATTCTCGCGGGTCTCGCCGGCGGATATTATTTTGTTTTTTATGAAAAAGGGGATAACCCAATCGGTTCTTCTTACGGAAATTTTTTAGAGAAAATAAAAACTTTAGGGGAGCTGAAAGGTAAAACTGTCAAAACCGCGGCGGATATCAGTTCTGTTGTAGAGGCCGGCTCGGATAAATTCGAGGCTGTCAAAGATTTTTTTGGAAAAGCTTCCGAAGCAGTGTCTGGCGCCGCGGCGGATATTAAAAGCAAGTTGCCGACTGAAGCGTTAGATATTATCTCAGATTCCAAGAAGGTAGCGGACGAAAAACTGTTCGGCTTCGTCGCTATTAATAGCGCCTCAACTTCTCCGGTCCGAGATCTCGGAGGAAGCATCTGCGCGCATTTCGCGAAAAATTCTAAAATCGAATATTCTGTGGCGAATCCGTTTTCGCCGGTCGCGGACTATCAGTATTTTTTGGATTGGGGCGATGGCGCTTTTGCTTCCGGGACCGCGCTCGCATCAGATGGCCCGCTATTTGTCGAACACATCTATGCCGAATCCGGAAGTTTTCAAAATTCCTTCGAGGTTAAAAGCGCCACTTCTACTTTGAGGGCGGAAATTAAGATTTGCGTAAATTAATATGAAAAAAAGCTTGATTTATCTGTTTCTCGGGGCAAATATGGCGGCAGTGGCCACATTTTGGTGGAGTTATTCCGGCCAACTTTTGTCTTCGAACCCGCTCCTAGCCCTGGGCCGCCTTTCCGGACTTTTTCTCGCGTTCGCCGCCCTTTTCCAGGTGTTTTTGATGAGCAGAGCGTCTTGGGTTGAGCGTTATTTTGGATTTGATCGCATGGCGGGGCTGCATCGCGTTTCCGGATATTCTATGAGCGCGCTTCTTTTAGCGCATCCGATTTTACTCGCCTTGGGCTATGGCAAATTTACGGATAAAGGATTTTGGCCGCAGATTTTTACATTTATCAATAGTTTCGAAGATGTCTTTATCGCGGTTATCGGCTTTCTTTTGTTTCTCGCGGTGATTTTTCTTTCTATTTCTATCGTGAGAAGAAAAATGGCGTACGAGACTTGGTATCTCACGCATATATTTGTTTACGTCGCTATTGCCTTATCTTTTCCGCACCAGGCGGCGGTTGGCGCGGATTTGGGGAGATCCGCCTTCCTTATTTATTGGTACGCGCTCTACGTTTTTGTTTTTGGAAATCTTTTGATATTTAGATTCGGTTTACCAGTTTACAATTTTTTTAAACATAGATTTGCGGTCAAACTCGTCGATGCGGAGGCCGAAGGTATCTTTTCTATATATATCGGAGGGAAGGATATAAAAAAATTCAAATTTAAAGGAGGGCAGTTTTTAAAACTTAGATTTCTGGCGAAAAAGATTTGGAAAGAAGAACATCCTTTTTCCATATCCGCGAGGCCGAACGGGGAGTATGTTCGGATAACCATCAAGGCGCTTGGAGATTTCACTTCCGCTGTCAGAAACATAGAATCCGGAACCCCGGTTTTAATCGGCGGTCCTTACGGACTTTTTACCGCGGACGCGAATCGTAAAGACAAAATCATTTTAATCGCTGGCGGCATAGGAATAACCCCTATCCTCCCCCTGCTTTCGGAGTTCGCGGAGAAAGGGAAAAACATCATCTTATTTTATGGCAATCGTAAAGAGGCGGAGGTTGCCTTTAAAAAAGATATAGATATTTTGGCCGAGAAATATTCGTTCGTAGCTCACTATGTGATGTCTGACGATTCTTCCTGGGCAGGAGAGAGGGGACGTATCGACCTCGCGCTTATTAAAAGACTTGCTCCGGATTTTCTCGAGCGAGAAATATACATTTGCGGGCCGGAACTCATGAGAAAATCTTTGGAAAGCGGTTTGCTTGCGGCGGGAATCAAAAAAGAAGATTTACATCGCGAAGATTTTTCGTATTAAGCTGATTTTTAAAACCAAAAAACTAGATTAACGCGAAAGATATCGCCATTTTAACAAGATGTAAAAAGAAAAATATTTCTAAAAAAGGAAAATTCGATTTATGCACAGGCAGATAAGTTTTCAATTTGGTATAATTTAGATAGAAGAAAGCAAAAAGCTTTTCAAAGGTCGAAGAGAAAAAGCGAAAATTACAAAATAAAAAATGGCGAAGAAAAAAGCTAAGAAAGCCAAGAAAGTTGCGAAGAAGCCTGCAAAGAAAAAGAAGGCTGCGAAGAAAAAGAGGATCTAACTCTTAACCCGGACAATCCAATGGATTGTCCGGGTTTTTGTTTTGTGGGAAAGCGGCAAGAATTAAAGGGAAGTGAATTGCGCAAAAAGAATGGCGACAACTATCGCGGAGATTTCCGCCAATATGGTTTTTTTCGTATCTCCGTTAAAATTTTTTACAGCGTGAACCTCAATGTGAAATTTTTGAAGTGAAATAAGGGGTTCCCGCCTTATTTTCCAGTAGGCAAACTGCAGAGCGTCCGGCAAAACTCCGCCCAGGGCGCCAAACGCTATAGCCATCCCGCCCGGCTTTCCTCCGGCTATAAATAGGAAGTAGGCTAGCGCCGCCCCTAAAATAAAATCCGCTCCGATTTTCAGAAGGTCAAACACAAAGGCCTTGCCATAGACCATATCTTCTTTGAGTCGGTCCTCGGGATGTTTGGTGTGGGAAAGCAGTTTATAGTGCCCGTGCGGGAAGGCATCCGCTAAAAAGTGGCTTAAAAATCCGAAGGCAAAGGCAAGGGCGGGGTTTTCTGGAGCTAATGTCGCAACCGCCGCGCCCGCTACGGCATGTGAAGTCAAGGTCATGTGGGGATAAGTATAGCCCGCCGCGGCAGGGCCAAACAAGTGCCGATCCGACGCTGTTGTATAATTAAACTATGAGTAGATTCCAAAAAATAAGCTTGGTGTTGTTGCGCATTTCGATGGGTTGGCTTTTCTTCTACGCCGGCATCACGAAAATATTGAATCCTAACTGGTCTGCCGCGTCTATCATCAGAGGAGCGACGATATTTCCCGGCTTCTATAATTGGCTTTTGAATCCAAGTATTTTGCCTGTAGTTAATTTTATGAACGAATGGGGCCTTGCGCTACTCGGCGTGTCGCTCATAATCGGTTTTCTGGTCCGCCCCGCGGCTTTTTTCGGGGCAATTCTTATGGGTCTATATTATTTGGCCCAGCTTAAGTTTCCGTATCCCAATCCGCACAGTCTTATTGTTGATGAGCACATAATTTATATTTTCATCCTTCTGTATTTCTCCGCCGCTCGAGCCGGGAAGGTTTGGGGGTTGGATGGATATTTTCGCCGCCGCCTGGGTTAGACATTTGCGATTCTCGACAATAAAGGATGGATAAAAGCCCTAAATTAAACATAGTTTTAAATTCGGCGCTGGCCGTCGCGTTGGGATTTGCCTTGATTCTTGAGTTCGCGGGCTTTCTGCCTTTCGGCCAGGGAGTTTTTATCATACTTTCAGTCTTAGGGGTCATTCCCGTTGTCTGGAGCGCTATTCGGGCGCTTTTTAAAAAGGAGCTTACTGTTGATCTCTTGGCAAGCATCGCCCTCCTTTTCGCTTTTTTGGCCAGGGAGTGGCATTCCGCGACTTTTATTTTGCTCATGATAACTTCCGCTCGTATTTTCGATCTTTGGACGGAACGCCGCGCTCAAAGAATAATAAACGAACTTTTTAAATATCGGCCGGATAAAGTAAAGATAAAAGTGGGCGATGAAATAAGGAGCATCCCTATTGAGCGCGTTAAGTCCGGAGATTTTGTAATAATAGAGTCGGGGGACAGGATTCCCGTGGATGGCAAGGTCATTTCCGGCCAAGCGAGCGTCAATGAGGCGACACTTACGGGGGAAAGTATGCCAACTTTAAAAAAAGAAGGCGATGAGGTCTGGAGTTCGACGTTGGTCGAGACCGGATCGCTTTTGGTCAGAGCGGAGAGGGTCGGCGAAAACAGTACGCTTTCGCGAATCGCAACCCTGATAAATGAGGCCAGCCGCAAGAAGGCTAAGACAGAAAGACTCGCCACAAAATTCACAAGTTGGTATATCGTTGCCTCGCTTTTGGGCGCAATAGCGATTTACGCGGCTTCGGGCG
Organism: uncultured Candidatus Saccharibacteria bacterium; assembly: GCA_964530925.1. GTDB lineage: Bacteria > Patescibacteriota > Minisyncoccia > UBA6257 > 2-01-FULL-56-20 > LiPW-15. The sequence goes on from CAZHBZ010000014.1 coordinate 6,960, forward strand.
ATTTACGCCTGGTTCTTGCCGTTCTTCTTGTGGTTTGCGCGGATGATATCGCCGTAGCTGTGCCATTCGCTTATTCCGTGGGAATAGTGCGTGGCGCTCAAAAAGGAATCGTGCTCAAAGGCTCGGATGTTTTGGAGAAACTTCCGAAGATAAAAACTTTTATGACCGACAAGACCGGAACCCTAACCTTTGGACGACCAAGAATAAAAGATGTGAGATTGAGCAAAAGCGGGGAAGAAGATGATTTTTTAAAGATGCTTGGCATGGCAGAGATGAATTCCAAGCATCCTATCAGCGTGGCTATTGGTTTATATCTCAAAGAGAAGGGAATCAAGGTTCCGACCCCTGAGAAGTTCGAAGAAGCTCCGGGTTACGGAATAATGGCGTCGCGTGGCGATAGAAAAGTGTTTGCCGGAAAGATAGATTATCTGGAGAAGAATGGAGTAAGGATTGGCGCGCCGCAAAAGGAAGAGATGCGGGAGAAAAAGGAGGGAGGTTATAATATCACCGCGCTCGGGGAGGATAAAACCTTTTTGGGATTCATAGTCGCCGAAGATCGTCTCCGTCCATTTTCGGAAGAGCTCGTCGCGGCGACAAAAGTTCTTGGCGCCAAAAAGTGGATAATGCTGACTGGCGATAACGAAAAAGCGGCGGAGAAAGTCGCGAGTAGCTTGGGAATAGATGATTATGTCGCGAATATGAATCCCGAAAGCAAGCTTGCCGAGATTGGAAGAATCAAGGCCAAAGAAAATGGAATTCTCGCGATGATTGGGGACGGGGTGAATGACGCGGCGGCGCTGGCCCTCGCGGATGTTTCTATCGCCATGGGGTCTATTGGTTCAGACGCCGCGATTGAAGCCGCGGATGTGGCGCTTATGAAAGACGACCTTAGGCGTATTCCGGAGGCGATGCTTCTTGGGCAGAGCGCTAAACGCATAATTTGGCAAAACTTCGCGCTTTGGGGAGCGACCAATATCGTCGGATTATTTCTTGTATTCGCGGGAGTTCTAACCCCGTCCGGAGCGGCAACCTATAATTTTTTGACCGATTTTATACCGATTTTTAACGCTTTGCGCGTCAGAGTTCCGGAGCTCGCGAGGAAATAAATTTTTCCGGCGTAGAGTGGAGATAAAATGATATAATCAATTTGAAATGAGAGTACTTATTATCGGCGCTGGCGAAATCGGTTCGGCAATCGGTATTGTTCTCGGTTCCGCGGGACACGAGGTCTGGTTTTGGGACAGGAATAGTTTGAAATGCACTCAAGGCAAGGATTTGAAGGGGATGGCCAGGGATTCTGATTGCGTGTTTTTCTGTGTCCCTTCCACGGGACTTCGAGAGGCAGCGATGAGCGTCGCGGAAGGCATTCCCCGAGCGAAGCCGCTTGTGTCGCTTTCTAAGGGAATCGAAGCCGGCAGTCACAAAACATCGGACGCGGTCTTAAGCGATATTTTCCCGGAAAATCCAATAGCTGTTTTGGGAGGTCCTATGCTCGCGGAAGAAATGAAAAGAGGGGAGGCGGCCATCGGCGTTCTTGGAGCGGAAAATAAGGAAGCCGCCGATCTTATCCTTTCTCTTTTTGACGGGACAAATATATTTATGGAGAAAACCAGTGATACTTTTGGGCTCGCTCTTTGCGGGGCTCTCAAAAATATATATTCTCTTTCTTTCGGGTTCGCGGAGAGCATCGGCGGTGAAAGCAATGTAAAAGGATTCCTTTCCGCCGAATCCATAAAAGAGATGATTGATATCGTTTCCGTTTTGGGCGGGAAGGCGGAGACCGCTATGGGCCCGGGAGGGTTGGGAGACTTGGTCGCGTCTGGAATGAGCGTTTATGGATATAATCGGCGGGTGGGTAAAGAACTTTTAGAAAAAGGCAAAACAGATTTGATATGCGAAGGGATTCTTTCTATTGGCTCCGTAATTTCCCTTTTAAAAGATAACGCCAAAAACTACAAACTTCTTTCGACTATACAAAAAATTATTTTTTCTCCGGACGGAGGAAAGAAGATTTTTGAAGAATATTTGCGTATGTAAGCAAAACCCGGACAGTCCATGGACTGTCCGGGTAGTTTATTGCTTTTTTAGAGCGTCGCGTCAACGCTATGGGTCGTCGTGTCTTCCGCTGTGGCGTTGGCGCCACAGGACTTTCTCGCGTCATAGAATGCGACCCAGGAGGATCGCCGAGCCTTACTCCAGGCGGAGCGAGCCGAAGAGATTGAGGATTTATACGCTTTCCACGCGGCTTTAAGGGCGGTGTTTCTCGCCTTAGCGCTTGTAAGTTCCCAAGCGGAGGCAAACGCCGTGGCCCTGGCTTTGAGGGCGGAAGAGACCGAGGAAGAATAGGCGGAAAATCCGGAGGCAATCGTTGCTTCTCTCTTGGACACGGCGGATTGCATACAAGCAGTGTCTATCTTTTGTATTTGGACGGAAGTTTCGGTCGCGGCATTTGCGAGCGCTGGAATGGCAATCGGGGTCAAAAGAAAGAGGCAGAAGAATATTATTATGTTTTTTTTCATTTTTATTTTCCGGCCGCACTTATCTTTTTAAGAACAACCTCCGGAAGAATTTCCGCACTGCAGGCAAGTAAGGCAGGTTCCGGTGCGAATCATCATACCTCCGCAACTTCGGCACATTGTATCCGCGAAAATAACGCCATTCTCATTTTTTAAGGTTTCCGATTTTGTAGGCGGAGGCGTGGTCTTAACGATGTCTTTTATCGGTCCAGTTGTCGAATCATCGCCATGGTCGGACATACCGAAATCATCAAGGGATTCCTTCGGTAAAAATCTTTTGGCTAGATAGCGGAAAATATAATCGACAATGCTCGTAGCTATCCTTATGTTCGGATTTTCGGTAAAGCCCGAGGGTTCAAAGCGGCTGTAAATGAATTTGTGGGCTAAAGCATCAAGGGGAACGCCGTATTGAAGGGCCATAGAGATAGAAATCGCGAACGCGTCCAAGAGTCCCGAGAGAGTGCTGCCTTGTTTCGCCATTCTGATGAAAACTTCCGCTAGGCCGCCATCTTCAAAGGTGCTGTAGGTCAGATATCCTTCGTGGCCGGCAATGGAAAACTTATGAGTCTCGGAGGCTCTAGTGGTTGGAAGTTTTCTTCGGGCGCCCATTGGCGGGATTTCTTCCGTCGGCTTTTCCTTTGTTTTGCTCTCTGACGTTTGGAGGGGCTGGCTGGCTTTGGAGCCGTCGCGATACACCGCCATAGCTTTTATTCCAAGCTTCCAGGACATAACATAGCAATCCAATATTTCTTCGACACTTGTTTCGCCCGGCATGTTAAATGTTTTAGAAATCGCTCCGGAGATAAATTGTTGCGCCGCGGCCACCATTTTTACGTGCCCCTGCCAGGAAATAGTTCGCACGCCCTTATTAGGTTTTACCGCGCAATCAAAAATACTTAGATGTTCATCTTTGAGATGCGGCGCTCCCTCAACGGTTCCGTTTTCCGCCACCCAGGAGATAATCTTTTGGACCTCATGTTCCGGATATTTCAAATTCCGAAGGGCGCGCTCAACTTCCTGGTTTACAATTTTCATCCAGCCTCCTCCCACGAGCTGCTTCATGGTGACGAGCGAAAAGGCGGGTTCGATTCCGGTCGTGTCGCAGTCCATCATAAAGGCAATGGTCCCGGTTGGAGCGATAACTGTCACCTGCGCGTTTCTGAATCCATGCTTTTCTCCGGATTCAAGCGCCATGCTCCAGACACTTTTTGCCTCTTCTGCCAGTGTCTTATCTTCTATTAAATCGACTGGCAGAGCCTCCGCGGCTTTTTTATGCTGGGCTATAACGCCAAGCATCGGTTCGCGATTGATGGCGTAGGCTTCAAAGGGGCCAATCTTGCTCGCGATTTGAGAGGAGTAGCGATAAGCTTCGCCGGCCATGAGAGAGGTGATAGCTCCAGCCCAGGCGCGTCCTTTTTCGGAATCATAGGCAAGTCCTTTGGTCATAAGAAAAGAGCCCAAATTCGCGTAGCCTAGTCCAAGCTGGCGCATATTTTTGGTGTTTTCCTCGATTTTCGCTGTGGGATAACTTGAGTTTCCGACTATTATCTCTTGCGCCAAGATTATTAGCCGGACTACATGCTTAAACTCTTCGGTTTTGAAGGATCCGTCGTCATTTACGAACTTCATCAAATTTAATGAGGCCAAGTTGCAGGCGGAATTGTCCACATGCATGTATTCGGAGCAGGGATTTGAAGCGTTTATTCGGCCGGAATTCGGGCAGGTGTGCCAATTATTTATGGTGGTATCAAATTGAACTCCGGGATCTCCGCATTCCCAGGCAGCCTTGGCGATTTCCTGAAGCAGGCTTTTGGCGCTTATCTCCTCGCCCACCTCGCCATTCGTTCTGAATTTCGTTTTCCAAATTTTATCTTCGGCTGCGGCTTTCATGAAATCATCGCTCAGGCGAACGGAATTATTCGCGTTTTGGAATTGGATTGAATTCCAGGCCGGATCATTTAGGTCGGCCATGTTGTATCCTGCCGCGGCGAGAGCGCGAACCTTATCTTCTTCGTCCGCTTTCGCGCGAATAAAATCCATTACATCCGGATGGTCAATATCCATCACTACCATTTTCGCCGCGCGACGAGTTGTTCCTCCGGATTTAATCATGCCGGCGACAGAATCCGCTCCGCGCATAAAAGAGATTGGACCAGAGGAGTATCCTCCGCCGGCAAGGTGTTCGCGCTTGGAACGCAGGCGAGAAATGTTTACACCCGCGCCGGAACCTCCTTTGAAGATCATTCCTTCGGTTTTTATCCAATCCAAAATAGAACTCATATCATCTTCTACGGAAAGTATGAAACAAGCGGAGCATTGCGGTTTTTCTTTTACTCCGACATTGAACCAGACTGGAGAGTTGAACGCGGCGAATTGATTTGCCAAAACAAAAGAGAGCTCATCTTCGAAGATTTGAGCTTGATGCTGATTGAAATAATTGGAACTCTCTCCCCATCCTCGAATGGTATGAGCGACGCGCGTCACCATCTGCTTTACACTCCGTTCGCGGTTCGGAGCTCCCAATTTGCCGCGAAAATATTTTGAGGCGGTGATGTTCACGGCATTTTGCGACCAAAATTCCGGGAACTCGACATCTTTTTGTTCAAAAACTTTTTTTTCTTCTGTTCCGATGACCGCGTCCCTCGAAACCCAATTAATTTTATCAAAAGGATTTACATTCTGTTCGGTAAAAACTCTTCGAAGAAAGGGGGTGTGCCTCTCTTTTGAAGAAGCTTGCTCGGTTAGGGTTGTCTGGCGCGCTATTTCTTTCATATTTTGTGTTTACTATTTTGCCGACTTATTGGTTAATAAAAGTTTATTTTTGATGGAGGAAAGAGTTTATTCATGAGACCATCTTAGCACGCGTGTTTAGGGTAGAAGGCAAACTTATCCCCAGAAAAATTGACAAAAATCCATATTATTTCAAAGTATTTATATATTTCGATAATATGATTTCTGTTCTCGATTTTGCTAACATTTAAATATGAAAAGCGGGCTGGTTTTTGGATTCAGTCGCGTTTTTACCCCGGGAGGGGAGAGCTTTCGCTCTGGGCGGAGAGGTGAATTGACTTGACGGGTATCGGCGGCGGTCGGGCTTGGCGCGCCAGGGGAGGGTCGGGATTCTGGTTTGATAATTTAAAAGGATGGACGAGGAAAATATTGAAAAAAAAGATATTTCCGGCAGCCGCCTCAAAACAATTTTTATATACGGGCTTGTTTTTGTTCTCGGAGTTTTGGCTGGGAATATTTTTGACGCGGGAAACAGAGACGCGCTCAAAGAAACCGCGAATCTAGTCTCGCAGACAGGAAGGGAAGCTTTAGCTCCTTCCAAAGCGGAAGGAGTGAATCTATCTTTGCCGCTAAAAAAGCAGACAAATTCGAAAACTAAAGCGGTAATTCCCGTCGCGATTCCATCGCCACCTAAGGCGGCGACATCTTCCGGTATTGATACGGCTACATCATCTCCTTTGCCCACGACAAGCTCGTCAATTTCCGCAATCGAAGTTATCTCGGCTCCATTGGCCGCGTCCACGGGCGCTGAGGTTGAGGTGGCAGAGAGCGAACAAGCGCCTTCTGCTCCGGTTCCAGTCGCCATGGCCACGAAACTTCTGATATTCGAGATTCAGATAACCGGAGGGCCGGGAAATTCCGAACAAGATTTTATAAAAATATATAATCCAACTCCATATTCCATCGATGCTTCCGGATGGAAAATAAGAAAGCGTTCAAGCAAGGGAAGCGAGACATCCATCAAGGTGATTCCGAGCGGTACGAACATAGCTTCCGGCGCGCTTTTGACTTGGGCCAATAGCAAAGATAATTTCGCGGAGAGCATGGGCGCGGAGATTTCTTCAACAGCGTCTATTGCCGTAGATAGCAGTATCGCGATTTTCGATAGCGA
>CAZHBZ010000015.1:0-8072 GCA_964530925.1 uncultured Candidatus Saccharibacteria bacterium
TGTTATTGGTTCGCCGGAGGCTGCCCGCTCGGACCCTTGAATTCGGAGCCGGAGGCTGTTCCGTCGTTTTGAGAAGCCGCTTGCTGCGATTGCCTGAAAGCTTCCGGATTTTTTAAGGCTTCCGCCATCTCCGAACCATCTTTGACCATTGTCCAGAAAATTATCTCTTTTGGATTAAGGCGAATCTCATCAATCGGGGTCCAAAACACTTCCTTGAAAGGAGCCAAGCTGACCTGCGGCTGCTGTTCAGCATTCACACCGCGCTGTATGTACCAGACATTTCGAAGGCGGGGCCACGGAAGCCAATCCATTTTCCCGAAGTAAATATCTCCCGTAGTCATGTAGACCGCGGTAATGTCGGAAGATTTCATTTCCGTCCCCTCCTCGCGCGCCCAAATAGACAACGCCAGAATAATTAACACCGCAATCACCGCCACAACGATTACCCAAAAAATTGTTTTTTTCTTTTTCATTGTTGTTTTTATTTTTTTATTTGCCATGAATTATTTTTATAATCAAACCCGTATTCGGGTCTCCGTCGAAATAATAAACGAGATTTATTTTGGAACGACTACAAAGTATCCAACCGGACCTTTATCCGGACCTCCGCAGGATTCACAATAAAAAGTGAACTCTCCGGGAGTCCCGCCCTGAAACTCCAATTTCTTGGAACCCCCCTTTGGAACTGTCCAAGCCAGCCCATTGTCCGGCTGAATAAGATCGTATGTTTTATCAACCGCAGAAAAATTTATGGTAACTATATCGAGAAGCTTGATGATAATTTTTTGAGGGGAAACAGAATCGCCGTCCAAAATTACATTAAAATTTCTGGAGCTCAAATCATCAACTCCGACCGCTTTAACCTCGGTCGGCTTGGCCACCCCTGAGTCAACCCGGGAATCCACATCCGGAACCGCGGTATTCGCGTCGACAGGCTTATATGTGCCAGTCTGATCAACAGGAAGGGCATCTCCTCCTCCGCCGGGAACTTCCGGCTCGCTTTTACCGCCCGTCAATACAATTACCAAAACCGCGGCAATCAAAACTAGAGCCACCGCGCCGAATATAATATATTTTTTGATCATTGGTTTCATATACACTTAATTATACAAAATCGCTCTTCCCGATATTGGGGATAAACCCTATGGGCAGGCAATGGAGGAAGTCGCAAGATTCCCGGAAGTGTTAATTTTTATTCTGAAACACCCGCTGCCGGAATTTAAAATCAAACCCCGCGCGCTGTCATCCACATAAACATCGCCCCCATGCACCTGAAAAAGGGCTCCGGGCGTCCCCCCTATGCCGACTTTTGAACCGCTAAAATAAATCGCGTCATTTATAGATTGCCAGGACTGGGAAGTCGCGCCAATCTTTAGAGCATTATCCGCGTTCGGAAAAATTCCGGAATCAAAAGTTGCGGCATTGACCCGAGCGACCGCGGACTGAAGCGCTTGGGAAAACTGTTGCCCAGGGTTCGTGGTGTTATAAGAAATTGAGAAACTGACCGCGAGTGAATCCTTGCCTGGGGCGTTCTCTTTTTTGGTCATTGAAAAATTTGAGACCATCACTTTATCGCTCGTAAGCGCTTGCGCCGGATCGGTGCCAACTTTGGAATAAATTTGCGTACCGCTCGCAAAAATTAAAGTCGGGTCTTCGAATGAGCTTTTCATTCGAAGCGTAATAGAAGTACCCGCTTCGGTAGAAGTGGTTTCTATAAGGCTCGAACGCTCCACATAATATTGGAGGGCCTGGAGAACAAATTGGCTTTGCTGATTCACCTCGGAAACCGCGCTTTGGCGAACTTGGGTGCGAGTTATGGAAATAAGAACGGAAATAAACGCGATTATCGTAACCGTAAAAATGGCGGTAAAAATAACCATCTCGATAAGCGTAAACGCGGAACGTTTACGACCAGAGAATAGTAGATAGTGAATAGTAGATAAAAAATCGCCCAATCTCTTCATTGAATTCATTATAGCTTAATCGTCTTTCGAAAGGGTGTTAATAATCTTATTCAACATCTTCATTATCTGACTAAGCTCCGAAACAATTGATATATACCTTTTCTCAGTTAGATAGCCCAAGTCTTTGGAAATTTCTACCTGGGTTTCTAGTTCAGCCCCAGATCCAAAAGATATATGTAAAAATTGCAATTTTTCTTTTTTAGAATTTCTATAAAATCCCTCAGCGATGTTTGAAGGAACAGAGATTGCCGCCCGCTGCATTTGATTCGCCAATGAATATGTTTCCTCTTTTGGGAAATCTTTTGTAGCGGCGTAGACTTCTAAAACCAAATTCTTTGATTTTTGCCAAACCTCCAAATCTCGATAACTCTGTATCTTATCCACCTATCTTATTCTACTACTTTCTACCCATTAGCTTCTGTGTTTTTGCGTCCTTCCCTATTCTCTATTCGCTATCTACTAACTACTATTTCCTATGTTTTGGTGTAACCCAGAATCCCAGTCTGAAGCGGCCGCCAAGCATGAGGCGGGTCTGCGCTTCGAGTCCGGGAATCGCGCCGAAGATTATAAGCGACACCGGGATGAGCGCCCACTGCAGAACATAAAGAGCGTAGTGATACGGCTTAAACCAAACGGGTTTCGGCGGCAGAAGCATTATCCCCAATATTGCGGAACTCGCGATACCGAGCATGGAAATCTGGATTATCAACCTCGTGATATCGGGCAGGCTATGGGAAAGAAGCGAAAGATTAAAAGTTTTTCCGCCGAGATACACGGGCAACCACCCCAACGCGAAGATCATAATCGAATTCGTAGCCCAGGAATGGAAGCCCTCAAGCACCTGGAAAGTCCAGTATCTTTTTTTTGCGGCAGAAATTTTCGGGTCTTTCCTAAAGCCTTCCAACATGTACGGAATATTTTCACAACCCCAACCCCAGCGCCGTTGCTGTTTGTAAAGATTTTTGAGAGTTCCCCAAAGCGTCGGCGCCACGTTCGCATCCATGGAAACCGGATAATGGAGTGGAACAACCCTAAAATCTCCATGGTAGGTCATAAATCCCTGCCAAAAGACCCGGGAGTCTTCGGAAACCATATCTGTGTGCCAATAGCCCATATCGATTAGGGCGTTTAGCGGAATTGATTGCGAAGAAAAGCTCGTGAGCCGCTCAGGTCTCGATTGCTGCATCATTTGCCAAAAAGTCGAAGAAAAAGAAATCACCCGCGCGATAGCCGGACTTTCATAAACGTTATTGGTAAAAAATGGTATCGGCTGATAGATGGCTCGTAATCTATTTTCCTCGGAGAGAAAAGTGTAAACCAGTTTCCCAAAATATTCCGGAAAAATCTGGGTATCCACATCAAAAGAAGAAACCAAGATGTTTTTAGGATCGAATTTCCCGTCAATTAAAAGTTTCTTTGCCTCCTTCGCGGCCCAAGTCTCATTGCCTCCCTTACCGGGAATTTCCCCGGGTAAGCCCTTGGGGTGGACTGTGACAAGAAGCGCGCCGAACTTTTTTTCGAAATCATTTTTAGTTTTTTCCGCGACATCTTTAGCGAAATCCCCCGCCGCCTCTTCAATGGCCAAAACCACCATCATTTTTTCCTTTGGATAATTCGCGCGCGCAAGACTTTCAAAACTCTCTTTGACCACCTCGTACGGCTCCTTATACATAGGAAGGATGATAAGATGTTCTATTTTCTCCCAATCGCCTTTCTCTTTTTTAAGACGCCCCAACCAATCCTCCCCCATATTCTTTTTCATTTCCGTAAAAGTAGCGCGAAGGTGAAGTGAGAGATATATGGTCTTCAAAAGCCAATAAATATCAAAAAGGATGATAAAAATAGAAACGGCCGTTGGCAGGGCCCAAGAAAAAACCACCATTCCGATAAGAGTGGCCCAGGCAAGGCTCCCGGGAAGAATTTCGTAGAATCTTTGGCGATTAAACTTCATAAGCGCTTATTCGTTCCAAAATATTAAGAGGATAGACATCAAGCCGAGTATCACTCCGGCTATTTGAATTGATGTTAATTCTTCTTTATACAAAAAAATTCCAAGCAAAGTGGCAATCAACGCGGATGAAACGGAAAATATCACCGCTCCGCGCGCAAGTCCGGATCCATTCTTCAACGCAAAAAGCCAAAAGGTATTGGCAATAAGATAAGCAAGCAAGGCGCCGACGGCATACATCACCGGCTTGTTCAGCGACCATTCTTTCGCGAGAATGTCGGCTATAAGCTCAAAAAATATAAGTAAAAATATCGGTAATATCCAGTTCATGTAGCGCCAGGGGGAATTGAACCCCCGTTCCCGCCGTGAAAGGGCGGTGTCCTAGCCACTAGACGATGGCGCCATATTTTCGAATAATTCTAGTCTTGCTTTGGCATTCTTCTTCAAAAATATTTCTCTTTTCCTTGCAGAAGTCTTATCGCAGAATTGTTCGACATGAGCAATTATCCATGGTTTATAGGCTTTTGTCGAGCGCACTTCCCCTGAATTATGTTCGCGAATTCTGTTTTGGATATCATGGGTGATTCCGATATATTTCCGGTTGCTCGAAACGCTTTGGATTATATAAAGGGTGAACATTTTTGAAGCCGTGTCCTCCGAAGGAGGATCCGCCTTCGGCGGAAAAGGGCGGTGTCCTAGCCACTAGACGATAGCGCCATGTTTTGCTTTGGCGGACTTAGAAAAATCTGCCAAATGCGTTTATACAATAGTTAATTTTAACATTTAAGTAAACCCCTGCTTAATATTATCAGCCCAAATAAAAGCCGCCGGGTGTATTCGGCCCGGCGGCAAAGATTATTTGCGCGAAGCATTCAAGATCGCTAGGGCGCTAGGCGCGACAATCCGAAGCATTTGCGGAACTTTCTTGTCCCCCTCCTTAAGAAGCCGGTAGGCGTAGAACACAATCTCTTTGCCAAGTAAAGTTCCGCCGATCGAGCCATCCTTTCTCGCCTCCCAAAGAAACTGCCGCTTGGAATGTTCAATGGCAACGATAATTCCAAGATAACCAAACTTGTCGAGATTAGCGATGTCCGTATCGCTCATTTCCGGCAATTCGTCAGTCGCAAGAGTTTTGTTACGCTGGGGGTGAGAATGAAAATAACCGATTAGTGGAAAAGCCCGTGGCAATGTTCTCCTAAGATCGCCCAATCGGCCGGCGGCGAGCTTATTCTGCTCCAACCTGTCGCCTTTTGCGTATTTAAAGAGAGCGATATTGCAAACATTGTCTACAACAAAATCTCGGCGAATGCCCCCGGGGATTCTGCCAAAAATGTCGCCCAGACACTCGCGCTTACTCCCTGCCTCAACAGAGGCATACACCATATCGAGAATTGGATTTCGAAAAATGTGCACAAGCGGCGCATCCATATTAATCACCCCTTTTTTGGTATCGAAAAACTACCTATAATCTACGTGTCCCGCCCGGCAAAGTCAAAATTAAAATCCGCCCAAAAAGGGCGGACTTGCTTCACTTGGAACCGGAGAAATCTCCGGAAAGATTCAGAACGCGACAAGGCGAAAAATCCGTGACCTTGCAATATAGAACATTAACCCCGAAACTCTCCAGGATGGATGCGACTCTTTTGTAAAGATCCAAATCCAAAATGGTCATCACGCCGTTGTCCGAATCCTCATCTCTGACTTCAGAAACATCGTGAATTAACTGTTCCAGAGTTTTTCCGGCGACAACCCCAGGCACCGCGCCCTGGGAAACCTCAAACAAGGTTTCGCTAAGGTTATCGACCTCAGTCAGAGCGGCGACGGCGTCTTCGATGGTGTAGGCGATGAGTGTCCCCATGATTACCGGTTTGCCGTCTTTGGTGGTAAGAACCTGCGGCTTCAGGACTACCGCCTGGCGCTTTACCTGGATGGAAACAACCCTGGTCACAAGCGGCCAGTAGACATATACACCGGGAAGCAAGTGGACTATCCGCTTGCCATATTTGAACTTCACGCCTTCCTGAGTCGCGTCAATGATAAACGGACGCGGAATAAAGGCAGTGATAAGCTCGAAGATTTTCCCAAGCCAGCCGAAGGCTTCGCCCATAGAACACCTCCTTTTTTGGTTTCTATTTTCGTCAATTGCTTCGCTGTCTCCAAACTACGGCCAAGCCCGCTTTTTGTCAAACAACCAAAGAGTGCATAGAGATTTGCCCGTCCATCTGGATTCTAGGGCAGGTTTTCATTAGTATTGGACTAATGCGTCCTCTTCAAAAATTAGGGAGGTATTCTGTTTATTGGGACACGACTCGGCGGAATTGGACATAACCCAGATAAATTAAATCTAAATTGTTAAATTTTCTAACGGGATGAAAATACTCGCGATTGAAACAAGTTGCGACGAAACTTCCTTGGCCATATTGGATGCCAAGGGTGGATTTGGCGCGCCAAAATTTAAGATTTTAAAACACCTAATAACCTCGCAGATAAAACTCCACGAACCTTTCGGCGGGGTGGTTCCGAATATCGCCAAACGCGAACACATCAAAAATCTTCCCCTACTATATAGAGAGATGTTCGGCCCGCCAGGTGTCGGGCAGGCGCCAGGCGCTAAAGAAAAATCGGAATGGAAAAAGATCGGACTTATAACCGTAACCGTTGGTCCCGGACTCGAACCGGCGCTTTGGGCCGGAATCGAGTTCGCGAAGAAATTGTCTAAGGAGTGGAAAAAGCCTTTGATTGGAGCAAACCACATGGAGGGACATCTGTGGAGCTTCCTTCTGAATCCGAAGAAAAAATATGACGCGAAAAAAGTTTTCCCGTCTGTTGCCCTTCTAGTTTCCGGCGGACACACCATATTGCTCCTAATGAAAGACATTAAAACCTGGAAAAAATTGGGCGAGACCCGCGATGATGCAGTTGGTGAAGCTTTTGATAAAGTCGCAAGAATATTAAAACTCCCCTACCCGGGCGGACCGCAAATCGAAAGACTCGCGAGGGAAGGAAACGAGGGTGCGATTGGGTTTCCTCGCCCGATGATACACGACAAAAATTATGATTTCAGCTACTCGGGACTTAAAACGTCCGTACTATATTATTGCCGGGATAACCCTCGGGCGAACCCAGCCGATGTGGCGGCAAGTTTCCAAAATGCAGCAACCGAAGTTTTGATAAAAAAAGCGATGCGAGCTGCCAAGGAATTTGGCGCTAAGTCCATTATCATGGCCGGCGGAGTCGCGGCAAGCGGATACCTCAGAGAGAAACTCGGCGCTGAGATTAAAAAAGCAAAGATGATATTTTTGGTCCCGGGATTTACCTTCAACACCGACAATGCCGCGATGATCGGCGCCGCCGGATATTTTAATTATTTAAGGAAAAAGAAACGGCCGCTTGTCGCGAAAGGAGACATGGGAATTTGAGCAGTAAATAGAAGGTGTAGATGGTGAGTATAAAATCCAAGGATTGTTTACAACTGGCTGCAGAAACGCTATAAGTTAGTCAGCTTTTCAAAAGGAGATTAATGCGCCCATGAATGCCCCGCTTGAAGCCATAGGGCAACTTGCCTTGTTCCTTGGAATGTTTCTCTGCGGTAGATGGATTCCCGAACTCACCGAAACCACGCGGTCCTTGAAATCACTTTTCTTTTGGATCGCCATTGGAACGGCGCTATCGATATTTGTCTTCAACCTCCCGTTTATTCATGTCAAACCGCAAATCCAGGCAGTCTCTATTCTGCTTTTCTGGATCGGTGTCGGCTTCCGAAGAAATAGAAGACAAAATTAAACGAGGAGAAGGACATGCGCGAAACCCTTGCGGTCCTAGGCTCATTGGCGCTGGGGCTTGTCTTCCCAAAACTTCTCGCCATCCTCGGGCTGAAACGCGGATGGCTCCGGGTCGCCGTAATCATGTCAGCCGTCATCCTCTCCGTTTCCCTAATGATGTTTTGCATCGATAAAGGAAATCGTTTCTGGGGAATCTGCTTTATGGCGGGGGCTTTCGGGATTGCCGTGAGCACTACTACGGAAAAACACTGACGAGAACTTCAAGCCCCCTCCGGGGCTTTTTTTTATCGAAAAATCCGCTTATTATGAACTTCATGACTGGTGAAATGGATTCTAAATACGATCCGGTGGTTTCTGAAAAAGAGGTTTATGACCTTT
>CAZHBZ010000015.1:8172-13080 GCA_964530925.1 uncultured Candidatus Saccharibacteria bacterium
GAAATGGATTCTAAATACGATCCGGTGGTTTCTGAAAAAGAGGTTTATGACCTTTGGGAGAAGTCGGGGCTTTTTGCTCCGGAAAAATGCGAAGAAATCGGCCTCGCCAAAAAAGAGAATGGAATTTTCTCTATCGTCCTTCCCCCGCCGAACGTAACCGGCACGCTTCACATGGGCCATGCGGCGATGCTCGCAATCGAGGACATTTTGGTTCGCTTTGCCCGAATGAGCGGGAAGAAAACCCTTTGGGTTCCGGGCACGGACCATGCGGCCATCGCCACCCAATCCAAGGTTGAATCTCTCATTTATAAAGCCGAAGGTAAAAATCGGCACGACCTAGGCCGTGAAGAATTTTTAAAACGGGTAGACCAATTCGCGAGCGAAAGCCACGACACCATCGTTCACCAGATAAAAAAGATGGGCGCTTCCGTGGACTGGAATCGCGAGGCCTTCACACTGGATGAAAAAAGAAATACAGCGGTAAAAACTGCTTTCAAAAAAATGTATGACGCGGGACTTATCTACCGCGATTTTAAGGTTGTAAACTGGGACCCCAAGGGCCAGACGACCGTTTCTGATGATGAAGTTGCTTACGAAGAACGCGACGCGAAGCTTTACACGTTTAAATATTCCAAAGACTTCCCCATCTCTATTTCCACCACCAGACCAGAAACCAAGCTCGGAGACACCGCCGTCGCGGTCCATCCGGATGACGAGCGCTACAAACAATATGTCGGAAAAACTTACGAAATTAATTTCGTGGGCACTCCGCTCACGATAAAGATAATCGCTGACCACGCGGTAGAAAAAGATTTCGGCACCGGAGCTTTGGGCGTCACTCCGGCGCATAGCCAAATTGACTGGGACATGGCCCAAGCGCATAACTTGGAACTCAAGCCGGTTATAAACGAATACGCGAAAATGAGCGCGGGCGGACCGGAGATTGAAGGAAAGAAAACTACCGTGGCGCGCGAGATTATAGTGGAAATGCTTCGCAGAGATGGACTCCTCGAAAAGGAGGAGGATGTTAAACAAAATATTTCCGTTGCCGAGCGCACCGGAGGCATTATTGAACCCTTGCCAAAACTCCAGTGGTTTATTGATGTAAATAAAAAGTTTGTACTCCCGGAATCAAAAATAAACGGGATTGCTTCCGGCTCCAAGACTTCGCTTAAAGAAATCATGAGGAAAGCCGTAGAGGGCGGACAGATAAAAATAGTCCCAGAAAGATTTGAGAAAATTTATTACAACTGGATAGATAACCTGCGCGACTGGTGTATCTCCCGCCAAATTTGGTACGGCCACAGGATTCCCGTCTGGTACAAAGGCGAAGAAATGGTCATCGGAGAAGCTCCGAAGGCTGAAGGTTTTGAACAGGACCCCGACACCCTGGACACCTGGTTCTCTTCTGGTCTTTGGACTTTTTCCACCCTCGGTTATCCGGAGAAAACAGAAGATCTAGAGACCTATCATCCCACGAGCGTGCTTGAGACCGGCTACGATATTCTTTTCTTCTGGGTCGCGAGAATGATACTTATGACCGGATTTTTACTGGGCGATATCCCCTTCCGCACGGTTTATCTCCATGGACTCGTGCGTGACGAGAAAGGCAGGAAGATGAGCAAATCTCTCGGGAACGCCATCGACCCGCTTTTAATGTCGGAAAAATACGGCGCTGATGCCACGAGGCTTTCGCTCATAATCGGCGCGGCCCCGGGAAACGATATGAAGCTTTCCGAAGACAAAGTGCGTGGCTACAGGAACTTCTCGACCAAGATATGGAACGCGGCCAGATTTGTTCTCTTAAACAAACCGGCTGATGACAATCTACAAGTAACTGATGACCAGCTAAGTCCGAAGCAAAAACAATATATAGAAGAATTCAGTAAAATCAAGAAAGAAATCGCGGAGCATATCGAAAAATTCGAACTTCATCTCGCTGGCGAAAAAGCCTACCATTATTTCTGGCACACTTTCGCGGACATAATTATTGAATCCGAAAAAGGAGCGCTCAAGGATGGAACGCCCGAAGAAAAAGCGGCCGCCTATAAGACCCTTGAAACGATACTTCTGGGTTCGCTAAAAATTCTCCACCCATTTGTCCCATTTGTAACCGAAGCAGTCTGGCAAAAATTCAATCCCGATAAATTGCTTCTTGCGACAAGCTGGAATTAAAGATTTGAGTACTTGCGCCTGATTGATATAATTGCTCCATGGGTTGGCTAGCAGTCATCTTGGGGTTTGTTCCTGGCTTCGCTTGGCTTTATTTCTATATGCAGGAAGATCCGAACCCGGAGCCAAAACGGCTTATTTTTAAAACTTTTTGCTATGGAATGCTCGGAGCGATTGTCGCGCTCGGATTGGAACTGATTTTTAACAAATATATGCCGTTTGGAGGGGCGGGAATACTTTTCCCGTTGCTTTCTTTGGCAGGGTTATCGCTCATTGAAGAGATAACAAAATTTTTGTCCGCTCGTTTCGCCGTTCATAAAGACCCGGACTTTGACGAACCGATAGACGCGATGATCTATTCCCTCGTGGCGGCCCTCGGCTTCGCGACACTAGAGAACATCGGGGCCCTAACTTCCCCGTTCCTACAGGGCGGAGTGGTGGCCGCAAACGCCAATATTTTTGAAATGATATCCTTCCGCTTTGTAGGCGCGACCCTGCTTCACGCCCTGACTGGCGCGGTTATCGGCTATCACTGGGCTTGGTCTATCCGCGAATTCGGAAGAGTTAGGGTCCTTATATCCGGAATTATAGTCGCGACCATATTGCACACGTTTTTTAACTACCTTATACTAAGCTTTGAAAGTTATTTCCAGCCAATAATATTCCTAATGATAGTCGGCTTCTTCGTCCTAGCCGATTTCGAAAAATTTAAAAATAAAAAAGTTTAATTCTCATGTCCGAAGAAAAATATTTTGAAGGAGTCCCGAGCTACGAAGGCCAATCGGAAGACAGCTACGAAATTGAATTAGCAAAAGCCAGCGGCAGCGTAGCGGAACGAAAAACCAAAAAGGATACGGAATCCCAAGAACTCGGCGAGGGGGTCCTAACTCTTGATGTTTACCGAACCCCAACTGAAGTAATTGTAGAGTCTGCGATTGCGGGCGTAGACCCAGACGACATTGATATAGACATCACCCCGGATTCCATAACCATCCGAGGAGAAAGAAGAAAAAATCGCGAGATACACGACAAAGATTATGACCTTCAGGAGTGTTATTGGGGACGCTTCTCCCGCTCTATAATCCTGCCAGAGGAAGTTGACGCGGACGCCGCGAAAGCCGACCTTGAAAATGGCATTTTGGTGGTCCGCATGCCAAAACGCGGAAAGGGGCAATCGAAAAAACTCAAGATTGGCTCCAAATAACCGGAAGCACCACGCCCCTGGTTGCTTTTTGAGCGCATATGCGTTAAAATACTGAGACTTAAACCAAAAGCAAAAATCCCATGTACAGCTGCGCAAAATGCGGAAAAGGATCAATAATGGCCGGCAAACGGGTGCTTCTTCGCGGCCACTATAACCCAACCGGCAAAACCCGCCGTTATCCGAACCTGCAGTGGTCCAAATTGGACGGCAAGAAAGCCAGACTTTGCACTCGTTGCATAAAGACTCTCGCAAAGAAGCCAAAGTAATGAAATCTAGCTTTGAATCCCGGGCTGAATGCAATACTGCAGCCCTGTCGGAAGTAGAACAAAAGCTTTATACAAGCCTCGTTTTACCGCAAGAAGCGGAAGCAATAGATCCAAAGAGTTTTGACGACCTTTACGACAAAGGCGTGATTGAGGCCGATATACGCAGAGTCTCGGAACTCGAAGCAAAGTTTAGAGCGGAAGCCGAAAACGATCCAAGCAAGGAAGCCTGGGATAAGCGAGGAAAACTTTTTGAAGCGATAGTCCGGGACCAGACTGAAATGAGCGATTGGATGGGAGAAACCGCTCGCGTTATAGTCCCTTCGCGCTTTGACGATATAGTGGGAGGAGTGGATGGAATTGTGGAATTTGATGACGAAACCAGCAAAACCCATCTTGTCCTCGCCATCGATGTAACAGAAAGCGAACTGGGACTAAATCGAAAATTTGAAAAAATAAGCGAAACCATAAGAAGGGGCAGTCTTTCAAGAGTTAAATATTTCCGCTCCGGAAATATGCGCGGGGAGCTGACTCTTGTTCCTCGCGTTGTTATCGGCGCGGATAAAAAATCGATGGATGAAGTCGCTAAATTATTATTGGAATTCAAAACAACCCAGAAAGGCGGAGCGCAGCGCGGCGGGAAAGAAAGTGAAAGATTTCGAGAAGCTCGCAAAAAACTCGCCGAAAACGATATGCAATATAAGGTTCTCGTGGAAATGAAGGAGCAACTCATTGCTTTCCGAGAATTTGCGGGCAAAGCGGCGGAAGAAAATAAGCGAGAGACAATAGACGCTTACGATCGGGTTCTTAAGCTGATAGAGGGGGTTCTCGCGGGAAAACCAGAAGCTGAACTAAGGGAGACAAGAAGTAGATTGGAGCAAGATGGAGTCTTTAATATGATTGTCGCGAAATCCAAGAAAATCGACGGATATAATACGAGCGGCGGAATAGTCAAAGCAGTAATAAAATAAATTACGGGCTGTAAAACTTTACAGTTTTTCATCCCGGCCACTCGTAGAAAATACTTATGAGTACATACGCTCCGCTTTGGAGGACAGGATTATATAATTCATGGTAGAGTGGTTCAGTCGGCACTAGTTCAAAATTAATGTTCAGCGGGCTGTAAGCAAAGCTTGCATCCTGGGCACTCGTAGAAAATACTTATGAGTACATAATTATTTTCTCCTCGTTACGGGCTGTAGTATATCCTCCGTCGCTCCGCTTTGGAGGACAGGATTATATAATTCATGGTAGAGTGGTTCAGTCGGC
>CAZHBZ010000016.1:0-4086 GCA_964530925.1 uncultured Candidatus Saccharibacteria bacterium
CCGAAACGACCTGGAAATTCTATTTGCGGTCCGCAGAGGCTTGGGAAGCTATGCTCGCCGACTGCAAAGAGGCTCGTAAGTCAATCGATATTGAACAGTTCATCTTTGAGCCCGACGAATTAGGGCGGCGTTTTTTTGAGGTTTTGAAGAAAAAGAGCAAAGAGGGCGTTAAGGTGCGCATCATCTGCGACGCGGTCGGGAGCTATAGTTTTTTAAACTCCCATGCGGAGCGTGAGCTTAAAGCGGAAGGAGTAGGGATAAAGTTCTTTAATCCGATAAAGCCTTGGCGCATCGGTAATTTTTCTTCCTGGTTTTTGCGCGACCACCGGAAGCTTTTAATTGTGGACAGGGAAGTGGGGCATGCCGGGGGAGTGGGGCTTGAAAAAAGGATGGAGAATTGGCGGGACACGAACGTGCGGATGACGGGCCCCGTGGTTTCCGAAATGAGTTCCATATTTGAGCGGATGTGGCTCGTGTCGCCGGAGAGGAAGTTTTTTAGGTTTAAACCTTCATTTTCTTTGGGCGACGGATTTTCATTTCTAACCAATTCGCCGAGATTCCGAGGGCGTTACATCTATCACGATCTTTTGAAAAATATCCGGAGCGCCAAACGTTATTTATATATAACCACGCCGTATTTTGTGCCGAGCATTAGAGTTTTTTCCGCGCTTATAAAAGCGGCGAAACGAGGCGTAGACGTGAGGTTGCTTTTGCCGGAGGCGTCTGACGTTAAAACCGTTGATTTTGCCGCCGGTTCTTATTTTATTTTGGCGTTGAACGCGGGGGTGAAGATATATCTTTATGACAACAATCGTATATTACACACCAAGACCGCGGTTTCCGATGGTGTTTGGGGAACTGTTGGAAGCGCCAATATGGATAATCAAAGTCTGCTTTTGAATTTTGAGGGCAATATCCGGAGTTTGGATACCGTTTTTATCTCCGAGCTAAAAGCGCAATTTGAAAAAGACATTTCCGAAATTACACCGCTCACAAAGGAGACGTGGATGAGAAGATCTATTTTCAGGAAGTTTTTGGAGGTTATTACCTGGCCGATACATGGTATCCTATAGGTGTAGGTTTTTTTGGTTTAAAAATAATGGAACATCAGAAAATAACACGAGAAATAGAAGCGCGTCCGTTTTGGGCATTATCTGACGCGGAGACAGTCAGGACCCTGGAGACGGATATTAAGGGTGGATTAGCCGAGAATGAGGCGAAAGCGCGGCTCGGCATATTTGGGGCGAATATCATCGAGAAGACCAAAGAGGTTTTTTGGTTTCCGGTTCTTTTAAACCAATTTAAAAGTCCTCTAATTCTTATTCTGGCATTCGCCGGAGGTATCACCTTTTTCATCTCGCATTATCGGGATATGTTTTTTATTTTGTCTGCCGTAGCCGTGAATGTGGCCCTGGGTTTTTATCAGGAATTTAAGGCGGAGAAAGCCTTAGAAGAGCTTAAGACTTATTTAAAACAACGGGCAAGGGTTATACGCGATGGCGTTGAGCGTGAAATAGAAGCGGCGGACTTGGTTCCCGGGGATATTGTTCGGTTAAACCAAGGGGACCGTGTTCCTGCCGACGGCAGATTGGTTTTTGTAAACGATTTTCAGGTAGATGAAGCAATACTTACGGGGGAGTCTTTGCCTGTGTCTAAGGCTGTGGAAGGCGTGGATATAAATTCTTCTTTGGGCGATCAGCTTTCTATGGTTTTTGCGGGAACGCTAGTGACTCAAGGGGTCGCGACCGCGGTGGTTTGTCGTACCGATTTTTCAACCGAACTTGGAAAGATTGCAGCGCTTGTAGCGGGGTCCCAAAAGGAGGAGACGCCGCTTCAAAGCGCTATCCGACGCTTCAGCGCCCAAGCGGGAGTCTTTCTTACCGTTTTAACCGCGGTAATCTTTGTTGTCGGTATCGCCTCCGGATATTCCAAGTTAGATATGTTTCTTACTTCTGTTGCGATTGCCGTTTCGGCAATACCGGAAGGTTTGCCGGTTGCGATGACTGTTATTCTGGCTGTCGGAGTACAGCGGATGGCCAAGCGAAAAGGTGTTGTGAGAAAGCTTGTCGCGGCCGAAACTCTCGGGGGCGTCACAGTTATCTTAACCGATAAAACAGGAACTCTTACTGTAGCCAAAATGGAAATCGGCAAAGTATTGCCAACTGGCCTTAGCGAGAAGGAACTTCTCAAGCTTGCCATTGTTAATACTAATGTGCTTATCGAAAATCCCGCGGATTCTCCGCTTGAGTGGCGTATGAGCGGTCGCGCGATTGAAACCGCCTTGGTGCGTTCCGCTGCTATTGGCGGAATGTCTGCGGAGGAAGTAAAAGGAGAAATTTCTATTTTGAATTTCTTGCCATTCAATGCCGTTAATAAATTTTCCGCGGCATTCGCGCGCATTGGCGGAAAGGATGTTCTGATTTGTCTTGGAGCTCCAGACATATTGGTCGAACATTCGCATTTGGACGAAGCGGAAAAAAAAGCTGTGCAAGAGAAAATAGGATTGCTTGCGGCGTCTGGAGAGCTTGTTTTGGGTGTCGCAGTGAAGGAAATATCCTTGAAGGGAGATTTTGGTTTTAAGAATGATTTTGATATTTCCGGGGCATCTTTTCGCGGGCTTATAACTCTTCGGGATCCAATCCGTCCGACCGTGAAGGGGGCAATCGAGCGTGTCCGATCGCTCGGAATCCGAACTGTAATAATGACGGGGGACCATCGCGGCACTGCCGAGGCCGTAGCGCGGGAAGTGGGAATAGAGCTGGGCGAGGGGAGTGTTATCGACGCGGTTGAATTGCGCGCGCTTACCGACGCGGAATTAAAAAATAGGCTTCCGGCGCTTCGAGTTATCGCTCGAGTCTCTCCTTTGGACAAAATGAGAATTGTTAAGGCTTTTGAGGAATTAGGTGAGGTTGTGGCTATGACTGGGGACGGAGTAAATGACGCGCCGAGTATAAGACAGGCGGACATCGGTATCGCGATGGGCTCCGGCACGGAAGTGGCGCGCAGTGTGGCGGACTTGGTGCTTTTGGACGATAATTTTGAAACAATAACTGCGGCAGTGGAAGAAGGTCGGCAGATAATGAACAATCTAAGAAAAGTTCTAGTTTATCTTCTTTCAAGCGTGGCTGATGAGCTTATTCTTATTGGTGGATCATTATTAGCCGGTATTCCGCTTCCTTTGAGCGCGCTTCAAATTCTTTGGGTAAACTTTTTCTCGGATAGTTTCCCGGCAGTCGCGTTCGCGTTTGAGCGGGGGTTGGATGGACGCCGCCCGCTTTATGCTCGAAGAAAAAGGGCCGCTCTCTTTGATCCTCTCTCTAAGTTTCTTGTGACGTTTATAGGATTGTCGACTAGTATATTATTATTAGGTTTGTATTGGGCGTTGCTCTGGATGGGTTTTGCGCCGGAAATTGTGCGGACATTTATTTTTGCGAGTTTCGGAACTTACACCCTATTTCTGGCGTTTTCTGTTAGAAGTTTTGATAAAAGTATCTTTAAATATTCCCCATTTTCCAATCGTTATATGGTTTGGGGCGTGGGCCTGGGATTGGTTCTTATGGCAGCCGCGGTTTATGTTCCGATTCTCCAATCCGTGTTCGGGACAGTCGCTTTATCAGCGTATTGGCTTTCGGGAGTTTTATTGGTCGGAATTTTGAGTATCGCGCTTGTCGAGCTTTCCAAAAAGTTCTTTCATAGCCAATATAAATACCTTAAAAATTAAATTCTTATGATAAACGCCGTTTTCATATTTGCCGTTTCCATATTTCTGGTTATAAGGGGCGCCACCTTGGCTACCAAGTACGCGGCTAAATTAGCTGAAAGCTATGGATTGTCGAAATATACGGTGGGGTTCATCATTGTTTCGATAATCTCAATTTTGCCGGAAGGATTTATTTCCATAACTTCGGCCATTGAAGGAGTGCCGTCATTTGGTCTGGGTATGCTTTTTGGATCGAATGTCGCGGATATGACGCTCGTCTTTGCGATTATAGTTTTATTCGCCGGGCGGGGAATAACCATCGAAAGCAAGATATTGAAGAATAATCGCATTTATCCTTTTTTGCTTCTTCTTCCGCTGGTTTTGGG
>CAZHBZ010000016.1:4186-9256 GCA_964530925.1 uncultured Candidatus Saccharibacteria bacterium
CTGGCGGTTGGAGATATCCTGGGGACGGTTCTCGCGGATGCGACTGTATTGGTCGGTGTCATGGCCCTAATAAATCCGTTTTCATTTGCTCCCAAAATAATTTATGTAACCGGAATGTTCATGTTGGTCGCGTCGGTAATTTTGCTAAGGTTTATGAATTCCGGAGAAAAACTTTCAAAAATAGAGGCCGCATTTCTTTTTATGTTCTGGGCGTTTTTTGTGGTTGTAGAGTTTTTGATTCAAAGTTAAAAAATTAAACATTTTTGTTTTGCAACGTAATTGGTATAATTCATATATAAACATATGAAAGACAAAACACTTAAGATGGTTTGGAGCATTGTAGGTATTGTGGTTTTAGCCGGGCTTATTTGGTTGGTTTTTATATTGCCCAATCGAGCGGACAAATATGATTCTTTCGCAACTTGCTTGAAAGACAATGGCGCGGTTTTTTACGGAGCATTTTGGTGTACGCATTGCCAGGATCAGAAGGCGGAGTTCGGCCGTTCCGAGAGGCTTTTGCCGTATGTGGAATGTTCCACGCCGGACGGACAGGGTCAAACCAAAGTTTGTATAGATAAGGGGATAAACAGCTATCCAACTTGGGAGTTCAAAGATGGTTCGCGCGAGTATGGGAGGCTGGAGCTTAGCACTTTAGTCAAAAAAACAGGCTGCGTTTTGCCCGCGAATTAAGAATTCCCATTTTCTATCTACTATTCACTAACTACTAACTACTATTCCTGTGACCCCCTTTGCCGAAAGCATAACCAGGTTGCTGTCCGTTGGCACTATAATCGGTAATCTCTTAATAATAATTTTCTTGGTTTTGCTACTGATTCGTTCAAGGCGGCATGAGAATGCGCGATTGCATAACGCCTTGGATCTTTTGGAAACCAGAGCCCTAGTTTTGGCTTTTGCGTTCAGCGTAGTGGCGACAGTTTCGAGTCTTTTTTATTCGCAGATCGCGAACTTGCCTCCTTGTAGCCTTTGCTGGATACAGAGATATTTGTTGTTCCCGCAGGTAATAATGCTGGGGCTAGCCTGGTGGTTTGAATCGCGCCGAATAGTAAAATACAGCTCCGCCCTATCAGTCGTTGGAATGCTGGTTTCTGGGTATCACTCCTATCTCCAATACGGCGGATCTAATCACGTTTTGTGTAACGCGTTCGGCGGCGCGGTTTCTTGCGCGCAAAGATATTTTTTGGAATTCGGCTATATAACTATGCCGATAATGAGTTTTACAATATTCGCTTTGCTTTTCATTTTGACTTTCCATTTTCACAAGGGTAGGGGAAACCCCTCCTAAAATTGATGGCGGACGAGGAGATAAAAAAATACGTCCGGGATTCGCTGGACGCCGGAGTGCCCAGGGAAAAGATACGGACTGCGCTTTTAGAGGCCGGTTGGAGCGAAGCGGACATGATCCATGCTTTTAAAGTTTGCGAAGCGCCGGGTTATGTTTCGCCGGGCAAACGACGCGGCTGGATCCAGCCGTTCTTTGCGTTTTTTATGATTATTTGCGCCGTGTCCGCGGGGATATATTTTATTTGGCAGGATAGGCTGGACCTGGCCAATACCAATTCGGCTCGGGTGCGGAATTTCTATTCCCGCTTGGCGGCGTCGGAAATATCTTTCACGGATTCGGGCGATATAATATTTCCGGACGAACAAAAATTTTTAACCAAAAAAGAGGAATACGAACAGGCGAAACAAGATTTTATTGAGGCAAATTTGAAGACCATGCGACTTACGCTCTATCGCGGGGGCGTTGCGGAAAAAGAGATAGAGATATTGACCAAGGGTAAGAGCGGCAGTTGGTGGGAGACTCCAACCGGGAATTACGGGGTGATAGTTAAAGAGGTGAACCATTTTTCTTCCATCGGAAAAGTCTGGATGCCATATAGCATTCAGTTCTACGGAAACTATTTCATACATGGCTGGCCGCACTATAACGATGGAACTCCGGTTCAGAAAACATATTCCGGAGGATGTATCCGGCTTTCTGATGAAGGCGCAAAGGAGGTTTTTGATTTTGCGAAAAGAGGAATGCCGATTTTGGTCTTTGAAGATATGCCGGAGAGAGGATTTGGTACGCTTGTGCCAAAAGCGCAAAATGCCGGGTTGCCGGCGATAAGCGCGGAGTCTTTCTTAATTTCTAATATAGCCTCCGGCGAAACCATTATTGAAAAAGATTCGAACGAAAAACTTCCGACTGCCTCGATCGCCAAACTTATGACTGGAGTGGTGGCTCATGAATTGATATATCTGGGGAGCTCCATCCGGGTCGGCCAGCTTTCGACTCCGGCGACCGGCGGAAGCAGTTCCACTAAAGCCTTTCACTTTAATTCGGGAAGCTATTATACCGGTTTCGATCTTCTCTATCCTTTGCTTATGCAATCTTCGAATGACGCGGCGGATGTTTTGGCCTCTTTTTCCGGTAGCAGACTTTTTGTAAAAAGCATGAACGACAAAGCTGCTTCGCTCAATATGTTGGACACGCAGTTTGCCGATCCGTCCGGATTAAGCGCGCGCGACGTTTCTACTGCCAAGGATATCTCCAAGCTGCTTCAATATATTTATTATAAACGCCCGTTTATTTTTGAGATAAGCAGGGGAGTGGAATTTGAGAACAACGGACTAATAAAAATAGGAAATTCCATAAATATCGGCGACTTGGCCAACTTCAACGAGTTTTCCGGGGAAGAGGATTTAATCGGGATGAAAAACGGGGAGACAAAAGCCGCCGGACAAACCATGGCTTCGGTTTGGAATATTCACACCCCGAGCGGGGACGTGCCTGTTTCCATAATCGTGCTGAACTCCGAAAACAGGTATTCGGATACGAAGAATCTACTTGATTGGCTTAAGTCCAATTACGAAACGCTTTAGTTTATATAAAAAAACCGGCTTCAGGTGAAGCCGGAATTGGGGTCAGCTGTCGCAGAGGATCGTAAACGGCGGGTTGAGTGGCGCGTATTTTTTCCGATTTCGCTGGTCTAGGCACATCATCCTCCACTCACGTGCTGATTGTTATACTATGATTATGGCTTCTGAAAGCATCAATTTCTTTTTTGACGAGTTGCGATAAAAAAGATACATTAGGGTACTATAGGAGCCTGTGAAGGCGCCTATTTCACGTTAATACTTATGAACAAATTTGAACTTATATCCAAGCACCGACCTTCCGGAGACCCCCGCACCAAAACGAGCATAGCGCTATCGGCACTTCCGGCCGGCGCTCAGAGGAGATGCTCGTTTGGTGATGGGGCAAGCCAACCTAAATATTTCTATGTCTGAACAGATTTTTAAAATTTTTTCTAAACACGAACCGTCGGGTGATCAGCCGAAAGCTATTAAAGAGCTTGTTTCGGGTTTGAATGATGGTTTGCGCCATCAAACTCTTTTGGGCGTAACCGGAAGCGGAAAAACTTTTACTATCGCAAACGTTATAAACGAAGCGCAGAAGCCAACCTTGGTCATCGCTCATAACAAAACCTTGGCCGCCCAGCTTTGCAATGAGTTCCGGGAAATATTTCCGAAGAACGCGGTGCACTATTTTGTTTCCTACTACGACTATTATCAGCCGGAAGCGTATATGCCGACGTCCGACACGTACATCGAAAAGGAGGCGATGATAAATGAGGAAATCGATAAGCTTCGCCATGCCGCGACAACTGCCTTACTGACCCGCAAAGACGTTATTATTGTGGCCTCCGTTTCCTGTATATACGGTTTGGGCGCGCCGGAAACCTACGCGAAAAATATTCTCCGCTTCGCGGTGGGAGAAAAAATAGACAGAAAAGCGCTTACGCGGCAGCTAATCTCTATGCAATTCACCCGTACGCCAAGCGACTTAAAGCGGGGGAGTTTTCGTTTGCGCGGGGATAATTGGGAAATAATGCCGCCGGACAGAGAGCTTATCTATAACTTTGTTTTAGAGAATGATGTTATCAAAAAAATATATGAAATAATTCCGGCGGAAGGTTTTCGTCCTGGCGTCACTCCGGAGTTTCCGGAAATTTACATTGCTCCGGCTAAGCACTTTATAACTTCGCCCATCGACAGGGAGCGGGCCGTTTCCGCAGTACAAAAAGAATTAAAGGAACGGCTGAAGTATTTTGAGGAGAACGGAAAGTTATTGGAAGCGGAAAGATTAGAGCGGAGAACGAAGTTTGATTTGGCGATGATCCGCGAGGTCGGTTATTGCCACGGCATAGAAAACTATTCTCAGCCGCTTTCGGGCCGGGCGCGCGGCGAGGCGCCGGACACACTGCTCAATTATTTTCCGCACACCGAGTCAGGGGCGCCGGATTTCTTGACCGTTATTGATGAATCTCACGTGACTGTTTCCCAGATCGGAGGAATGTCCGAGGGCGATGCGGCGCGCAAAAAGACTCTGATTGAATACGGATTCCGTCTGCCATCCGCGGCGGATAACCGGCCTTTGCGCTTTGAAGAATTCAACAAAAGAGTTGGTCAGATAATCTTTACCTCCGCGACCCCTGGGCCTTATGAGAAAAAGGTTAGCGAGAAAGTTGTAGAACAAATAATCCGTCCGACCGGGCTTATTGATCCGAAAATCACCATTCTGCCGGCCAAGGGCCAGGTGCAGGATTTGATTCCGCGCGTAGAGGAGCGGGTTGCAAGAAAAGAGAGAGTTCTTATCACCACTCTTACCAAAAAAATGGCCGAAGATCTGAGCGAATATCTGACCACAAAGGGGATAAAGGTAAATTATCTTCACAGCGATGTGGAAACCTTGGAGCGCATTAAAATCCTTACAAACCTCAGGAAGGGTAATTTTGACGTGTTGGTCGGAGTGAACCTCCTGCGTGAAGGGCTGGATTTGCCGGAGGTAACGCTCGTGGCGATACTCGACGCGGACAAAGAAGGATTTTTGCGAAGCGAGACTTCGCTTATCCAAACTATCGGTCGCGCGGCGAGAAATGTTGCGGGCGAGGTTTTGATGTATGCGGACCATATAACCGGGTCCTTGGAGCGAGCCATAAAAGAAACGAATCGCAGGAGGGAGATTCAGTTGGCCTACAACAAAGAGCACAACATAACTCCGAC
>CAZHBZ010000016.1:9356-12272 GCA_964530925.1 uncultured Candidatus Saccharibacteria bacterium
TTCGTCGGTCGGGAGGAATCCGCCGGCGCTTACGAGGCCTTTGCCGGCGTGTGTGCAGTATCGTTGAACGATATTTACCACATATCGGTCGTAGCTCATTCGGCTAATCCCGATTTTCTGGGCCTCTTTCCAGAACTCCTCGACGCTCACCTCGCCCTTGTCGAGGATGATCTGGATCATCCTCTGCTTGCACTTTGCGGTGATCCTATCGAAGATCTCCCCGTCCACTTCCCAGCCGAGCCAGGGGTCTCCGTGGAAAGGCTCGCACCGGGCAATGCGATCGGCGTACATCCGCATTTTCCGATCCAGGGCTTTGACCCAGCCAGGGTTCGTTGGCTTCACGATGAAGCCATGTTTATATGGAGGCGGTTCGTAGACCTTGAGCCGTTCCTTTCGCCGCTCTTCCGCCTTCGAAAGTAAGGCTTCAGCGAGGAAGGTGGCGTGGTTTGCGCGCTTGTTGGCCGACTTTGACATCGTCAGATTTCTCCTTTCAAGATGTAACTGAATGCTGACCGAATAATACATCTAAAACTAATATTTGTCAAACTCCGTTCTTTCGAGTTAAATTAAGTGGATATGGCTAACGCAAACAAAACTTCCTGGGGCGGGGTAGCCAAGTGGTATGAGAAACTCCTTTCCGGCGAAGGGACTTATCAAAAAGAAGTTATACTTCCGAACCTCTTGCGGCTTATGGATATTAAGAGTGGAGAGAGAATCTTGGACCTGGCTTGCGGGCCGGGATTCTTCAGCAAGGAATTTATTAGAGCCGGAGCGAAGGTCTTGGGGGCAGATATTTCGAGCGAACTTATCGCAGTGGCAAAAGAATCGGTCAAAGAGGGAGAATTTGTTGTTTCGAACGCCGAAGAACTGCCGTTCATAAAAAATGGGAGTATGGATAAGGTAGTTATAGTTTTGGCGCTCCAAAACATTGAACACGGGGACAAAGTTCTTAAAGAGTGCGCGAGGGTTTTGAGGCCGGGCGGAACTTTGCACTTGGTTTTGAATCATCCGGCCTTTCGGAATCCGAAGGTTAGCTCTTGGGGCTGGGACCAGGAGCAAAAAGCGCAATATCGTCGAGTGGACGAATATCTTTCGGAATCCAAAACAAAGATACAAATGCACCCGGGTGACGCGCCGGATATGTTTACGGTATCTTTCCATCGGCCGTTACAATTCTATTTTAAGATATTTTCAAAGCTTGGATTTGCGGTGGAGCGGCTGGAAGAATGGAATTCAAACAAAAAGAGTGAAGCCGGACCGCGCGCCAAAGCGGAAGATAAGGCGCGCAAAGAAATCCCACTGTTTTTATATATGTGTGTTAAGAAATTTTAGCTATCCACTACAAACCACCAACTATTTTAATGCATCGATTTATCGGTAACTTCCCTCTGGGAGAAAAAAGATTCTGGATAGCGGATAAGGAGCTTGTAAAACAGGTGAGCGGCGTTTTGCGCCTTGAGCCAGGAGAAAAGATAATTCTGAGCGACGGACAGGGCGGGGAGGCGGATGCGGAAATACTTTCTTATGACAAGGATGCCGTGGAAGTTTCTATTTTAGAAGGTCGGGCGGGAACGGGAGATCCGGCGATAAAAACTACTCTTTATCTTTCGATTCTCAAAAAAGAGAATTTCGATCTGGCTGTCCAAAAATGCGTGGAAATAGGAGTCTCTAAAATTGTGCCAATCATAACCAAGCGGACGGTTAAGCTCGGTCTTAAACGTGACCGTTTGGAAAAGATAATGAAAGAGGCCGCGGAACAATCCGGAAGGAGCGTTCTGCCGATCTTGGATGAAGAATTGGAATTCAAGAAAGCCGTTGCAGGAGCCAAAGAAAACGACCTAAATTTCTTTTTCACTTTGGGCGGGAAGCCGTTGGAGCTTAAGGCGGAGCATAAAGACAAAAAAATCGGCATTTTTATCGGTCCGGAGGGGGGCTTTGATGACTTTGAAGTTGAGTCAGCGAAAGCCGCTCGATTTATTCTGGCGGGGCTTGGGAGTACGACTTTGCGCGCGGAAACCGCGGCGATAGCGGCCACGCATGAAATAATCTTTAATCTCGGGCGGCAATAGAGATTGTTTCGTCGAATATGTTATAATGCGTATATGGATGATATTAACGAAGCTGGGAATGATTTCATTTCCCGCGAGCAAAGGTCTTTCAAATTTAAATTGGGGAATCTTTTGGCTTCCTCTTTGTCCGGGTTTATCGCCGGAGCTGTTTTTGCAAGCATAATCTGGTTATTGGCAATTTACGTCTTTAAGCTCGGTCTCTAGATGATAAGAGTTTTCGTAGGCATTCCCGTTTCGGAAGAGATAAAGAAAAAAATAGCGCAGTGGGCCGAAGATCACAAGGATTGGCCGCTACGTTTTGTTTCGGGAACGGGTTTGCACATAACTCTCGTGCCTCCGTGGTATGTCGATAGCGCAGATTGCGCGGTAGGCCAGTTGGACGATATCGCGGCCGCCGCAAAACCTTTTACGATAAAGTTTAAGAAAATTACTTTTGGAACAAGTCCGAAGCGGCCTCGGCTCATCTGGACTATGGGTGAGGACTATGACAGGGAGGGGATGCTTCGTCTCAAGGCTGCGGCAGGGGCGATCTTTGGGCAAAAGCCGGACCCCCGGCCATATAATCCGCATCTAACTATCGCAAGATTTAAAGAAGAAGATTTTAATAAGTTCCCAGCAAAGGAGCTCGAGGAGAGTGTGGATTGGGAAATGGAGGTCGACTTTGTCGCGCTTTATGAATCAAAACTACATCATTCCGGCGCGGAATATGAAATTTTAGAAGAAATCAAATTAGTTGGTAGTCAGTCGTAGGTCGTTAGTGGTTAAAACAATGGAAAAGGGAAAGACAAAACGAGACCTACAATTTCTTTTGCGGGATAAATACAAAGGGGATTGGCAAAAAGAATTT
>CAZHBZ010000017.1:0-1650 GCA_964530925.1 uncultured Candidatus Saccharibacteria bacterium
TGGAAGCGGTGCGGGTGGAAGGGTCCGACAAACTTATAAAGATGCAGCTTGCCGCGGGCGACAAGGATGAGGCCGGGAATCCAATTAACCGTCAGATTTTGGGAGGAATCGGCAAGTTTTACGAACCGGAACAGTTAGTGGGTAAGGAGATAGTTATTGTTGCCAATTTGGAACCGAGAGCGTTAATGGGCGAGGAATCGAACGGGATGCTTTTGGCCGCGAGCGATGAGGCGGGAATCACGATTTTATGTCCCGACAGGGAAGCTGCGCCGGGGAGCGGAATTAAGTAATAGAATCTAGAATTTAGAACGTAGAATCTAGTAGAAAACTATGCCCAGACAAAACGGGGAACTTAAAACCAGAAAAGCGAGGGCGAGAAGAACCGTCGCGGCGCTTAAGAAGCTTTTGCCGAAATCAAAGATAGCTTTGGATTTTGGCGATCCATGGCAATTGTTGGTCGCCGTTGTTTTGTCCGCCCAATGCACCGATAAAAAAGTGAATGAAGTTACGCCGGTGTTGTTTAAAAAATATCCCAAGCTGGGAAATTATTTGAAAGCCAAGCAATCGGAATTCGAAAAGGATATAAAACCTACGGGTTTCTATCGCAATAAGGCTAAAAATATCCTGGCCGCGGCGAAAGTGGTCAAAGAAAAGTTTGGAGGAAAAGTTCCCAAAACTATGGAAGAGATGCTTGCTATCCCGGGGATTGGCCGGAAGAGCGCGAATGTTATTCTCGCGAACGCTTATGGCATCGTGGTCGGCATCGCAGTTGATACGCATGTTATCAGGCTTTCGCAAAAACTCGGACTTACGAAGAATAAGAATCCCGAGAAAATAGAAAAAGACCTCAAAGAAATTGTCCCGAAAAAAGATTGGTATGACTTTAACTATCGTTTGATAGATTATGGCAGGCAGTATTGCCCGGCGCGCCCGCATGACCATGCGAAGTGTCCACTAACAAAATATAATTAGCAAATTGACATACCAACATACTTGAGAATGTTGGTATGTTGTTGTGACGAATATGAATAAAATATTTTCTATATATAAGCCCAAAGGACCGACCTCTTTTGATATCATTCGCAGGATTCAAAAAGCTTTGGGGCAAAGGAAGGGAATTGGCCATGCGGGGACTTTGGATCCGCTAGCTTCTGGAGTTTTGGTAATCGGTATTGGACGGGAAGCGACAAAGAAGCTCGGAGAAATTGTCGGAAAAGAAAAAGAATATATCGCTAAAGTTTATCTAGGGAAAACCAGTACGACCGATGATGAGGAGGGGGAGAAGACAGAGCATGAAGCAAAAAATATTCCGACTAGGGAGGAAGTTGAAGCGGCGGTGAAAACTTTTATTGGCACCATTATGCAAACTCCGCCGATCTATAGCGCGCTTAAATTTGGAGGCCAGACCGCCTATTCCCTGGCCCGTAAAGGTAAAAACGTGGAGTTAAAAGCAAGGCCTATAGAAATCAAAGGTATAGAGGTTTTGAGCTACGAGTGGCCGATTCTGATGCTCCGGATTGAAACAGGTCCTGGGGCCTATATACGGGCTTTGGCGAGGGATATAGGGATAAAATTAGGGATTGGAGGGGCATATTTAGCCGATTTGGAGCGCACCAGGGTGGGAGAGTTTACTAAAGAAAATTCCATGAC
>CAZHBZ010000017.1:1750-7498 GCA_964530925.1 uncultured Candidatus Saccharibacteria bacterium
AATTTCAAGAAAAAGGTTTTGGAGGTGGTGAAAAAGATCCCCAAGGGGAGCGTGTTGAGCTACAAGCAGGTGGCGGCGAAGGCGGGAAATTCTAGAGCGGCGAGAGCCGTGGGAATGATAATGAAAAACAACAAGGATAAGAATGTGCCTTGCCACAGGGTCATTCTTTCGAGTGGGAAGCTCGGCGGATATAATGGCAACTTGGGTGAGAAGCGGGCGCTCTTGAGGGCAGAAGGATACTTTAGCAACAGCAAGTAGTAGGTAGTAAGTAGAAAAACATTAGAGAATTTGTTATAAGTCATTAGTCATAAGTTATAAGTAATCAGTCATCAGTCATTCTTCTTTATTTATATGGAATTCAAAATATTAAAACGTTCCAAAAAGTCTAAAGCCCGGTTGGGGGTTTTAAAGACGCCGCATGGGGAAGTGGAAACTCCGGCGATGGTGCCTGTGGCGACCCAGGGGACCGTTAAAACATTAACTTCGGAGGAAGTGGCGAAAGCGGGCACCCAGCTTTTGATAGCCAACACCTTTCATCTCCATTTGAAGCCCGGAGAGGAATTGGTGAAAGAAATGGGCGGGCTCCAAAAATACATGAACTGGAAGCGACCCCTCATGACCGACTCCGGAGGGTTCCAGGTGTTCAGTTTGGGATTCGGGCGCGAGCACGGGATGGGGAAAATCTTGAAAAGCAAATCCGATACTAGAGTGGTGGAAGGGCAGCAGCCGAAACTTTTGAAGATTACCGACGACGGAGTGCAATTCACTTCGCCCGTGGATGGAAAGAAAATATTTTTAAATCCGGAAAAATCCATAAAGATACAGGAGGCCTTGGGCGCTGATATTATCTTTGCTTTTGACGAGTGCACCTCGCCCGTGGCGACACACGAATACACGCGAGTGTCATTGGAGCGGACGCACCGTTGGGCGCTTGAATCTCTAGACGCGCATTCCCGACTCACTACCAACTACTCACGACAAACTAAATCTTCTTTGTATGGCATCGTGCAGGGCGGGAAGTTCAAAGATTTGAGGCAGGAGTCAGCGAAGTTTATCGGTTCGCAACCCTTTAATGGATTCGGCATTGGCGGGGAGTTTGGAGACGATAAAAAAGTGATGACCGATATGCTCGGCTGGGTTTTGAAGGAATTGCCGGACGAAAAACCGAGACATCTTTTAGGTATTGGTTATTTGGAAGATATTCCGAAAGTTATAAAAGCCGGAGTAGATACCTTTGATTGTATCGTACCCACTCGCTACGCGCGGCATGGAACTGCCTTCACTGCTTCCGGAAAATTGGATATTTCAAAGAGTGTGTATCTTAAAGACAAAAAGCCGTTGGACCCGAAGTGCGATTGCGAAGTTTGCGCGAATTATTCAAGGAGTTATATCGCTCATCTATTTAAAGCCAAAGAGATAACCGCTTTGCGCCACCTTACTTACCACAATATTTATTTCTTCAACAACTTTGTGGCAAGGTTGAGGGGGGAGATAAGGAGGGGAAAGATATAAAATGAAAAAGGACCCCTAAGGGTCCCTGGGAGCTTTGTGGATGCGGTGTAATCGTAGAATTGCTCTGATCCTTGCGATAACTACCTTGACCACTGCCAAAGGAGCTATGATTGAAAGCAATATCTCGCCTTCAAGTTTCAGGACACCGTCTTTGTTGGCTTTCATGGTGAAGATGAAGCCGACGATCATCCAGATTGCTGCGACAATCGGACTGATGAGGAAGGCTAGAGCGGCATAGAAAAGAAGAGCGACTATCACAGAAAACAGCAAGAACATTTGGTTTCACCTCTCGGATACTTTATATTCCTTAGAGCGCTTATATGTCAAACATAGATAAAGTTTTAAATAAATATGACTATCCGTTTCCGCCGGAATCGATAGCCAACAGACCGGCACACCCCAGGGATTCGGCGAAACTTTTGGTTTATGACCGCAAAACGAAAGCGGTTGACTTTGATACTTTTAAAAACCTTGGGAAATATCTGCCCGCCGGTTCGGTTCTTGTTTTAAACGATACGAAAGTTCTGCCGGCGAGGTTGCCGCTTAAAAAAGAAACCGGAGGAATTGTAAAGATTTTATACCTCGAAACAAGCGGCAAAAATATAAAAGCTTTGTCACCGAAGAAGCTCAGGGCAGGGGAAAAGCTTTTTTTATCGAACGGGAAATATTTTACAACAGTAGACATCCGGGACGGGGAATATCTTTTAAGGCCGTCATTTGGCGCGAAGGATATTTACTCGGTGCTCAAAAAATACGGGAAAACGCCGCTGCCGCCATATATTAAGAATGTTCCATTAACGGAGATAAAGATCCGAGAGGAATATCAGACGGTTTTTGCGAGAGTTTTGGGATCGGTGGCGGCGCCGACGGCATCGCTACATTTTACGCGCGGGTTGCTTTGCGATCTTAAAAAACTGGGGATAAAAATAGCTTATGTGACCTTGCATGTGGGCCTAGGCACTTTTGCGTCGCTTACAGAAGAGAATCTTAAAAGCGGGAAGCTTCATGCGGAATATTATGAGATAAGTCCGAAAACCGCTTCGGCGCTTAATGACGCCAAAAAGAACGGAAAGCGGATAATTCCAGTGGGTACAACGGCACTCAGAACTTTGGAGTCGGCCTGCGTCGGGGGAAAACTGAAAAGGTTTTCCGGGGAGACGGAATTATTTATTAAAGAAGGGGATAAGTTGAAGTTCGTGGACGGGCTTATCACTAATTTTCACGTGCCACGCTCCAGCTTGCTTATGCTTGTCTCAGCGCTTCTTGGCCGGAAGAAGCTTTTTGAGCTTTACCGATTGGCGATAAAAAAGAAATTCAGGTTATTTTCGTTTGGGGATGGAATGCTTGTGAAATAGAATCTAGAATTTAGAATGTAGAATATAGTATGACAATGAAAGAATTTTTTGAACTAGGGAAAAATCTTTTACTTCTTTTGGTGGTTGCTTTGGTTCTGATTTTTGTGGGGCAGACGATATCTTTGACTCCAAAGGCGGGGCAAGAGCCGGTTCGGCCGTCTTCAACGATGGCGTTAGTCACGCGAGTGATAGATGGTGACACGGTGGTCATCGAGGGAGGAAAAAGCGTGCGGCTTTTGGGAATCGATGCCGATGAGAAAGATGGGCCTTGTTATGAAGAGGCGAGTGAGCGACTGGAGGAATTGATTTTAAATAAGCAGGTGATGCTTGAAAGAGAACTGAGAGACGGGGATGTTTACGGAAGGCTTTTGCGATATA
The DNA here is from genome assembly GCA_964530925.1 of uncultured Candidatus Saccharibacteria bacterium. Lineage (GTDB taxonomy): Bacteria > Patescibacteriota > Minisyncoccia > UBA6257 > 2-01-FULL-56-20 > LiPW-15. The sequence continues at coordinate 4,996 of CAZHBZ010000017.1, forward strand.
TATTTTTCGACGGACAGAATGTGGATCTGCAATTAGTGAAAGAGGGATTGGTTTCGGCGCGCGCTTCTTACGAAGGTGGCGTATATGACAAAGAATTTGCGGACGCGGAATACGCGGCCAAACTGGCAAGGATAGGCTGTAAGTGGTCCCTCACCCTTAAGCCATAGATTGCTGTGGTAGAATTAGCCTATGGATTTTAACGAATATCAAAAGCATGCGGATTCTACGGCGATATATCCGAATCGCGGACATAATCTGCCATATGTAACCTTAGGATTGGCCGGAGAAGCCGGCGAAGTTGCGGAAAAAATAAAAAAACTTATTCGCGACAGGGAAGGAATCGCGGATGAGGATTATAAAAAGGAAATCGCTAAAGAATTGGGCGATGTCTTGTGGTACATCGCGGAGATGTGCACAGAGCTTGGACTTACGATGGATGAGGCAGCGAAAATGAATATCGAAAAATTGAGTTCCAGAAAACAAAGGGACGCGTTACACGGGGATGGCGATAACCGCTAAATGGCCAGATTGGTTTTTGACATAGAGACGGTCGGGGAAGATTTTAACGCCTTGGACCACGCGACCCAGGATGTTTTGACGCGTTGGATAAAAAAAGATTCTGATAGCAACGAAGAATACGAGGCCGCGCTTGAGGAATTAAAAGGCGGCATGGGTTTTTCGCCTTTGACCGGAGAAATAGTGGTCATAGGTGTTTATGATCCGGACAAAGAACAGGGCGCGGTATATTTCCAATCGCCGGATGTGGAAGCAAAAGAATTTACCGAGGATGGAATAAGATTTCGGCCGATGAGCGAAAAAGAAATGCTTAAAAGTTTTTGGGACGGAGCGAAAGAATATGATGAGTTTATAACTTTCAACGGACGGATGTTTGACGCGCCATTTTTGGCCGTTCGCTCGGCAATATACAAGATAAGGCCAAGCGTGGATCTGATGGAGGGTAGATATCTATATCAGCAAAGAGGGGTGAGGCACATAGATCTTTTTGACCAACTGACTTTTTATGGGGCGACCAGGCGGAAGGGAGGGCTCCATCTTTGGAGTCGAGCTTTCGGAATAAAGAGCCCGAAGGAAGACGGGGTGACGGGGGATGATGTTTCGAGATTATTTAAAGAAAAAAAATACATTGATATCGCGCGGTACAATGTTGGCGACTTGAAAGCTACAAGCGCGCTTTATGGATATTGGGATAAATATTTAAGGTAGGCACTGCCACTAAATGTGGCAGGCATAATTTTGGTTCGCTCGACCGCAATGAAAGTAGAAGATTCATTGCTGTCTCGCTGCCAAAGTTAAAAAAAGAGGGCCCCTCACGGGGCCCTTCGAGTTAAAAAGAGCAACTTTCAGTTACTTCGACCAGATCAGAGCCCATCCAGCGCAGTTCACAGGACCGGATGTGGTGCAGATCCATACTCCGCTTGCGGAGGTGACCGTGTCGCCCTTTCCATAGGTGGTGGCAGGCGTCCAGTCTCCAGCCCAGTACATTGCCGTCCTCGCGGCGGAAGCGGTTGCGGTAGATCCTGTCTTTGGGGTGGTGTACCCCACGACTTCGATCAGGGCATGAGCGTCGCCGTATTTGGCGACGACTTCAACGCCCTTTACCGCGCCAAAAGGAATCGGAATATTCTTGAGCTCCACGACCGCGGCGCCCGCGGTTGTTTTTCCGACCGATTCGACGAAGACGATTGCTGGCTTGATTCCGCCGAGCATCATTCCGACTTCGTCGGAGGCAGAATTGGGGGTCGTGGTATAGAAGCCGACTCCGGGGATATTCCACCATGTAGGAACCCGAACTCCTGTTGCGACGATGCGGAGCGTGACATGCTCCGCTTCTTTCGGTACTCCGCACTTCGCCTCGACAGCGAAAGAGCGGACCTCATCTTCTTTGAAGAACGTGTCTCCAGGAAGGGCGGTTGTGTCGACGAGCGCGCACGCCGGAATCGGCGTATACGACATTTCCCGCTTGTCCCCGAAGGTGAGCTCCATGTTGAGCCTCAGGTTTTCCACCTTTGTGGAAAACGGGTTCGTGTCCTTGAAGATCGGGTATGCGGCGGTCGTTGACTCTTGGGCGTACCCGATACCGGCGCCGACGAGAAGGGCGAGGACGATGAGGACCGTGAATTTCTTCACCTTTTCTCCTTTTCTGTTAGTGGGCAATCGCCCGTTAAGGAATCAAGTTGCGTTGCGCTTGCGCATAGTATCTGTTTTCAATAATTTTGTCAAAAAAAGCGGGCCCCGAAGGGCCCGCAGAAAGAGCTGATTAGTTTACGGCAATCCAGGTAATGGTCTTTCCTGTGATGCCGTCAACCTTGAACGAACCGTTTTGAACACTGAAGACTCGGCACGGAATCGCATCGGATGCGAGCGCCGAACTGCCTGAGTACGAGCAGACGATCTGACTCCATGACTTGATCGTGGAGTCGTAAACCTGTTTCACGCAGGTCGAACAGTTCGGATCGATGTTCGTGACTCTTGCAACCAGATT
>CAZHBZ010000017.1:7598-9307 GCA_964530925.1 uncultured Candidatus Saccharibacteria bacterium
CCAGGATTGCCTTGCGGTCCCGGAGGTCCGGTGAGACCAGTGTCTCCCTTCGGTCCGATAGGTCCCTGAGGACCAACGGCTCCGGTTTCACCCTGCGGACCCTTGTCGCCCTTGTCGCCCTGCGGACCCTGAGGTCCGATAGGTCCCTGAGGACCAACGGCTCCGGTATCTCCCTTGTCGCCCTTGGGACCGCTTTGCCCGAGTCCGGGAATGCCCTGCGGACCCTGGGGTCCTGGCGGGCCAATTTCACCCCTATCACCCTGCGGACCCTGAGGTCCGGCGGGGCCACCGACGCCATTGTCCTTCAGGTAGTAAGCCAGAACTTCAATGACGACATCGGTGCTGTTTCCGGTGTTTGTGATTCGGAACGATCCGCTGAGGTTGCCGAACATATATGACGAGTTGTTCTCGATTCTTACATGGCCACCTTTCAAGACAACTTTGTTGCCATCCTCGTAGATGAGGAAGAGTGGCTGGTTGAACGGCGTCTTTGGCGAGTACATTTCCGGATGGAATCTATGACCTTCGAAATAAAGCCCGCCATTGATGAGTCCGTCGTTGTAGCTCCAGACTTGGACGCTCAACGCAACGACACCGCTTGCGGGAATCTTCTCGTCGCAAGGATTCGTGTAGGGTGGATCCACGAGATTACCGCCGAAGCGATAGACGCGGGATTCACCAGACACGAAATCTCCGTTCGGACGGTCGTAGAGGTTCCCGTAAGGGAAGTCGAACTTCGACTCCTTACGAGTGTCCACGAGCGTACACGGCCCTTCTGCGATTTCCTTCTTGAGGACCTTGTCTGCGGGTTCCGGAAGGGGGAGTTCGCTGTGAATCTGGAGCCCGGGAAGGGTGTCCACATCCGTCGCTTCTCCGACAGGAACGTGATACGGCGGGTCGGCCGCGAAGACCACGCCGCTCAAAGAGAGCAGAGCGATGGCCACGAGAACGGTGAATTTCTTGGGGTTCACTTTCTTTCCTCCTTGCTTGGTGTTTGTTTTCGGATTTGGGGCGCGGGGCGATTGAGGCATTATTCTCAATTCACTGTACACGTCTCCTTTCGTATTTGATTGTGAAGAACTGCTGGGCTAAATCTCTATTCAGCCCTTCTTTCTGAAGCACCGGAATAATAGAACTTTATAGTCGTAGTGTCAAATTGAGTATTGTTTTTACCTGTGCATAAATAGGTCTTTTAAGCTTCGACAAAGAAGGTATGGTTTAAGTGAGCTCCGAGCACAGAAGGCAGATCCGTAAGGTGAACGTCACGCAATAGCAATATTGGTATAGAGGCTCGGGGCTCATTAAAGGCTCGGACAGTCCAGTGGACCAGTCCGGGTTTTTAGTTTTGCGGAGACTTTCTATTTTTTTTACATATGCTAGACTCTCGCTTGTAACCCCCCAAGAACCCCCGGAAGCGGGGAGCTTTCGGTGTTCGCCCGATTTACTTAGCGATTCGCGCGCGAAGAGCTTAGAAAAGCGAGGTGCCCCGCCGAGGCGGGGTACTCATTTTTTCTAAATTCGTTTCACTTATTAACAAAAAATGGCACAAGACAAAATAAAAATTAAGGGTGCGAGGGAACATAACCTCAAAAATATAAATCTGGAAATTCCCAGGGATAAGATGACCGTTTTGACGGGACTATCCGGCTCGGGAAAATCCAGCTTGGCTTTTGATACCATTTTTGCCGAAGGGCAGAGGCGTTATATCG
>CAZHBZ010000017.1:9407-12148 GCA_964530925.1 uncultured Candidatus Saccharibacteria bacterium
AAATCCAGCTTGGCTTTTGATACCATTTTTGCCGAAGGGCAGAGGCGTTATATCGAATCCCTTTCCGCTTATGCCAGGCAATTCTTGGGAAGATTCGAGAAGCCGGATGTGGATGAAATAGAAGGATTGTCGCCGGCAATCTCCATAGACCAAAAAAGCCATTCTTCGAACCCGCGTTCCACGGTTGCGACTATTACAGAAATCTACGACTATCTTCGCGTGCTTTTTGCTCGCGCGGGAACTCCGCATTGTCCGGAATGCGGCACAGAAATAAGGAAGATGACCAATGAGGAAATTGTGGACGCGGTAATCCAGATTTCCAAAGAAGATAAAAAAAAGAATAATCTTTTGATTTTGGCGCCCGTTGTTCGGGGGCGGAAAGGGGAATACTACCAAACGCTTTATGATTTTTTAAACGCCGGTTTCAGAGAGGTTCGAGTGGATGGGAAGATGCATTCACTTCATGAGCGTATTGAGCTAGCGCGCTACAAACAGCACACTATCGAACTCGTGGTCGATAGGATTCCTGGTGGAATGGATTATAAGGACAAAGACAATCGCTTGCGTCTAGCGGAAGCGGTAGAGTCCGCGCTGAAGTATGGGAAAAACGTTCTGACTGTCATAGCCGACAAGGAAGTCTCGCTTTCCGCGCAATTTACCTGTCCTAATGACGGATTTTCGTTTCCGGAAATCGAGCCGCGATTGTTTTCGTTCAATAGTCCATACGGCGCTTGTGAGACCTGCCATGGCTTGGGGGTCAAGGAACTTTGGTCCGAAGATCTTTGCGAAACTTGTGAAGGCAAGCGCTTAAAAAGAGAAGCGTTGAGCGTTTTGGTAAAAAATAAAAACATTAATTCGGTGGCGAATATGTCTATAGAAGAGGCCAATAAATTTTTCTCCGATATGAGTTTTTCGAATCGCAACGAAAGATTTAAAGAGGTCTCCGAAGCGCCGCTTCGGGAAATAAAAGCTCGATTAAAATTTCTTTTAGATGTTGGCTTGGATTATCTGACTTTGGGTCGCAAAGCCGGCACGCTTTCAGGTGGCGAAGCTCAGCGTATCAGATTAGCCTCGCAGATAGGTTCAAGGCTAGTGGGAACGCTATATATATTGGATGAACCGACTATCGGCTTGCACCAGCGAGATAATGCAAAACTTATCCAAACGCTTCTGAAGCTCCGCGATTTAGGAAATACCGTGATCGTGGTGGAACATGATGAGGATACTATCCGCTCCGCGGATTACTTGGTGGATTTCGGACCGGGCGCAGGCGTGCATGGCGGCAGGGTTATAGCCCAAGGCCCGATGCCGGAAATATTGAAAGATAAAACTCAGAACTCGCTCACTTTAGATTTCTTGCGCGGGAAACGGGAAATAGAGGTTCCCGAGACCCGAAGGAAAGTTTCCAAGGATAAAGAAGCGATAAAGATACGAGGAGCTTCGGCCAACAATTTAAAAAATATAAATGTGGATATTCCGCTCGGGAGGTTTACGGCCATAACCGGGGTTTCCGGTTCCGGTAAGTCCACACTCGTTTATGATGTGCTTCACCGAAATATCGCCCGCAAATTTCATGAGCTTGCGGAGGGTGTAAAAACCGGCGCGGTGAAATCAATTTTAGGTTTGGAATATATGAACCGGGTCATTAACATCGACCAAGGTGCTATCGGACGCACTCCGCGCTCCAATCCCGCGACCTATGTTGGCGCTTGGACTTTCATTCGCGATTTATTCGCGACAACCGAAGATGCGCGCGTCAGGGGTTATAAACCGGGAAGATTTAGTTTTAACGTACCGGGCGGGCGTTGCGAAAATTGCGAGGGTCACGGAACTCTCGCTATCGAGATGCATTTTTTGCCAACGGTCTATGTGGAATGCGATGTCTGCAAAGGAAAACGTTTTGACCGTGAAACTTTAGAGGTGGAGTACAAAGGTAAAAATATTTACGACATTCTCCGGATGACTATCGAAGAAGCGCATAAATTCTTCGATGATATTCCGTGGCTTAAAGACCGATTGAGCATTTTGGAAGAAGTGGGTTTAGGTTATCTAGAACTCGGGCAATCCGCAACCACGCTTTCGGGCGGCGAGGCTCAGCGCGTTAAGCTTGCGGCGGAACTTGGCAAGCGCGATACCCGCAAAACCCTTTATCTTTTGGACGAGCCGACCACCGGTTTGCACTTCGCGGATATAGAACAGCTTCTTGCCGTTTTGCAGCGCCTGGTGGACCGAGGGAATACTGTGGTAGTTATCGAACATAATTTGGATGTGATAAAAAGCGCGGATTGGGTTATAGACCTAGGCCCGGAAGGCGGGGAGAGGGGCGGTGAGATAGTCGCGCAAGGGACGCCGGAAGAAGTGGCGAGGAGTCCAAAAGGATTTACGGCTCAATATCTAAGGCGCGCGCTAAAACAAGGGAAATAGGTTGGCCAGGTAGCTAGGTTGACGCGATGAGCCAATAGGAATATCTTATTAAAAGTTTTAAGGAGGAAATCCCAATGATGATTTCGCTGCCAGGCGACATGAAGCGGGTAGAAGCCATCCGCAAGGCGGTTCGCGGGAGGGCAATCGGCGATCTGACCTTCGAAGAGTATCGGAGCATTGAGCGAATGTTCGGACCACTCGGCGATGTTTCTCCGAAGGACCTTTCAATCGCGGAGGGAGCGATTCTGCGGTTGGAATGGGGAGATGATTGAGCGTGTGTAATCCGCCGCTGGGCACAAGCCCAGCGGATTTTTTTA
>CAZHBZ010000018.1:0-10496 GCA_964530925.1 uncultured Candidatus Saccharibacteria bacterium
TCGTGCTAACCGGATCTTGGGCAAGCTGGACCGCATCATCGCCCGCGTTAAATTGCCCCGCTCCGCCGCCATCTTTCCCCGCTATATAATGAGTTCCGCTTCCGCTCCACACCCCATCGTTCCCATTCCCGCTTCTATCCCTGAGGGCGATTCCAGACCCTTCTTCAAAGTCCCACCATCCGGCAAGCCCTTTCAATTGAGAGATAAGGGAAAGATTATTTCCAACTTCTAGCGTCCCAGGATCGTAGCCGCCATCGTTTTTCGCGGCAGACCCCAAATACTTTTGGGACTCAAGAGACGCTCCCAACGCGTAGCTTCCTCCGCTCACATATATATAGTAATTGAGAGATGTGGTGGTATTTGACGGGTCCACAGGCAAAGAGGATAGAGGTGAACCAAAGGAGATATTTCCGAAGTTAACGGGTATCCAGCCCTGACCGTTGGATAGTTTGGTAGAAGTAGAGGTTACACAGTTGTAGGACCAGCCGGTGGGAAGGGTGGGTAATCCAAGGTTTGCACAGGTAGAAGTGGTGTCGGGTATTGATACGTAGACAACGGACGAAGTACCCATAAAGCCCCCGTTTACGTCAGCCGAGTAGGCAGAGAGAGCGGTATTGAGGGTTGAGAGATCAGAGAGACGGTTCGAGTCTCTGGCTTGTTTCAGGAGTTCAGAGGGATTCAAGGTCATGATTACTACGACCGAAAGGATGGCTACTATGGCCAAAACTACCAGGAGTTCGATTAGGGTGAAGCTTGCTCGCCGACGAGGCGAGGATTTTCTATTGCAAAAAAAGTTTTTCATTTGCCGCATATGACATTCCACATTCTAGATTCTACATTCTATTCCTCCTTCCACGACCAATTCTCGATTTCCTCCGGATCAACGCCGAATTTGCGAATGAACGTTCCGTGATCCTCCAGTTTTTGCGCATACTTGCGATCCAGATCCGCGGCTTTGTTTTTATCTAAGACCCCCGCCATAGCCATCTTCTCAAATATCTCCCTGGCCAAATGATACCGGCTTGTGCCGTTTCTCACGTGCATATCAAACGGAGTGGTGGTGGAGCCGTTTTCCAGATAGCCATGAACCGAGAACCTGCCGCTTCCGTCCTGTTCATCAAAAAGCACTTGTTTTAAAGTCTGCGGATATCCATGAAAATTGAAGATAACCGGTTTGTCGTGCGTGAAATAATCTTCAAAATGCCTGCCTGCCGAAGAGGCAGGTTCGCCGTCGGCCAGTCCGGTTCGACCGATACCGAGCGAAGTCAGTTCCATTATATTTACAAAACGCATTTTGATTTCCGGCGCCTCATTCCTCGCTATGTCCATGGCCGCAAGCGCCTCCTTGGTCAGATATTCCCCCGCCGCGGAAATAACTATGTCAGGGTCTTTGTCGCTCGCGAAGTCCCAGATCATCAGTCCGTGATCCAATTCTTCCTCCGCAAGTTCCGGCGTAAGCCATCTCGGCTCCAATGTTTTCCCGGCGACTATCACATTTATCTCTTGCTTCGAGGAAAGGCATTTCTTAAGAACCGCCAAGGCGCTATTCCCGTCCGGCGGGAAATATACATGAGTGAAAAGGCCCGGACGATGGAGCATGTCGTCGATGAACCCTGGGTTTTGGTGCGAAAAGCCATTGTGTTCCTGCCTCCAGCCAGAAGAGGTCAATATATAGTTGAGCGACGGGAATTTGCCACGCCACGGGATATCCCTGGCCACGGAAATAAATTTCGCGTATTGATCGGCCATCGAAGAAACTATCTGGATAAAGGCTTCGTAGGAGGCAAAAATGGCATGCCGCCCGGTCAGAACATAGCTCTGGAAAAGCCCTTGGAGGGTGTGCTCGGAAAGCATTTCTGTGACGCGTCCATCGGAAACTAAATCTTTATCCCAATCTTCTTTGGGCCAGGTAAACGCCCGACCGGTGATTTTAAAGACCTCATCTAATTTGTTGGAATAAGTTTCGTCCGGAGAGAAAAGGCGAAAATTTTTATGCGCGGCGTTCAGTTCAAAAACTTTTTTCAGATATGCCCCGGCCCTTCGCATACTCGAAGAACCCACGGTGCCGGGGATTGAAGCATCTTCGGAAAATTCTTTTATCTCCGGCAAAATTAAATCTTTTGTTTTTGTCCCCATGGCAACCGGGGAATCGCCTATCTTTAAGTGAGAGGGCGGGACAAATTCTTTTATCTCATCTCTAAAACCTTTTTCTGGATCAAAAAGTTCCTCAAAGTTATAGGACTTCAGCCACTTTTCCACGGCGTTAAGTTCCGCGCGATCGGTTTTAGCGTTCGGCCCCACAACCTGGTGAGAGAGGCAGTTTCCTTCTATCTTCTGGCCCTTCAATTTTTTAACACCGGTCCAGCCCTTGGGAGTTCGGAGAACTATCATCGGAAAACGCGGAGATACAATATCTTCTCCACCTTCACGCGCGCGCCGCTGCAATTCCCTGATCTTTTGATAAGCCTCTTCCATGACTTCCGCCATTTTTTTGTACGGATCTTTTCCGTCTACTATATATGGCTCGTACCCGTAGCCGTAAAAAAGAGATTTCAACTCTTTGTTGCTCATTCGGCCAAAAACAGTCGGCCCGGAAATTTTGTATCCGTTTAAATGGAGGATGGGCAAAACCGCTCCGTTATTTTTTGGACTCAAAAATTTATTTACATGCCAGGCAGTCGCGGCCGGTCCGGTCTCCGCCTCGCCGTCGCCCACAAGAACCGCGGCGATAAGGTCCGGGTTATCGAGCACCGCGCCGAAGGCGTGAGAGAGCGAATATCCAAGTTCGCCGCCTTCAAGTATCACGCCGGGAGTTCCCGGATTGGAGTGGCTCGGGAATCCATATGGCCAGCTGAAGTTCCTGGAAATATACCCCAAACCTTTTTCGTCTAACGTAGCTTCGGGATAATATTTCGCGAGCGTTCCCTCCATAAAAAGATTAGCCTGTAAAGCCGGAAAGCCATGGCCCGGCCCAAGAATAAAAATAAACTCGGCCTTGTGCTTCCCAATCAAATAGTTGAGGTTAGCGTAAACAAAATTAATTCCGGGGCAAGTCCCCCAGTGGCCCAAAAGCCGGGGCTTAATATCCTCAAAAGAAAGTTTTCTTTTTAGCAAAAAATTATCATTGAGATATATCTGGGCGGCGGAAATGTAGTTCGCGGCGCGTACATATTTGCGAATCGATTCTATATCATTCATGGCTTAATTATACTCCAAGAACCCCTGAAAAATGAAAAAGCCCCTCCTTAGTTTCGCGATTAGCGGAACTCGGGGAGGGGCAGTCGCGATCAACGCGACAGGAACTCACCTACCAAATCAGACAGAAAAAACGGATAGGCCGGAGGGTTTCTGACGCCAGTCTTCAAAAGAAGGGCGCACCAATCCCCGCGGTTACAAGGACGGGGCATATCCTTGCCCGGTCCGGAGAGAAAGAACTCCACGGCCTCCCGAAGATCCTCGGGGGGCACCTTGCCGCCCAGGAGCTCAACCTTAATCCTGCTCTCTTGCGTCAACCGGTTGGCGAATATCACCAGCTCATTCCTCCTGTAGCGGTTATAGCGTTAAGGAACCTCGCAGATTGTATCAAAAAAAACATAAGCGGTCAACTGGGCACTTCCTCCCCCAATGCTTTACTTTGCGTGGATTTTATAATTGAATATCAAAAGCTCGGGTTTGAAAGGAGGGCTAAGACGTGAAGAAAACCAAAAGGGATAGAAAATATAGTTGGTATGTCCAGCCTCTCGATAAGTCCACAAATGATATCCTCTATGGAATGGTTGGGGAGGAAAACTTCCTGGAGAACCAAGAGGTCGAAGGCGTCGAAGAACGCGTACCCCTCTGGCTTTTGCCGACCGGCGGGTCTAAACTCACCGCTCTTCGTGCCTCTAGAATAAAACTCGGCCTGAGATTCCGCCTTTTTATCCAGGAAGGCTCGGGGAAGATTCGCCCATTCCCGTTCTGATAAAGCTATCGGCCTCCGGCAAGTCCGGAGGTTTTTAATTTAAAAGCCCCGACACCTGGTCGGGGCTGCATTCCCTTCTACTCCATCATCCGAACCGGGTCCCGAGCTCTTCTGCGGACTTCTTTCCGTAGATAAACGCATCGCATTCCTCGCAGAGCTGGCCCACCCCCTCCACATAGAATTCACGCACATCGACGGGGACGTTCCGCGCGTAGCCGGTTTCTTTACCGCAAACAACACAAGGGTCCTTCGCTTCGTCCTTCACGCTTCCTTCCTCCTTCTCTACGAACTTACGAGGATGATAGACCAAAACTCAACCGGCGTCAAAATTTAAATTGTTTTATTAAGATGATGGCGACAATCGGTCCGATTATCGTAAGATACCCATACGGCAAAGATAACGCCATTAACAATATGCCCGACCATTGCAGCCCCTCCCCCAAATATTTTCTTTTATTCTCCGGGGCTTTAAGAAATCTAGAAAGCCATCGGTCGCTTAAAAATTCAAAAGCAAATCCAATAAACCAAAGCCCCGCGCCGAAGTAATCCAAAAGTCCCAACTCCCCTCCGCCAAACGTATTAATATAGAGAACCGGAATCGCGATAAGCATAAGCAAAGCTCCGCGCCACATAAAAATTCTAAGATAGCTCCAAAGGAAAAAATTTCTGCGCCACCTTGCCCGCAGTTCGCGATAGCGAGAGTCCTCCGTCCCGCCGCCGTTTTTAAGATACGCGCGCAAAGAAACCTTCATCCCCCAGGCAAAAACCAAAAGCGAAACCAATATCGGACGAACACTCGCGTTCTCATACGAAACGAGGATAAGCATCGCAAGCAAAATGAAACCCAAGCCCCAGGCGACATCCACAAGATCGGTTCGCTTCGCCATAAGCGAGACGATATACCAAAGCGTCATGTAAATAAATACAAACAACGCTCCATGAGCCAAGGTGTTAAAAAATATATCCGCCATAGGGGAATTATAAACTATGTCTAAAATGCGGCGAATTGACTCCTCCGGCGGCCAATGATACAAATTAGTTAGCGAACCCGAGGAGGCGCGTATGAGGAAATTCCCGCTTTCCGGCTTAATCTTGATTACTGTATCCACAATCGCCTGCTCGACGCTCGAAAGTGAAACGTATCGTGTGGGCTGTATTGTGGAAAAGGAATCCGACAGAACCCTGTATGAGATGGTCATTGTCGTTCAAGAAGTCGATTCCGAACATTTCGAAGTTTCTTTCCCGGAGTCCGTAGGTAAATCCAACTCCATCGTGGAAAAGAAGTCTGTGGAATTCATTAGGTGTCCTTTTTTCTCCGGCGCCGGCAATCTTTTGAACATGGGACTAAGACCCGCCGATTCACGATGACCCGCAAGCAACCGGCCGCCAGGCCGGTTTCTTTCGCCGCATCCGGGCTTTAAACTTCCGTCCTTCGTGCTACAATTAAAATATGCTTAAAGGATTTAAACAATTCATTTTGCGAGGCAACGTGGTAGACCTGGCAGTCGGCGTGGTAATCGGCGCGGCGTTTGGCACGCTCGTGAACTCGATGGTAAAAGACCTCCTGACTCCGCTTATCGCCGCCATCGCGAAACAACCGGATTTTTCTGGGATAATCCTGACCCTGAACGGCAGTAGCCTGATGATAGGTTCTTTCTTAAACTCCCTCATTTCGTTCCTGATAGTCGCCATCGCCGTTTATTTCTTTGTGGTAACGCCGATAAACACCCTGATGTCCAAACTGAACAAACAGCCTCCGGCCGATCCAACCCGCAAGAAGTGCCCTCTTTGTTTGAGCGAAATTCCGATAGAAGCCAAAAAATGTTCCCATTGCACGGCGGATCTTTAAAATATTTCCGATGAAAAACCGGGGTAGACGTCCCGGTTTTTTTGTATTATTCTTTTGAGGCTATAAATAAACCAGGGTCAAAATAAAATGGAGGAAAATAAAAAGATACAAAAAGCTAAAAGCGGCAAAGTTAAGCAATCGGAGGTAGAGATAGAAGCGGAAATCTCCCCCGAAGTCCTCGCCGAGCACAAAAGTTATGTCCTTTCGGAAATAAAGAAGGATTTTACGATGCCGGGATTCCGGAAAGGCATGGTCCCCGAAAATATTGTCCTCCAGAACATCAACGCGGATTCACTTCTGCACGAAGCCGCGGAATCGGCGCTTAAGGAACTCTATCCGGAAATCCTGGCCATGGTAGAGGTGAGCCCCGTAACCCCGCCGCAGATAAATATAGTGAAACTGGCGGATGGGAACCCATTGGAGGTAAAAATGAAGGTTGGCGTTCATCCGGAAATAAAACTCCCGAATTATAAAAAAATCGCCAAAAAGATTTGGGAAGACAGAGAGAAGCCGTCGGTAGACGAAAAAGAAGTAGAAGAAGTCATCGCCCGGCTTCGGGAAATGCACAAACACCCGGGCGAAGATGGCCCGGAGAAAGAGACTGGAACGCTTCCGGAACTCACAGATGAAGAAGTAAAACACTTCGGAAAATTCGAAAGCGTCGCCGATTTTAAGGCGAAGATAAAAGAAAATCTCCTTTCCGAGAAAACACACGAGGCCGACAAAATGGCCAGAGATAAAATGGTGCGGGACATAGTCGCCGACTCCGAGCTGGAGCTTTCGCCGATGCTCGTTAACTTGGAGCTCCTCGACCTAAAAGCCGACTTTGAACAGAGTCTTAAAGATAACGGAGAAACTGTCGAAAAATTCCTGGAGCGGACCAAAAAGACCGCGGAGAGCGTGGATCAGGACCACAAAGAATATATCGAGAAGTCCCTTAAAACCAGATTTGTTCTTTCGGAGCTTTTAAGGGCCGAGAATATAACCGCGGACCCCGGCGAAGTGGAAAAAGAGACTATGGTCATGCGAAATTATCGGCCGGATATGGATGAAGAAAAAGCGCGGGCTTACGCAGAATCCATGATACTTAACGAAAAGCTATTCGCGATGCTCGAAGGCCGGGAGATAGAGAAAGCTGACGAAAAAACCTCCTAATGGAGGTTTTTTCTTTTTTCTGAAATCTAGACTTCGTAAACCACGTCTTTGCGTTCAACGACTATCTCCCAGCCATTCTTCTTGGCATACGCGTATAATTTTTTATTCGGGTTAAAGGCTATCGGACGCTCTACCATTTTTAAGAAGGCGATGTCGGACTCCGTGTCGCCTACGCCAATCGAACCCTTGAGAGTCAAACCGCCCTTTTCCAAATTGCGTTCCAGTATCTTCGCTTTGTCGAAGATAATATCTTTAAAAAGCGCTTGGCCGGTAAAGCGGCCGGATGAGTCCAATTCGTTCATCATCCCGTAAACTTTGCTAAAGCCTAAGGCTTTACAAAAATTTTCTACCACAAGCTTTGGAGAGTGCGAAATTGCTAAAACGAAATATCCTTTCTTTTTGAGTGTCTTCGCGAGATCCCGGGTAAAACGATAAGTGTGGGATTTTTCCCTGACCACGACCCGATGAGCGATACGCCTTAAGTCCGCGTATTTAATCCCCTTCAAATTTCCGTCAAAAGCCTTGATTACCCCGCCGATATAGGCTTCGTAGCTCCCCTCCCGATTCAACCAGTCTTCTCGGAGCTTTAAGTATCCGTTCTCAACCCCCGGCTTAAACAACTTCTCGGCAATAAGCTCGTCTACCAATTTAATAAGCAAGCTGGAACGGAAAATCGTCCCATCAACATCAAAGATAGCTATTTTCTTTCCTTTGCCGGCCAAAGCCTTGGCGACTGTGGGTTTCATCTATATAAAGATACGCTTTTAGCGAACAATTTTCAAAGACAGCGCGATTGACTTTGTCCTGACACGGGGAATATTCTAAATAGAGAATATCGCATTTGATTTAAGGAGGGGGCACATATGGGCATGGAGATAATCTTAAGGTGCATCTGCGGGAGAGGGCGCCGGCTAAGGGTGGAATCCGCCATCGACGGGATACTAAAAATCCCCGGCAATACCTCGTTTCTTCATTTTCAAAACTCTTTCGGAAAATTTGTCTGGCTTTGCCCGGAGTGTTCGATAAAGGCGACATCCGTGCCGGCAACGGATGAGCTAGAAGACGACGTCGCTTATATTGAAAGCCTGATCAAAAAAGTGATATAGGGTCGAAAGGCCCTTTTTTCTATTTTAGAAAATAAGCAGGTAGAGCATAGAAAGCGCGGAGATGCTCATTATCCCGAAAGTCGCCCAAATCAAGACTCTAGAAAGCATTCCCCCGCTCCATTCCCCCATTATTTTTTTGTTCGCGGAAATCCGGGCGATAAGGAATAAAAGCGGGACAGCGGCAACTCCGTTGAAAACTGCGGCGAAAATCAGGGCCCGAATCGGATCTATGCCGATGAAATTGATGGTCAGCCCGATAAGCGTCGCGATGGTTATCACTCCGTAGAACCCGTGCGCTTTTTTAAACTTCCGATTCAAACCTTCTTTCCAATTCAGGGCCTCGGAAAGCGCGTAAGACGCGGAGGCAGAGAGGACGGGAATGGCCAAAAGCCCGAGACCGATAATGCCGGTCGCGAATACGAGCTTCGCGAGAAATCCGGCATTCGCGAAAGTTTGGACCAGCGGTTCCAAGGCTCTCGCCGCGTCCGCGGCTGAAGAAACATTAAATATCCCGTTCCCGTGCAAAACCGTAGCCGCCACGACGAGGATGCTCCAAGCGGCGACCTGCGAAAAGAACATCCCGGAGAAATTATCCAGGCGCAACATCCTCATAAATCTCTTGGTAAGGCGCGGCTCGCCGTGATGGATTAATTTGCGAGCCCTCTCCTCTTCCACCTCTTCCGATGCTTGCCAGAAAAACATATATGGAGAAATGGTTGTTCCAAAAACTCCGGTGATAATAAAAAGGAAGGCGAAACTAAACTCCACATTCGGAATAAAAGTCGCCCGGAGTATCTCTCCCCAGGGCTGGTCCATGAGAAAAACAGCGAGAGGATACGCGAGAAGCGCCAGGGTGAGCCATTTTAAAAAGCGCGCGTAAGCGCGGTAAGAAATGAATATCTCTAAAATCAAAATAAGCGCCGTGAATCCCAAAATAAGTATGGGGAAGCTAACCGGTAAAATAAGATTTGCCGCGGCGCCGAGCGCGCCGATATCCGCGCCGATATTAATTGTATTCGCGAGAACGACCAGGACTACCGCGCCATAAAGTATTTTTTTGTTGTAGTTCTCCTTTATTATTTCCGCGAGGCCTTTCCCGGTCGCCGCGCCAATGCGCGCGCAGGCCTCCTGGACCGCGGTCATAAAGGGCAAAAGGAACACCGCGGTCCAAAGCTGGCCGTAACCGAATTGCGCCCCCGCCTGGCTGTAAGTAGCGGTTCCCGCTGGATCGTCATCCGCGGCTCCGGTTATTATTCCGGGGCCCACAGCCTTAAAAAATCTTTTAATCTTCCGAAGCATACAAGAGAAGTATAACAAAAGCCCCGACCTAAGGTCGGGGTGGGTTCTACCTCCTGCAGTTCGGACAGAGTGGCACCACGCCATCACATTCCTGGCAGAGCGCCGGGAGAGTGGGCAGATGGAGGGCGTCCTTGCCCAAAACCGCCTCCGCCTCTTCATTCTTCATCGCCGCCTCTTCTGGGGTTTCCATGCCATCGCAAAACACCGACTCCGTGAACTCGCCAAACTTCCTGAAGTGCTTCGCGTAGGGCGACTTCCTGGGCGGGACAGGCTCGAACCTCTCTTCTTCGGGCGGAGTGGCCTCCTCCCTCTCCAGCCAACCGGACCTGTTCTCGCCGAATGATGCGCCCCCTTCCATATCCTTGAGTCTCGCCATGTCGCTTCTCCTTTCCGATAATGAATTACGGAACTGCCCGCAGTATAGGATTGGATGGATAAAATGTCAAAACCCGCTCCGCTAGATTCTTGCCATAAGCGTTGACCTCGCAACCCTCGGCTCCGCTAGAAACCTTTCGCAAGACGAAAGGTTGCCCGCGTTCGCCTCGCGGCACCCCGCTCCGCTAGAAACCTTTCGCAAGACGAAAGGTTGCCCGCGTTCGCCTCGCGGCAAAAGAAAACACCCTGCTGGGTGTTTTCTTTCTTGCTCGGCTCCGCGGGTAGGGAATCTCACGCGCTCACCTTGGGCTCGCTTTTCAAAACCCTCGGTTTTGAATAATTTCCGACACTGGGAACCGAACGCGGTTCCCGGCCCCCTCCACTCGTTCGATTCCTACCGCCCAAAATATTGATAATAAAAAATATCCCGCATTGGGATATTTTTTATTATCAAAGCTCCGAACGCTGAACGAAATCCGAACTTTTTTTAGCGAAAATCCGAACGCAGAATTTTGACGCTCCACCCCGCCGCCGCTCGCTAACGCTCGCTCCGACAAAGAAAAGTTTTGTTCACAATTTTTTATTTGCGCGCGCCCGATTTTTTCTTCTAAAAGGAAAACAAAACTTTTCTTTGGCGGTCTGCTCTTTGAGAGTAGGGCGGCGGGGCTTCGCTTCGGCTCGGGCGAGGCGGAATTCCCCCCCACACCCCCCTTCCGCCTCGCCCTCGCTTTGGACGCCGACGGAATTTGTG
>CAZHBZ010000019.1:0-7288 GCA_964530925.1 uncultured Candidatus Saccharibacteria bacterium
TGAGTAATTTCCTACACAGGGGAACTCCCGTTCCCCCGACCCCCTTCCCGTTCGACTCTCACCTCGATATAAAAAACAAAATACCGTCGCTAGGACGATATTTTGTTTTATGTGCCCGGGGTGGGAGTCGAACCCACAAACCCTTAATGGGTCAAGGATTTTAAGTCCTCTGCGTAAACCATTCCGCCACCCGGGCATTTAGCGCCTGGCCGTATTTTACAAATTTATCCCAAATCTGTAAACATCGCGCTCTATGTTAAAATTCTAATGTGAATTCCCTCTTCCCTTTTGTCGCGGCCGTAATGCAGTCGGCGTCATACACGCTCGACAAAACCATACTCTCCGTTAAAAAGGTTTCTTTTAAGACCTACCTGGGAGTCAGCTTCCCCCTCCTATTTATCGCGGACCTTATCATCTTCACCCTCTTCGGATTAAAAATTACGCCGGAACTTTTCGCCGGGAACCTAGGCTGGCTCATGGGCGCGTCCATAATCCTCGCCATCGGCTCAAATTTTATTTTCTACTTCGCCCTTGAAGAAGACACACTTGGCGAAATCGAGACCTTCTCGCTTCTCGCGCCCATACCGACAATTATTTTTTCGAGTCTGGTTTTTTCGGACGAGAGGAATCTAACGGTTATCATCCTGGCTCTCATTGCTTCTTTCGCGGTCGCGCTCACGCACGTAGAAAATTACCGGCTGAATATCAAAAAGAGGACGCTTGTTATGCTCGGATGGTTTTTCCTGGCCATTCCGTTTAGCGCGGGAATTTCTAAGGTTCTTTTGGAAGTTTGGAATCCTATCACCCTGGAGCTCGTAAAAGACGGTGTTATGGCCGCCGTTTTGGGTGGAATATTTTTTAAGGAAGCGAAGAAGGTCAGCAAAGAGAGCTTCCCGCTTTTCTTGGCGACCAACGGCATAAGCGCGATAGCCTGGATACTTTACTTCACGAGTTTCCAAAAATTCGGCATTATTTATACCGCGCTTCTTTTCTCTATCCAGCCCTCTTTAACCTATTTGTCTTCGGTGATATTCCTAAAAGAAAAATTGCGATGGAAACGAGTTGGCGCTTTTGCAATAGTTCTCGCCGCCGCGGTCGTCGCGCAGATAATCCGATCTTAAAATTGCCGAGTTTAAAAAATCTGCTATATTAAAAACGGCGTGGTGCTGAAGTGAAACAGCATGGGTTCGCAAGCCCATGATCCGCGTGGGGTTAGATGCCCCCGCCCACGCCTCCAATATAAAATTTCAAAACAACCCCTCGCGGGGTTGTTTTTTTGTCCGAGGCCCAGGGGAGAATCGAACTCCCGTATAATTCTTTTGCAGAGAATCGCCTTACCACTTGGCTACTGGGCCAAATATCTATATTAGGTTATCCTGCCTCTTCTTCCTGCGCAACCTCGTCTCCGCGGACCAGACCGAACTCCAAGCGGGGCATGGGCTTAATGTTGATGGTGCGCAGAAGCTTGAACTGCAGACGCCTGCGCTCCTCTTGAAGCAAGTCAAAAACTTCCTTGGCTTTTACTTCCGGGATAACACTCACTTTAACTTTTGCCGTTTCCAATTTTTCGGCGACTTCCACCGAAACAATAGTCACAAACGCGCCGAATTCCATATCGCGCGCAAAAATCTTTCCGAGTTCCTCGCGGATAAGTTCACCAACCCTTTCCTTTCGAAACGTTCGCATTTTAGGCGATTTCTTTCTTTTCTCTTATCACCAAATGATCACCGACAAGCACTGCGACAGATGAACTCATCAGCACTCCTCCCTCCTGGCCCTCTGGAATGGAAACTGCGTCTTGCTTCTTCGTCTGCAGGTTGCTCACCCGGCCTTCGCCGACTTTCTTGCCTTCGCGCTGAATCTCCAGCTGCGTTTTATTTTTAAAGACTCCGGAAACAACTTTTCCGCCCACCAACTGCTTCTCTAATTTTATTTGATTGAAAACGGCGAGAACCTCCAAGTCCCCGATTATCAATCCGGCCGCGGTTTCCTTCGACAGATCCTCCACTGCTTTTACTAGTTCATAAATAATTTCGGAAGATAAAATTCTCGTCTCGCGCGCCTCCGCCAAATTCTTTGCGGCTCTGTCTAATTTTGTTTTATAAGCAACTATCGCTGCCCCGGAGGAAATCGCCATTTTCAAATCTCCTTCCCCAACCTCTCCAACGCCTTGGTCAACAATTTTTACCGGTTTATGAAGCGGCAAAGCTTTTAAAATTTCCGCGATAGCTTCGAGCGAACCGGCATCCGACGCCTTCAAAAGCAACGGGAGCGAACCGTCTTCCGGTTCAACCGCGTTTATAGCTTTTTGCGCCTTCATATTCGGCGAGCCTGTCGAACCAAGAATCGAAGCCTCCGCTCCAGAAAACAAATCCTCTCCGATCTTCGGAGCTGATTCAAAACCGATAATAACCGCCGGGGCGCCGGGCAAAACTTCATTCACCGCTTTTCCGGCGAAATCCTCCACTATCCTTGCCTTGCCTTTGGCCGAAGCGGTCGCGATATCATTCCCGCGGCGCAAGACACCGTCCTTAATTATCGCGGTCACCTCGATTCCCCGATTTTTATTGAGCTTACTTTCTAAAATAAATCCTTTGGCTTGGGCGGAATAGTCCGCTTTGATATCCGCGACTTCCGCGGCAAGCAAAATTAGATCCAAAAGTTTGTCTACGTTCTCCCCGGTCTTCGCGGAAATAGGTTCAAAGCTCACATCGCCGCCGTAGCCTTCGAGATACACACCCGCGGTCATCAAATCGTTTTTGGTCTTCTCAATATCCGCGCCCGGCTTATCAATTTTATTGATAGCCACCACGAACGGAGTCTTGGTGTCGGCAAGAGTTTTGATAACTTCTTTGGTTTGCGGTTTAACGCCCTCTTCGGCGGCTACCACAAGAATTGCCAAGTCTGCGGCGTTTGCCCCCCGCTCACGCATCTTCGAAAAAGCTTCGTGTCCGGGAGTGTCTATAAAAGTGATTTTCTTTCCGGCATGTTCAACTTCGTATGCCCCTACGGCTTGGGTAATTCCTCCGGCTTCTCGGGAGGCGATAACGGTCTTTCTCATGTAGTCCAAAAGAGTGGTCTTTCCGTGATCCACGTGGCCCATCACCGCGACTATCGGCTGCCTGGTTTTTCCGCCAGAGGCGGATCCTCCTTCGGAGGAATATTGTTTATTGGGTTCGGTAACCATTTGCTCCCGAAGAATACCAGGAAAAACCATTTATAACAAGGGTTTGCGTTAATAAAACCGCCGCTCCTTTTTAGGATGGCGGCGATTTTCTTTCGGCGAAATTACGGATTATAGATCTACGTCTATATTAATCCCTCCGCGACCTTCGCCATTCCTTCCGCGATCCTCACCTCTCGTGGAAGTCGATTGGTCATCATCTCCCAGAAGGTCGTCATTATCTATCTTGAGGTCAACCCTGACCTCACTTGAGAATCTCGCCTCCTGAGCGGCCCGCAGGGCATCCTGGGCCAGATCAAAAGCGGCGCTGTAATCGGCGGAGGAGAATTTTGCCTGCGCATCCGCGAGCAATTTTTCCGCGACCGAAATCTTAACTTGAGCCTCAGCTCTAGTCGTGGTGCTTACCCCCCGATTATCCAAAAATGATTTGACCGAAGCGATAACATTGGCGGCCGCTTTAATTTTTCCCTCGGCAGAATTTTCTCCGCCCGAAGAATCGGCCCCCTCTTTCTCATCGCCTTCGAACTCCACCCTTAATCGGGCGGCATCCCGCACTTCCGAGTCGACATCGATTTTTTTGCCTCCGTCCTTGATGCGGGCAAGAACTTCGCTCCGAACCCTTAACTTTGCTTCCAATTCTCCCGCCAAGGTAGCCGCCGCTTTTACATTGCCGCTATTTTTTATCTTTTCAATTCTCGCCTCGGCGGAATCGGCGTGAAGTTTAAAAGCAGTTCCAAGCTTGGTTTCCCAATCCGCGCCCAACTTGTTTTCCAGAGCCAGCTTCGCGGCCTCATCCAGGCGAACTCCGGCAAGATTTGAATCCCACGCGGCCCTGGCCTCATCTGAAAACTTGAACGCTCCCGCGACTTTTTCGTTTATTCCGACCTTAACCGGGTAAAGCGCATCTCCCGGCAGAGAGCTCTGCGCGGCGATGGAAGCCCCTCCGCCCCCGCCCAAGAGCACAAGCGCTATCAATATACCTATCGGCATCGTCTATTTATCTTTGATTAATTTTATTGACCCTTTACATAAGCATAGACGATTGAATGTTAAGTTTCTTACGCCACGGAAATAATGTTGATAAGCGCAGGGTTTTAACCTATCATTGAAACGTTATTTGGAGAGGTGGCCGAGTCCTGCCTGCCGGCAGGCAGGGGCTGAAGGCAGCAAACATGTATTACGTTTACGTTCTCAAAAGCTTGAAAGATAACGGAATATATCGGGAAAACCAACGATATATCTAGAAGGCTGGGCGGACACAATGCCGGCAGGTAAGCTCAACTAAATCTAGACAACCGCTTATTCTCCTCGAATCGTTTTAGTATGGCAGCGAGAAAGAGGCCCTACGATTCGAAGAAGAATATAAGAAAGGGTATCGAAGAGAAGAATTGCGAAAGAAATTTAGATTAGACACGGAGAGGTGGCCGAGTGGCTGAAGGCAGCATCCTGCTAAGATGTTGTTCTCGCAAGGGAACCGTGGGTTCGAATCCCACCCTCTCCGCCCTAAAACAAAAATAGCCCATTGGGCTATTTTTGTTCGAGCCCATATTTTGGGCGAGCCAACCGGGCCGCAGCGAACAGCGTATCTGTTTTATGACGCCACAACCCCAACCCTCAGATTTTTGTGAGCATTGTTTTAGGTATATATTTATAGTATAGAGTGCCGTATTCGAACAACTCTCGCCGACAAACAGCCACACTCCACCATGAGAACAAAGAAGGTCGTGGTCAACGACAAAATGCAGCGAAAATACATTTATGTCCTGGCCAAACCGGCGGGCAAAAGTTTTGACCCGAATTTCAGGCCGGACCTCACCCCGAAAGAAATGCTGGAGCTTGGTGTTTTCGGCGGGAAATATATGACCGACTGCGCGAAAGAATTTCCCCCGGCGTGGTTCAAGAAAGCCAAACTGTGCCCGGAAAAACATGACCCGAAATTAAATTTCTTCGGCGTGAACGCCAGCCAGCCCTTATCCGTCTGGCGCAAGAAGGGCTGGATTCACCCCGACGATCCTCGCGGCTGGTTCCAATGGTATTGCAGATATTATATGGGCAGAAGGCACGAAGACGACCAAAGGCAGATAAAAAGATGGAATGCTATTCGCCGGCACATTGCACAGATAAAGAATAATTGCTCACCAAAGGACTGGAGTTGCCGCAGGAGACAGAGACAGGCCGTGCTCCACTGGGCGTATGACAGCAGAAAAATATAAAAGAATAACTAAACACACGTGACCAAAAAAGAAATTGCCGGCGGTGTCGTGCACAAATTACCGCCAGACCTGCGAAACGCTCTTGTTTCAACACCCAAGGCGCTCAAGCTATGGGAAGATATAACGCCATTGGCGCGCAATGAGTGGATATGCTGGATTACGTCCAGTAAAAAAACGGAAACGAGGGGTATCCGTATCGAGAAGGCGCTCTCAAAGCTTAAAGGCGGAATGCGCAGGCCTTGTTGTTGGGCCGGCTGTATTCATCGCTAAAATTAAATAGACTATCTGGATTCAAACCTTCTCCCCGCACATCAAAATTGCTATGGTTAATCTATGAACAAAAAAGGCTCCGTAAATATAATCCTGGTCATAATAATTGTTTTCTTACTGGCCACAGTCGGCTACCTTGCAACCGGCAAACGCTCCCTCGCTCCCGTAGACGAAGTTTCTAACTACGACGCAAGTGAAAATAAAACTGTGAGCGACCTGCTTTCCTCTTGGATTACCACTCAAAGCAAATTCACGGTGAAGGCGGGCGAAAGCGGAACATATAACCAGCCGGATAAAGTTCAGTTCATTTCCGCCGATACCCTGCTCGTCCATTACGATGACGGCCTGGTTGATCACATTTCCGTTTTGGGATACGAAAACGGCGCGTTCACCGAGCTCAAGAATGTCGGAGTTATGAGTACCATGACTCTGGACGCGTGGCAGGAACTCGTCGCCGTCTATGGCGACTCCAAATACCCGGAGAGCAGTTATACGACCAATATTTTAAGGAACGGTAAAGGAATAGAATTCCCGGAACTCACAAAAGTGCCGGAAAATGTTTTTGTAAGATAAAATTTGACCGCAAAAGATATTTAGAGTAATATCCACGAAGCTCAATTCAGCAACAAAAGAGGAGGACCACATGCCCGACAGACGCGTTGACGAAGATGCGGCATTTCACTGCGCTTTCTGCGCGAACGGAATCGTTGTCTTCGAGAGCCAGCATATCTACCCCGACGTCGGAGATTCCGGCGACATGTTCGGCTTCGATCCAACCTCAAGGACCGAGGCAACCTGCAGAACCGGAGGGGTACTGCTTGTCCCGCATCCGGCGCCAAACTGGATCGGGAGATACAGCCACCCGATGATTCAGGCGGAACGAAACGCTCAGAACGCCGTTCCGGATAGCGCCATCTGCGCAACATGTCTCCTGGAAAACAAAACCATCGGAAAGCTCATCGAACTCAGGACGCTCAAGGTGGCCGTCGCGCTCGATAAGCGCAACTACAGAAGCTAGAGGTATCCAGCCCCGACCTTGCGTCGGGGCTTTTCTTTTTTCTTGTTTTGCCGAATTATTAACTCAATGAAAGAATTCGTCGTTATTCTCCATAATATCCGCTCTCTCCATAATGTGGGATCTATTTTTAGAACCGCGGACGCGGCAGGTATAAACAAACTTTATCTTTGCGGGATAACCCCAACTCCTTTGAACGCCCTGGGCCGGCCGGAAGAAAAACTCGCGAAGGTTGCTTTGGGTGCCGAAAAATACATCCTCTGGGAGAAGGCGCATTCGACCGCAAAGACTATCGGCGCGCTTAAAAAAGATGAATTCACCATTCTGGCGCTAGAACAATCCAAAAGATCCATCCCTTACAATAAATTCAAACCGAAAAGAAACGAACGGGTCGCGCTCGTTTTAGGAAATGAAGTTAAGGGCCTACCTGCGGGAATCTTAAAAAAGTGCGACAAGATATTGGAGATACCCATGCGGGGCAGGAAAGAGTCTTTGAATGTTTCCGTGGCCTTCGGAATAGTGGCTTTCGAGCTTACCCGCGGGTTATAATGATAGATGTTAATGAATAAAAAAGTGCTGTATATTTCGGTTTTCATAGTTTCATTT
>CAZHBZ010000020.1:0-6871 GCA_964530925.1 uncultured Candidatus Saccharibacteria bacterium
GCTGGCTTTCGGCGTTGATTCCGCGGCCCACAAAGGAGCGTTGGCCTCCGGCCGCACCATCGCAGTCCTCGCGACGGCGGTAGATAATCCGACACCGACTACGAATCTAAAATTAGCCGAAGAAATTTTAGCGAGAGGCGGGGCGCTAGTATCTGAATATCCGCCAGGCTCTCCAGCTCTCGCTCACAGATTCTTAGAAAGGAACAGGATAATAAGCGGACTTTCCAGGGGAATTATTGTCGTAGAGGCGCCGGAACGATCCGGAAGTCTCGTAACCGCGCGTTTTGCAATGGAACAAAATCGGGAAGTTTTTGTCATACCTGGGCCCTCGGGGCATCGCAACTACAGGGGCTCTCATGCTTTAATTAGAGAAGGCGCTAGACTCGCCACATCCTCCGAGGAAATACTTGCGGATCTCGGGTTAGTCAAAAGGCGGATTTCAATGTTCGAAGGAACTCCCGAAGAGTTGGCAGTCCTCAAAATTATAACCTCTTCGGCCGAAGCCGAGTTTGACGAAATCGCAGAAACGGCTAAACTGGACTCCGCGCTCGTTGGCAGGATATTAAACTCCCTGCTTATCGCCGAACAAATCGAAGAAACGCCAAATGGCTATAAATTGGTAAGTAGTAAATAGTTAGCAGTAGGTAGTAGATGCAACAATAAACATATAAAACGCATGCCAGCAAAAACAGCCAGCAAAACTTTAGTAATAGTGGAGTCCCCCACCAAGGCGAAGACCATTGGTTCTTTTTTGGGTTCCGAATATATAGTGGAATCTTCCATGGGGCATGTTCGCGATCTCCCCAAAAGCAAAATAGGCATAGACGTAAAGAATGATTTTATCCCGCAATACGTGGTCCCCAAGAAGGCCGCGGAACATGTCGCCGAACTAAAAAAACTCGCCTCCAAGGCTAAGGAAATAATACTGGCGAGCGATGAAGACCGCGAAGGGGAGGCCATCGCTTGGCACATCGCCGAGCTTTTCAAGGAATCAGGTTCGGTCAAGGATCCGGAAAAACTAAAACGAATTGTTTTTCACGAAATAACAAAAAAGGCAATCGCCGAGGCTATCGAAAATCCGAGGCGCCTGGATATGAATCTGGTTAACGCCCAGCAGGCCAGGCGCATCCTGGATAGGCTTGTGGGCTACGAGCTCTCCCCTTTCCTTTGGAGAAAGATTCGCTACGGACTTTCCGCCGGCAGGGTGCAAAGCGTAGCCGTCCGGTTGATAGTGGAGAAAGAGCGGGAGATACAAAATTTTAACATCGAAGAGTATTGGTCCATCGAGAGCAAGTTTAAAAAAGATAAATCTACTCAGATTTTTTCTGCTCGTCTGCAAGTGGCAGATGGAAAGCCGCTCGGAAAAATGTCTTTGGGAAATGAGGCGGAAGCAAAAAAAATAATTGCCGCGCTCGACGGGGCAAAATATGCGGTCGGTAATGTAACCACCAAACAAGTAAACAGGAATCCGTCCGCACCCTTCACCACCTCCACCCTTCAACAGGAAGCTGCGAGAAAACTCGGGTTCAGCGCCAAACAGACGATGGTCATCGCCCAACAGCTCTACGAACACGGGCATATCACCTATATGCGCACGGATAGCCTTAATCTTTCGTCCTCCGCCGTCGCCCAGGCACAAGAGGTCATTAAAAATGAATTTGGAGAAAAATATGCGCTCTCCTCTCCTCGGGTATTCACAAACAAATCCAAAGGCGCGCAAGAAGCGCACGAGGCTATTCGTCCGACCGACTTATCAAAACGAATCGGATCCACTTTTAGCTTAAGTGATAAGGGCCAGCAGCGCCTTTATGATCTTATCTGGAAACGCACCGTTGCCTCCCAAATGGAATCGGCGTGCGTTGAGCAAACCGCCGCAGATATCGAAACCGCCGACAGGAGGTTCGTTTTTCGCGCTAATGGGCAAGTTATAATCTTCGACGGCTTTATCCGGGTCTACACCGAAGGAAGCGACGACCAAACCGAAGACGAAGAAAACACCCTCCCGCCGCTTTCTTCTGACGAAAAAGTTTCGGCTAAAGAAATTTTGCCGTATCAGCATTTCACCGAGCCGCCTGCCAGATACACCGACGCCACCCTTATTAAAGCTTTAGAATCGGCCGGCGTCGGTCGCCCGTCCACCTATGCCCCGACGCTTTCCACTATTCAGGAGCGTGAATATGTGGAAAAAATCGATAAGAAATACCACCCGACGGAAATCGGAATTTTGGTGAACGATATGCTAGTTGAAAATTTCCCGGAAATCGTGGATATAAACTTTACCTCCCACGTGGAAGAAGAATTCGATAGCATTGCCGAAGGAAACATCGAATGGGTTAAAGTCCTGAAAGAATTTTACGGCCCGTTCAAAAAACACCTGGATGAAAAGGAGGCTTCTGTAGAAAAACAGATTGAAATATCCGAGACTCCCTGCCCGCACTGCGGGAAGCCGATGCTGATAAAATTCGGTCGGATGGGAAAATTTTTGGCCTGTCCCGAACCTGGGAGCAAAGTAACCCAGCCATTGCCGGAGGAAGCGGCAAAAATAAAAGAACTCCAGGAAAAAACCAAAGGCGAACTTTGCCCGATTTGCGGGAAACCAATGGAGGTAAAGCGCGGACGCTTCGGATATTTTTTGGGTTGCGTAGATTATCCGAAATGCAAGGGCATCTCCAAGATCTGGAACAAAACCGGATTCAAGTGTCCGAATTGTCTTTCCACCCCCGAACGCAAGGATATGCCGGGTGATGTTGTGGAAAAACGCGGAAGAGGCCGAGGTAAGCCGTTCTATGCCTGCACCCGCTATCCTGACTGCGCGTTTGTGATGAATAAAAAACCGGAAACCCAGGCAGAATTAGACGAAGGCTATAAATATTGGAAAACAAACCCTCCAAAGCCCAAGACCTCAAAATATCCTAAAAAGAAATAATTTCCAATATAGCATATATGCTATATTGGCGGGCTGGCGAGAAAACAGCAAAATTACACAAAGCTCGTCCGAAGTGCGCAAGAAAACTCCGCCAAATAGGCGGTTGTTTTTAAATCCAAAAATATGCCTTATGATGAAATTCTAAGATGACGGTTAAAGAATTGGTCAAAAAAGAACCTCAGGGCCAAATAGCGAAAGCTTATAAATTCGCGGAGACCGCGCACGTCAAACAAAAACGCCGGACCGGAGAACCGTATTTTATCCACGTTCTGGCCACCGCGGAGATATTGAACTCCTGGCACCTGGATGAAGCAACTATTGTGGCCGGACTCCTTCATGACACAGTGGAAGATACCGGAACCACCCCGGAAACTATCGCCAAAGAATTCGGCGACCAGGTAGCTTTTTTGGTAAGCGGGGTGACCAAACTCGGAAAAATAAAATATCGCGGAGCCGAAGCCGAGGCAAAAGCGGAAAATCTCCGGAAAATGATTTTGGCGATTTCCGAGGATTTGCGGGTGGTCTTTATCAAACTCGCGGACCGGCTTCATAATATGCGCACACTTTCTGCGCTCCCTCCCCAGAAGCAAAGGCGAATCGCGCTTGAAACCCATGAAATTTACGCTCCCCTGGCCTACCGGCTCGGTATGCAGAATATTTCCGGCGAGCTTCAGGACATAGCCTTCCCCTATCTTTATCCGGAAGAATATCGTTGGCTTAAAGCTCAAGTCGCAGAAGCCTACGAAGCGCGCCTTAAATACTTGGAAAAACTGAAGCCCGTAGTGCAAAAAGCGCTTGAAGAAAAAGGTATTCGTTCGGCAATAATAGATTTCAGAGCCAAACGCTATTCAAGCCTCTATAAAAAACTCCTTCGGCAAAGTATGGATGTGGAAAATATCTACGACCTTGTCGCGATGAGACTGATATTAAAGAATCAGGAAGCCTGCTATGGCGCGCTCGGCATAATCCACTCTATGTGGCCGCCGCTTCCCGGGCGCATAAAAGACTATATCGCCATGCCCAAACCTAACGGCTACAGATCCCTCCACACCACAATTATCGGACCGGAGAAAAAGATCGTAGAGTTCCAAATCCGTACCGAAGAAATGCACGACGAAGCGGAACATGGCGTTGCCGCCCATTGGATATACAAAGCGCACGGCGGAGCCAATCCGACTGCGCAGAAGCGCGTTTTTGACGAATCAAAATGGGTAGAACAGCTAAAACGCTGGCAAGAGCACCATACAGACGCGAATCCTGACGAATTTTTGGAATCCTTAAAAGTCGATTTCTTTAAAGATAGAATCTTTGTGATTACGCCGCGCGGAGAGGTTCTCGATTTGCCTGTCGGTTCCACGCCGGTAGACTTTGCCTATGAAATACACTCCGAAGTCGGCGATACGGCGATGGGAGCTAAGGTGAATAATCAGATTGTGCCCTTAAGCCACGAACTTCGTTCTGGAGATTTTGTGGAGATTCTTACTCAAAAAAATAAAAAACCATCCGAGGATTGGCTGACCTTTGTCAAAACTTCCAACGCAAAAGATCACGTTCGCGCCTCTCTAAGAAAAAAACAAACTGGACTCCGAAAAATGGCGCCCTTAAAGTCCGAGATAAAAATGATTATTAAAGATCGCGTGGGACTTATAAAAGACATCGCGATAGTTATCGCGCGCTCGCATGTTAATCTTGAAGGCCTAACCACTACGCCGGTTCCCGGCGGAAATTTTCAGTCAATTAAAGCCATCTGCGATACAGCGGACAAGCAAAAAATAGAACGCTTAATTCTAAAGCTTAAAACGATAAAAGAGGTCAGAGAAATAAGCTATCGTCTTCTTGAGCACCCAGGCGCCTCAAAAGCCCTATAAGTTCTTCTTTGGAATAGAACGCGATAGTGATCTTACCCGCGCCGCGGCTTTCGCGAATCGCGACTGGCGCGCCAAGCTCGGAAGCTAAACGTTCCTCGGCCATTTTTATCTCCGCCGGCATTTCCGCCTTAGCCTTCTGCTCTTCCTTTGCGTGACTATAATTTGTGGCCTCCATTTTGAGTTCTCTCGTAGTCAGCTTGTTGGCTAAAAGGTCCCTAAAAAGCTTCTCCTGAAGGGCGGCATCATCAATGGTCAAAAGAAGCCTGCCGTGGCTTTCAGTGAGCTGTCCCCTCTCGATAGATTCTTGAATCGGGCTCGGGAGATCTAAGAGACGCAGAGTGTTCGCGACCGTCTCCCGGCTTTTGCCTAGCCTTGTGGCGACCTCTCTTTGGGTCAAACGGAACTCATCTTGAAGACGCGCGTAGGCGCGGGCCATTTCCAGAGGATTGAGATTTTCACGCTGAAGGTTCTCTATTATCGCAAGTTCCAACCTCTCTCTTTCAAGACGCATATTGCGGATTATGGCAGGAATAGTTTCCATGCCCAGGAGCTTCGTGGCCATCAATCGCCTTTCTCCGGCAATCAGCTCGTATTCCACCTCGGTGCCGGTCTCCGTGTCTTTCTCTATCTTTGAGACGACTATCGGCTGCAATAGGCCGAATTCCCGAATGGACGCGGCGAGCTCCCGAAGCGCGTCTTCATCAAAAGTTTTGCGCGGCTGATCCGGGTTCGGATGAATTTTTGCGACTTCTATGTAATAGACGGCTTCTGCGGTTTTTTGTGGTTCGCGCTCTTTTTTTGGATGCTCAACCGGCCGCGCGACAGGAGCTGATTTTTCTTTTATTGGCGCCGGTTCTTCTTTTATTATCGGTCTAACTACTTCCTGGACCGCGGGAGCTTCCTCCTCCCAAATCGGCGCAATCTTTGCCGGAGGCGCGGTAAACACCCGGGCAGCCTCCTCTGCCGGACCCATCGGAAGATCTAAAATCGTATCGTCGGGCGGCAAAGCGGCCGGAGCCATAGCATCATCTGCTTTGCGTTGCTGATTTTTGGGGATGAGGGATTCCAGACCTCGACCTAACGGATTTAAACTCATATAAGTTAAAAGTTGAGATTAAAATTTCCAAAGTTCTCGCTCATCAAGGAACGCTCCGCGACGTAATAAGCGTTTTCGAGCCGCAATATCTCTTTGGCCAAATTTTCATAAGCTTTGGCGCCAAGCGAATCGGGACGATAAAGCGGAATAGGCTTTCCGAAACTCGGAGCTTCGGCCAAAGCCACGCTCCTCGGTATCTCGGTATCAAAAACAGTGTGCGGAAAATAGCGGCGCAAGTTCTTCGCCACTTCCCGGCCCAAATGCTCGCGTTTATCAAACATCGTAAGAAGCGCGCCCTTAACGGTTATCGGATGATTCAGATTGTCCTTAATCATGTTGATAGTCTCGAGAAGCTGCCCAAGGCCTTCCAAACTATAATATTCCGCCTGCACGGGAATTATTATTTCATCGCTCGCCGCGAGCGCGTTGATAGTCAATAGTGTAAGCGAGGGGGAAAGATCTATAAGAATATAGTCGTACTCGTGGCGAAGCTCGGTCAAAAACTTTCGCAAAAAATATTCTCGGTTTTCCACACCAACCAACTCCACGAGCGCTCCGGCCAAATGCGGCGCGGAAGGAATCAGGTGGAAATTATAAACCAGCGAAGGGCGGACTAGGCTTTTGGGCGGAACCATGTCTAAAATGCCGTGATAGATGCTCTCATTTATATGAATGGGGCTAACTCCCAAATGAGAACTCGCGTTCCCCTGCGGATCGAAATCCACGAGCAAAACTCGCTTTCCCTGAAGCGCCAAGTAGGCTCCGAGATTTACGGCTGTCGTGGTTTTCCCCACTCCGCCTTTTGCGTTGCAAACCGCTATAACGCGTGCCATATGCGTTGATTTTAGCTCAAAAATTAGTTATCATCAAACGGGTAAAAGCCGGGGTGATGAAATGGCAAACATGCACGACTCAAAATCGTGTGGGTAACCCCCTTGCGGGTTCAAGTCCCGCCCCCGGCACCAAAATGGCTAACGGATA
>CAZHBZ010000021.1:0-6739 GCA_964530925.1 uncultured Candidatus Saccharibacteria bacterium
TATTTTCGGAGCGCCGTCACGCTATCTTCCGCCTCCTTAAGAGCCTGTCTCGAATCCTTCTGCCCGGATATCACAGCGGACATCGCGTTCGTGAATATTTCTTTTATCTTATCATAGTCCGGCATATACCAAGACCTCGCGGTAAGCGCCTGTTTGGCAAAAATCCCGAGCTCGCTGTTGTTAAGATTGGCGGCAATCGAAGTTCTAAGCGCCGGAGGCCTGCCGGTCGCGCCGAGATACGCGGAAGAGCCTCCTTGGGTCGAAGCCACGAAGTTCACAAAATCCCACGCGCCCGCTGGGTAAGCGGTTTGCCTCGAAACTGCGAGGCCCCAATAGCTTGGATAACTTAGGGGCGTGCTTGAAGAAATCTGAGGGATGGGCGCGATCCCAAAAGAAAGATACGGACTCATCTTTTTAATCGCGATAGTGTCGTCGCGATAAGCCAAGAGCATAGCCGCCTTGCCCGCGGCGAAAGCGCTAAGAGAATTTCCCTGCGCGTCATTCCAGGTGTAATTGGATGAACCGGGATTAGAGAAAGAAAGATAGAAGTTAAAAGCCTCTAACCCCGGAGAGTCGGAGCCGCCGGAGAAAGACGCTCTCGAAAAATCATCCGCCCACATCTTGACGCCATTTTGAAGCATGAGCAGGTTAACGATATCCGTCGCGTGGCTCACGCTCTTTTCCGAGCCTCCAATAGCGGCGCCCGCTGTCTGAATCTGAGTTTTTTCGTTTAAAACCCTGAGTTTTATCGCGTCATCCGAAAACTCCTGCCAATCCGCCGGCGGCGCGGTTATGGCGGCGCGGTCGAACATATCCCGATTATAGAGAAGCGCTAGCGTATCTATATATAGTGGGAGGGCGTATACAACCCCATTGGAAGTGAAGTCCTGTTTCACAACAGACGGGTAAAGGCTTTCAAGGTTTGTGGCATTAAAGACGGCTTTATCGAGCGGGAACATCAAGTCGTAAAGCTTATACATAGAACGATTCGAGACATAAAACACATCCGGTCCCTGGCCGGCGGCCAACGCCCGGACAAGCTTGTCCTCGTAATCCCTTGGATCAACCTGCACGTAGGTTATAGAGGTGTCCTGATGAAGCCCGTTATAGGCTTCGGTCACGGCAGAGAAAACGCTCGCGCTATCCACCCCCCAAACGGTGAGCTTCGGCGCGGCAACGCCGCCGGCCGGACCCTTGGCTCCGAAAATCAATATTAAAATCACGCCGATAACCACGAGAGCTATCGCGCCAATCGCTATAATTCTTCCGTTTTGCATAGATTTTGTTAAAGGATCGCTATTGCGGCAAGCTTGTCGCCGGACTTCAAATCCATAACCCTTACTCCCTGCGCGGAACGTCCGGTTTTTCTCACTCCGCTAAGCTCAGTCCTGATGACCTGGCCTTTTTGAGAGAGAGCGAAAAGATCTTCTTCTTCATAAACTATGCGGCTCACGATAAGCTTTCCGGTCTTCGCGGTAATATTCGCGGTCTTGATGCCGCTGCCGCCCCGGTTCTGAACTTTATATTCGGATAACGTTGTTTGTTTTCCGAAACCATTCGCCATCAATACCAACACATTCGTCTTCTTCGCATCTACTCCTTTATTGATTATATCAAAGCCGGCGACAGAATCATCTTTTTTTAGTTTGATAGCGCGCACTCCGGCCGCGGTCCGGCCCATTGGCCTGGCTTGCGATTCCTTGAAGCGGATAGATTGTCCGCCCTCGGTGGCCATAAGTATCTCGTCCGCGCCGCTCGTTAATCTCGCCCACTTTAGGAAATCACCCTTCTTCAGGGAAATGGCAATGATTCCCGTGCGGCGGATATTCGCGAAATCCTGTAGCGGGGTTTTTTTGATGAGTCCGTCTTTGGTCGCCAGAACCAAGAATTTGGCGTCTTCTTTTTTGGCGGAATAAGTGACTATAGCCGCTATCTTTTCTTCGGAGGGCATTTCGAGGAAGTTGTGGACGGCTCTCCCTTTGGAGGTGCGGCTCGCCGCCGGAATCTCGTAAACCTTGGTTTGGAAAACCCGACCGCGATCGGTGAAGAAAAGTATCTGGTCGTGAGTATGGGCGCCAACAAATTGCGTCAGAAAATCTTCCTCCTGCACGTCGCTCCCGATGAGCCCTTTGCCTCCGCGCCTCTGGCTCGAAAAAGTATCCGGCGGAAGTCTCTTTATATATCCACCCGCGGAAAGAGTTATCATAGCTTCTTCTTGCGGGATAAGATCTTCGTCGGTCAGAGTGGTAAGCCCGGTCGGCACAACTTCGGTGCGTCTTTTATCGCCGAATTTTTCTTTCAAATCTTTTATTTCCTGTTTGATTATCGAAAGCATCTTGGCGGTGCTCTTCAATATCAATTCCAATTCCTTAATAAGCGCGAGTTTCTCCTTGAGCTCTTCTTCTATTTTTTGTCTTTCGAGCGCAGCCAAGGTCTGCAGGCGCATTTCCAAAATAGCGTTCGACTGAATCTCGGTAAGCTTGAAGCCCTTCATCAAATTCGCTTTGGCGTCATCGCGGTCTTTGGATTTTTTAATGGTTTGAATAACCTTGTCGATGGAGCCGAGCGCTTTGTGCAAGCCCTCCAATATGTGCGCCCGCTCTTTGGCCTTCTTAAGATCGAACTCGGTTCTGCGCCGAACAACAATTTTCCTATAAGCCAGATATTCGACAAGAATGTCGCGAAGTGAAAGAGTCCGGGGAACAAGTCCGTTCTCCACCAAGGCCACCATATTCAAATGAAAATCTTTCTGAAGATTGGTGTGCTTATAAAGCTGGTTCAAAACTTTTTGCGGGGCGGCGTCGTTTTTGAGCTCTATCACTATTCGCAACCCTTCGCGGTCGGATTCGTCGCGCAAATCTCTGATGCCCTCGATCTTTTTATCCACCACAAGTTCGGCGATCTGTTTTACCATCTCCGACTTATTGACCATATATGGAATCTCGGTGATCACAATATCGTATTGGTCTTTCTTTCTCTCCTCTATAGCCGCCTTGGCGCGGGTAACAACCGCTCCGCGTCCGGTTCGATAGGCTTCTTTGATGGCTTTCTCGTCAAAAATTACTCCTCCGGTCGGAAAGTCAGGTCCTTTAACAAATTTCAAAAGGTCGTCTACGGTAGCATCGTCATTGTCCGCTAAATAAAGTATCGCGTCCGCAATTTCGCCTAAATTGTGCGGGGGGATGCTCGTGGCCATACCGACGGCGATACCCAGAGTGCCATTCAAAAGCAAATTCGGAAGCTTTGCCGGCACTACCGTCGGCTCTTCGCGCGAGGCGTCATAGTTTGGGGCCCAATCCACCGTTTCCTTTTCTATGTCCGTGAGCATTTCATCGGAAATTTTCGCGAGCTTCGCTTCCGTATAACGGTGAGCGGCGGCGGCGTCGCCGTCGATGGAACCAAAGTTTCCCTGGCCCTTAACGAGCGGGTACCGCAAGGAAAAATCCTGAGCCAAGCGCACCATGGTGTCGTAAATCGCGGAGTCTCCGTGCGGATGATATTTGGCCATAACATCTCCGACCACGGTCGCGCTCTTTCTGAATTTGGAGCTGTAATCCAATCCGGTTTCCCACATGGACCAAAGAATGCGGCGCTGCACCGGCTTCAATCCGTCCCTGACATCCGGCAGGGCGCGCGAAATGATAACGGACATCGCGTAGTCCAAATATGAATCCTGAAGCTCTTTAGTTATTTCTCTTTTTTGTATCTCGGACATGGCTCAGTAGTTAGTAATTAGTGAGTAGTAGGTAGTCACCGGAGAAACGAAAGGATAGCTGAACTTATTTTTCTTGAAGAACCACCAACTCTATCTTTCCGCGCTCCAGATCTTTTTTCTTACACACAAATTTTTCTTGTAATTCCACCTTTTTCTCAAAGGCCTTTCCGACCTCGCCGACGTTGCCGTAACGGGAAGGGATTACCACCGCCGGCTCCAGCTGCTTCGCAAGCTTATCGGCGTCTTCCGGAGAAAGATATTTTCCTTTTTCCGCGGGCAATATCAATATGTCCGGTTCTTCCATGCGCTCTAAAACCTCAACTGGAGGAATCTTTTTTAGGTCGCCGAAAACGGCAACCTTAATGCCCTCCATAATAACAAGGTACGCGGTCCGGACTTTGTCTCCGCTCGATTCTTCAGAAATCTGCGCTCCGATAATCTCGATGCCATGCGCCTCATATTCGCCGGGAAAATTAATAACGTCCTGCGAAAAAGCTTCACCTTCCTTTAGTTCCGAGGAGGTGAAAAGATAAAGGTCCGCCTTGAGTCGATTCCCTTCCGGGTCGATAAGAAGCGAAGTTTCTCCACTCTGGAGGCGGAGGGTCCCGTTGCCGAAGTAGTTTATTACCATTGAAATCTAGTAGGTAGTCCCGATAAATAATGTTTTTACCAAAACATATATTTATCGAGGATCCACGATTCCGGAGGAATCGGGATAAGTTTTTATTGATAGAAAATACAACCCCAAAGCCCATTAATTGTAGCAAAAAAATAGGTCTTTTACCAGCCCCCACTTGCCAAAAACCCGCGCGATTGTTAGTATTTTTGCACCTGTCAGTCCCGCGTTAGTCCGCGCCGGAAGCAGGCATTATAAACCAATTAGAAAAGACTAAATGTTCAAGGAAATCATCGAAAAGGCCACTAATCCGGCCCTTTCCCAGCTTTTAAAGAACGAGCTCTCCTGGATCAGCAGATTCCGGGAAGGCGATGTCTTGGAGGCTGTATTAATAAAAAAGACCCGCAGGTATGCCTGGTTTGACCTCGGAAAGTTCGGAACCGGTATTGTATTCGGCGCCGAGCTCTCTAACGCCAAAGCCGCCTTGAAGTCCATGGAGCCCGGAGATAAAATTCCGGCCCGCGTGGAAGTTATCGAAGGCTACCTCGGCTATGTTGAACTCTCGCTCTCCGAAGCCGGCAAGCAGAAACTCTGGCAGCAGGCCAAAGACCTTGAGGAATCCGGCGAACTCGTAAAAGTAAAAGTCACCGCCGTTAACCAGGGTGGAATTGTCGCCGACATGTTCGGCCTCAAGGCCTTCTTGCCGGTCTCCCAGCTCGCCCCAGCCCATGTTCCGGAAAATTCCGAAGGAGATAAGCAAAAACTTATCGAAGACCTGAAGAAAATGATCGGCGAGGAGCTTTCCGTCAAAGTCATAAACGTAAACCCCAGGAACAACAAACTCATCATTTCCGAACGGGAAAGTTCCGCTCCGTCCGCGAACATCAAGGAGCTCTTGTCTAAATACGAAGTCGGCCAGACCGTAGACGGACTCGTCTCCGGCATCGCGGACTTCGGCATCTTTATCCGCTTCGCGGACAACCCGGAGATCGAAGGCTTGGTCCACATCTCCGAGATCGACCATCGCCTCATTGATAACCCCAAAGAAGTTATCAAGCTCGGCGAGAGCGTGAAAGTAAAGATATTGGACATCAAAGAAGGCCGCGTGTTCCTTTCCTTGAAAGCTTTGAAGGCTGACCCGTGGACCAGCGTTGCCGAGAAATATCATTCGGGTGACGTGGTGACAGGAACCGTTTACAAGTTCAATCCATTCGGCGCTATCGTGGAATTCGAAGACGGCATCCAGGGCATGATCCACATCTCCGAATTCGGAGGCCTGGAAGAAATGAAAAAGGAGTTGGAACTCAAGAAGTCCTACAAATTTGAAGTTTCCTCCTTGAAGCCGGAAGAGAGGAGGATGATCCTGAAGATGAAGAAATAGTAATTAGTTTGTAGTTAGTAGGTTGTAGTGAGTAGTAGATTGTCATTCTGATCCGCCGTCTGGTGGAGAAGAATCTCCGAATTATTTCCTGAGCCTGTCGAAGGATGTGACATATCAAAAACCCGCCCGACGCTAATGCGTTTAGGGCGGGTTTTTTGTTTTTACCGTTTTTCGAATATATCGCTCTCCGGAAATCTAACCTTCGGATGCGCCGGGCCCTATATGCTATAGCTGCTCACGCGTTAAGGCGCGAACCGTTGAGACAATTAACTAACCTTTCCCGATATTCGGTTTGGCTGTGATCCATCGATCGGAGTTCGCCTCGTCAGCGCCCACTCGAACTCCGAGTAGCGCAATTTCGACATCCCCGTATTTTTTTGAATAAATTTTCGCTTTGCCTCCAAGAGGTATGTTAATAATTTTATTTTCTTTAATATTTTCAATCTCTATCGCCCCCTCAGCGACAGACGCAAGAGCAATATCGGCTATTCCGTCCGAGATTGCTTTGTCCATAAATTCCGAGGAAATAGAGATACAATCACTAAAATCCAGAAGGTATCCAACAAACATATTGCATTCAAATACTGAGCCCTGATAAGTTATTTTGAGCTGCGCTCCATCTGGCAAATTATTGTTCATATTTTTTATTTTTTGATTGTAAGCCGCCGCCAAAACTCGCTGAATTCTAGCCCGTTGATTTCCTCTCTCGTCTCTCCGGCTTTCTCAGCATTTTATGATGCTTCAGCCGCCTCTCCGGCCTCCGGCAATTGCTCATCGGCAGCGATAGCCCCCCTCGTCTTTGCATCATCCAACGTTTGCCTGACCTTTTCCCTATCAAATGGGATTCCCCTTTTAATCGCCGTTTCCGCCCAAGCTAGCAGACTATAGGCGCGGGAATTCATCTCGTACTTATTGTTTTTGGCGACGGCTTCTTCGTAGGCTTTGGGCAATGAATCTATAAGCTCTAAAACCTCTTCGGGTGAAGTGTTGTACTCGCTTTCGGCTATCTCTTCTTTCTTTTCGCTCT
>CAZHBZ010000022.1:0-4958 GCA_964530925.1 uncultured Candidatus Saccharibacteria bacterium
ATAAGTTCATCCAAGCCCCGAAGAAGAGCTCCGCCACCGCAAAGATAAATCCCTTGTTTCAACATATCTCCGGCCAGCTCCGGAGGGGTGAGCTCTATCACTTCCCGAACGGAATCTAGCACGGTGCGCAAAGACTTGGCGAGTGCCGCGCGAACGTGATTATTTTTTAAGATCACTTCGCGAGGCAAACCGGTTGCCAGATCTCGGCCGCGGATAGCGATTTCCAACCTCTCGTCCAGCGGAACCGCCGATCCTACAGCAATCTTTGCCATTTCTGCGGTAGCCTCGCCGATTGCGAGTTTATATTCATCCCGCACAAAGCGAATTATGTCTTCATTAAACCTATCTCCCGCCACCTTAAGCGTCCTTGAAACCACTGTTCCCCCCATGGAAATTACGGCGATATCCGTCGTACCGCCTCCAATATCTATGATCAAACTTGCGGTCGGAGTATCGATTGGAAGATTAGCTCCTAAGGCCGCAGCCACAGGAGATTCCACAAGATGCACGCGTGTTGCCCCGGCATTAAGCGCCGCATCTTCCACGGATTTTCTTTCTACTTCGGTCAGGTCGTTCGGAATTCCCAAAAGCGCCCGCCGGAAACTGAAAAAGCGTCCTTTGGAAATCTTCTTTAAGAATTGACGCAAAAGTTCCTGAGCCATATCGAAATCAGAAATAACCCCGCCGACCAGCGGCCGAATAACATTAATGTGCGCCGGGGTCCGGCCAAGCATCCGCTTGGCTTCATCGCCCACGGCCAATATTTGGTTGGTTTTGAGGTTTATGGCCGCAATAGACGGCTCATTGACCACAATCCCACCTTGTTTCAAATAAACTAGGGAGTTAGCCGTTCCGAGGTCCACTCCGATATCTTTTAAAAACGCGTCGGTTATTGCCATGAGTATGAATAATGAATTAGAAAAAGGAATTATGACGAAAACAAACAAAGCCTATACCGTATCGCTAATATTCCTAAATTTTGAACTTTTAATCAAGCCGGTCATAATCTTGTGAACTTTAACGGACAATTCAGCCAAACTGTCAAACGCAGACTTATCTATCAAACCCACATCTCTTGCGATAAGAAGTTGATTTTGAAGTTCGGTTAGCGAACCTTGGCTAATAAAATAAAATTGTGTTTTTTCCTTAAAAGACCTGCGGCCAAACCCTTCGGCAATGTTTGAGGTTATAGACACGGCGCACCTTCTCATTTGGCTGGTCAACCCAAAAAGTTCATCCTGTGGAAATTTTGAGGTCAATTCATAAATCTTCAAAACCAATTTATGGCCTTCGCGCCAAGCGTCT
The DNA here is from genome assembly GCA_964530925.1 of uncultured Candidatus Saccharibacteria bacterium. Lineage (GTDB taxonomy): Bacteria > Patescibacteriota > Minisyncoccia > UBA6257 > 2-01-FULL-56-20 > LiPW-15. The sequence continues at coordinate 1,306 of CAZHBZ010000022.1, forward strand.
AAATCCGTAAATGCTTTTATTTTTCTTCCCGCTTCCAGATTCATTATCCCTTATTCAGCATTCCAACTAATTGCTTGGGATTAACAAGCTTGGCCGTCTTTTTGGACCTCTCTTTAAATTCCACCTTCGTCCCGGTTTTGGGGCTCACGATAACTCGATATGGAATACCAATAAGATCGGAGTCATTCAATTTCGCGCCAGCGGATATATTTCTGTCGTCGTAAAGAACCTCTATTCCTGCCTTTATAAGTTCAGCATAGAGCTTTTTCGCGGAAGCGCCATTTAGTTCCAGAAGATGAACGGCGAAAGGCGCCACCGGCTTCGGCCAAACAAGTCCTTTCTCGTCGTTATAAACTTCTGCTATCGTACCCAGGAGCCTGCTTACACCAATACCATAGCAACCCATGTAAACGGTTTTTTCTTCTCCATTTTCATCCTTATATTTCAAATTGAAGGGGTCGGAATACTTTGTATTCAACTGGAAGATATTTCCGACTTCTATTCCGTGTTCTGCCAGAACCTTCTCGCCGCAATTCGGACAAGCGCCCTTGCCCGCCTCTACCGTCTTTGCGAATGTTTCATCAACTATCTCCTTATTTTTAGCGAAATCACACTTACCGCAAACATAAATGAGATCTTCACCGCCCGGCGACAATACCTGAAATTCGTGGGAATACTTGGAAAAGGTGCCTCCGGAGGCCTCAACAAGCAAAGCCTTAAGACCCAGCCGTTTAAATATCTTTTTATAAGCCCCCAAAGCTTTCGCGTAGTATTTAAGCATATCTTCGGGAGTGGTATGGAAGCTATAAAGATCTTTCATCTTGAATTCCCGCCCCCGCAAAAGTCCCCCTTTTGGCCGTTTTTCGTCTCGAAATTTAGACTGAATTTGATAGACTGCGAACGGAAGATCTTTGTAAGACAAAATATATTTTTTGGCGAGAGGGACAACTATCTCCTCATGGGTCGGCCCCAAGGCATACTCTCCGCCGAAGCGAGAGATGGTTTTATATAGCGCCTCGAAAGAACTCCAGCGTCCGGTGGCTTCCCAATTTTCTTTAGGCTGAAGCGCGGGCATAAAGACCTCCTGTCCGCCGATGGCATTTATCTCTTCGCGGATGACAGTCTCTATTTTATTCAAAGATCTGAGGCCCAACGGCAAAAAGGTATAAACTCCGGCCATAAGCTTGTCTACAAACCCGGCGCGAAGAAGAAGTTTGGCGTTCAAAGCCTCCTCATCTTTAGGTGCTTCCCGAAGCGTTTTCGTAAACAGTTTAGATTGAAGCATTAGGCTTAATTTATCACAAAATGACCTGATTAATCCAGGCGCCCGACTTTCCGCCAGAGCAAATCTGAAGCATAATATTATTGGCACATTAAAGGAGGATGAAATGGGCACCTTTAAGCTCGGGGTCCTGTTCGAAGAGAATCAAGCGAGACTCGGCCTGGAAATCGTTTCCGGAACGCGAAAAATCTTATTCGTAGAAGGCGCTTTCTCCCTGAAGCCGAAAGACGGCATCTTGATCATCGTCGGAGGCGACATCCCGATGGCAGCTATTGCCACGGCGGGAAAGGTCGGCCTTCTTCCCATGACGGCGAACGAAGCCAGGCATATTGAAGCAGTCGTCCCGATACAAAACCATAACGGCAATGCTGGGATCGAGGCGAAGACCTTCACAGAAATACACATCGGGGATGTTGAGACGCTCCCGATGTGTCGAGAAGAAATCGTCAACGAGAAATATGCGAACGGAAATCTGAAATCCGAGTGATTCAAAATACATCACAAAGCCCCTCCTAAGGAGGGGCTTTTATGAAGTAGGTGAACTCGCAAAAAATTAATTACATTCCTGATATGTTCCGGTCACATCTGCCCAACAAGAGGCATCGCATGAGCCGCCGGCAAGATAACTATACTCTCCGCACTTCGGTTCAGTGTTGGTACATGTTCCAGTATTATGATCTCCTTCCTCGCACCACACCGTTGACTCATATAATACTATGCAACGACCAAAATCCGCGCATACCTGAAAATTTTTATCGTCTCCGGGAATCAACGGAGTATTCGCATCGTCGCAGTTATAGTCATATGAACCATCACCCCTGTCATACCTTGAATAATATTCGCTCTCGGGGTACGCATAAGGGTCAAAATCGTAGCAATCGTCCGGATTCGCTACCAGATATGCCCGCCTGGTATTCGTTGGCGCGGTATCGGCCGCCTGTAATTCGCCAATTGGAAAACCGTCCACATCGCCATCTCTCTTCCACAAATAAGTCTGCCTTATCTCTCCGCCGGTCGCTATGGATATCGTCGCGGTGCCCGACAGAACCAAAGAGTAGCCTGAATTAAAAATCAAATTTCCCGAACTAGTAATAGCGATATTGTGCCCGGTCGCGACGGTTAAGATTCCGTGATCCGCGCCATCTGTGTCGCTTAAGGTACAGCTCGTAAAAGTCCGCGCCCCGCCGACAAACGTGCCGCACGGATCGGACCAGGCCATCAAGATTGAACTCTCGGCTCCGCTCGCGTCTTTAACGATAAACCGCGTGTGATATCTCGCGGAATGAGTATCTCTCACAATCCAGGAGCCGCTATAGGTAAAATTCTCTCCTTCCGATGAGGCTTCGGCGCGCCTTATCCCGGGAACCCCCGCGAAATCACCTGACTCCTCTCCCCCCAGAAAAGCGAGCTTGCCCTGTTCGTCTATGCCGTACCTGGGCTTAAGCAGGCTCGTCTTCGGGGTTGGACCCTCCAGAGAAAGCGGAAGCTCGATGATTTCGTTATCCGTTTCTATTTTTGCGACAACAGAGACAATCTCGAGAGGACTTTGAATCACCAAGGACAATCTTTGCGTATCGCCCACCCGCACATCCAGCGGATCTATATCCGCCTGAATTATTTTTGGTCCGGTCTTGGCAGCGGAAGCTATTTGAAAAATCTGCCTCCCCTCGGGCAACCCGACCGTCTTTTTTACATTATCCGCATCCCTAAAAACACTCTTAACGCCTCCCTCAAAATCGGAGCGTCGTTTGTAGCTCCAACCCGGCGAGCCCGGCGAAATAATTTCCCTGGCGCCATCCGCGTCTGATTTTAATTTCCAAATATTGCCCTGAATGATTTTAGATTTGGTATTGACAGCAATTATTCCGGTTGGCTGAAAAATTATCGCCTTATCCGCGTTCACTCCGAAATCCGCGTCCAACACGAGAGCGGAATAATTTTGAATATGAGCGCTACCCTTATCCACTCCGTCCGCATATGAAACAACGCATGACTCGGACAAACTCCAATCTCCGCCAAAAGGTATTTCACAAACCTTATTCCAGCTCAGACTTATAACTCCAAGACGCTCTAAGCCGCCGGATATAGGTAGCTGTCGGTTATTGGGCGCTCCGTCGCGCGGAACGGCTTCCTTGGCCGTGATATTGATAGAAAACTTCGAGTCGCCGGTATTTTTAACAACTCTTTCGCCGGACCAATAAAAAATTGTCGATGATGGATTTTCGGCCTGCGGGGCAAAAACAAGATTATTGTCCGCCCCGACGGAATATCTTGGCGCCGGCATTTTACCCCCATTCTCTTTTATGAGTTCAAGACTGGAGATTTCAATATCATCTTCTATGTCCAAACTCACAGAAGTTATCGGGAATTT
>CAZHBZ010000023.1:0-4930 GCA_964530925.1 uncultured Candidatus Saccharibacteria bacterium
TATTGGAAACCATGCGTCAGGTGAATTCGCAGTTAACGATCCGCGGATACGAGGGCTTGGAATAACCTTTTGTCTGGGGACAAAGTCGGCTCACTCCTGCGGTGAGCCGCTTTTGAATCTCCGCATTTTGAGTCCCGCCAACGGCGGGACACCAAGCTCAAAATGCGTCCGATGTCCCCCAGACAAAAGGTTATTCCGCGCGTTGGCAGATGTGTGTGGGGGGGCTCCTGCGACGAGTCGGCCCTGTTTCTCGTGTAAAAAAGCCCAGCAAGCTGGGCACCGAGCTTTTTTTACACTGCGAAGCACCCTCAAGAAATGATTATTCTCGCCAGTGGATGGAGAAAATGCGATTTCCCGACAAAGGGTTAACCCTTTGTTCTCGCCGGCGGTAAAAAAATATAAAATCTTTTTTATTAAAAAGCGCCCCAGAGGGGCGCTTGCGGTTTTACGACTATAAGCCGCGCTTGGTCATAAAGATGTGATCAGCATCTTCCGGGCGGCTTCCCATGAGGATTTTGGCGTCCGAGAAGATAGGACGGCGTTCGATTAGTTCCGGGCGAACCTTCGGGTCCTCTGGGCGGGTGCCGGCATAGACCTGGACATATCGGCCATCAAGTTTGCCGAACCGCGCGAGTTTTCGCTTGGCCCAGGCCAAAAGCTTCCTCTTGATTTCCTGGATGCCGTTCGCGGTTAAGATTGTATCGTAGATGATAGGCGCGATGCTTTCTTTGTCGATTCTGGACACGATGAGCGTCGCGGTCCACGATTCTTTTACCATTTTCGGCTCCTTTCATTGTTCTGCCGTTAGAATAAGCATCTATAGCTAAAAAAGCAATACTCGCCGAGACGGGGATTTTGGGTTAAAATTATTTTATGAAGAAGGTAATAATTTTGTATGGACCTCCGGGGAGCGGAAAGGGGACTCAGGCGAACTTACTCGCCAATAAATTCGACGTGGTTCATTTTGACACCGGAAAATTTTTGGAGGCGATGGTGCACGCGCCGGAAAACCAAAAAAATCCCGCCATCAAGCGGGAACGCAAGCTGTTTGACTCCGGCATATTAATGACTCCGAGTTTTGTCCTTAAAATGGTAAAAGAAGAAGCCGGGCACATTCATGAAGCGGATTACGGAATAGTTTTCAGCGGTTCTCCTCGAACTATGTATGAAGCGGAGGGCCTGATGCCTCTTCTTATCAAGCTTTACGGGAAGAAAAACATTCATGTGTTTGTTCTCGAAGCTTCCGCGGAACTTTCTATCAAGAGGAATAGTAATCGGCTTATGTGTAAGTTTTGCGGTTATGGACTTTTATCCGCCTACTATCCGACTAAAAATCCGAAGCATTGTCCGGTTTGCGGTGGACCGTTTTACAAAAGAACCCTGGACAACCCAGAGACGATTAAGGTCCGTTTAAAAGAATATGCGGAGCGTACAGAGCCTATATTTGGGTTTATGAAGAAGCTTGGCATAAAAGTGGTGAAACTTGACGCCAGGCCTGCGCCGTATAAAGTGTTTGAACGTATCGAAAAGATACTGAAGTAATGATTTTTATAAAGACCGAAGAAGAGATAAAAATAATGGCGGAAGCAGGGAGGCGTCTGGCCCTAGTGGTTAGGGCTCTTAAAGCTATGGCCAAAGAAGGCGTTACGACTAACGAGATAGACCGAGAGGCAAAGCGCCTCATAGAAGAGTCCGGTTCAATCCCTGCCTTTTTAAATTACCGACCTGGCGGCGCGGACCGACCATATCCGGCTACGATTTGCGCTTCCATAAATTCCGGAATTGTTCACGGGCTTCCTTCGGATTACAAGTTAAAGAGTGGCGATCTCTTAAAGTTGGACTTAGGGCTTATATATGAAAAATTTTATTCCGACATGGCTATTACGGTTCCGATAGGAAAAATATCCAGAGAGGACCAGGAATTGATTTCCGTGACCCGCGAGGCGCTAGAGAGGGGAATAGCCGCGGCGAAACCGGGGAACACTTTGGGAGATATCGGTTACGCGATCGGGAGTTTCGTTAAAAAAAGCGGTTTTTCGGTTGCAGATGGACTGACCGGCCATGGTATTGGCCGGAAGCTTCATGAAGACCCATATGTCTTTAACGAGGGACTTCCCGGAGAATGGGACGTCTTAAAGCCCGGAATGGTGCTGGCCCTGGAGCCCATGGTTTGCGCTGGGAAGCCGAGGGTGAGGCAACTTGAGGATGATAGCTTTGTGACCGTTGATGGCAGTATGGCTGCACACTTCGAACATACAGTAGCAATAACGGAAAAAGGTCATAGGATACTCACCCAGGCCTAGCCCATCCTTGCCCCGTTAGAAATAGCCCACATCTCGGTCTGTGGGCGATATTTCTAACGGGGTCGAGCATACTGTGGCTATTACCGAGAAGGGTCATAAGATATTGACTCAAGGTTAGGTTTTAGATTTTACGCGAGCCCCTTCGGGGGCTTTTTCTTGTGCTATAATCAGATATACGGAATCGAGAGAAAGCATCTTATTTTTCTGCTTTCTGCGTTTCGAATACTACCTACTACTCACTACTTACTACCTACTATTCTAATGGCTCGACCCTATCTTTCTATAATTATTCCCGCCTACAATGAGGCGAAACGACTCCCGCTTACGCTTATCGATATCGACAAGCATTTGGCAAAAGTGGACTATACTTACGAGATTTTAGTGGTGAACGACGGCTCGAAAGACAACACTGCGGAGATCGCGCAAAAGATGAGCGCGAGTATAAAAAATTTAAAAGTTGTAGACAACCATTTTAACCGCGGTAAGGGCGCCGTGGTCCGCGATGGAATGCTTATCGCCCAGGGCAATTACCGCCTGTTTATGGACGCGGATAACGCGACGACCGTTGATCACTTCGACAAAATGATCGAGCACTTTAGGGCCGGAGCGGATGTGGTTATTGGAAGCCGCGCGGTAAAAGGCGCGAAGCTTGACCCGCCGGAACCGATCTATCGGCAGATACCGGGCAAGATGGGAAATTTGTTCATTCAGGCCTTATTGCTTCCCGGCATTTGGGATACGCAGTGCGGTTTCAAGGCTTTTAGCGACCGGGCGGCCGAAGAAATCTTCAGCATAATGAAAATAACCGGCTGGGGATTTGACGTAGAGTGTCTGGCGTTGGCTAAGGAGCTAGGCTATAAGATACAGGAAATTCCCGTGCATTGGGTGAACGCCGAAGGCTCGCATGTAGGTATCTCGGCTTACTTGAAAGTTCTCATCGAAACCCTTAAGATTCGCCTATGGCTTTGGGGGAAGAAGTACCCCCTAAAGACAGTGAGTAGTGGGTAGTAAGTCGTAAGTAGTTAAGCCCACTGTGAAAAATCTATATTTTAACTACAAACTGTTAACTAATAACTAATATCTAATATCATGACTTACTACCTTACCCCCGAGAGACTTGAAGAATTAAAGAAAGAGCTCGAAACTTTGAAGAATGAGAAGAGGAATGAAATATCCGAACGTCTTCGCCGCGCGAAGGAATTCGGCGATTTATCCGAAAACTCCGAATATGTTGAAGCGAGGGAAGAGCAATCCAGGGTGGAAACCAGAATTTATGAATTGGAAGACATGATGAAACATGTTTCCATAATCAAGAAAGGCGACGGAGGAGTCGAGGCGCGGATTGGTTCCACTCTGACCGTCGAGAAAGGCGGCGCGGAAAAAACTTTTACTATCGTAGGTTCCGAAGAATCCAAGCCGGAAGAAAGTAAAATTTCCAACGAATCTCCTTTGGGAGCGGCTTTCTTGGGTAAAAAAGCGGGAGACAGCGTTCAAGTTTCCACTCCTAACGGCCAAGCAACCTATAAAATAACCAGAATCGAGTAGTATTTTATGATCGATGCTCTTCGCGAGGAAAGATTAAAAAAACTTGCCCGCTTAAAGGACGCGGGGCTTCTTGCGTATCCGGCTGATTCCAAGCGAACCCATACTTTGGGCGAGGCCAGGAGTAATTTCGCGAAGCTATTAAAAGCCAAGAAAAGAGTGTCCCTCGCGGGACGTATTTGGAGCATTCGCGACCAGGGAAATATTATTTTTTTGGACATAAGCGATGAGTCGGGTCATATGCAGGGTGTGCTTATGAAAAAGAATGTTAAAGATTTTCCGCTTTGGAAAAATTCTTTGGATCGGGGAGATTTTATTCAGATCTCTGGAACTTTATTTAAAACGAAAAAAGGCGAAGAGAGCGTGGAGATAAAAGCAGTTCGGCTTCTAAGCAAAGCCCTGTTGCCGATACCATCAGAATGGTACGGGGTAGAGGACGATGAGTTGCGTTTGAGGAGGAGGTATCTGGAGATTTTGACCGATAAAAATGTTTCGGATATGTTTCGCAAGAAAGCTGCCTTTTGGTCGGCTTTTCGCGACGCTCTCCTTGCCGAAGGATTTTTGGAAGTTGAAACTCCTGTTTTGGAGTCTATTCCTGGCGGCGCGGAGGCGGAACCTTTTAAAACTCACTTGAAAGCGCTGGACATCGATTTGTTCCTGCGCATCTCTTTGGAGCTACCGCTTAAAAAACTCATAGTCGCCGGCTACGAAAAAGTTTTTGAAATTGGACGCATTTTTCGAAACGAAGGCATAGACAAGGAGCATCTTCAGGATTATACCCAGCTCGAATTCTACTGGGCTTTTCATGAATATGAAGACTTGATGAAGCTTATCGAAAAAACTTATAAATCCGTTATCAAAAAAACCACGGGCGGCTTAAAGACCGTTTATGAAGGAAAGAAAATCGATTGGGGTAAAAAATGGAAAAAAGTGGATTATGTGGAATCTTTTAAAAAAGCTATAAAAATAGATCCGCTTTCCGCCTCGGAAGAAGAGCTTCGCAAAAAAGCAATCGAATTAAAATTGAATCCCGAGCGGCACATGGGCAAAGGTAGGCTTATCGATCTTATTTTCAAAAAGACCGT
>CAZHBZ010000024.1:0-3781 GCA_964530925.1 uncultured Candidatus Saccharibacteria bacterium
AAGGGATTTATCTTTGCGGTGGCGGAGCTCTTCTTCGGGGCTTGGATGAACTTATAGAAAGAGAGACGCAGGTTGCCACTCATATTGTGGACGAGCCCCTAACTTGCCTTGCTCGCGGTTTGGGAATGATGGTTGATAATTTTGAGCGCTACGGAGAATTATTGGATAATCCTCTGAAGCCCTTGAATATCACGCTTTCGTAGAAAGTTTGGATTTCTCCATAGACTTGGCACGGATTTATAATTTCTTGGAATGGGACTCGTCCCGCAAATAAATTTTTCAGATGCAATTTTTGTCGAACAAGATAATTGGCATGCCTCAGGTATTTTGCGGCCAATTGTCGTCGCTCCTAATTTATTAACGGGATGACCGGAGAAAAAATTATACTTTTATGTTTGATGCTCCTACTCGTCGGCTTATTGTTTTTGCCGACGTCAGTTTTCCAAGGAGTCGCGCATGTGCTGAACTTCGGTGTTAGGAGTGTTGAAAATATAACCGCGGAAAATATCTCCGCTCTCCAAATATCGGCCCGTTCTTACGCGGAAAAAGATATGTTAGTCGCAGATGTTTATTCCAGATACCCCTTTAATTTTAAGAATGAACTTTTGACGGATGCGGGGGCCGACGGTGGCGTAAAAAGCGGCGGCGCGGCGATTTTTGAAGGAATGTTGGTCGGCAAGATAATTGAGGTCAAAGAAGAGTTGGCGATTGTTCGAACGGTTTTCGATCCCGGATTTAGCCTTCCGGTTAGGATCGGCAAAAGCAAGACCGACGCGCTTTTGGTGGGCGGAGTAGAGCCAAAACTCACCATGATTCCTAAGAACGCGGATATTGCTCCGGGAGATTTGGTTTATTCCGCATCTGCGGATTTTGAATACGGACTACTTCTTGGGACCGCCGGTACGCCAGCCATATCTGGAACAAATGTTTTTTCCGAAGCCCCCCTTATTCTTGGTTATAATCCTTCCGATATCCGCTATCTCTCTTTAGAGACAAACTAAAACATGCGAACTCCATTTGTAAAAGTTTTTCTGGCTATTTTGGTTCTGTTTCTCGCGTTAGTCGTTGAGTTAAGATTTTTAGCCTCGCTTGGTTGGGCCTTTGACCTTTTTCTCCTGGCCGTGATCATCCCCGCCTTTTTTCTGGATACGATCGAGCTTGCCTTTTTCGGAATTTTCGTTGTATTTCTTTCGAGATTAATTTATCCGTTCGGTTCGGGCGAAATATTCGCTCTGCTGGTCATTCCGTTTGCCGTTTTTATTCTTAAAAAAGTTCTGCTTTGGCAGTCCTGGTTCGAGCCGTTATTGGCCGCGATATTCGGAATCGTTGGTTTTTACATGCTGGTCGGTGTTCCCATGTTTGCAAATGGGATTGGTTTTCTCGCGGCAAATATTGTAGTTTCTTTCGCTTTCGCTTGGGGCCTTTACGCGTTTTTCGGTAAGCTTAATAACGATGGAAGATAAAGACTACAATATTGTCGCTTTCGAAGAGTCGCTAAGCGATGACTGGTCTCGCGATCTTGGGGTGCGAGAGGTGCCCCTAAAAAGCCGACCGCTTTTGTTTTTAGGCGTGGTTATATTTTTGGTCGGGATCGTACTCGGAGGTAGGTTGTTGTTTTTAGGTATCGGGAAGGGGCAGGCTTACGCCAAAAGAGCGGATATAAATTTAAATCGTGTGGATAGGACCCCGGCGCCGCGGGGGGAGATATTGAGCCGCGAGGGTGTCGCCTTGGCCGATAACAAAGCTGTTTTTTCGGCGAAATTGGATGTCAAAGAGTTTCTATATGAATCGGGAAGGCAGGCGCAAACCCTTTCGGCGGTGGAAAAAGTCCTCGGCCTCAAACCGGAGGATGTCTGGCGCATGGTGAATGAAAAGAATACAGATTTGGATCTGCGCGTGGAGCCTGTGATTCTAGTCGAGGATCTTTCGCAAAGCGAACTTTTGGACCTTAAAAGCGCGAAGATTCCGGCGGTTATGATCGAAGAAAGTTATAAGCGCTTTTATCCTCAGGGCGAATCACTCTCGTCTATTTTGGGGTATGTCGGGTTGGTTACTGGAAAAGATTTGGAAGAAAATCCTAACTTGACTGGGGAAGATTATGTTGGCAAGGCGGGGCTCGAAGCGTTTTACGACGAAAAACTTTTGGGTGTTCCGGGGATAATCACGGAACTCAGGAATGCTAAAGGTGAGATAATCGGTCCGGGAAAGAGTGTCGAGGCCAAGATTGGGGAATCGTTAAAAACAACTATAGATTTGGAATTTCAGAAGTATTTTTTTAGCCGCATGAAAAGCGGGTTAAGAAGCCTTGGTCGCACGACCGGCGTGGGATTAGCTTTTAACCCCAAAACTGGCGAAGTTCTTTCAATGGTCAATTTGCCCTCGTTCGATAATAATGTTTTCCATGAAAGCGGTAAAAACGCCGAGAGGGTGGAGCTGCTGACCTCTCCTCTGCGCCCGCTTTTCAACAGGGCGGTGAGCGGGGCGTATTCGCCGGGGTCGACCATCAAACCCCTTGTAGGTGTCGCGGCTTTGGCTGAGGGCGTGGTTGATCCTCAAAAATCAGTTTTTTCGCCCGGCTATTTGGATGTTCCGAACCCCTATGACCCAGATAAGCCTACAAGATTTTTGGATTGGCGTTACCAAGGCGCTATAAATCTTTATTCCGCAATCGCGCAGTCTTCGAACGTTTATTTCTATACCGTAGGCGGAGGAGCTTTTGATATTAAAGGTTTGGGCATTTCAAGACTTCGGGACTGGTGGGCCGAATTCGGATTGGGAAGTAAGACCGGGATAGATTTACCGGGAGAGGCGACTGGGTTTTTGCCTAGCGCGGATTGGAAGGAAAATTCCGGCAGAGGCCCTTGGCTTTTGGGAGACACTTATCACGCGTCGATAGGCCAGGGCGATCTACAGACCACCCCGGTCCAGCTTCTCGATTATATTGCCGGCATCGCCAACGATGGGAAAATTATGATTCCTACCTTGAATCTCGCCGAGATCGGAAAATTACGCATTGACTTGAGTCCACTTTTGCCGGAGATAACGGAAGTCCAAAAAGGAATGCGCGCGACCGTTACTTCGGCTATGGGGACAGCCCATCTTTTGAATGATCTGCCGGTTAAGGTTGCGGCCAAGACCGGTTCGGCCCAGATCCAGAACAACGCATCCGAAAACGCTTTTTTTGTCGGCTACGCGCCGTATGATGATCCAGAAATAGCCATTTTGGTATTGATAGAGCATTCGAAGGAGGGAAGCTTGAATGCGGTTCCGATAGCGAAGGATGTTCTCGCGTGGTATTATGAGAATAGAATAAAAAGTAAGTAGTCAGTCGTGAATCGTGAGTAGCGAGTGGTGAATACACGAAATGAAATACGATAAATTAGTGCGCGACGGAATTCCAGAAATTATAAAGGGCAAAGGTATAGAACCGGTTATTCACGTTGCAACCGAGGAGGAATATAGACAGAAGCTCAAAGAAAAACTTCTGGAGGAGGTCAATGAGTTTAACGAATCGGAAAGTCCGGAAGAAGTGGCGGACGTTTTGGAAGTTATCGATGCCATTATAGAATTCAAGGGTTTTAAAAGGGAAGACGTTGAGGCGATAAAAGCAAAAAAAGCCGAAGAAAGAGGAGGCTTCAGAAAAAGAATAATTTTAGACGAATCCTAACTCTATCTACTATTCACTAACTACTATCTACTGGTATGAGCGAATTCCGACAAGATTTGGTTTCCGGCGATTGGATAATTTTGGCGAGCGATCGCGCTAAGCGGCCGCACGATT
>CAZHBZ010000025.1:0-3076 GCA_964530925.1 uncultured Candidatus Saccharibacteria bacterium
CCGAGCGGCACATGGGCAAAGGTAGGCTTATCGATCTTATTTTCAAAAAGACCGTACGGCCGACGCTTATCGACCCATGTTTTCTGATAGATCCGCCGGTAGAGATTGAGCCTTTGGCAAAACGGCACAGAAAAGATCCGCGCCGGGTAGAACGGTTTCAGGTTCTGGCTGCTGGTACCGAGCTCGGCAAGGGCTTTTCGGAGCTAAATGACCCTCTGGACCAACGGGCGCGTTTTGAGGAACAGATGAGTCGAAGAGAGGCGGGGGACGTGGAGGCTCAAATGCTGGATGAGGAGTTTATAACTGCCTTAGAATATGGCATGCCGCCAACCGCTGGCTTTGGAATCTCGGAAAGACTTTTCGCGATTCTTATGGATAAGCCGATTCGAGAGATATTGTTTTTCCCGCTTATGAGGCCCAGAAAGGACTCATAAAAGGACAGCGAGTACGAGCCGGCCCGATATAGCGCGCCGAAGATTTTGCAGGCGGGTTCCCCGACCGCTTTTTCGTTTTTATATTTCCAATATTTTTGCCCGCTCTACAATGAGCGATGGCTCGCCGTTCCTATGATTTATCTTACCTTCCACAATAATCACATTATTCTCGTTCCAAATATCCTGCGTCTTTTGAAGAGTATTATTGAATACTACGAGCTCTATCTGATAAGGGGATAGGTCTTCGAGTGTCACAAAAAGCATCGGCTGGCCGTTTTTGGTAATGATTTTGTGCGATTTGGAGATAAGTCCGGCCGTGCGATAAATAAGATTGGCATTTTGCGCGTTTCGAATTTCTTCTATAGTTCTAGCCTTGACCTCTTTAATTTTTGCTTCAAAACGTGCGAGCGGGTGTTCAGAAAGGTAGAAGCCTAATAATTCTTTTTCCCAAGCAAGTTTTTGTCCGACTTCCGCCGGCGGGACTGGTTTCAGTTTTAATCCTTGGATGCTCGCGGCGGGCAGGTCTCCGAAGAGGGAGTTTTGGGTGCCCTGCGCGCCCTTTCTGGCGGCCTGGGCGAAGCGCAATATCTCATCCATATTTTCGAGTATCTGGTTGCGTTCCATTCCCATAGAATCGAATACTCCTCCCTTGGCGAGACTTTCCAATGATTTTTTGTTGAGGTCCTTATGGTTCACGCGGGACAGGAAGTCCGCGAAATCTTTGAATGGCCCGCGCATTCCTCGTTCTTCAATTATCGCTTCGGATATCGCCTGACCCACGTTTTTAATCGCCAGAAGACCGAAGCGTATTTTCTCTCCCTCCGGAGAAAATCGGGTGAAACTTTTATTAACGTCAGGCGGCAAGACATCAACATTCGATTGTTTCGCCTCATTGATGAGGAAGGAGATGCGTTCCGTGTCGCCGCTATCCGCGTTTAAGAGGCTCGCCATGAATTCTTCGGGGTAATGGGCTTTGAGATAAGCTGTGCGATAACCGATCATCGCGTAGCAGGCCGCGTGGCTCTTGTTAAAGCCGTAGCGGGCGAACGGCGGGAATAATTCCCAAATTGCCTTGGCCGAGCGTTCGTCTATGCCGTTTTTTAACATTCCGCTAATAAGTTTGACTTGTTGCTCATCAAGGAGGGATTTTATTTTTTTACCGATTGCTTTGCGAAGAGTGTCGGCCTCGGCCAGAGAATAACCGGCGAGGTCGCGCGCGATGCGCATCATTTGTTCCTGATAGACTCCGATGCCGTGGGTATTTTTTAATATTGGTTCCAGTTTTGGATGGAGATAGGTTATTTTCTCCTGTCCGTTTTTGCGCTTAATGAAAGTCGGAATAAGTTCCATGGGTCCGGGGCGATATAAGGCTACGAGCGCGATTAAGTCTTCCAAAACGGTTGGTTTTATTTCTTTCATATAGCGGCGCATGCCGGAAGATTCGAATTGGAATACTCCGGTAGTGTCTCCTTTTTGGAGAAGCTCGTAAGTCGCAGGATCATCTAGCGGGATATCCGCAATTTTAACATCGATATTTTGGAGTTCGCGAACAAGGCGCAGAGTGTCTTCAATAATAGTCAGGTTCTTGAGCCCCAAAAAGTCGATTTTCAAAAGGCCCAGATCTTCAATGCCGTGCATTTCTATCTGGGTGATAATGATGTCTTTGTCTTGCGGGGCGAACTGCAATGGAACCCGTTCGTCCAGCGGATCGCGGGAGATAACTGTGCCACAGGCGTGAACTGAAGCGTGGCGGACCACGCCTTCGAGGTGTAGCGCCGTGTCGATTAATTCCTTGGCCTGGGCGTTGGAATTGTAAAGAGTTTTTAGGTCCTCGACCTCCTCTAAGCATTTCTGGAGCCAGCCTTCTTTCATGCCCTGGGTCGGGTTGAATGGAATAAGCTTCGCAACCTGGTCGCAGAAGGAGTAGGCGACGCCCATCGCGCGCCCGGCATCGCGAATAGCCGCGCGGGCCGCCATGGTTCCGAAAGTAATAATTTGGGCGACGTGGTCTTCGCCGTATTTTTGGCGCGCGTAGGCCAAAACCTCGTCCCGGCGGGTGTCGGCAAAGTCTATATCTATATCCGGCATCTGAATGCGCTCCGGATTTAGGAATCTTTCAAACAGCAAATCGTAGATAAGCGGGTCGATATCGGTGATGTTCAAAATATAGGAAACAATACTGCCTGCGGCGGAACCTCTTCCGGGACCCACGGATATGCCGTGATTTTTTGCCCAGTTGATGAGGTCTTGAACGATAAGAAAATAATCCGCGAAGCCGGTTTTTTCGATGACTCCAAATTCATACTCCACTCGATCTCTTACGACTTGGGTCAATTTACCGCCCGGGTAGCGGTTTTGGATGCGTTCTTCAATAAGCTCGAGAAGATATTCGTTAGCGGTCTTGCCGTCGGGTTTTGGAAAATTCGGAAGGAGGGTTTTGCCGAGCTCCAGTTCCACATTGCACATTCCCGCGATTTTCGCGGTGTTCTCTATCGCTTCCGGCGCGAAAGCGAACTTCAACTCCATCTCTTCGGGGGAGGCGAGCGAAAAATCGTCCGCCTTTAAAGAAAGCCTGTCATCATCGGAGAGTTTATTTCCGGTTTGGATTGCCAAAAGGATGTCGTGATAATGAGAGTCTTCTT